>VXMG01000011.1:0-9923 GCA_009841185.1 Gammaproteobacteria bacterium
GGCCGGAGCCGGTCGGGGGCGCGCGCTGGCCGCCGGGGCCGGCCGGGGACGCACCGCCGGGGTCGGCCGGGAGCGCACGCTCGGCGGTGCCGACGCGCGCGGCTGTGGTCGCGGGTTGCCGGGCCGCGACTGGACGCGGGGCGCGGGGGTCGGTCGGGAGCGCATGCTGGGTGGTGCCGACGCACGCGGTTGCGGGCGCGGGTTGCCGGGCCGGGACTGGACGCGGGGCGCCGGATTGGGCCGGGAGCGCATGCTGGGCGGTGCCGACGCACGCGGTTGCGGGCGCGGGTTGCCGGGCCGCGACTGGACGCGGGGCGTACTGGACCGTGGCTCAGTGCGGAGCGTTGGAGTGGGCCGGGAGCGCACATTCGGAGGTGCCGACGCGCGCGGTTGGGCGCGCGTCGCGCTGGACCGGGGCTGGACGCTGGACCCGGGCGACGTCCTGGGACGGACGGAGGCCGCATCCGACTCCGACCGGACCTGCGGACGTGGTTGCGACTGTACGCGCGGCGTCGCGGTGCGCGTCCCGGGCCGGACGGCCTCCGTGGAACCCGCGCTCCCTCGCGGCCGAGCGGTCCTCGACGAGCCGGGTTCCGGGCGCACCACGCGCGGCCGAGCGGTCACGCCTGACGATCTCTCCACAGCAGGCGAAGAGAGGGCTGTCGACCGAGCCGAAACCCGCGTCGCGGCCGAGCGCGGCGCGACCCGCGCGGTACGCGCCACCGCCGTCCGTCGCGGGTCTTCCTTGTACCGGACGCCCGGAGCCGGGGCATACCCGCCCGCGTATCCGGATCCGTACGACAGCCTGCCTCCGCTCACGTAGCGGTAGCGCGGCGCGTAGGCGTAGGAGCCGTAGCCATGGTACACCGGATAGCCATGGTAGACGGGGTAGCCGCGGTAGACGGGATACGAGTACCAAGGGTCATACGAGTACCACGGGTCGTAGCTCCGGCTGCGCCATCCGAAGGCGAACCAGCCGTTCCCGAACCACGGGTCGAAGGTGTACCAGGGGCTCCAGAAGGGGTCACGCCAGGCGAACCAGGGGCTGTAGTAGGCGGGGTAGTGCCACCCGAATCCGAAGGAGATCGCCAGTCCCCACCGGCTCACCCGCCGCCGGCACCGGTGCACGGAGTAGTCGTAGGGGTCGATCCAGCCGTAGAGGTAGTCGCCCCCGTACCAGCGGCACCGGGGTCCGGAATAGTCGTATCCCGTATACGAATCGATGTAGTAACGGTCGCTCACCCCCATGCCGTAGAACACTTCCGCCGCCGGGGCGGGAGTCCGCGAGCGAAGGGAGGTCGACCGGTAGGCGAGCCCCACGCCGACGCCATCCCAGACCGAAGCGCCCACTGCGAACGACAGGGAGGACTCCTCGGCGAATTCCTGAGCCCGCGCCCCGCCGGGGATCGAGGTCAGCCCCGCCACCAACACCAACGCCGCATTACCGATGATCGCGCGCATCATTCCCTCCCGAGGCATCAGGACATTATGGGGGATCTGAAGCAGAAACCGTGCCAACGATCATCTCCGTTACCCGGGCCACCGCGCGGCCGGGCAACGTCCCATTTCCTGGACGAGGCCGGAACGCGAATGGGACGGAGCTCGGCCTACGGACCCCGGGAGCGCATCCACCACTCGATCATTCCCAGAACCAGCACGAGCAGGAAGGGCGCCAGAACCAGCGCCAGCTTGAAGCCGGTCTGGCTTCGATCCTCTTTCGTACGTCGCACCTCGGCTCTCCATGACCCCAGGTCGGGCTCTCATGCAACCCGGCAATCGCTTGTTAGCGCCTGACACCCGCGGTAAACTTCGCGGGTCCTCGAACGCCGGGCGAGGTCGGACTCGCCGGAACTCATCCCCGTATCCTAGCTCCCCTGAAGCCTCATGGCACAATACAAGCACGCTCAGGTGCCCTCCGCGGGCGAGACCGTCACCGTTCAGAACGGCGCAGTCGACGTACCGGACAAGCCAATCATCCCGTTCATCGAGGGGGACGGCATCGGCCCCGACATCTGGCACGCCACGCGTGCCGTGGTCGACGCGGCGGTGGCTCACGCGTACGGCGGTTCGCGCGAGGTCATGTGGATGGAGGTGTACGCGGGCGAGAAGGCGCAGGAGAAGACGGGCGAGTGGCTGCCCGACGAGACCTATGACGCGCTGCGCGAGTTCAAGGTGGCCATCAAGGGCCCGCTCACCACGCCGGTGGGGAAGGGCATCCGTTCGCTCAACGTGACGCTTCGCCAGCAGCTCGATCTCTACTCGTGCATTCGCCCGGTGCGCTACATCCCCGGGGTGCCCTCGCCGATGCGCGAGCCGGAGAAGCTCGACGTGGTGATTTTCCGCGAGAACACCGAGGACGTCTACGCGGGCATCGAGTGGGCCTCCGGCAGCGAGGGCGCGGAGAAGGTGCGCTCGTTCCTGGTGGACGAGATGGGCGCCAACGTGCGCCCGCGGAGCGGGATCGGAGTCAAGCCGATCAGCCCGTTCGGGACCCATCGCCATGTCGCCGCGGCGCTGCGCTACGCGGTGGCGCGCGGACGCAACTCGGTGACGCTGGTGCACAAGGGCAACATCATGAAGTTCACCGAAGGCGCGTTCCGCGACTGGGGATACGAGGTCGCCGCCCGGGACTTTGGGGATGAGACGATTCCGGAGTCGGCCATCTGGGAGGGCGAGGATCCCGCGGGCCGCATCGTGGTCAAGGACCGCATTGCGGACGCCATGTTCCAGCAGGTGCTGCTGAGACCTTCGGAATACGATGTCATCGTGACGCCCAACCTCAACGGCGACTACCTGTCCGACGCGTGCGCTGCGCAGGCGGGCGGCCTCGGGATGGCGCCGGGCGCGAACCTGGGGGACGAAGTCGCCCTCTTCGAGGCAACCCACGGGACTGCGCCCAAGTACGCGGGCCAGAACAAGGTCAATCCCGGGTCGCTGATCCTGTCGGCGGCAATGATGCTCGAGCACCTGGGGTGGGCGGAGGCTGCGGCGGCGGTCGACCGGGGCCTGGAGGGCGCCGTCGCGGCCCGCACGGTGACGTACGACCTGGAGCGCCAGATGGAGGGCGCGACCAAGGTGTCGACCTCGGCCTTCGGACAGGCCGTGATCGACCACATGTAGGCGGAGGCACATGCGGGTAGAGGTCGTTCGCGGGCCGTCCGGCCGGCATGACACACCGCTCCTGGCGGGGTTTCTGTTCGAGGGGCACGACGCTCCGCCCCTGGCCGCCCCGGGCTCGGTTCTCGCTCGTTCCGTGGCGCGCGCGGCTGGCGATCTTCGCGGCCGCCCCGGCAGCGGCCACCTGTTCCACGCCGACCCCGGCGACGCCGGTCCGCGGCGCCTTCTTCTGCTCGGCGCCGGAAAGCGGGCCGACTGCAACCCCGAGGCCATCCGGCGGCTGGCCGCGCGCGCCGTGCGCAAGGCGTCCGAGCTGAAGATCGAGCGGGTCACCATCGACGGCCTGGGCGCCCCTTCGATCGACCCGCAGCGGTTCGGGCAGGTGGTGGCGGAGGGCGCCGTCCTCGCGGCCTGGCGCTTCGACGAGCTCAAGACTCGGCCCGGCGAGAAGGATCCGCCCCCCTCCACCGTCACGACCGTGGAGATCGCGACGGAATCCGACCTCGATGCGATGCGGGCAGGCGCTCGCGCAGGGGCGATCCTGGCGGAGGCGGAGAACTTCGCGCGCACCCTGCAGTCGCGGCCCGGGAACGTGGCCACGCCCACCCACCTGGCCGACAGGGCGAGCGATCTGGCCTCGGAGCTGGGTCTCGAGGTGCGGGTGCTCGGGCCCCGGGAGATGCGGGACGAGAACATGCTGGCGCTGCTGGCCGTCGCCCAGGGCTCGGCAGAGGACCCGCGGCTGATCGTGCTCGAGTATCACGGCGGAACCCGCGGCGATGCTCCGCTGGTACTGGTGGGCAAGGGGCTGACCTTCGACGCGGGAGGCATCTCGCTCAAGCCGGCCAAGGGCATGGAGGACATGAAGTTCGACATGTCGGGGGGCGCCGCCGTCCTGGGCGCCATGCGAGGCATCGCCCGCCTCGGCCTGGACGTCAACGTGGTCGGCATCGTTCCCAGTTCCGAAAACCTCGTGAACGGAAGTGCGGTCAAGCCGGGAGACGTGATCGGGTCCCGGGAGGGCAAGACGATCGAAGTGATCAATACGGACGCCGAAGGCAGGCTGATCCTCGCCGACGCGCTGTCGTACGCGCGCACCTTCGAGCCGGAAGCGATCGTGGACTGCGCCACGCTGACCGGCGCCTGCGTCATCGCGCTCGGACACCATGCTTCCGCGGTCCTGGGGACCGATGACGCCCTCGTGGCGGAGCTGCGCGACGCCGGCGACCTCAGCGGCGAGCGCTGCTGGCCGCTGCCGATCTGGCCGGAATACCGCCGCCAGCTCGACAGCCACACCGCCGATCTGAAGAACGTGGGCGGGCGTCCCGCCGGCACCATCACGGCCGCATGCTTCCTGCGCGAGTTCGTGGGCGACGCGAAATGGGCCCATCTCGACATCGCCGGCACCGCGTATGGCGAAGGGAAGCTGCCCTACCAGCGGCCGGGCGGCTACGGGTCCCCTACCCGGCTGCTCATCGAGTGGGTCAGGACGCGCGCCGCGTGACTGCGACCCCGGCACCGGCCGTCGCCCTCGCCATCCTGTTCTGCCTGCTTCCCGGGCGATCCGCGGCCCAGGAGCCTCCGGACACGGTGCCTCCGCCTCCGGCCGACACCGCCGCGGTCGACTCCCTCGCGGCCGCGGCCGACTCGCTCGCGCCGGTGCCCGACTCCCTGGCCGCGGACTCTCTCCCCGGCGGCGGATTCGCTCCTCCCGGCGGATTCCCCCTCGAGGGGGATTCACTCGCGGACTCCCTCGTCGTCCAGCCCTTCCCGCAACTTCCCGATCCCTCGCGCGGCGGATGGGCCACGGGGGTGTGGGAATGGGACCGCGAGGAGTTGCTCGGCAACCAGGCGCTCTCGCTGGCGCAGCTTCTGGATCAGATTCCGGGGACCATCGCGCTGAGAGGAGGAGACTTCGGAACCCCCAACATCGTGACCGCCTTCGGAGGCGGAGGCGGGCGCGTACGCCTCTATATCGACGGTTTCGAGATGGTGCCGCTCAGGGCCGGTGCCCCCGATCTGGCACAGGTCGGGCTGGCCGGATTCCAGCATGTGCGCGTGCGCCGCTCCACCGACGGCCTGCGCGTGGAGCTGACCAGCCTCGAGGTCGATGACCCGCGACCGTATTCCCTGGTGGAGGTGGGAACCGGGGATCTTCAGACCAACATGCTGCGCGCGACCTTCTCGCACCCCTTCTCCCTGGGAGGGAGCCTTGCGTTCACGCTGGACCGCCTCGACACCGAGGGCACCGGGCGCAGGGAGCCCGGGGCGACGACCGGCGGCTGGCTGCGCTACAGCCGTCACCTGGGCTCGCGCGTGAGCCTGCGCGGGGAGCTGCGCCGCATCTCGGCCTCGCGCCCGAGCGCCCTCTACACGCCCGCGCAGCATGGCAGGAGTGACTGGAGCGTGCGCGCCCGCGCCAACCTGGTGCCCGGAGTCACCGCCGAGGTCTTCACCGGCAGATCCTCCACGACCGCTCCCGTGGACGAAGCGAACCCCGATTTGGCCGTGGCCTCCCTGAGCCGGGGCCAGACGGGCATCCGGCTCGCCGCCGAGCACGCCTTTGGAGAGCGCGCGGGCGTGTGGACCACCGGACGTTGGGCATCGATGGGCGGCGATGCGTGGCCCGAGCGGGCCCTGGAGGTCGCCGGCGGCGTGCACACGTTTCTGGGAGGGATCGAGGGAGACTGGAGCCGTGAGAGGTGGCTCGGGGAGGATCTCTCGCGGAGAAGCCTGCGCGCGTGGACCGCGCCCCTGCTCGGCCTCTCGTTTTTCGGCGAAACCCGGGACGGCGTGACGGGGGTTCCCTTCCGGCTCTTCGATCCGCGCGACACCATCCCGGAGATCCCCCGGCTTGCGGGGCCTCCCGTGTCCTTCACCACCGAGCGAAGCTCCACCCGGGTCGGAGCGCAGTTCGCCTGGCGCGGCCTGTCCCTCGGGGCGGCCCGGGTCGAGCTCGAGCAGGACCGGCTCACGCCGTTCGGGTTCCCGATGGACTCCGCGGGCGTGGTGCAGGAAGGCGGACAGCGTTCGGGAATCGAGGCCAGCGCCCGCGTGCCCCTGTACTTCAACGGCCTCTACGCCGGGTTGTCCTACCAGGTCTGGGACAAGGATGCGCCCGACTGGCGCTATCTGCCGGACGAGAGCTGGAACGGGCAGCTCGGATACCACAGGACGTTCCTGGCGACGGAGAACTTCGAGATCTGGACCGAGATCGGAGTGGAGGGACGCGAGCCCATGGTCGTGCCCTTCATGGCGCCGGAGGATCCCGGTGACGAGCTTCCGGGAGAAGCCGACCCCGAGGGAGAGATCTACGCGCCCGGGCTTCTCACCGTGCCCTATCACCAGAGCTGGTACTTTCGCCTGCAGCTCCGCGTCCTGACGTTCCATCTCTTCGTGCTGACCGAGAACTTCACAGCGGAGCGGGAGCTGCAGGACTTCCCGGAGCGGTTTCTCCCCGGCGGCCGGTCCATCTACGGGATCAAGTGGACGCTGTGGAACTAGCAGCCGCCGGACGAACTCCTCCCGGAATGCAAAGGCGGGGCACGTGATCCACAGCATGACGGGATACGGCGAAGCTGCGCGCGAGACGGATCAGGGCCTTGTGCGCGCGGAGATTCGCACGGTCAACCACCGCTTTTTCAACGCCCGTCTCAGGACGCCTCCCGGGTGCGAGCGTCATCACGCCCGCATCGAACGCTGGTTGAAGAAGTCGCTGCCGCGGGGACACGTCAGCTACTCGCTCACGCTGGATGCCGGCGAAGGCGCCGAGCCGGAGCTCCTCGTGGACGTGGAGCGGGCCCGCGCCTGGGTGGCATCGCTCGAGCGTCTCGCCGCGGAGTTGAGGATGGACACCCGGATCGGGCTCGATGCGCTGATCCGGCTCCAGGGCGTGATGCGGAGCAGGGACTCCGCGCGTCGCGAAATCGATATCGACGAAGACGAACTGCGCGAGGTGACGGGCGAGGCGGCGGACGCTGCTGTCCGCATGCGGCGGGCGGAGGGGGAGCGCCTGGAGGCGGATCTCCTGGGCGTGCTGGCCGGCATGCGCGAGGAACTCGACCGCGTGGAGGAACGGGCCCCGGCGCGTCTCGTCCGGGAGCGCGACCGCCTGAGCGCGGCCATCCAGGAGTTGCTCGGCGATGTGCCCGCGGACCCCGACCGGATCGCCCGCGAGATCGCGCACCTGTCCGAGAGATGGGACATCAACGAGGAGATCGTGCGCCTGCGTTCGCACATGCAGCTCTTCGAGGAAACGCTCGAGGGAGCCGGCGGAGCACCGGTGGGCAAGCGGCTGGGCTTTATCATGCAGGAGATGCACCGGGAGGCCAACACCATCGGCGCCAAGGCCAACGACGCCCGCATGGCGGAGTCGGTCCTGTCGCTCAAGGGCGGGGTGGAGCGCATTCGCGAGCAGTTGGAGAACGTCCAGTGACGCGGAGGGCGCGCGGGGATGGCCCCATCGTGCTCGCGGGGCCCACCGGGGTCGGCAAGACCACCGTCGCCCGCGCGCTGGCTGCGGACCGGGACCGCTTCGTCTTTTCGGTTTCCGCGACCACCCGCCGGCCCCGCCCGGGCGAGCGCGATGGCGCCGACTACGAGTTCGTGTCCCGGGAGGAGTTCGAGCGCATGGTGGACGCGGGCGAGTTCGCGGAGTGGGCGCGCGTGCACGACCGGATGTACGGGACCCCGCTGCGCAATCTGGCAGCGGGCGACGGGCGCCGCGTGCTGCTGGACATCGACGTCCAGGGCGCCGCCCAGGTGCGGGAGAACGTCCCCTCGGCGGTGTTCGTCTTCCTGCTGCCGCCGTCGCTCGAGACGCTGCTTGCACGGCTGTCGGGACGCGGAACCGAGCCCCGGGACGAGGTCGCCCGCCGGCTGGGAGTCGCGCGCGACGAGCTGGCGCGGGTGCCGGAATTCGACCACGTGCTGGTCAACGACGACCTGGACGCGACCGTTGCGGCGGTGCGGGCGATCGCGCGTGGAGGCGGGAGCGCGGCCGGGTCGCTGCGCGGCGCAAGGGAGGAGGCGGAGTCGCTCCGCCGGGGGATCGCTACACTTCTCGCCCGGGATTTAGATATCTTATCGGAATAGCCACATCTCCGGAGAAGAGCAGATGCGCGTGTTTACACCCCAGGAAGTCGCCGAACCCGCCATGAGCAAGTACCTCGGCGTCCTGATCGCCGCGAAGTATGCCCGCGAGCTCAACGCGATGCCGCGCGAGGCGATGCCCATGGACGAGAAGAAGCTGACCACCAAGGCGCTCGAGGCGCTGACCTCCGACCACATCGAGTACCGGCTGCAGTTTCGGAGCCAGGGCACGGAATAGCCGCGAGGAGGCCTGATCGGTGTCCGGCGCGCTCGCCCCGCGGCGTCCCTGGCGCGATCGCCGGATCGTCCTGGGGGTTGCCGGCGGTATCGCCGCCTACAAGTCCGTCCAGCTCGCGCGCGACCTCACCCGACTGGGCGCGCAGGTGGATGTCGTGCTCACCGGGGGCGCGACCCGCTTCGTCACCCCGCTCAGCTTCGAGGCGCTGACCGGGCGCAAGGTCCTGACCGAACTCTTCTCGGCGGAAGGGGCGGCCATGCACATCCGTCTGGGCGTGGAGGCCGATGCCGTCTGCGTGGCCCCCGCCACCGCCGACCTCATCGCCCGGGCGGCCGCCGGCCGGGCGGACGATCTGCTCACCACCACCCTTCTGGCGACGCGCGCCCCGGTGGTGATCTGCCCCGCAATGAACGACCGCATGTACGCGCACCCGCAGACCACCCGCAACCTCGCGTACCTGCAGGATGAACTGGGTTACGCGGTCGCCGGGCCCGCGACCGGACCGCTGGCGTTCGGGGAAGGAGAGGGGCCGGGCCGCATGCTCGAGCCCCCGGACATCGTCGAGCACGTGGGCAGGGCGCTTGAGAAGGACGCCTTCCTGGCAGGCAGGCAGGTCCTGATCACGACCGGGCCGACCCGGGAGCCCGTCGACCCGGTGCGCTTCGTCGGCAACCGCTCGTCGGGGAGGATGGGGCACGCGCTCGCCCGCGCGGCCTGGCGGCGGGGCGCCCGCGTGACGCTGGTGTCCGGTCCCACCCACCTGGCGCGCCCGCCCGGGGTGCAGCGCACCCGCGTGGCCACCGCGCGCGAGATGCTGGACGCCGTCGCCGAGGCGATCCCGCGCGCCGACGTGGTGATCTTCGCGGCCGCCGTGGCCGACTACCGTCCCGCCCGCGTCCGCTCCGGCAAGATCAAGCGCGCCCGGGAAGGCGAGTCCATGTCGGTCGAACTGACCGCCAACCCGGACGTGGCGCTGGACACCATGCCGCTGCGGAAGCCGGGGGCGAGGGTGGTGGGCTTCGCACTGGAGACCGACGAGCTCCTTGCCCGCGCGCGCAGCAAGATGGAGCGCAAGGCCTTCGACCTCATCGTCGCCAACCACGCGCGTGGTCCCGGGGGCGGCCCCTTCGGTGAACGGAACGCGGTGACCTTGCTGGCTCCCGACGGCCAGCCCCAGGAGCTTCCGCTGATGCCCAAGGACGAGATCGCGGAGGCGGTGCTCGACCGGCTGGAGGGCACCCCTGCACGCAGGCTATCGCAGGCCTCGTCGTGAGCACCGCCGCGGCGCGTGGATAGGGAGGCCCTTGCCCGGTACCTGAGCCAGCGGAAGGAGCTGGGGGAGGGCGACATCGTGTTCAGCCGTCTGAGCGGGGACGAGGCGCTGGCGCTGGCTCGCACCCATCCCGCCCCCCCGGCCGGCGAGACGTCGGCCCCCCGCAACGGAGACTACGAAGTGGTTAGGCGCCAGGCGCACGCC
>VXMG01000137.1:0-9731 GCA_009841185.1 Gammaproteobacteria bacterium
GGACCACCGGGGGCGGGTCGGCGGGCCGGATGGGACTGGCGGCCATGGCCTCGAGCACCCGCGCCGAAGTGGGATGCGCGATGAACTCCGCGTCCTCGGGGAATGCGGAGTTGCCGGCGGTGTGGTCGCCGTGGTCGGAGCAGATCACGACGTGCGTGATGGGCTGGTCGGTGACCGAGGCGATGCGGTCGATCAGGCGCTGCGTCTCGGCCACATTGCCCTGGCCGTCCGCGACCAGCACGCCCTCGTCGGTCACCACGAACATGCTGACGGTTGTGAAGCGCTGGTCCCCGGCCGAGCGCAGCGCCTCGTAGGAGTATACCCCTTCGGCCAGCTCCCGCAGCCGCGGGAAGTCCTCCTCGGTGTAGCCGCGCGCGAACGGGTCGGCGGTGCGGACCAGTTCGTCGGCCGCGACGGAAGTGCCGGCGTCGGCGCCTGCTCCGCTGCCGGCTGCGCCACCCCCGGCGTCATCCCCGGAGCCGCCGCACGCGAGACCCGCGAAGGCGATGGCCAGACCGATGAACCTGAGGGCGCGCCACCCCGATGCGCGTCCGGGACCGGCGCAGTCGCCACGCTTGTGGATCGGATGGGCCAGGAGCTGATTCGTCGGCCTTCTGGTCATGACGGATGTTCCTCGGTCACGGGCCCTCATGGCTGCCCGGTGATCTGATCGAAGGTCAGGTTCTGAATGCCGTATTCACGCCAGTCGTCATGGTCGAAGTGCCACCATTCCGCCTCGTAGACGGTGAAGCCCTCGGCCTCCATGGCGCGCCGCAGCAGTTCCCTCAGCCAGCGTTGGCGGGAGGTGCCGCCCGGGTAGTCGGCGAAGGAGCGCGGCGAGAACTCGTCGAAGCCGCCCACCATGTCCACGGGCTCTCCCGTGGCGAGATCGTACAGGGTGAGGTCGATGGCCGAGCCGCGATTGTGGCGGGAGCCGCTCGCCGGATCGGCGACGAAGAGCTTCTGCGACTCGGGGGTCGCGTCCCAGAACATCTTCGTGACGTACCAGGGCCGGTAGCCGTCGTGGAGCAGCAGGCCGTACCCGTGGGGGGCGAGGGCGCGATGCACGCGTGCGACGGCTTCCGCCGCGGGCCGCTGGAGGAAGACCCGGGGCTCGTCGTAGAAGACCGACGACATGAAGTTGTTGGTGGTCGCGTAGCGGACATCAAGGCGAATCCCCGGCTCCAGGGACGTCACCTCGACCAGCTCCGAGTCGCGGAAGGGGCCGGCTTCACCGGGTGGTGACGCGGCCAGCGCCTCCGCGCGCAATTCATCGACCGGGCGCACCGGTGTGATGCGGAAAGTCACGCCCGCGTCGGTTCCCACCTCCCGGCGATCGAAGCGGACGGATGCCGCCTCGACGGACGTCGCCCGCCCGGCGGCGTCGCGAGCGAACACCAGCCGCTCGCCGTGGTAGAGGCCCCAGTCGGGAAAGGCGTACACGTCCGCCGATATCTCCGCGAGCGGATACAGGAAGAACCACTCGATGAGCGCGTGCAGCCGGCCTTCCCGCTCCAGGACATAGAGCACGTTGTGGTCCCAGCCGTATTCGCCGATCAGTCCCTCCCAGTGGGCGGGCGGCGGGTCCGGCAAACCCCGCGGGGCGCGGCGCGCATGGAGTACGCGCGGCTCGCCGAGTTCGATCAGATCGTCGCCGCCCGGCAGGAAGCGGGCGCCGAAGGCCACCCGGTCATCGACGACCAGCGTATCGCCGCGCGCGCGCATCCGGACGGTGGCGCCGCCCCGCATCGGGGTCATGTACAGTCCGCCGTTCCGCTCATCGAACTCGAGTCCGTCGGCGCTCGCGCCGTAGAATCCCTCGAGCGCCAGCGCGAGCGCCGGATCGATGGGCGCGGTCTCCGGCAGCGCCTCCGCGGGCAGCGGCAGGCCGTCGCGCGCCGCCAGCATGAGCTCCAGCGCCGCGTCCGCGATGCGTCCGGTAACGGTGTTGGTGCCATCCACCGCGGACACGACCACCACCCCGAGGTCGGCGTCGGGAAGAAACGCCAACTGGGTCGAAAAGCCGTAGATCGCACCGCCGTGCCCGAGCCATCGCTCTCCGAAGCGCTCCCGGACCGAGAATCCCAGTCCGTAGCCGCTCGGCGCGCCCTCTTCCTCGAACTGGGGCTCCCACATCGACTCCAGAGTCCCGGCGCCAAGCACGCGCCCGTTCACCCCTTCGCCGCGCCCGAACATCGCGCTCATGAAGCGGGCCAGGTCGAGCACGGTCGAGTACATGCTGCCTGCGGGCGCCATCCCCAGCTCGAAGGTCGGCGCGTCGAAGAGCCCCCTGTCGAACCCCCACATCCAGGCGTGCGCGAGATCGCCGACGATCTTCGCATCGGGTGTGAACGAGCTGGCGTTCATCCCCAGCGGTTCCAGCACTTCGCGCCGGAGATAGCGGGCGAAGGGCTCGCCCTGGAGGGCTTCCAGGACGTACCCGACGACGGCGATGCCCGCATTCGAGTACTTCGTGCGCGCTCCGGGCTCGTAGACGAGCGCGGTGCCGTTCAGGCTGGCGACCGTGGCCGCCAGGTCGGTTCCGCCATCGTCGAAGTAGTGCCCGGCGGGTGGTTCGCGAATGAGCCCCGACCGGTGCGCCATGAGATGACGCAGCGTGATCGGCGTGCCCGAGCGGTTGTCGGGGGCGAAGTCCGGGAGATAGGTCCGCACCGGAGCGTCGAGGTCCACGCGCCCCGCCTCCACCAGCTGCATGATGGCGATGTCGGTGAACAGCTTCGAGACCGACCCCACGCGATACACGGTCGCGGCGGTGGCGGGCACTTCTCCCGCGGCGTCCCGGGCGCCAAACCCTTCCGCCCAGACCACCTCGTCCCCGTCCACCAGCGCGATCGAGACCGCCGCGAGCCCCTTGTCGGCGCGTTCCCGCTCGATCACGGTTTCGAGCAACGCCGTCACATCGGCGTAGTCGGCGGCTGCCTGTCCCTGCTGTGCGGCATCGGTCGCGCCCCCGCACGCCCATGCGGCCAGCGCGAGTGCGGCGGACGCCGGGAATCGCCGTCTGTGGCGTCGTTTTCCGCGCTTCGAGCGACGGATTCCGTTCATGGGACGATTCCTCCGGCTGACGGCCCCCAATCGGCGGGCCGCAAGGGTGGGGCTCGGAACAGAAAACCTTCTGGACATCGCTGGCATCCCATTGTAGAATCGTTCGCCCCCGCGCGAAAACGGGGGAGACCAAGCGAGTTGCTCGCGCGCGGGAAGGCACGGGCTGCCCGGGCCGCGCGATGATGCGATTCGCGCGGCTTTTTTCGTGCACGGCACGAGCAGGGGCCGCAAGACGGCCTTGCCTGCGGCCGGGGTGCGGCGGGCGCTCTCGGAGCGGTTCGGCAGAGGCCGGCGGGCACCGGGTAAAACGCGGAAGGAGGAAGGAATGATCGCCGTACAAGGGGTGACCAAGCGCTTCGGCCCCCTCCTGGCCGTCAACGACGTGTCGTTCGAGGTGGACCGGGGCGAGGTGGTGGGGTTTCTCGGCCCCAACGCGGCCGGCAAGACCACCACCATGCGTATGCTGACCGGCACCCTGCAGCCCGACTCGGGCGTGGTGCAGTTCGACGGGGTGCCCATCGAGACCGACCTCAGGGAAGCCAAGCGGCGGGTGGGCTATCTGCCCGAGGCGAATCCGCTGTACGACGACATGCTGGTCGCCGAGTATCTCGAGTACGTGGCCGAGATCCGCCGGATCCGGGGCGCGGATGCCCGGCGCGCCGTCCGGGACGCGGCCGAGGAGACCGCGCTTGAGGCGGTGTTCTTTCGCCCGATCGGGGAGTGCTCCAAGGGATACCGGCAGCGCATCGGGCTCGCGGCGGCGATCCTGCACCGTCCCGAGATCCTCGTGCTGGACGAGCCCACCGAGGGCCTCGATCCCAACCAGCGCGTGGAGATCCGCAAGCTGATCAACGCGCTGGGAGCCGAGCGCACCGTCCTCCTCAGCACCCACGTCATGCAGGAGGTCGAGGCCACCTGCCAGCGGCTGCTGATCATCTCGGGCGGGCGGCTGGTCGCCGACGGCACCGTGGCCGACCTGGCCGCCGACCGCACCGGCGGCGCCTTCTACCTGGTCGAGGCCGAGGGGGATGACGTGTCCGGGGCCCTTGCCACCCTGGAGGGAGTTTCGTCCGCGACCGCGGAAACCCACGAAGGACGCACCCGCGTGCGCCTGGAGGTCGCGTCCGGCGCCGAACTGCGCCCCACCATCTTCCAGCTCGCCACCCGGCGCGGATGGGCGCTCTGGGAGCTGCATCGGGAGCAGGCCAACCTGGAGCGGGTCTTCCGCTCCCTCACGGCGAACGGCGGGGATGACGGGGACGAAGCCGGCGGTGACGCCGCCGGGGACGCGAGTGCCGCGAATACCGGCGAGACGGCGCCATCGGCGGATGCCGGCGCCCCGGCAACGCCGGCGGAGGAGGTGGAAGAATGAACCTCTCCCGCATTCTGGCCGGCCTCAGGGGCGTGCCCACCATCGCGCGCCGCGAACTCGCGGGCTTCTTCGATCAGGCCACGGCCTACATCCTGATCGTGGCCTTCCTGGCCCTCGGGATCTTCATCGAGTTCCGCTCTCTGTACGCCTCCAACATCGCCACCCTGCGTCCCCTGTTCGATCTCCTGCCCTGGCTGTTCGCGATCCTGATTCCGGCCGCGACCATGCGCTCGCTCGCGGAGGAGCGCCGCAGCGGGACCCTGGAATGGCTGCTGGCGCATCCCTTCAACGAGGTCGAGACCGTCCTCGGCAAGTTCCTGGGGAACTGGATCTTCGCTCTCGTCGCGCTCGCCGGCACGCTGCCGATGTCGATCGGGGTGCTGATGGCGTCCGAAGCCGATCCGGGAATCATCACCGCGCAGTACGTGGGCGCGTCGCTGCTCGCGGCACAGTTCGTGGCCATCGGCCTGTGGGCGTCGAGCATGACCCGCAACCAGATCACGTCGTTCATGCTGGCGATCGCCGTCAGCCTGGTGCTGGTGCTCATCGGCCTGCCGTTCGTGCAGATCGGGCTGACGCCGATGATCGGCGGCGCCGCGGCCCGGCTCTCCGTGATCGGGCACTTCGAGAACGTCGCCCGGGGCGTGATCGACCTGCGCGACGTCCTGTACTTCCTCTCCACCGCCGCCCTCTTCCTGGTGCTGTCGATCGGCATGGTGAGCCGGGAGCGGCTGAGTCACGGCCGGGGCGACTATCGGCGCCTGCGCGTGGGCACCATCGCGATCGCGGCGCTGGTCGTGATGCTGAACCTGCTCGGCGGCTACATCCGGGGGCGTCTGGACCTGACCCGCGGCAACCTCTACACCCTCGCCGACGGGACCCGCGAGGTGCTGGGGAACATCGACGACATCGTCACCTTCAAGCTCTTCGTGTCCGACGAGCTTCCCCCGGAGGTGCAGCTCACCCTGCGCGACGTGGAGGATCTGCTCGCGGACTTCCGGCGCGCGGGGGGCGGGCAGCTGGTGGTGGAGAAGATCGATCCCGGCGACAGCGACGAGGCGCGTACCGAGGCCAGCGGCATGGGGATACCGGAACTCGACTTCAACGTCCTGCGCGACGACGAGTTCGAGGTGCGCCGGGGGTACTTCGGACTGGCCATGCAGTACGCGGACCAGCGTGAGATCATTCCCATCATCGACCGCACCGACGACCTGGAGCTGCGCATGGCGACGGCGGTGGTGTCCATGACCACCGACGCGCGCCCGCGCCTGCGTTTCGCCTCCGGGTTCGGCGCCAAACAGGCCTTCGAGATGCCGGCGCTGCAGCAGGCACTCGGCGACCGCTACTCGATCGGGAGCGTCGCGCTCGACGGCGACACGGTCCCCGCGCTGAATCCCGATTCCATCGACGTGCTGGTGGTGGCGGGGCCGACGGAGCCCATGTCGGCGCTCGCCCTGGAGCGGCTCGCGGAGTACGTGGACGGCGGCGGCGCCGCGATGCTGCTGGTGGAGGGGACGCAGATCGATCCGCAATCGCCGATGGCGTCGCCGGTGACCTCGGGGCTCGAGAACTTCCTGGAGGAGCGCGGAATCAGATACGACGGTGGCATCGTCTACGACCTGGCCTCTGCGGAGCGGGTGCAGATGGGTCGCCAGGGGATCTTCGCCGTGGTGCGTTCCTACCCCCTCTGGCCCATCCTCTTCCGGGGCGCCGATCATCCCGTGACCCGCGACCTCAACAACCTCTCCGTCGGGTGGGCCAGCTCGCTGATCCTGACCGACTCGGCGCGCGTCACGCCGCTCTGGACCACCACTGAGGCGGGAGGCGTGCAGGCGCCGGGCAGCCCCATCGCGCCCGACATGCAGGCCTTTCCCGACGAGGCCAATCTCGGCGTTGAAGTCGTGGCCGCAGCCGTGGATTTCGCGCTGCCGACGGAAGGAGAGGAAGAGGGCGACGGTTCCGAACCGGCCGGCCGCATGATCGTCGTAGCCGATGTGGACTTCCTGGACGACCAGTTCGTCCGCTCGAGCCGCCAGAACCTGCTCTTCGCCGCCAACTCGGTCGACTGGCTGGCGCAGGACGAGGCGCTCATCAGCATCCGCTCCAAGGATCGCACGCCGCCTCCGCTGGCGCTGGAGTCGGACTTCGCCAAGAACGCGCTCAAGTGGGGGAACCTGGTGGGCATCCCCCTCTTCTTCTGCCTCGCCGGCGCCTTGCGGGTGACGGGCAGGCGGGCCCGCGCCGAGCGCCGCTGGAACGAGATGGACGCATGAGCAAGAACGCACTGCAGAGACTTGTCATCGCGCTCGCGGGACTGCTGGTCCTGTACGGGGTCATCCGCCTGGCCGGTGGCCGCACTCCGGAGGCCCCCCCCGGAGCGCTGGAGCTGGCGGCGGAGCTGGAGGGCATCGACGAGCGCACCCTGGAGAGCGCCACCTTCAGCGGCGACAACCGGGAGATCGAGGTGGCGCGGGTCGCTGGTGAATGGACGGTGAACGGGCACGAAGCCGACTCAGCCGCCGTGGCGCGCATGTTCACGGCGCTCTCGGAGGTGGAAGTGGGTGCCCTGGCCGCGGCCAACCCGGACAACCACGAGCGCCTGGGGGTAGCCGGCCGCGAGGCCTGGATGCTCGAGTTCCGCCTCCTCGGCGGGGAGAGCCGCATCGTGGCGCTGGGCCGGGTGGGATCGGCGTTCCAGACCGCCTACGCCCGCCTCCCCGGCTCCGACGAGGTCTACACCGTTCGCGGCGACCTGCGCGGTTCCTTCACCCGCACCCTCAACGACTGGCGCGACAAGCTCATCGCGCGCACGGACGTGGAGTCCATCGCATCCATCGAGGTGGAGCGCGCCGGAGAGGTCATCATCGTCGAGCGCGGAGACGCCGGCTGGACCGTGGCGGAGTCGGGCTCGGTGCCGGATTCGGCTTCGGTCGCGAACATGCTCGACGAGGTGGACGAGCTGCGCGCCATCGGCTTCGTGGAGGAAGGAACCGAGTTTCCGGCCGAGGACCTGCGTCGCTTCGTGGCTCTGAACGAGAGCGGCGACACGGTTCTGGCGCTGGACATGGCGCCGGTGGACGCCGAGTACTGGTTGCGCGTCGCGGGGAACGATACCCTCTACCGGCTGGCCGCTTTCCGGGCCACCCGCATCGTGCCCGAGCCGGACCGGCTGCTGGGACGGGAAGGGGGGTAGTCGCCAACCTGCCGGCGTCATGGGTACCCGTCGAACCCTGGCGGACAATGGCCTCGCGGGTGTTGCCGCCTTCGAGCGGCCGCGGTATTAACTACGTAACGCCCCGGATCACGCCACGGTGCACTCACATGCCAGGAACACGCCAGGGACTCCAGGGGCCGCACAGGCGCGGCATGGCGATGTGGCTCGCGCTTGCGGGCACGATCCTGCATCTGACCGTCGCGGCGCCGGCCCACGCCCAGTTGGACCCGAACGCCATCATCGATCGGGTGGACCGGCTGCTGCGGGGTGAGTCCAGCAGGGGCGTCGCGACGATGGAGATCGTGACCGAGCACTGGGAGCGCCAGATGACGATGGAGATCTGGTCGCTCGGCACGGACTATTCGCTCGTCCGCCTGCGGGCGCCGCGGAGGGAAGCCGGAACGGCGACGCTGAAGGCCGCCGAGGACATCTGGAACTACCTCCCCAGGGTCGATCGGACGATCAAGGTTCCTGCCTCGATGATGGGCGGATCGTGGATGGGATCGCACTTCACGAACGACGACCTGGTCAAGGACAGCAGGCTCGTCGAGGACTATGACATCGAGCTCGTGTTCGACGGAGAGGATGCGGCTGGCGTGGCCGTCTGGGACTTTCGCCTGACCCCCAGGCCGGAGGCGCCCGTCGTCTGGGGGCACATCGACTACCGGATCCGGCAGTCCGACGACATGCCGATCCGGGCGGAGTTCTTCGACGAGGACGGAGAGCTGGCCCGGACCATAGAGCACGGCGACTACACCGAGTTCAGCGGACGGATCGTTCCCGGGGTCATGAACATGTACCCGGCGGACAAGCCGGACGAACGCACGACCATCCGCTACGAGGAGCTTGAGTTCGACATCGACGTCGAACCATCCTTCTTCTCGCTCCGGACCCTGCAGCGCGGGGGGTAGCGACGCGTGACGGGCCGGTTGTGGCGAATCGGGTGGCGCAACCTCGGCCGTAACCGGAAGCGAACGGTTCTCACCGCGCTCGGCCTCGGGGTCGGCTACTTCGCCGTGGTGTTCATGGTCGGATGGGCCGACGGGGTCTCGACGGAACTCGTCCAGAACGCCACGTCGCTCGTCAGTGGACCGATCGAGATCCACGATGCCGACTACCGGCCCGAGCGCAGCCTGTACGAGACCATCGGCGGCCGCGAGGGTGCCGACGTGGGGGAGATCCTGCGCACCATCGAGGCCGATCCCTCGGTCGTGGCCGCCGCCCCGCGCGTGTACGCGAGCGGGCTCGTGAGCTCCGGCGAAGCGACATTGGCCGGCGTTCTGCTCGGCGTCGACCCCGAGCGCGAGGTGGCGCTGACCCGTTTTTTGGATCCCCTGGCAGCGGGCCGCCTGCCTGCCACCGGCCGATACGAAGCCGTGGTGGGCGACGAGATGGCGCGGCAGCTCGAGCTGAGCGTCGGGGACGAACTCATCGTCGTCGCCTCGGCGGCGGACGGTTCGATGGGCAACGACCTGTACACGGTCACCGGCATCTTCCGGACCGGCCTGCTCGAGTTCGATGCCAGCACCATGGTCATGCCGGTCGCAGACCTCCAGACGCTCGTGGTCCTCGATCCGGGTCGGGTCCACGAAATCGCGGTCAGCACTGACGATCCGTCCGAGGCCGACCTGACCGCGACCCGCCTCGCAGCCGCCCTTGGAGCCCCGGAACGGGCGATGTCGGTCGCGTCATGGACGGAGCTCAATCCGGTGCTTGCCCAGTATGTCGCGCTCGCCGATGCGACGTACTGGATCTTCATCGTCCTCATTTATTCGGTCGCCAGCTTCGGCATCGCCAACACGACGCTGATGGCCACCTTCGAACGCCGCCGCGAGTTCGCCGTCATGCTGGCGCTGGGTGCATCGCCGCGGTCCGTGGTGGGCACGGTGCTGTCCGAGGCGGTCGCGACCGGCATCATCGGGCTGGGCCTCGGGACGGTCGTCACGGTGCCGCTGATGGTCTGGTTCTCCACGGCGCCGCCCGACCTGGGATGGCTCTACGGAAGCCTCACCGTGGAGGGCGTGCTGCTGACGCCGAGTCTCCGCGTGGGGACCAACGTGCCGGCATGGACCTGGGCGA
>VXMG01000140.1:0-9541 GCA_009841185.1 Gammaproteobacteria bacterium
CGAACTGCGCGCGCGCCTGACCTGCCGCCATGGCGAGCATACAGACGGTCAACACTACGTTCCGTACCAGCTTCATCGGGTTCCTCCTCCTGTAGTGACCTCCCCCGCCCATAACCGCCCTGCTACCCGGGGGCGTGATTCAGTATAATGCGTTGGACTCATCTTCACACGCAAAGGGAGGTTGCTTCGTGTCCGAATCGCTCGCGGGGAGCGTCGCCATCGTTACCGGAGCATCGAGCGGGATCGGCCGCGCCACGGCGGTCGCGCTGGCCGGGGCGGGAGCCGCGGTGGCGGTGGCCGCGCGGCGCGGCGACCGCCTGGACGAGGTGGTGGCGGGGATCCGCCGGGACGGGGGTCGCGCGCTGGCCGTGGCTACGGACGTGGCCGACCGCAAGGCCGTGTTCGCGCTGGTGGAGCGCGCGGCGGCGGAGTTCGGTCCGGCGGACATCCTGGTGAACAACGCCGGCATCATGCCCACCTCGCCGCTGCGGGATATCCACCTGGACGACTGGCTGCGCATGGTGGACGTGAACGTGAAGGGCGTGCTGCACTGCATCGCCGCCGCGCTTCCTGCCATGCTGGAGCGCCGCCGGGGTCACATCGTGAACGTGGGCTCGGTGGCGGGGCGGCGCCCCTTCCCGGGTGGCACCGTGTACGCGGCCACCAAGTTCGCCGTGCGCTGCATGTCGGCCGGGATGCAGCTGGAACTCTCTGCCGCCCACGGCATCCGGATCACCGACATCCAGCCCGGAGTGGTCGCCACCGAACTGGTCGAGCACATCCCCGACCCGGAGACCCGGGAGGGCTTCATCGAGCGCTGGCAGGACAAGAGGCCCATGGACCCGGAGGACGTGGCTGCGGCCATTCTCTACGTGGTCACGGCTCCCGCGCATGTGAACATCAATGAGATCCTGATGCGCCCGAGCGATCAGCCGACCTGACGGCCCCGGCGGAGAAGAGAGCGGCCCCGGGCTACAGGAAGAAGATCGCGAACGAAACCACGAACTGGTTGTCGATGTCCTTCACGATCTCGTAGCGGACCTCGACCGCGGTGTTGCCGGAGCCCAGGCCGGCGACGGCGTTGAAGCCGCGGCTCCGGGTTGCATCCTCGAACGGGTTCGTCCTGATGCTCTGCAGGTGCCAGCCGCCGCCGACGTAGCGAAAGAAGGGGATCGGGAGCAACGGGAGCGAAACGAGGGCGTTGACGTTCGTCTCCCAGTAGCGGCACTGGTGGCAGCTGGGGAAGAAGTAGTCGCCCGACGCCGCCAGCCGCACCGGAAACGCCGGAATCCCGAACTCCGCCCGGGCCCCCACGCCCATGGACCCGCCCACAACAACTTTGGGGTAGCAGACCTGCCCGCCCCGGCGCACCTGGGCAGCCACCGGGGCGGGCGCGTAACCCGCCGCGACCCCGGCCAAAGCCAGGGCCGCGGCGACAACGGCCAGCCGGGCGCGGCCGGCTGTGACGTAATCCACGAACGTCGCCATCATCCTCGACCCGCCATCATGCCGCCCGGCAGCGTGACTTCGCGCGCCGCCCCGTAGTGGATGCCGTTGAAGAGGAACGGGAACGTCCCGTGCGACTGGGCGCGGAAGGTGATCTTGGGACCGAACAGCAACAGTTGTCCCTCGCCCACCCGGGCTTCCGCGATCGAGACACCGTCGCGCAGGTGGTGCTGGCCCCAGGCCCATCCGCTGCGCAGCGGCGCATCGGTGTCGAACCACCCCACCGGGGTCACGCCCACCGCCGAGCCCTGCAGGCCGAACACGGGGCTCCGGCTGAAGAGCACGTTGGCCCGCTCGCCGACACCCGCGGCCAGCGGATGGGCGCCGTCCACGCGCAGGTCGAGCACCGAGCCGGGCACGTAGTACTCTTCGGACGCCAGCGGCTGGCCGTCGGCCCCCACGAGGTAGTCGCGCACGGGCAGGCCCGCGTGGTAGGCCAGGGCGGTCGAGCTGCCGATGGCCACCACCGTCCCCCCGGCGCGGATGAATTCAAGCACGGCCGGTGCCGTGGTCGCCGAGGTGAAGGCTCCGATGCGGCCCCGGAATTCGTCCGGCACGGTGGCCGCAAACTCGGGCAGCAGGGTCCTGCCGGCATCGCGGCCCGGCAGCGGGACCGCGCCGTCCTCGAGCACCAGCACGTCGAACCTGTCGATCAGGTTGCCCTGGTCGAGGTCGGGCGGGAAGACCACGTCGAAGTCGAACTCGAAGTCCTCCAGGATCATGCGCGTCCATCCCGACGGCATCGAACCGCCGTAGAAGTCGCCGAGGGCGATCCTCGGGGCGGTGAGCTCGAAGGCTCGTCCCGAGGGCGCGGACTCGAGGCCGATAAAGTCGATGCCCAAGTCCGCCGCCATGGCGGTGACCGACGCCGCGTCCGCTCCCGCCCCGGACAGGAAGAAGGTTCCCGCCGGGTGCTGCGATCCGCCCGCCTGGAAGTCATCGCGCAGCCAGTGCACGCTCCCGCCGGCAGCCAGCACGCGGTTCACCGCGACGAAGGCGTCGTTGGCGTCGTGGCCCACGAGGTAGCCGGCCGCATCGGCCGCTCCCGCGACCGTGCCCGCAGGCGCCTCGGCCAGCCACTCGATCTGCTCGAAGGGGCCGTCGAAGCCGTCCAGGATGCGATCGAACTCGACGTCCATCTGGTAGGCGAGGGTCCATCCCGCGTTGTCGTAGGGCGCGGTCGGGGGCGCGCCCGGGTAGGGGAAGTCGTTGGGGTGGTTTTGCGGCTCGAACATGTCGAGGACGTGCGGGCGGAAAGCCTGGGCGGCCAGCACGACGTAGGACCCGGCGGGGTAGCTCGTGCCTCCCACCTCGAAGTCGGCGGTCGCGCGGTGCACCTGCACCCCGCCCTTCAGCAACGCATTCACGAACTTGGTCGCGGTCGGGAAGTCCGGCTGGTCGGAGGGCAGGATGAAGCCGCGCGGATCGCGGTCCGCGGGATCCCGCAGAAGCCGATCGTAGTCAGCGCGCGAGCCAAAGCCGGTGACCGTCTCCCCGGCCTCGTCGATCTCGAAGGGCAGCACCGTCCAGTGGTCGCGGCTGCCGCGCTCGATGGAGTTGGTGCCCATCCGCCAGATGTTGAAGAGCAGGTGGTCCTTGTTGCGCGAGGCGAAGTCGAGCACCGCGAGATTGGCGGTCATCGAGTAGTCGACCGACTGGCGGAAGTGCCACAGACCGGGCTCCACCGGCAGCGGCAGATCGCCGTGGGGAAGTTGCCTCCGGGGGATGAAGGGAATCGCGATGGGGGTCGGGTTGCCGATGGTCTCGGTCAGCAGCCCGATCTGGTTCTTGAAGTACGGGGTGGTGCGCAGGCCGCCGTTCCACCAGGTCGAGTAGCTCGCCCCGCTGCGCATGGTCGTGCCCCCCTTCCCTTCCAGCACGAAGCGCTGGTGCATCGCCGAGCCGACCTGGTCGAGGCCGGTGAGGATGAGCGGATCCAGGTAGTGGTTGGGCGGGTCGCGGAAGGGCGGCGCGAACATGACCGTCCCCAGCGGACCGGTCTGGTGGTGGTTGTAGACGATCTGCGGGAACCACTCGCGCGCGATGATGCGGTTGATATTGGTGCTCTCGGCGAGCGCCGACATGTAGAAGTCGCGGTTGTTGTCGTGGCCCGCATACTTCTGGTAGAGGACCGGGGGCCCGCCCGTGGTGCGCTCCTCGGGCGTCTCGATGCGCATGTACCAGTTGGCGAGCAGATCGTGGCCATCCGGATTGGCGTGCGCGACGAGCACGATCACGTCGTCCAGGATGCGCATGGTCTCGTCGTCGGTGCGGCTCACCAACTGGTAGACCAGCTCCATGAGCTGCTGCGCGCCGAGCACCTCGTTGGCGTGCAGCCCGCCGTCGATCCAGACCACGGCCCTGCCCTCGGCCGCCATGGCCCGCGCATCGGCCTCCGAGACCCCGTCCGCCTGCGCCATCCGCTCCGCGATCTCCTTGTAACGGGCCAGGTTGGCGTGGTTGGCGGGGGAGGTGATGGTCGCCATCAACTGCTCGCGGCCCTCCTCCGTCTGACCGATGGACTCAAGCACCATGCGATCCGACTCCGAAGCCAGCAGCTCCCAGTACTCGCTCAGCGCCACGTAGTTGGGGAGGACGTAGTCGGCCCCGATCTCGTGCCCGAACTGCTCCACGGGGGAGGTAACCCGGGTGGCGGTGGCCATCTCCCCGCAGGCCCACAGGGCGGGCACGAGGAGGAGGGCGACGAGCGCCGGGAGCCCCCGGCTGCGGGGGTACATGTGATTCCGATTCATCGTGCGCATGGGAACATCCTCTTCGTATGGAAGCGCCAGAACTGCTCGCGCTGACGCTGGTATGACTTTGCGATCAGGGCAGCTCCATCCGCCAGAACGCGATGCCGCCGGCCTGCTGTCCCACTTCCACGTCGCCCACGCGAGAGAAATCGGAGAGGTCGAACACGTCCACCTTGCCCGGCTCGGCGCCCACCCCTTCGGAACTCACGAAGGCGTAGCGCGAGTCCGGCGAGATCTCCACCCCGTGCGTGACCGTGGTCGTGGTGGGGACGCGCGCGAGGCTTTCGCCGGTGCGGAGGTCGAAGAACTCCACCCCCGCTCCCTGCTTGAGCGTCGCCACCAGCAGGCGGCCGTCGGGCGTGATCGCCAGGTTGTAGGGACCGGTGCCGGCCTGCAGCACCCGGGTCAGCTCCCAGCTCTGGCGGTCCAGGTGCAGGATCCGGCTTCCGGCGTTGCAGGCGACGTAGAGGCTGAGTCCGTCGGGCGAAGGCTGCACCCAGGTGGGCGAACATTGGGCGCCTGCCATCGCTCCAGCGCCCATCCCGCTCATCCCGCTCATGCCGCCCGCCATGCGAGCGCTCCCGCCTTCGGCATCGAGAGGGCCCTCGCGCCCGGGCGCGACCGAAAACCTGCGCGCCACCTCGAAGGTGCGGGTGTCGATCTCCACCACCTGCTCGTCCATCATGCAGTTGGAGTAGAGAAACAGCCCGTCAGGAGCCATGCGCGCGCCGTGCGGCATGGTGCAGGTCTCGATCTGCTCGACTTCGACGAGGTCGGGGGTGTAGACCACCGAGACCGTGGAAGGCACGTGCTCGCCGTGCAGGTTGAAGTTGACCACGAAGGCGTAGAGCCCGTCCGGGGTGAGGTCGATGGTTGCGGGGAAGTAGCCCAGCAGGATGGGCTCCGCGACGACCGTGTCCGGGCCCGCCTCGAACTTCCACAGCTTCCCGTCCGGAAAGCCGTGCCCGGTGGTCATGTAGAGGTGGCGGCCGTCGGGCGAGATGCGGAGCCCGTGGGGCCCCTCGGTTTCGGTGGGGATCTCGCCCACCATGGTGGTCTGGTCCAGGGTGAGCGCGCCGTCGAAGCGGATGCGGTGGATCAGGTCGGCGGACTCCGCGCCGACGTAGAGCCAGTACACCGCGCCCGGGTCG
Source organism: Gammaproteobacteria bacterium (assembly GCA_009841185.1). GTDB lineage: Bacteria > Gemmatimonadota > Gemmatimonadetes > Longimicrobiales > Gaopeijiaceae > BD2-11. The sequence continues at coordinate 5,411 of VXMG01000140.1, forward strand.
GCCGCGCGCGCCATCGGGCTGCCGCCCGCATCAGCGCCGGCTCCGGACCCGGAGACGCACCCGGCGGAGAGCAGCAGCAGCGCCGCGGCGCCTGCACGTGGTATCGACAACATCGCTCTCTCCTAGCTCTCGTCCAGCTCGCCCAGATTGCGTCTCAGCAGTGCGTCCGGATCCGGGTCCCGTCCCATGAAGGCGCGGAACATCTCGTCCGGTTCGCGGCTGTCCCCCTGCGCCAGGATGGTGTCCATGAAGGCCGCGCCGGTCTCCCGCGAGAGGACCCCTTCCCTGCGGAACCGCCCGAAGGCGTCCGCCTCCAGCACCTCGGACCACATGTAGCTGTAGTAGGCCGAGGCGTAGCCACCCGCAAACAGGTGGCTGAAGGTGGTGAGGATGTGGCTCCTGGCGAAGCTCTCCTCCGGAGCGAACGGCCTCATGACCTCTTCCGCGTACGACATCAACTCCCGTGTGCCATCGTACTCCCGATGAAGCCGCAGGTCGAGGGTCGCGAACCCCAGTTGCCTCATCTGCGCCTGGCCGCCCATGAAGCGGCGCGCCGCCAGCATGCGCCGGTACAGGTTGTCGGGCAGAGGCTCTCCGGTCTCATGGTGCCCCGAGAAGATGGAAAGCGCCTCGCGCTCCCAGGTCCAGTTTTCCATGATCTGCGAGGGCACCTCCACCCAGTCCCAAGGCACGTGCATCCCCGACCGGGAAGGCAGTCGCACGCGCGAGGTGCAGTGGTGCAGGAGATGCCCGAACTCGTGAAAGATGGTCTGGACGCTGCGGTGCGTGAGCAGGGCCGGCCTTCCCGGCACCGGCGGAGCGAAGTTGCCGGCCATCATGCCGGTGTGGGGCACGAAGTCTCCGCCCGGCCGCGGGCCTCCGGTGGTCAGGGTCGCCATCCACGCCCCCTGGCGCTTTCCGGTGCGCGGGAACCAGTCGGTGTGGAACGACCCGAGGCGGGTGCCGTCTTCCGCGGTCAGGCGATAGGAACGCACGTCCTCGTGCCAGAGGTCCCTGGCCGGCACCTCCTCGACCCGGACTCCGAACACCCGCTCCACGATCTCGAACAGGCCGGCCAGGACGCGGTCGAGGGGAAACCAGGGACGGGTGACCTCGTCGTCGAACCGGAACCGCTCGCGCCGGAGCGCCTCCGCAACGTATGCCAGATCCCACGGCCTCAGCGGCCCGAGCCCCATGCGCCCGGCCTTCTCCCGCACCATCGCCAGATCGCGCTGCCAGTACGGAAGGGTGCGCTCCCGCAGATCACTGACGAAGTCGAAAGCGCGGGTCCCGGTGCGCGCCATGGCGTCGTCCAGACGATAGTCGGAGAAGTCCCCGTACCCGAGCAGGCCCGCCAGCTCGCGTCTCAGCTCCAGGATGCGCGCGATGACCGGGCGGTTATCGAGTTCGCCGTCCCGGCAGCGTCCCACAAACGCCTGGTGGAGCTGCCGGCGCAGCTCGCGGTCGTGGGCGTACTTGAGCACGGGTTCGAAGGACGGGAAATCCAGCGTCAGCAGCCAACCTTCCAGGTCCTCCGCCCTGGCCTTGTGGCGGGCCAGCTCGAGGGCGGTGTCCGGGATCCCGTCGAGCCGCGGGCGCTCGTCCTTCGGGATGTGCAGCCGGAAGGCTTCCGTGGCGTCGAGAACGTTTTCCGAGAAGCGCCGCTCCAGCCGCGACAACTCGACCCGGATCTCTTCGACGCGAACGCGCGCCTCGTCGCCCAGGTCGGCCCCGGCGGAGCGGAACTGGTGCATCATCCTGTCGAGGTTGCGGCGGCGGAGCGGGTCGAGCGCTTCCGCCTCGGGCGTGCCGGAGAATTCCCGCACCGCCGCCCACAGGCCGCGGTGCAGCGGGAGCCGCGACCAGAACGCCGCGATCTCGGGCAGCACCGCGTTGTAGGCGTCCCTCAGCTCCGGAGTTTCCGCGACCGCCAGCAGAACCGAGATCGGCGCCAGCTCCTCCTCCACCTGCTGAACGATGTCGTCGAGGCGCTGGATGGTATTGTCGTAGCCCGCGCGCGACCCGCGGCTGGCGGCGAGGTCGTCGATCTTCGCCTGCGCGCGGTCCAGCACGGCGCGCACGGACGGCGCCAGATCGGATGCGATGATGCCCGCAAAGGCGGGTGGGGACCCCGCGGCTGGCGGCGTGACGGCGTCCGGCATCGTTACCGGCCGGCTCCGGGCTGCCGGTCACCCGTCGGCGACGGCACGGACATCCGGCGGGCTCCCACGCCACCGGCCTCGGTCTCGCCGCGCGGAAGGTCGGCCACTTCGATGACCCGTCCCTTCCTCCGCCAGCGCCCCAGCGTGTCCTCCTCCGCCTCGAGCCCCAGACCCCACATGGCGTCCCGGATGGCGGTGACCCGGTGGCCGCGCGCCTGGAGGCCGTCGATCGCCTGGGTCACGCACACGTCGCGCGCAACCCCGGCCACGAAGAACTCCACCGGATCAAGCGCGCGCGCGATCGATTCAACGAAGAGGTCGGCCCCCCGATTGCCCTCGAACACGTCGAAGCGGTCCTTGCGGATGAGCACGGGCCGGGGACGGCGGCGCCAGCGGGCCACCAGCGCGTGTACCTCGGTGGGTGTCGCGTGCACCTGCAGCACCAAGCAATCGGAGGAGGCCAGCGACGGAATGATCTCCGCGCCGAGCCGTTCCGCCGGATCCGTCGAGCGACCCATGCAGTGGGGCGGGTAGGTGCCCTTCCCGGGATCCGGGTTCTTCGCATCGATCTCGGCGTCGTCGTAGCCGTGCCAGTCGCCCGTATACACCACCAGGGCAGCGTGGGCATGCATCCATTCGACGGCCTCGACCAGCCGGGGCTCGGCCGTCACCGCTCCGGGATCGCCATCGTCGAACAGGTCCCGCACGTAAAGTCGCCCGCCCGGCTCCATGAAATCCCGCTGCACATCCACCACCCATCCGATGCGTGTCATTCGGGTCTGCCCCTGTGATGAAGGTTACGCCACCCGCTCGAGCGACGGGTTGGGCCGGTAGCGCCGTCCCGCCTTGGCGACCGGATCGTCGCCCACCTTCACGACGTCCGCCGTGAAGTTGACCTGGGCCCGGATCAGCGACGAGCCCACCCCGAAGGCGTCCACCGGAACCCCGTCGCTGCGGAAGCGGCGGATCCTGGCGCCGTCGAATCCTCCCGAGACCACGATGCGCACATGGCCGAAGCCGTTCCGGTCGAGGGCCTCCCGCACCTTGTGCACCAGCCAGCGGTTCACGCCCCGAAGCTCCCGCGCGCTCACGCCGCCCGCCTCCGCCTCCCCCGCGAGCGACCGGTCCACCATGTTCTCCGCCGTGTCCAGGCGGACGGCGTACAGCTTCTCGCCCAGCGCCCGGGCCACCTTCAGCGCCGTCCCGACGCAGTCGTTGTCGAAGTCCACCAGCGAAACGACGCGCACGGAATCCGGCACCCGGCGGGCGAGCGCCGCCGTGGCGGCCACAGTGTCCCCCGAGTACGCCGCGATCAGCGAGTGCGGCAGCGTCCCCTCTCCCCTGCCGCCCCACCACGCCCCCTGCGCGTCGGTGGAGACGCCGGCCGCCCCGGCCACGTGCGCCGCCCAGCCGTCCGCCATCTGCACCGCCCAGTGGTCGTGGCGCGCGGCGAAGTACAGCACCGGCGCCGGCCAGGCCGCCTCGATCGCCCGGCGGGTCCCGGTGGCGACCCGCGTGCCCCGGGCCAGCGCCCCCAGGTAGAGCGTCTCCAGATGCGCGAAGGCCGGGTAGGGCCCGCGGATGAGCATGACCGTCTCTCCGGGTGCCGCCCGGTCGCCGTCGCCCAGCGACCACACCTCCAGGTCCTCCCACCGGTACCCCTCCGCCACGCACAGCCTGAGAATCGCCACCGCCTCGTCGGTTCCCGCCAACAGAACATCCTTCTTCTGGAAGACCTGCATGGTCACCGAGGGCGCGCGCGCCTCGGCCTCGAGCACCCGGCGGGCCCAGTTGAAGTACTGGTCGGTGTAGTGCCCGGCCCGTATCGCAGCCGCAGGCAGGCCGAAGACCTCGGGAGCCAGCCGTTCCGCCCTGCGGCGCGGCGCGGGGGGGGGGGGGGGATGGGCGGGGGCGGGGCCGTCACGGGTCATTCCTGAATGTCGGTCCGGCGCCTGGCTCGTTTAGACAT
>VXMG01000128.1:0-9387 GCA_009841185.1 Gammaproteobacteria bacterium
TCTACGTGGGCGACCGCACCAACAACCGCATCCAGATCTTCACCGAGGACGGCGAATACATCGAAGAGTGGCCCAACATCACCGATCCGGTGGGCGTGTTCGTGGACGAGCACGATGCCGTCTGGGTCATCTCGGCGGCGCTGAACCGCATCCTCAAGTACAACATGGACGGCGAACTCCAATACCACTTCGGCGCCTACGGGGGCACCCGCGGCGGCTTCCCCGGCGGCCTGTCGCGCCCGCACCAGATGGATGTCGATCAGGAGGGCAACCTCTACATCGCGAGCTGGGACGGGGGCTGGATGGACAAGTACATCCCGAAGCCGGATGCGGACCCGGCCAAACTGGTGGGGAGGCCGCTGGTCCTGGACGACCAGGAGTAGCAGGCCGCCGGGAGTAGCGGGGCCAACAGCAGTTAGCAGACCACCCGGCGTCGGGGACCGCCAGGAGTAGGGTTTGGGCAGCAAGCTGTCCCTGGCGCATCGCCGACCGACGCCCAGCCCGCGTCCGCGGGTTCGGCGGGAACCGTGGGTTTGTTCGTGCTCAGGGGGATGCGTATCATGTCCTCCCCGAGTTGGAACCATCTGCCGGAGTGCAAGCCATGACTCGCCGAACGTCGATTGCAGTGCCCGCTCTCGCCACCATGCTGGCCCTCGGCATCATCCTCGCGCCCGGGCAGCAGATCGAGGCGCAGACTCCGGTCGAGGCGCAGACTCCAGGCAGGGTCGTCTCTCCAGGCTCGATCGCCGGCGCTGCGGGCTCCGCTGGCGAGATGCCCGGCCCCATCGTCAACGAGTTCGGAGAGGAAGTCGTCGCCACCTTCTCCATCGTCGCGCGCGACCCCGCCACCGATGAGCTGGGGGTGGCGGTGCAGTCGCGGGCGTTTCGCGCGGGGGCGATCGTATCGTATGCGAAGGCGGGAGTCGGGGCGATCGCAACCCAGGCGGCGGCCAACCAGACGTACGGGCCGCGCGGGCTGGAGCTGCTGGAGCTGGGGCTTTCGCCGGACGAGGTGGTGGAGCACCTCACTGGTGCGGACCCGGGCCGTGACCGCCGCCAGCTCGCCGTGATCGACGCCGAGGGGCGGGTGCGGGCCTACACCGGATCGGGCACCAGCGCCTGGGCGGGCCACATCGAGGGCGAGAACTTCTCGGCCCAGGGCAACATCCTCGCCGGGGAGGCGGTGGTGCAGGCGATGGCGGAGGCGTTCAAATCGTCGAGCGGGCCGCTCGCGCTCCGCCTCATGGACGCCCTCGATGCCGGCGAGGCCGCCGGGGGCGACGCGCGCGGCAAGCAGGCCGGAGGAGTGCTGGTGGTGAGGCCCATCGGCGACTCGGGCCGGACCACCGACCGCTGGGTGGACGTGCGCGTGGACGACCACGCCGAGCCCTTCAAGGAGCTGCGCCGCCTGGTGAACATGTCCGTCTCGCGCATCCACTCGCGGGACGCACGCGACCTGGCCGCCCGGGGCCGCTTCGACGAGGCCATCGCGGCCCAGAAGGAAGCGATTGCGATCGTGCCCGCGGAGGATCAGCTCATCTACGGACTCGCGCGCCTGTACGCCCGGGCGGGCGATGCCGCAGGCGCGGTCGCCACGCTCGAGGAAGCCATCGCCATCGACGCGCGCTGGCGCGGGCTGGCCGCGACGCAGGCCGATTTCGACAACATCCGCGACAACGCGGAGTTCCGGAGGCTCATAGGATGAGACTCGGGAGGATCATGACCACGACAATCCAGAGGACAATGACCATGAGCGTTCGCGCATTTTCCAGGTTCCGCGCATCCCACGTGTTCCGCGCATCCTTCGCTCTCATCTTTCTCGCCATGCTTCCCGCGTGCGCCGGCGACGTGTCGCTCGACCTGAACCTCGAGGGGCTCCTGCGGGAGCGGAGCTACGTCAACCCGCGCTCGGCGGCTGATCCGGACGTCCCTCCCTTCAGCGCCGGGGTGATGGTGGGCAACACCTTCCACGTGTCGGGGACGCTGGGGCTCGGACCCAACCAGACCGTGCCGGAGACGGCCCAGGAAGAGGCCCGCATTGTCCTGACCAACGTGCAGAACACGCTCGAGGCCGCGGGGCTGACCATGGACGACTTGGTGTCGGTGCAGGTGTACGCCTCGGACGTCGCGGACTACGACGCCTTCAACGAGGTCTACCGCACCTTCTTCACCCAGGAGTACCCGGCGCGGGCGTTCCTGGGCTCGGGCCCGCTGCTCTTCGGAGCGCGCTTCGAGGTACTGGGGTTCGCGGTCGCGCGGTAGCCGGCCAGGCTGGCTAGAACGTACTCACAAGCTCCCGCATGCGGCGCTTGGTGGCCTCGTCCGGGAAGCGCCCCAGCGCCGATTGCATGTTCTCCACGAGATGCACCGGGTTCGAGGTCTCGGTGAGCGCGCAGGTCACGGCCGGATGCGACAGCACGTACTTGAGCGAAAACTGGGCCCAGCTCTCGCAGTCGAATTCGGCCGCCCACTCCGGTAGGTCGTGGGGGGCCACCCGCCCGAAATAGCTCCCGTTCATGAAGGGCCGGTTGGTGAGCACGGCCAGTCCCAGATCCTGCGCCAGCGGCAGAATCCTCTCCTCCGCAAGCGGCTCCATGACCGAGTAGTTCACGTGCACGAAGTCGAACGACTCGCTGCGCATGAAGGCCTCGAGCCGCTCGAAGTTTCGGTATGCGGAGACGGTCACGCCGATGTAGCGCGCCTCGCCGCTGTCCTTCCAGGCGCGCACGTTGGGCCAGTGGATGTCGAGATCGCGCAGGCTCTCAACCTGTAGCAGATCCAGCGTCGGACGCCCGAAGAGCTCCTGTGACTGCCGCATCTGCGCGATGCCGACATCCTCGCCCTCGGTGTTGATCTTGGCAGCCAGGAAGAGGCTGTCCTGGAACCGGGGCCGGGTGAGGATCCGGCCGAACTCCCGGTCGATTTCCGGGGTGCGGGGCGAGGTGTCGACCACCCGGCCGCCCTGCTCGAGGAGGGTGCCGAGCACCGCCTCCAAGGGCTCCGTGCCTTCCGTGGGGATCTCGAGCACAGGTTTCGAGGATCCGAAGCCGACGATGGGCAGGCGCTCGTCCGTGCCGGGGATTTCGCGGGTGGGGAAGGCTTGCTGGATGGCGACCAGGCCACGTGGGAGCGAGAGTGCGGCGCCCAGCCCGGCGAGGCGGGTCAGGAACTCGCGGCGGTTGGTGTCGTCGGATTTCATCTCGCCTCCTCGCGGGATAACAGGCTCGGTTGCCGAAGGTAGGGCTCTTGCAAAAATGCAGTCCAACTTCACGGGCCGCCACCGACCGATCCATCCCTCGTCCCGATCATTCACGCTTCCGGGGATCAGTTTCCAGCGACTCATCCAGGGCTTCCCGCGCCGTAGCCTCGATTTCCCACGGTACCTCCGAATCGTGGTAGAGCGCGGCCCCGTTTGAGAGCGTGATGCGGTCGCCTTGCGCCGGGGCGCCGGGATGAACCGTTGGGACCGGTGGCAAGCCCGGTCTCTCGCCATCCCGAGCCGCTTTGGGCCTGCTCGGCGCGTCCACCAGCATCCTCCCTTTGGGCGTGAAGAACAGCACCGTCCCGTCACCGTTCACGGATACCTTGACCCGCCCCTCGTGAACTGCGCGGTGGTGCCGGCGACAGAGCAACAGCGTGTTCCGGAGGCTCGTCTCGCCCCCGTCGGCCCAGTGCTTCACGTGATGCCCCTCGGTGAACCTGCAGCCACACCCCGGAAAGCGACATCCCCGGTCGCGCTCCTCCAGCGCCCGCCGGATGTGCGGCGGAATGGTGCGCGTCCGGCGGCCAACGCTCACCACCGACACGTCCTTCGCGTGTACCATCGCGACCACCGCCGCATCGCACGCCATGCGCCGCGACGTTTCCGCGGAGACGCGAATCCCGTCCAGATCCGAGCGCCCGGGCTCACCCTCGGCCGCGAGTGTCGCCGCGTCGCAATGGACCATGACCTGGTAGCGCTCCGTCCGGGTGCCGGACCCGACTCGGGATGGGGCGTTCACCGCATTCTTCGCTTCGGCGCTCGGCGTTGCGACCGGAACTCCCCGCAGGGCTGCATCTGATTCGGTCGTCTGAACTCCATCCAGTTCATCGAGGTCGCCACCCACCTCATCCACATCTGCCGATGCACGGCATTCGCTGCCTCCGAATCCCGCCGCCAGCGCTCGCTCCGCCAGTAGCCCCACCGCATCCGCCCGGCGCTGCTTCGGCTCCGGGCGCGCATCGCCAGGCTCGCAACTGACACCCCTGTCAGTTCCCGCCCCGTCTCGGACATCGCGCCTGTGACTACCGGAACCGGGTCCCTCCTCGCGTCGGAACAGCGCATCCGACGCCGCCTCCACCGCCCGCATCAGCACGGCCCCGACCTCCGGCTCGAGCCGGCCCTTCACCACGTACATCCCGTCGCCGTCCACGAAGACCGAGAAGGTGCGGCTTCGGCGCCGGGCCTGCTCGGCCGTCAATTCCGCGTCGCGCGACAGCTTCTTCCACATGCGCACCGTCCGCTCCAGCTTCGCCGCCGAGCCCGCGCGCGCGAACTCGAGCAGCTCCGCCTCGCGCTCCGGGGTCGCAACCCGGGTCAGCGCCCGCACCTTGGCGTAGGAGATGGTCCCGTGCTTAAGAGCGTCTGCCGTCTGCGGCAGTCGCTCGAGCGCGCGGGCGGTCCGCACCCGTTCGCGGGCCGTGCCGATCTTCGTGCCGATCCTCCAGGCCAGCCATTCGGCGCAGGAGGAGTAGCCGCCGTCCTTCCACCCGCCCCGGCGGTCGAACTCGGCGATGAGGGTCATCATGCGCGCCTCGGCGGAGTTGATGCGAGCCGCCAGTTCCGCGATGCGCTCGCCCAGCCTGCGGAGTTCGTCGTTTTCTCCCGAGGGAGGGGAACCGGAGGGAGCCGGGATGGCATCGTTGGACACGGTGCCGGCGCCCCTGGGTTCCCGCACCATCGCAGGCCACGAGGCGGGCCTCCGGCGCGTGTCGTAGAGAGAGTTCGCAGATGCGATCATCATTCCTCCCAACATTATCTTGTACAATGACTTACGTACAAATATAACGCCACTGAAATCGGCCTCTCAGGATGCCCTGTAGTGGCCGAAACGGGGTTGGGAGACCTTCGGAGGAGGAAGCCGCCTGCGAATGGCGCCACCGAGCCTGTCAGCGCCTCTGGCGGGCCAGGGAAGATGGGATCTCGGACTCCGCCGAATCGCGGGCTCCGAAACTGTCAATGGCAGAATGGGACACGGGCATGTGAACTCGGGACGCAGCGCGGGCGGGCCGCCGACCCCTTGGCCTGCCCACGGCCCAATGACCGATGCGCTCGCCCATCAATGGCAGAATGGGACGACCGAGCGCCCTACCGAAGCTCGTCGGACGCGACAGGGTCACTTGGGCTTGTCGGACGCGAGGGAGGTCACCTGGGCTTGTCGGACTCGGGAGACCGTCGTGACCCGTCCGACGCGGGAGACGTTACGGCTCGTCGGGTGTGGGGCGCCCCCCCTACGGCTCGTCGGAAGCCAGCCGCGTGCGCTCCCGCAGCAGCCGCTGGTAGTCCTCCTCGCTCAGGTAGGTGATCCCCACCCAGGCGTGCGACATCTCGTCCACTCCGCGGGCGCCGAACAATACCCACTGATCCGGATCGGGATTGATGGGATTGTTGGCGGTATTGTCGAACTGCGAGTGGAAGAGGAGGACGGTGCCCTTGGGCAGCAGCGGCTGCACTTCGTCTTCGTAGATGTAGGCGATCTGCCAGTTGTGGTTGTACTGGTTCACGCGGCTGAGCATCTCGCGGCGACCATCGGGATAGATGGCTTCCATGGACATCGCGGTGCCCCGCATGTGCATGTGGGGCCGGAAACTCTGCAGGAGCGCCGGCTGGTCGAGCACGTATGCGTGCTCCAGAGTGAGGTAGCCGTGCGGCGGGATGATCAGATCGCGGGCGCGCGGCCCCGTCCTGAAGGTGCCGTCGATGAGGTGGCGCTGTTCACCCGCGGATGACAGTTCAGGCTCGTAGCCTGGCGGATAGAGCCAGACGCCGGCCTCGACCACGTCATCCGGCACCGGGGTGCCGATCGGGAAATAGTGGAGCCCCCACGAAATCTGCGCCGGGCCGGGAAGCAGGAGTTTGCCCACCCCGTCGGGCAGCTTGTCCCAGCGCTTGCCGACGCCCATGCCGACCAGCTCCATGCGGTAGCCGTCCTGCACGAAGCGCACGTGCCCGTGGTGCACGACCTTGACGCCCAGCGGATAGGAGGGCTTGAACTCCGCCGCCCGGATCCAGCGGCGCTCGGCGAGCCCCTCGAACTCCACCGTGTGGTCCCACCACTGGTCCTGGCCGTTGGCGACGACCGTGAACGGCTCCGAGCGCACCACGAAGTCGGGCGGGCCCAGCTCCGCCTCGAGCTCCCACTCGTACGCGGGCGGATACTCGATGGGCGGCGGCATGTCGGCAGGGTCGCCCTCGGGCGCGCCGGCGTCGGCCCACTGCACGATGGTGGCGATCTCGTCGTCGCTGAGCGAGATGTCGTTCTCGTAGTCCTGGATGCCCACCGTCTTGTCGAGGTGCCAGGGCGGCATGATGCGCTGTTCGACGCGGTAGCGGATGAGCGGCGCGAAGGGGACCGTCTGCTCATAGGTGAGGAGCGACATGGGGCCGATGCCGTCCGGCCGGTGGCACTGCTGGCACGAGCGCTGGATGATGGGTGCGATGTCGCGCGACCAGGTGGGGGCGTCGTTGCCGGCCGACATGGCGACCTCGGCGCCTGCGGGGCCCACGTCCGCATTCTGGGCGGCGGTGGGCGTGCCCCAGGCGAGCCCGAGGATCAGCGGAAGCGTCATCAGGCGGCTCATCGGCCCACCTCCACATGCAGATATCCGTTGGTCCAGCAACACTGGAATTCGAACTCCGGCACCCGGTTGTACGCAAGTACGCGCACCACGTAGGCGCCCGGCTCGCTGAAGGTCGCGACCGTGGTCACCGCCGCCCCGCCCTCCGCGCTCCACGCCTCATGAGAGACCTCGGACTCGAGCTCGTCGAAGGCGATCTGGCCGGGCCCACGGTGCTTGAACCACTTGATGCGGATGGGCCTCTCGTCCCCGGGAAAGACGCCGCCGCGATGCGTCCACGCGATCAGGCGCACGGGTTCGCCCGCCATGACATTCGCGGGCCCCGCCGCCGTCACCCCGGCCGGGCCCTGGCCCGCGGGACCATCGCGTTCCAGCCGCAGCACCGGCGAGGAGCTCTCCCGTCCCGGGAAAACCCATCCGTTGATCTGATACTGTGGGCTCCGGATGCGTCCCGGAACCGAATACGTGCGCCCATCGTGACGCAGGCTCCAGACCACGTCGCCGTCGCCGAAGTCGGACGGGACCTTCACCGTGAACACCCCCCAGTGGCGGCGGTCGCCCTCGGGGACGGGGAGAAGGTGGGTGGGCTGGACGCCGTCATAGATGGCGGGCTCGATGAAGTTGTCCGGGCCCAGGGGAATCTCCAGGAGTTCCTCGGTGTTCACGTTGAAGTAGCCGAAGGAGAGGGCGTAGGAACCGTCCGGCATCGGGTACCAGCCCTCGAAGATGGGGATCACCGGCCCGCCCGAGGGACGCAGGAAGTCGGGGTTGAACTGGGTTTCGCCGGGCGCGGCGACACGCTGCTGGGACGCGCGCGGAAGTTGTGCTTCGAGGGGCGGTGACAGGAAAACGGACACCGCGAGCAGCGTGGCCAGAGCAGAGGCGTGTGCTCGAGCCTGCGTCCATCGCCGCAAACGGGGCTCGCGAGGAGCCATGGCGACCATCCTCAGGGCGCGCTCAGCTTGAAGACGTAGAGCGCGTTGTGGCCCTCGGGACTCACCAGCTCCGGGGTCAGGAACGTGGGGATGCGCCAGGGGCTGCCCCCGCCGCGCGCCGTCGCGACCGCGACATACTGCACGCCGTCGACCTCGTAGGAAATCGGGTAGCCCATCACCGAGGTGCCCAGGCGGCTCCTCCACAGCACCTCGCCGGTGCGCACGTCGTAGGCGCGGATCCAGCGGTCGAAGTCGCCAACGAAGACAAGACCGCCCGCAGTGGTCAGCGCCGCGGTCAGGAAGGGCGAGCGCTGCTCGATGCTCCACACCTCGTCGAGGGTGGCCACGTCGTAGGCGGCCAGCTTGCCGAAGTTGCCGTCGGTACCGGGCATCTCCATCCAGGCGCGATCGCCCTGGTTGCCCCCGGAACCGGGCTCGAGCACCGTCTCCCGGCCCGCGATCTCCATGCAGCTCTGGCTCAGCGGAGTGACGAGGAGCCCGGACTCCGGATCATATCCGCTCGCGGGCCAGTTGTGGCCCCCGGCAGTCGAGGGACAGACCGAGAGCCACTCGCCGACTTTGGCGCTGGCAATATCAGATCTATATTTGACGGCACCCGTCTCATAATCCACATCCAATATATTCTGATATACGGTCTCCCTGAGGCCCAGGAAAGTGCCGTCCCGCCGGTCCAGCTTCCAGAGGATGCCGTGCTTGCCGATTGAGATCACTGTAGGTTCGCCATTCACGTCCAGCAGCACGCGCTCAAGCGCCTCGTCCATGTCCAGCGATTCTCCGGGGACGTGAATGTAGTACCAGGCGATGCTGCCGTCCTCGACGCGGAGCGCGAGGGTGGAGTTGGCGTAGGCGGTGGAGTCGGCGGTGGTGAGGCCCCGGCTCGCGGCCACCCAGGGCTTCGCCTGCGCAGTACCGAAATAGACCAGTCCGAGTTCGGGATCCCAACTGCCGGTCATCCAGACGTCGGCTCCGCCGCGCAGGCCGAACGGCAGGTCGCCCCAGGTGTCGCCGCCGGGCTCACCGGGACGGGCCACGGTGTAGGTGCGCCACAACTCGCGCCCGGTGCGGGCGTCGTGGGCGGTAATGAAGCAGCTCTCCTCATGGAAGCGCCCGCAGCCGTTGATGCCGTTGATGACCCTGCCGTCGGCGACGATGGGGCCGGTGCTGTTCGAGTAGCCCTTCTCCGGGTCGGCGATGCGGGTCTCCCAGCGGACGGTTCCGGTGGCGGCGTCGAGCGCGACCATGTGGGCGTCGGCGGTGGCCACGAAGACCATGTCCTCCCATATGGCGAGGGTGCGCAGCTGCCCGCGCGGGCCGCCCTCGAAACGCCGCCGGTATTCCCACAGCGGGGTGCCGTCGGCCGCATCCAGCGCCTGCACGACGTTGCCGGGATTACTGAGGAAGAGGACGCCGTCGCGCACCAGCGGCGCCTGCTGGCTGCGCCCGTTCTCCATCCCCCACGACCAGGCGAGCTGCAGGCGGTGGACGTTCGAGGCGTCGACCTGGGCGAGCGGACTGTATCCCCATGAACCCGGATTGCCGCGCCAGTGCAGCCAGTCGGCCGCGGGGGGGTCGGCCAGGTCGGCGTCGGAGGCGG
>VXMG01000048.1:0-9296 GCA_009841185.1 Gammaproteobacteria bacterium
GGGGGTGGGGGGGGCCCGCCCCCACCCCGCCCCCCGGGCGGGCGCGCGGCGGGCCCCCCTCCCGGGAGACTACGAAGTGGTTCGGCGCACGGCGCTCGCCTGCGAGCGCTGCCGACTCGCCGGGGGCCGCACTCAGGTGGTCTTCTCCGACGGGAACCCGCGGGGCAGGCTGGTCGTCATCGGCGAGGCCCCCGGGGCGCACGAGGATCGCACCGGGCTTCCCTTCGTGGGCCGCGCGGGCAAGCTGCTCGATCTCCTGCTGGCGTCGGTCGGCCTGTCGCGCAAGGACTCGGTCTACATCTGCAACGTCCTCAAGTGCCGGCCCCCGGGGAACCGGAACCCGATGCCGGACGAAATCGAGGCCTGCACCCCCTACCTTGAGCGGCAGATCGAGCTGGTGGCTCCAGAGGTGATCCTGGCGGTAGGCGGGTTTGCCGCGCAGTTCATCACCGGACGCCAGGTTGCTCTGGGCAAGCTCCGGGGCGAGATATACGATTACAGAGGCGTGCCTGCGCTGGTGACCTACCACCCGGCGGCGCTGCTCCGGAACCGCGGCTGGACGCAAGCCGTGTGGGACGACCTCCAGTTGCTGCGCAACACGATGGACCGCACCGGCCGGTCCGGCGGCCGGTAGGCGGCCACCCCGGTCCCTTTGACCGTTCACATTCAAACCGCCGAGGCACCCTGAGCACCACCGCATTCCCCGTCGCGCAGGAGCAGGCCCCCGCGTACGACCGCCAGCCGCCGGTTTCGCTCGAGGCCGAAGTGGCGGTGTTGGGGGGCATGCTCATCGACCGCGACGCGGTGGCGCGCGCGGTGGAAGTGGTCTCGGACACGATGTTCGCCTCGGAGGCGAACCGGCGCATCTACCGCGCCGTCCTGCGCCTGTTCGAGCGCGGCGACGCGGTCGACGTCATCGTCGTCAGCGACGAGCTGAGCAAGACCGAGGAACTGGAGGCCGCCGGAGGCTACGACTACCTCGCCGAGCTGCTTGACGCGGTCCCCACCGCCGCGAACATCGAGCACCATGCGCGCATCGTGCGCGACAAGGCGCTGCTGCGCCGCCTCATCGACGCCTCCTCGCACATCATCCGCGATGTCTATGATCAGGGCGAGCGTTCCGTCGAGCAGATCGTGGACGAAGCCGAGCAGCGCATCTTCCAGGTGGCCAGCGGGCACGACCGCGAGGGGTTCGTTCGCATCAAGGAACTGCTCTGGCCGGCCTTCGAGCACATCGAGCGATTGCAGGAAGCCAAGGGCGAACTCACCGGGGTGGCAACCGGGTTCGCCCTGCTGGACTATCTCACCGGCGGCCTCCAGAAGGGCAACCTGGCCATCGTCGCTGGACGCCCGTCCATGGGGAAGACCTCCTGGGCGCTGAACGTGGCCAGACACGCAGCGGGCGAGGCGGTGCCGGTGGGCGTGTTCTCCCTGGAGATGTCGAACGAGGAACTGGTGCAGCGGCTGCTGTGCTCCGACGGGCCCGTGGACGCGCAGAGACTTCGCCGAGGCGAGCTCACCACAGGGGAGATGCAGAGACTGGCCGCCGCCGCCGGACACCTCAACACCGCTCCCATCTGGATCGACGACTCCCCGGGCAACACCGTGCTCGAGGTGCGCGCCAAGGCCCGCCGCCTCAAGGCCGAGAGCCAGCTCGGACTGTTGGTGATCGACTATCTGCAGTTGATGGCCGGATCCCGGAACAGCGAGAACCGGCAGCAGGAGGTGAGCGAGATCTCGCGCGGGCTCAAGGCGCTGGCCAAGGAACTGGACGTGCCGATCGTGGCGCTGAGCCAGCTCAGCCGGGCTCCCGAGCAGCGCGCCGACCATCGGCCGCAACTGTCCGATCTGCGCGAGAGCGGGAGCATCGAACAGGACGCCGACCTGGTCATGTTCCTGTACCGGCCGGAGTACTACGCCGACACCGACCGCGACGGCAACTCGCTGGAGGGAAAGGCGGAGCTGATCGTGAGCAAGCAGCGCAACGGCCCCACCGGGGTGGTCCCGCTCCACTTCGACAGCGCCCATGCGCGGTTCCTGCCCGTCGCGCCGGAGGGAGCCGGCACCACCGCTCCTCCCCCGGGCGGACGCAGCGGCGCGCGGGACGGATACGCGGGGTGACCTCGGGCGACAGGCCGTCTCCCTGCCGGGCCGGAGTCGCCGTGCCGGCGGCCGGGGCGGGCCGGCGCATGGGAGGGATCCGCAAGGCCTTTCTGGAGCTCGACGGGCAGCCCATCCTGCTGCGCGCCATCCGGCCCTTTCTGGAGACGCCCGGGGTGGAATGCGTGGTCGTGGCCCTCCCCGCCGACCAGGCCGCGCATCCCCCGGCCTGGCTGACCGGCGCCGACCCCCGCGTGCGGGTCGTGGCGGGAGGGGCCACCCGGGGCGAGTCTGTGGCGGCGGCGGTGGCCGCCCTCCCGCCCGGCGTGGAGGTGGTGCTGGTGCACGACGGCGCGCGGCCGCTGGTGGCGCGCGGCCTCGTGGAGCGCTGTCTGCGCGCGGCCGCGACCGGTCGGGTCGTGGTGGCCGGCGTGCCCGCGGTGGACACGCTGAAGGAGGTCGACGCGAGCGGACGGGTGGTCCGTACCCCCCCGCGCGGCCGCTACTGGCATGCCCAGACCCCGCAGGCCTTCCCGCGTCCTCTCTTGGAACGCGCCTACCGGCGGGCGCGCGAGAACGGGGTCGAGGGCACGGACGATGCCTCGTTGGTGGAGCTCCTCGGCTGCGAGGTCGAGATGGTGGAGGGATCGCCGCGCAACCTCAAGGTGACCCGCCCGGAGGACCTGATCCTGGCGGAGCGCCTGCTCGAGGCGGCGGATGAGGACGCGTGAGCGCACCGCGCATCATCGCCTGCCGGAACGGCCTGCTCCCCGAGGGCGAGCTGCGCGAAGTGGGCCGGCACCTGCGCTCGGGCGGGCTGCTGGCCTATCCGACCGAGACCGTGTACGGGCTGGGAGGTCTGGTGGAAGAGGGTCCGCTGCGCGCGCTGGCGGCGCTCAAGCGGCGCGATGCGGGCAAGCCCTTTCTGCTTCTCCTCCCCGACGCGCAAGCGGCCGCCGGGCTCGTCTGGAACCGCTGTGCGCGGAGGCTCGCCGAGCGCCTGTGGCCCGGTCCGCTCACCCTGGTTCTCTCCGATCCAGGGCACTCCTTCCCCGCGCAGGTTCGGGGCGGGAGCGGTGGGGTGGCGGTCCGCATGAGCCCGGCCCCGGTGGCGCGGCAGATCCTGGACGAAGTGGGCGCGCCGATCACCTCCACGAGCGCCAACCCTCCCGGCGGCGCGCCCGCGCGCTCCGGGAACGAGGCATGGGAGGCGGCGCGCGCGCTCGAACCCGGCGAGCGGCTCTGGGTAGTGGATGCCGGGAAGCTTCCCCCGGCGCCCGCCTCGACCATCGTCGACTGCACCGCACAGGACCCGGTAGTGTTGCGCGCCGGCGAGCTGGACATGGCCACCCTACGGGAGATATGTCCCCCCGCGGGATCGGACGCTGACGTGGACGATCGTGGGCCGGAGTTCGGGGAGAAGGACGCCGGGGTGGGCGATGTGCCGCCGGACGCGGCGACGAAGGACATCCGACTCCTCTACGTCTGCACCGGCAACACCTGCCGGAGCCCCATGGCGGAGGTCCTCACCCGCGCCCGCGCGGCCCAACGTGGCCTGAGCGGCATCAGGGTCCGATCCGCCGGAACCATGGCCTACGAGGGCTCGCCAGCCTCCGCCGGGGCGCGCACGGCCGTGGGCGAGCTCGGCCTTGAACTGGATCGTCACGCCGCGCGCCTGCTCGGCGAGGACGAGCTGGAGTGGGCCGACCTGGTGCTGGCCATGTCTCCATCGCACCTCGCGGCGGTGGAGACGCTGGGCCGGGGCCGCTGCTACGCGGAGGTGATCACTGCGTTCGCCGATGACGTGTCGGGTGGTGTCCGAGACCCCTTCGGGGGAAGCGATGACCGCTACCGCGACACCTGCGCGCAGCTCGAACGGCTGGTCGAGGCGGTGCTCGACCGTCTCGAACCGGGGACGGACGAGTGAGCGCCGAGGGAACGCCGTGACGATCCCGCCCCCTCCTGCCGGCACACGCGTCTTCGCCATCCTGGGGAACCCGGTGGCGCACTCGCTCTCGCCCGCCATCCAGAACGCCGCACTCCGTGCCGCCGGCCTCGACGGCAGGTACGTGGCGATCGCCTGCCAGGCTGGGGACGTCGCCCCGGTGATGCGCACCCTGGCGCGGGCCGGTGGCGGCGGCAACGTGACCGTGCCGCACAAGCGGCGTGCGGCGGCCGCGCTGGACGACGCGGCTGCCGCCGTCGGGCGGACGGGCGCGTGCAACACCTTCTGGGGCGAGGGCGCGCGCATCTGCGGGGACAACACGGACGTGGAGGGCGCGCGGCGCGCCGTCCGCACATTGCTCGGAGGGCCCGCCCGGGGCGCCCGCGTGCTGCTGGCGGGCGCCGGGGGCGGGGCGCGCGCCGCCGTCGCCGCCCTCATCGACGAAGACGCCGCGGAGGTGCGGGTCATCAACCGTACGCTCGCCCGCGCCGAAGCCATGGCCGCCGAAGTCGGGGACGCGCGGGTGCGCGTGGTCTCCGATGCACGAACCCCGGAAGGGCAGGCCTTCGACCTGGTCCTGAACGCGACGTCCCTCGGGTTGGGCGCGCACGATCCGCTCGCGGTCGACCTCGACCGCCTCGGGCGGGTCGGGGCCGTCATGGACATGGTCTACGCTCCATCCGGGACGCCTCTCACCGATGCCGCCCGGGCGCGCGGCATTCCCGCCATGGACGGAGGCGAGATGCTCCTGCGCCAGGGGGCGGCCGCCTTCGAGCTCTGGTGGGGACGCGAGGCGCCGCTCTCCGCCATGCGCGAGGCTCTCGAGCGGGCCCGCTCTGCATGAAGGTGGCGCCGCCCGCCGGGACCCGTCGCCGAACCGTCCGCCGCGCGCTTGCCCCGCTCGTGGACTTCCTGCTGCCCTGCGCCTGCATCGCCTGCGGTTCGCGCATCGCGGGGGGCGGGCTGGTGTGCGCGCCCTGCCGGGGCCGCCTGCGCGCACCGCCCGCCCCGCGCTGCGCGCGCTGCGACTATCCCGCGGGCACCGGCGACCGGCCCGGGCGGCCGTGCCTCGAATGCCTGGAGTGGCCCGAAGCGCTCTCGCTGGCCCGCGCCGCTGTCGCCCTGCGCCCGCCCGCCGACGTCCTCGTGCACGGCCTCAAGTACGAGGGCTGGCGCGAGCTCGCGCCCATGATGGCCGAGCTCATGGAGCGCCGCCTGGCAACCCTGCTTGCCGACCTGGAGGAGCACGTCGTCACCTACGTCCCCACCTCCTCCGCCCACCGCCGCCGCCGGGGATACGATCAGGCGGAGCTGCTGGCGCGCGCGCTCGCCGGGCGCACCGGACTCGCCTTCGCGCACCTGCTCGAGCGCCGCCGCCAGAAGCGCACCCAGGTCTCGCTGCAGCCCCAGCAGCGGATGGCCAACGTGCGCGACGCCTTCTCTCTCCGGCCCGGCGCCGAGCGAATGCACGGCGGCGGCAGCGTGCTCCTGGTCGACGACGTCCTCACCACGGGGGCCACCGCCCGGGCGGCCGCCGAAACGCTCGCCCGCGCCGGGGTGGGCCGGGTCGCCCTGGTCACCTTCGCGCGCGCGCTTCCCCGTTAGGTTGTTCCTGGAACTCTGACCCGCCAGCGGGGTGCGTCCGGGCAGATTCCCCAAGGAAGCATCAGACACGCCCCGGGAGACAACGCCATCCATGTCGATTCGACTCGCCATCAACGGATTCGGCCGCATCGGCCGCAACGTGCTGCGCGCCCTCGCCAGGGAGGACGCCTCCGACGTCCAGCTCGTTGCTGTGAACGACCTGATGGACACGCGCACCCTGGCCCATCTCCTCAAGTACGACTCGGTGCACGGCGCCTATCCGGGGTCGGTCGAGGTGGCGGGCGACGGGCTGGTGGTCGATGGCGGCCTGATCCGCGTGTTCGCCCAGCGCGACCCGGGCAGCCTTCCGTGGGGGGAGCTGGGGGTGGACGTGGTGGTCGAGTCGACCGGCTTCTTCCGTGACCGCGAGGGCGCGGGCCGCCACCTGGCGGCCGGCGCCGGCAAGGTGATCGTGAGCGCGCCCGGCAAGGACGTGGACGTCACCCTGGTGCTCGGCGTCAACCACGACGCCTACGACCCCGACAGCCACCACATCATCTCCAACGCCAGCTGCACCACCAACTGCCTGGCCCCGGTGGTCAAGGTGCTGAACGACCGCTTCGGCTTCCGCCGCGGCCTCGTCACCACCATCCACTCCTACACCAACGGCCAGGCGCTCCTCGACCAGCCCCACAAGGACCTGCGGCGGGCGCGCGCCGGCGCGGTGTCGATGATCCCCACCACCACCGGAGCCGCCCGGGCCACCGGCGTGGTCATCCCTGAAGTGCACGGCCGCATCGACGGCATGGCGGTGCGGGTCCCCACCCCGAATGTGTCCCTGGTGGACATCGTGGCCGAGGTGGAGCAGGCCACCGACATCACCGGGGTCAACCAGGCCATGAGGGAAGCGTCCGCCGCGTCCATGCGCGGCATCCTCGAGGTCTCCGACGAGCCGCTGGTCTCGGTCGACTACATCGGCAACTCCGCCAGTTCGGTGGTGGACGCGCTCAGCACCAACGTCATCGACGACCGCCTGGTGAAGGTGCTCTCGTGGTACGACAACGAGGCCGGCTATTCGAGCCGCGTGGTCGACCTGGTGCGTTTCGTGGGCGAGCGCATGATGTCGCCGGCGGCCGTCTAGCTCCCCGCTCGGCCTGCCGGCCCGGCGATGCGCAAGAAGACCCTGAACGACCTCGCCGCGCGCGCGGGCGACCGAATCGTGGTGCGCGTGGACTTCAACGTCCCCCTGCGGTACGGGCGGGTCGCGGACGACACCCGCATAGAGCGCACCCTGCCGACCCTCCGCCGCCTCACCGCCGCCGGCGCCCGCCTCGTCCTCCTGTCCCACCTGGGCCGGCCCGGAGGCCGGCCGCGACCCGAGGCCTCGCTCGCACCGGTCGCGGCGCGGCTGGGCGAACTCCTCGGCGTGGACGTTGGCTTCAGCCCCGAGACGACGGGGCCGGAGGCGCTGGCCCGCGCCCGCGCGCTTGCTCCTGGCGAGATCCTGGTGGCCGAGAACACCCGCTTTCGCGCAGGCGAAACGCGCAACGACCCCGAACTGGGCGCCGCTTTCGCCGCCCTCGGAAGGCACTTCGTGAACGACGCCTTCGGGACCGCGCACCGCGCGCACGCCTCCACGGCGGGGCTCGCCGTGGCGATGCGGGCCAGGGGCGGGGACGCGGTGGCGGGACTGCTTCTGGAACGCGAAATCCGCTTTCTGGGCGATGCGCTGGAGGATCCCGGCCGCCCCTTCGTGGCGGTTCTGGGTGGAGCCAAGGTGTCGGACAAGATCGCCGTCATCGAGAAGATGCTCGGGCGGGCCGACCGGCTGCTGGTCGGGGGTGCCATGGCCAACACCTTCTTCCGGGCGCTGGGGCTCGAGACCGGCCGATCGCTCGTGGATGAGGAAGGTGTCGATCTCGCGGCCCGGCTGATGGACCGCGCCGGCGACCGCATGATGCTGCCGGTGGACTGCGTGGTCGCGCCCCGCATCGCACCGGACGCGGCTACCCGCGAGGTGCCTCGGGCCAACGTCGGAGCGGACGACCGCATCGGCGACATCGGGAGCGCAAGCCGGCGCATGTTCGGGGATGAGCTGGAGCAGGCCCGCACCATCGTCTGGAACGGACCGATGGGCGTATCCGAGATGCCGCCGTTCGCGGGCGGCACCGTCGCAGTCGCGCGATCGGCGGCCGCAGCGACCGCCGCCGGCGCGGTGACCATCGCCGGAGGAGGAGACTCGGCGGCCGCCGTGCGCTCCGCCGGGCTCGCCGACGACTTCTCCCACGTATCCACCGGCGGGGGCGCCTCGCTGGCGTTCCTGGCGGGCAAACCTCTCCCGGGAGTCGAGGCGCTCTCGGACGCGTAGGGAACCCCGCTCAGACCCCGCCGGAAAGGACGGCACGGACGCCCCAACCAAGCTGGAGGCCGCATGAGGAAGCCGGTGATCGCCGGAAACTGGAAGATGCACCACGCGCCCGACGAAGCCCGCCGGTTCTTCGGCGCCTTCCGCCCCTCCTGGTCCGGGGCGCAGCCTGACATCCTCATCTTTCCCGCCGCCATCTCCTTCGCCGCGGCGCAAGCCGCCCTCCCCGATCGTCCCCGGGTGCAGTTGGGTGTGCAGAACATCCATCCGCAGCCCCACGGAGCCTTCACGGGGGAGCTTTCCGCCCCCATGGCCCGAGCTGCCGGGGCCACCCACGCCCTGGCCGGACACTCCGAGCGCCGCCACCTGTTCGGCGAGAGCGACCGCGACGCGGCCGCCAAGGCACGCGCCGCCGCCGACGCAGGCCTGGTCCCCGTGCTCTGCGTGGGCGAGACCCTCGACGAGCGAAAAGCCGGCCGGGCCGGGGAGGTCATCGTCCGCCAACTCGATGCCGGGCTCGCGGTGCTCACCGCTGAGGACGACGTGATGGTTGCCTACGAGCCGGTGTGGGCCATCGGCACGGGCGAAACCGCGACGCCGGCGGACGCGTCCGGTGCGCACGGGATCCTGAGGCGCCGCCTCGCGGAGGCCTGGGGCGAGGAGCGCGCTGGCCGAGTGCGCATCCTCTACGGGGGAAGCGTGAATCCCGGGAACGCCGCGATGCTGCTGGCCTCTCCGGACATCGACGGTGTGCTGGTGGGCGGAGCGAGCCTCGACCCCGACTCCTTCGCCCGCATCGCCGAAGCAGCGCCGCCGTGAACGGGGGCCGGAAACGCTTGACAGTGGAGCGGGCCGGGACGATGGTTTACGCCGATTCCTCGAACCGGGCGAAATAGCCGGAACTAGACGCATGTATGGCTTTCTTCTGTTCCTACTCGTACTGGATGGCCTGATCCTCGGGGTCGTCATCCTCCTCCAGGCAGGCAAGGGAGGCGGACTGGCCGCCATGGGCGGAGGGGCCAGCCCGACGGAGGGGATTCTCGCCGGCCGTCAGGCCGCTTCGGTGCTCACGCGCACCACCTGGACGACCGGCACGCTCTTCATGGTGCTCGCCCTGGTGCTGTCGATCATGTCCTCGCGGGCCACGGCGCCGAGTTCCATTCTGCGCGAGAGCCAGCAGGTTGCGCCGACGCCGGTCCTGCCCGGCCTGGAGGAAGCCGCCCCCGCGGACGAGGCAATACCGGTCGAAGTACCCGCCGCGGGCGAGACACAGCCCCCACCCGACCCGCAGCCGGACGGGAC
>VXMG01000072.1:0-9207 GCA_009841185.1 Gammaproteobacteria bacterium
CCCCGAGGCTCATGCGCTACAACCCGATAGAGGGCCTGTCGGCGGGCAGCCGGCTGGTCCGCGACTTCCCGTGGGGACGGGGCGCGCTGACGGTGCGGACGGGAACGCGGCGGCACAAACCCAGCATCGATCTGGCCACGGAGTACGGCCGGACCGGTCCCCGCGTGCGATTCTCGCTCTACCATACGCTTCGGGAATCGGGAGGAACCGTGACCTCGCAGCGTTCGCCACGCTGGGCATACGTGGCCGATCCTTCCGACTACTACGTGGTCCGGGGAGCCGCCATCCACCTGCTCCCTCCGAGGAGCGACCGATCCTGGACGTCGCTGAGCCTGTTCTCCGAGACGAACACCACGTTGGACGGCGACGCGCGCAGGCGTCACGGAGTCGATCTGTTCTGGCGGCCCTGGTGGGGCGGCCTCACCGGACGCAAGGTGAACGGGGGCGCCGACATATCGCTGCGGGGACTGGTCGGCGACTATCCCAACATCCGCCTGTCGGTCACGGGCATGCTGGTCCTGCCCCTGCCGGTCGACCTGTCGCTGGGACTGGAGGCGGGTGGCGCGCGCGTCGCGGGAGACCCCGCTCCGGAAGAGATCTGGAGGCTCGGGAGTTCCGGTGACTGGCTGCGCGGCTATCCCCAGAATGTGCTGAGCGGACGACAGGTCTGGAGGAGCCGGATCGAGCTGCAGCGCAAGGTCAGCCTGGTTGCCCTCTCGGTCTTCCACGACTGGGCGACGGTGGACGGCAGGAGCCTTCAGTCCGCGGGGCTTGGCGTGTCGGTGTTCAACGGGTTTCTGCGCGTCGACCTGGCCAGGCCGCTTGCGCCCTGGTACCTGGAGGGCACCCCGGTCCACGGGAGGGCGCGACCGGGCATTGACTGGCCATTTGAGCCCGGGTGGCAGTGGCATTTTCGTACGACGGCGCCGTTCTGATGACGTTCCCATCCACAGGGTGGATTTCGCCCAGGAGGATTGCGCTGGGTGGCGTGATCCTCATCTGCGGCTATGCAGTGGTGCAGTGGATGGGCTACTTCAATAACGGTCCCGGCGATGTCGCCACCCGTCCGCCCCCGACGCCCGGTGTCGTCGACCCGCTGAACCGGGCGATTCTGATCGAGGGCGGCACATTCATCAGCGGCAGCGACGACTGGGACACGATCGTCGCGCCGGGCAGTCCGTACTCGAAACGGGACGAGTATCCGCGCCCGCGCACGGTCCAGAGCTTCTGGATGCAGGAGCACGAGGTAACGAACCAGGAGTATCGGCGATTCGACGCAGGGCACGCGTTCCCCGACGGGGAGGAGCGCCATCCGGTCGTCAATGTCACCTGGCGGGAGGCCATGGCCTACGCCGTCTCCGTTGGTGGAAGTCTGCCAACCGAAGCACAGTGGGAGTTTGCGGCGAGAGGCCCGGCGAGACGGAAGTACCCGTGGGGCAACTCGGAGCCCATGTGCGAACGGGTACACTACAGTTCCTGCGGCCCGAGGGGCTCGATCGAGGTCATGGCCCGGCGGGAGGGCGCCACCCCGGAAGGCATCTACGACCTGGCGGGCAACGTGGCGGAGTGGGTCACACCCATCTGGTTCGAACCGGGGCGAACGCCGGTGAATGACGACTCGCGCAGGTTGCGGGGCGGCTCGTTTCTTTCCCCCCCGTTCGCCCTTCGCGCCGCGGACCGGGTCCGGTACCTGCGCTCGGGCTTTGAGTCGGAGGATGTAGGGTTTCGCGTGGTGTGGCCGTTGGAGAACGGGCGGGACTGACACTGCCGTTGGCGATGGTCGCAGCCGTGCGCGGCGCATTCGCTGAACAGCGGGTCCGACCATCTCCGTCGGCCGGGGGAGCGGCAACCGACTCCTACCGTAGAGGCGCCCCCGCGCGCACGGCGCTCACCACGTCCCGAACCGCCGCGATCACTGCATCCGGTTCATCGTGGTGTATGTAGTGGGTAGCCCCGTCGACGATACGGTGCCGGGAATTGGTTGAAAATGCCGCCAGCTCCGCCTGGAGTACCAGCCAAGTCTCGTAGAACGCGCCCTGAACCTCGTCCGTCGCTCCCGGCAAACGAGGTCCGACACCGGCAGTCAGCACCACGAGCGGCCGGTCGCCGAGTGTCCCGGTCTCACCGGCTTGCTCGAAGGTGGCCTCTCGAGCTTCGCGCTCGCCCGAGAAGCCCCACGGGACCGTCCGCCAGAGGTAGGCTCCCACGGGATCTTCCCGGGAGGGAGTCGAAAGACGGTAGATCCCTGTCGTGACCGCGATCTTCATCAGGCGTCGAGCCGGCAGCCGGAAATCGACTGCCGCCAGCGCTTCGAGGACTTCGTCGGGATAGCGGGAATACTGCTCGGGGTGAGAAGCGTCCACGAACACGAAGCCCGCCACCTCACTCGGAAAGCGTGCCGAGTACACGCGAACCAGTTGGCCGCCGAGTGAGTGCGCGACCATGACATAGGGCGGAGGCTCGGCCGCGGCATCGAGCAGACTCTGGAGCTCCCCGGCGATTCGGTTCGCGTCTCGCGGCTCCTCCCGCGGCTCACTCCACAGGATGCCGGCGCGATCGTAGGAGCATACCCGCGTGTGCGCGGCGATCTCCGGCTGGACACCCGCCCATGTCTGCGATCCATCCGTGTCGAGGCCCGCTTCGAGGATCACCGTCGGAAAACCGTCTCCGGTGCAGAGCAGGTGCGAGAGCCTTCCCGCGTGCTCGATCAACCGCCCCGGAGGCGGAAAATCGCGCGCGATCCGCCAGCGGGACCACTGTTCATATGCCACCCCCGCGCACAGGGCCGCGACGACAAGCGCCATGACACCGAGGATCACGCGTCGAGCCCACCTGAGCATCACTCGTCGCCGGGACTGCATCATCGTGCCTCCGCTCTCCAGCCTGCCCCGCGGGACGACTCCGAGCCCGCGCGCGAACGGATACACTACCGCTCCTGCGACTCCAGGGGTCCGAAAAAGGGCGGGGTTGCCCGGGGAGTTGGCGATGGACGAGCGGGCGTCGCATGTTGGTGCCATGCACGAGACCCACGTTGTCCGACCCCCCGCTCACGCCGCCGCCTACGGGGGCCCGAGCTGGCCCGCCCGTGAGGCCTCCCTCGCCGACGAACTGGGGTCCGTGTGGTCCCGGTGCGGCATCGACAGCGAGTACGCGACCCTGCGGGCGGTGTTGCTGCACCGCCCGGGCGCGGAGCTCTTCGAGGTCGAGGACGCCGACGAGCACCTCATGCTGGAGACCCCCGACGCCGCGCTGTGCGGCGCGCAGCACGACGCCATGGCGGATGCCTATCGGGCGAACGGCGTTCAGGTCGTGTACGTGGATCCGGGGAGCGCGCCCCCCAACCAGATGTTCTGCGCCGACCTGTTCGTGATGACGCCCTCGGGGGCCGTCGTGGGGCGTCCGGCATCGACCGTGCGCGCAGGCGAGGAGCGCTGGATCGCGCGCCGGCTGGCCGACTGCGGGGTGCCGATCCTGCGTAGCGTGGGCGGCACGGGCACCTTCGAAGGCGCCGATCTTTGCTGGCTGTCGCCGGGCGCGGCGATGATCGGGCGGGGCCTGCGCACAAACAGCGAGGGCGCGGCTCAGGTGGCCGCGACCCTCGCGGAGATCGGCGTCGAGACGCTGGTGGTGGACCTGCCGCACACCTCCATGCACCTGATGGGCGAGGTGCGCTTCGCCGACCGCGACCTGGCCTTCGGCCGCCCCGGCCGGATTCCCTGGACGGCGCTGGAGGCGCTCCGCAAGCACGGCTACGAGGTGCGCTTCTTCCCCGACGACCACGAAATGGTGCGCGGCTTCGGGCATAACTTCGTGACTTTGGGACCACGGCGGATACTGATGCCCGAGGGCTGCCCCATCCTGCACGCCGCCTACGAGGACGCGGGAATCGAGTGCGTCACCGTGGAGCTGGGCGAGATCCACAAGTGCGCTGGCGGCATCGGGTGTCTCAGCGGGGTGGTCACCCGGGAGCGGGTCGCCGGGTGACGGAAGGGTCGCCTCAGCCCGCCACTCTCAAGCGCCAGCTCGGCGTCTGGAGCGCGGGCGCGATCCTGGTCGGCGCCATCATCGGCAGCGGCATCTTCGGGGTGCCCGCCGAGATCGCCCGCGAAGCCGGTTCGGTGGGCGCGATCACGCTGCTCTGGTTGCTCGGATCGGCCATCACCGTCTGCGCCGCTCTCAGCATGTCCGAGCTGGCGGTCATGTTCCCCCGCTCCGGCGGCACCTACGTGTACCTGCGCGAGGCGTACGGTCCCATGCCGGCGTTCGTCTTCGGATGGACGCGGCTTCTGCTCATCCAGCCGGCGGTGCTGGGCGGCATCGCGCTCATCTTCGCGGCCTACGTGGACGCGCTCGTCCCCCTCACCGAGGCCGGCGTGCGCGTGGTCGCCGCCCTCGCCATCGTCGTGCTCGGCGCCACCAACGCCCGCTCGGTGCTCTGGGGCGCGGCGGTCCAGAACGTGACCACCTGGGCGAAGGTGCTCGCCATCGTGGGCCTGTCGCTCGCCATCTTCCTGTTCGGCGACGGGAGCACCGGGGCGCTCGCCGCCGCGCCCGGCTTCGCGCCAGCTTCCTGGACCGGAGCGGGCGTCGCGCTCATCGCCGTGCTGTGGGCGTACGACGGGTGGGGCGAGCTGCTCTACGCGGCCGGCGAGGTGAAGGACCCCGGACGCAACCTCCCGCGCGCCCTGATCGGCGGCTCGCTGGTGGTGGCGGCCGTCTACATCCTCGTGAACGCGTCCTACCTGTGGGTCATGCCGGTCGCGGAGCTGGCGGTGTCGGAGCACGTCGCCTCGGACGCGGCCATCCGCATCTTCGGGCCGGTGGGGGCGTCCCTGATGGCGGGACTGGTGGTGGTGTCCACCTTCGGGGCGCTCAACGCCACCCTGCTCGGGGGGCCGCGGGTATTCTACGCCCTCGCCGAGGACGGGCTTTTCTTCCGGCCCGTCGGGCGAATCCATGCACGGTGGGGAACACCGGCGGCGGCCATCGCGCTGGTAACGGTGCTGGGGGTGGGGTACGTCTCGGTCAGGACCTTCGCCGAACTGGTCCAGGTCTTCATCCTGGGACTCTGGCCCTTCTACATCCTGGTGGTCTGGGGCGTCTTCCGCCTGCGGAAGCTCAAGCCCGATCACCCGCGGCCCTACCGCACCTTCGGCTATCCCTGGGTCCCCTGGATCTTTCTTCTGGCCTCGATGGCGATGCTGGTCAGCGCCTTCATCGGAGCGCCCGGCTCGACACTCTTCAGCTTCGGCATCATCGCGGCGGGCGCGCCGGTGTACTACCTGTGGCGCCGCCGGGTGACCTAGCTACCAACGCCGCTTCCACGGCAATCCCCTGTGGACATGAATGACCCTGAAGCGCGTCTCTCGGAGCAACTGCCTGAAGGAAAGATCCTGCCCCGCGTGCTCCGAAAGGTGCTGCGCCGGCTCGGCGGTGGCGCCGGTCTCGACCCGGGGCCCGCCTCCGGCGAGGATGCCGCCGTAGCCGCGGCCGGGAGCGAGCCGCGACTCGTGTTGGCGGCCGATCCCATCACGTTCCCGAGCGCCGACCCCGGCTGGCACGCCGTCATCGTGAACGCCAACGACGTGGCCGCGACCGGGGGAGAGCCCCGCTGGTTCCTGTCCTCGATCCTCGTACCCCCGGGGACGGATGCGGCGCGCGTCGTACGGATTGCCGACGGCATTCGGCGCGGCTGCCGGGAAATCGGCGCGATCCCTGCCGGAGGCCACACCGAAGTCACCGCGGCCGTGCGTCACGAGGTCGTCGCCGGGGCGATGATCGGGATGGCCAGCCTGGAGCACGTGAAGCCTAGCGGCGGGGCTCGCGAAGGCGACCTGCTCGTGATCACCAAGGGCATCGCCATTGAGGCGACCGCCATCATTGCAAGCGAATTCGCGGAGGATGTGCGCGGGAGGTTCGGCACCGAGTTCCAGGCCCGATCGGCCCGCTTCCTGAGGGATCCCGGGATCAGCGTGGTACCCGAAGCCCGCATCGCCGCGCGCGCGCCGGGTGTCCACGCGATGCACGATGTGACGGAAGGAGGCGTAGCGACGGCCATCCGGGAGATGGTCGAGGCGGCGGTGCTCGGGGCCGTCGTCGAGGAGACGAGAATCCCGCACTTCGACGAATCAGCGCGACTGATGCGTCACTACGGCCTCGACATACTGGGCGCCATCGGCTCCGGCGCGCTCCTGATCGCCTGCTCGGAGGCGGGGACGGGCGGCCTCCTGCGCCGCCTGCAAGACGCCGGCATCGCCGGACGGGTTGTCGGACGGTTCGTCGCTCCCGCGCGGGGGATCGTGCTGGACCGTGGGGCGTCGCGGCGGGAGCTGCCTCGCTTCGAGGCCGACGAGATCACGCGCCTGCCATGACCCCAGCCTTCCCTATGGGCTGCTTCTGCTCGCGCGCCACGCGTCCAGCGAGTACCTGCCCGGGCCGTTGGCGAAGAAGAAGAGCCAGGTGAAGCAGTAGAACATCGCCAGCTCGCCGCGGTTCATGATCGGCCAGAACCCCTGCGGCATGTGGGCGATGAAGTAGGCCACGGCCATCTCACCCGCGAGAATGAACGCCGCCGGACGGGTGAAGAGCCCCATCGCCAACAGCAGACCCCCGCCGAACTCCAGAATGCCTGCGAGACCGGGCTGGCTTATCAGCGACTCCACCTGATTCCCGCCGATTGCCCCGAACAGCTTCTGGACTCCGTGCTGCATGAACAGCAGCGCTGCTACGATCCGCAGGACGTTGAGGGTCAACTCGTTGAATCCGCCGCGGTTGGTGTCGCTCATGGTCTCCTCCTCCTTGCAGTTGTCGTCAGCCTTCGAGTGGCGACGTCCGGGCCAGCAACGCCGCGATCAGAATGACTACATGAGCGACAGTCAGCTCACGGATTGCGTTGCGGCGCAATGGCCGTGCTCCACCGACGCCCCAGAGTCTCGGCGTCAGGACTCTCCAGTTCACGGCCCCCAGGATCATGACGATCACAACAAGTCCGATCTTGGTCAGCAGAATGCGCCCATATCTCGTCGAGACCAGGGCATCCAGCGACGCAACATGAAGCCACGACGCGAGCGCACCCGTCCCGACCAGCACAGCGCCCGAGATGAGCGCGACCTGGGAAAAGAGAGGCAGAACCTCGGCCAACAGGGCGTTTCCCCGACCGGTTTGTCGCCGTTCCCTGAGTTCTGCGATGAGCACGAAGAACAGGCCGCCGATCCAGCTTCCCGCAGCAAGGACGTGAAGGTATTCCGCGGGAATCGAGAGCCAGCGCAGACCTTCCACAGCCGCCGAGTGTCCGTTGAACGCCGGAAAGGCGCACATCGCCCCCGCAAGCGAGCTCGCCACGATCCAGGCCGCGCGGCGGAGCTCCGACCCCCTGCCGTCCGACGCCGCGAATGCGAAGGCCGCGACCGTCACCACCGCCCCGATGGCCAACAATCGCCAGCTCAGGCCCCAGTTCGTCGCAAGGAGCAACGAAGCATCTTCCCGCCAGGGCAGGAACGGATCGCGAAAGTGGCGAAGCTGACGCCAGAACAGGAGCCCGGCTCCCGCCACGAGCGCCGTCGAACCCACCAGCCCCACGGTGCGGGCCGCCGCAATGACGGAGTGACGCCGCCGACCCAGAACACGGGGCGAAATGAGCCAGCGGCTGGAAGCGGCCCCCCACGTGGTGATCAGCCCGGCAAAGAACAGCCAGCCGACCAGAGCGTCGGCGATGGCCAGGACGTCGAGACCGGCGCCTATGGAACCTGGACCAAAAAGGGGATCTCGCCCCGCACCACATGGCCGTCGGCGGCCATCCCCCGCCAGACGATCGTGTAGCCGCCTTCTTCAAGGGTCCGCCCGGTCGCCACGCGGTACACCTTGTCGTCGTCGGAATCGGGGATCGCCGGCCCGGTCTCGACCACCGCATCGCCGCCCATGAGGCGTACGGACACGGAGTTGTCCTGTGGAGTCTGCGTGAACCACAGACGCAACTCCTCGGGCGGCGGCACGGTCGCTTCCGCGGCCGGCGCGGATCCGCTCAGCGCAAAGTGAAGCGCGGCGCGGTCCGTCGCACCCGCGAGACCGGCGACCATCAGCAGCAGCGCGCATCCTCCCAGACCTGCTGCGACCGATCGGCGGAGCCTCATCCCTACCCTCCCAGCACGTTGAACTGCCGGGTGAACTTGACGATGAGCGCACGTGCCAGCGTCCCGCTCTCGACGAAGCGTCCGCCGTCGTGGTTGAGCCCGGCCGGGTAGTTCAGCCCCTGCAGGTCGTTGTAGACGATGAACAGCCCCGTGCCCGCGGTATTGAGCCAGCCGAAGCGCAGGTTGGCGGACCAGCTGTCGATCTGGTTCGAGTACTGCACCAGCGACTGCAGGTAGATGCGCGGCGTGAAGAAGTAGCCGAAGTTCATCCCCAGCAGTACGGTTTCAAACTGCCCCTGCGGAAGGTCCACGTTGAAGTAGTTGATGCGCGCCGAGGTGCTGAACGACGCGCTCGGCCGGAGGGTCACGGAACCGCTTCCGCCCCAGCGGCTTCCGCTCAGGAAGTGCCCGAAGTTGATGCGCGAGGTCGCCGACAACCGGGCGATGGGGTTGCTGTTGAACACCAGTTGGGACTCCCAGCCGCGGTACGTCCCCACGGGCACGGTCACGTCGGTCCCGCGGATGGTGAAGGGCTCGTAGATGCCTTCAGTGACGAGGTTGGCGCCGGTATGGATCTGCGCTCCCGAGTGCCACTCCCAGTGGGAGTCGATATGCAGAAAGGCCGATTCCTCGAAGCCCGCATCGACTCCGCTCTTGCGGCTGCGGTAGGTGTAGTACGAGACGTGCGGCCGGATTTCGCGAAGCCACGTGGGACGGATCCTGTACATCCAGTAGGTCTGGTAGTAGCGGTATCCGGCGCGGGGCAGGAAGCCCACTTCCGGGTTGAACCCCTCCCCGATCTCCCGCGCCTGAGCCGTCACCGAAAAGCTCCGCGTGTTGAGGTTTCCGGAGACGTCCCAGGCGTACTCGTCGTTGCCGATTCCGGGACCGGCGGTGTTCGCGACGAAGCTGCCGATGCTGATCGCTTCGCCCAGGCCGACGGAGGCATCGACCGCCCGGGTGCGGTTGAACTCGCCCGCGGGCCCGCTCTTGTTGATGAACAGGCCCCCGACGCGCGACCGATTGGGCAGTTCCTTCGCGAGGCGGGCGACCGAGTAGCCATGAGCGTCCGCCCCCA
>VXMG01000082.1:0-9058 GCA_009841185.1 Gammaproteobacteria bacterium
GGGGAGGGCGGGGCAACGCCCGTTTCGCCTCGTCGCGCAACCAGGCCCCGACGCGATGGGAGCCCGGCGCGGAGGGAGAGGCCCGGCGCATCGAACTCGAGCTCAGGCTGATCGCGGATGTCGGCCTGGTCGGCGAACCCAACGCCGGCAAGTCGACCCTGCTCTCGAGCGTTTCGGCGGCCCGGCCGAAGGTGGCGGACTATCCCTTTACCACGCTCGTCCCCAGCCTGGGGGTGGTTCGCCTGCCCGACTTCCGATCCTTCGTGCTGGCCGACATCCCGGGCATCATCGAGGGCGCTCACGAGGGGAAGGGCCTGGGGCTGCGCTTCCTGCGTCACGTGGAGCGCACGCGCACGCTGGTCTACCTGATTCCGGCCGACTCGAGCGACCCCCAGGCGGAGTACGGGCGCCTGCGGTCCGAGCTGCGGAGCCACTCCCGCGCGCTGGCCCGGAGGGAGCATTGCGTGGTGGTGTCCAAGATGGACCTGATGGATCCCGGCGAGCCGGCGCCCCGCATCGAAGCCCCCGACGCCTGGGGGGCCTTCGCGGTGTCGGCGGTGACCCGGCGAGGTCTCGACGAACTGTGCGAAGCGCTCTGGCGCCGAACCCGGCCGAGGTGACCGTCGTGCCCGATGCATCGACCGTCCCCGTGGCGGAGGCGCCGCTCGACATCACGGACGACGAGATCGTGGCCCGGATTCACTGGACCCTCCACGAGGGACTCGGCGCGGTGACCCTGAGGCAACTCATCGACAAGTTCGGTTCCGCCCACGATGCCTTCTCTGCAGACAAGAAGAAACTCCCGCCCCAGGCCCGCCGGGCGCGCGACGCGCGCCACATCACGCGTCCGCTCGAGGAAGTGCTCGCCATCGCACGGCGGATCGGGGCGTTGGCGACGGGATACAAACTGCCCGGGTTTCCGGAGCGCCTCAAACATCTGCACCATCCACCGCCGCTGCTCTTTCTCCGCGGAGATCCGTCCCTGCTGCACGCTCCCGCCGTGGCGGTGGTCGGGTCGCGCAAGGCCAGCGAGTACGGGCGCGGCATGGCACGCAGCATGGGGGAGGGGCTGGCGCGGGCGGGAGTGGCGGTCGTGAGCGGGCTGGCGCTGGGAATCGACGGCGCCGCGCATCGGGGAGCCCTGGCCGCCGGTGGAGGCACGATCGCGGTCCTGGGGTGTGGGCCCGACGTAGCCTATCCGCCCTACCACCGCCGGCTCTTCCGGGACATCCTCGAGAGAGGTCTGATCGTCTCCGAGTTTCTTCCCGGCGAGGCGCCTTTACCTCACCACTTCCCCCGGCGCAACCGGTTGATTGCCGGTCTCTCGGAGGCGGTGGTGGTCGTAGAGGCTGCCCGGAAGAGCGGCGCCCTGATCACCGTCGAGCACGCCCTGGAACTCGGCCGCGACGTGTTTGCGGTTCCGGGAACCGTGGGCCGTCCCCGGAGCGAGGGAGCCAACGCCCTGATCCGCGACGGAGCCGGCCTGGTTACGAGCGCGCACGACGTTCTCTTCGGAACCGGCCTCGCGGACGCTTTGCCGGAGGCTCGCTCCCGCGACCGGATCCCCTCTGGAATGGACGCCCGCCAGCGGGCCCTGTGGGATGCGCTGGAGGCCGAGCCCGACCACATCGACCTCCTGGCCCGAAGGGCCCGCCTGGACATCGCCACCGCGGCGGCGACCCTGTCGGTCATGGAGGTTCACGGATGGGTGCGGCGAGCGCCCGGGCTGCGCTTCGCCAGATCCCCGACCTGACGGCCCATGGACGAAGTGCCGCCGGCTACCCGAAGCAAGTGCGGGAAGCAGTCCCGGGAAGCGCCGTCTCCGCTGGATGGCGCGACATCGTCCGTCTACGTGCACGCGCCCTTCTGCGCGCGTCGCTGCTTCTACTGCGACTTCGCCGTGACGGTCGACCGCGAGGGCGGACACGACGCCTGGCTGCGGGCGGTCTCCGGGGAATGGGACCAGATCCTGCGCGAGGAACTGTTCTCATTCCCGGAACCCCTCGATACCCTCTATGTCGGCGGAGGCACGCCGTCCCTTCTGGGCACGGACGCCATGGATGGACTCGCATCCGTCTTCGGCCCGCGCCTTCTGAGCCACCCCTTCCTGGAGTGGACGGCGGAGGCGAATCCGGAGAGCTTCACTCCCGGCATAGCGCGAGCCTGGCGAGAGGCGGGCGTGAATCGCGTCAGCCTGGGTGTGCAGAGCTTCCACGAGCCGTCGCTGCGCTGGATGGGACGGCTGCACGGTTCCGCAGGCGCCGCGGAGGCGGTGCGCATCGCCCGGCAGGCCGGCTTCGGGAATGTGAGCGCGGACCTTATCTTCGGCCTTCCGGGGCACTTGGCGCGGGACTGGGGCGACGACCTCGAACGCCTGCTCGACCTTGGCGTCGAACACATGAGTCTCTACGGGCTGACCGTGGAGCCGCGCACGCCCCTGGGGCGTGCCGTGGCCGGCGGGCGCGAGCGGGTCGCCTCCGAGGGTCGGTACCGCGACGAGTATCGGGCGGCAGTGGAACGGCTCACCGGGGCGGGCTACCTTCACTACGAGGTCAGCAGTTTCGCCATCCCGGGCCGGGAGTCGCGCCACAACGAAGTGTACTGGTCGGGCCGTCCCTACCTGGGTCTGGGGAATGGAGCGCACAGCTTTCGCAAGCCCTTGCGCCGCTGGAACCTGCGTGACTGGAAGGAATACAGTACATCGGTCGCGAAGGGGGACTCAGCGATCGCGGGACACGAGCTGCTGGAGCGGGCTGAGCTGCGCCTGGAACGGATCTGGCTGGGACTCCGCGCACGCAGGGGCGTTTCCATCGCGTCGATTCCCGCGCGGGCGGCGGCCGTGACGGAGCGATGGATGCGGAGGGATTGGGCCCGGGCCGAAGCCGGCAGACTTCGCCTTACCGTTGAAGGCTGGCTGTTGCTCGACGCTCTCGCCATCGAATTGGACGAAGCAGTGACGAATCGAAGGAACGGGGAATGACGATGCGCACACGGCGATTGCGCGAGCGCATCGTTGTCCGCGAGGAGTTGACGCCTCGAGAACGACAGGTTCTGGAGGCCGTGGTGCGCACCTACGTGGATACGGCCGGCCCGGTAGGCAGCCATTCGGTGAACCGGCGCTGGAAGCTGGGGGTGTCGTCCGCCACCATCCGCAACACCATGGCGGAGCTGGAGTCGAAGGGATACCTGGCCCGGCCGCACGCGTCCGCCGGCCGGGTGCCGACCGACACTGCGTACCGGTACTTCGTCGACCGCCTCATCCGCCCCGCGCCGCTGACCAACGCGGAGCGCGACCGGATCGAGGAGGAACTCGACCCGGACGCCGCTTCCCCGATCGAGCGCCTGGTGCGGCGAACCACCCGCGCCCTCAGCCTGATCAGCCACGAGCTGGGCCTGGGGCTGGTGCCGAGCCTGGACTCGGCGGTGCTCGAGAAGATCGAACTCATCCGGCTATCCTCGCACAAGGCACTCATGGTGGCGACCGTGCGCAACGGCCTGGTGCGCACGGTCTACGTCGATCTTCCACTGGAGATTCCGCGAGATACCCTTGTGACCCTCACGGTCATCCTCAACGAGCGTCTCGCAGGGCTCACCTTCGCGGACCTGAGGGAGTCGCTGCCCGAACGCCTGCGCGACCCGGGCACGGAGAGCGATACGGCCACCGAGCTGCTGAACATCTTCATGGAGTCCGCCCAGTCGCTGCTGGACTGGCCCGAGACCGGGGGATCGCCCGTGCTCTTCGGGCAGACCTCGGTGCTTGCCAGCCAGCCGGAGTTCACCAGCGGCCAGCGGCTCAAGAGTCTTATCGAACTGACCGAGCGCAACCAGTTGATGGAGAGCGTGCTGAGCAACCGCAGTCACAGCGGTGGACTGCGCATCACGATCGGCCGGGAGCATCAGGATGAAGCGCTTTCCGGCTTCACGCTCGTGACCGCCGAGTACCATGTGGGCGGGCTCAAAGGGGTGGTGGGGGTGATCGGCCCCACGCGCATGCCCTACGAAAAGGTCATCAGCCTGGTGGGGTACACTTCTTCACTCGTGAACGACATTCTGCGCTGAGCACGGGGTCCGAATGGCAGACTACTACGAGACCCTGGGGGTGTCCCGGGGCGCGGACGTGCAGGAGATCCGGAAGGCGTACAGGCGTCTGGCGATGCAGCACCACCCGGACCGCAATCAGGGTTCGCGGGAGGCGGAGGAGCGCTTCAAGGAGGTCACCCGCGCGTACGAGGTTCTGAGCAGTCCGGAGAAAAGGGAGGTCTACGACCGGTACGGGGAGCGGGGACTGAACCGCGGCCAGGGAGGAGCCGGCTTTGGCGGCTTCGACTTCTCGGACGCGATCGAGATCTTCATGCGGGACTTCGGCAGCGGAGGCGGCTTCGGAGATCTGTTCGGCCACCGTTCCCCGGGCACCCCCCGCAGCCGGAGAGGGAAGGGCATTCGGCTGAGGCTCCCCCTCACGCTGGTCGAGGTCGCGAGCGGGGTCGACAAGCGCTTGCGGGTAAGCCTGCTCGATCCCTGCGAGGAATGCGGCGCCACAGGGGCGCTCGGTGCCGGACCGACGCTCTGTCCGGCGTGCAGCGGCACCGGCCAGGAGCGCATCAGCCAGCGTTCCCCCTTTGGGCAATTCGTGAGCGTGCAACCGTGCCGCAGGTGCGGGGGGGAGGGGCAGATCATCCACGATCCCTGCCCCGCATGCCGTGGAGAGGGAAGGGTTCGCGAGGAATCCACCATCACGGTGGAGGTCCCAGCGGGTGTCTCCTCGGAGAACTACATCACCCTGCGGGGGCAGGGGAACGCCGGACCCCGGGGAGGGCCGCGCGGCGACATCACCGTCCTGATCGCCGTGGAGGATCATCCCGACTTCAGGAGGGACGGCAACGACCTCGTCCATGAGCTTCACCTGACCTTCACCCAGGCCGCGTTGGGTGATCGCCTGGACGTGCCGACCGTCGAGGGAAGCGCGCCCCTTTCGGTGCCCGCCGGGGTCCAGACCGGCGAGGTATTGCGCATGCGCGGCCTGGGTGTGCCGGATCTGGACGGCGGCATGAGGGGCGACCAGCTCGTGCGCGTGGTCGTATGGACCCCCGAGAACCTCGACCGTCGTCAGCGGGAGGCGCTGGAACGGTTGCGGGAGGTGGAGGATCCGGTTCCCGAGGATGCGGGGCGCGGCAGGAGGGGGTTCTGGGCCCGCGTGAAGGAAGCCTTCGTCCCCTAGCAGCAGTCCCGTGGATGCATCAGCCCGGGCACCGGAGAGCGGCGAGACACCTGCCGTGATACCCGACCGCTGGCTCACCGTCGTCGCCGGCGTACCCGACTACGCCGCGGTCGGCCTGGTGGCCGCGCAACTCGTGCACGGGGGGGCGCGCGCCGTCGTGGAGCAGGCGGACGGGACGCTGGTCACCCATTTCCCGCCCCCCGGCGACATCCCCGCGTTTCTGGCCGCCCTCGGCAGCGAACTGAACCGGGCAGCCGGCCTGACCGTCGATCTGAGCTGGCGCTGGCAGCCGCACGAGGAGTGGGCGGAGACCTGGAGGCAGGGACTCGGGCCCACGCGGGTCAGTCGCCGCATCACCGTGGCGCCGACCTGGGACGTCCCCCCCGAGCCGGACGGAGGCGTGCTGATCACCCTCGATCCCGGTATGGCGTTCGGCACCGCCCGCCACGCCTCGACCCGTTGCGCCCTGCGGTTGCTCGACGCCGCGGTTCGCCCCGGGGCCGACATCGCCGACGTGGGCACCGGTACCGGAATCCTCGCCATCGCCGCGGCCGGGCTCGGCGCCGGTCGTGTGCTGGCCGCGGACAACGACCCCCTCGCGTGTGCCGCGGCCCGAGACAACGTGGTCGCCAACGAGGCGGCGGATGCGGTCGAGATCCACGAGCGGAAGGTCTCGCCCGACTGGCTCGCAACCCGCCACCCCCTCGACGGCGTGGCCGCGAATATCGAGAGCGGCGTGCTGACCGCTCTTCTGCCGGGATTTGCACGCGCCCTGGCGCCCGGCGGCTGGCTGGTGGTGTCGGGGCTGCTCGCCGAAGAGTCAGGCGACTTCGCCTACGAGGCCGCGCCCTTCGGTTTCCGTCTCCGGGACGACGATGCCGAAGACGGCTGGTGGGCAGGGACCTTCCGCCTCGTCCCTGGGTCGCCGGACGGGTAGGCAAACCGCAGCCCGGCCGCGTTGCGCCGCTCCCGCAGGCGCCGATGCTCCCTCAGCAGCCGGAACCAGCGGTTGACGGCCGAGGGTGACTTCACATCCAGGCTGTGGGCGAGACAGGCGAGGGTGCGGTGGTTCCAGCGCACCAGCGGGTCGCCGTGCATGTACCGCCGATCGTCCGTCTCAAGAAGGACCACCCAGGGGCAGGGCGTGAGATACTGCTCCGAGAGCGCCTCGGCGTAGGGCCCCGGCGACTGGTGCAGGTCGCCGGCGCTCCACGCTCCCCGCATGGGATCGAGGAGGCGGTAGCGCTCGGGGTGGTGGAGCACAGCCTCGACAACCTCGCGAGCCCCGGGTTCCGCCTCGCCGCCGCGCCCGAGCCTGTGCACGAGGGTGTCCAGGCTGGCCGCGATCATCGAGGTCTCCGACATCACTCGGCCGATCCGGTCCGCCATCTCGGTCAACCAGAACCTCCGTCTTTCGAGCAGGTCGCGCTGTCACCGGGAGGTTCCCGGGAATGAGCCCCAGATAGGTTAGGCTCTGGAGGCGGGCTCTCCCATGGCTAGATGGGAGTTAGTTTTGTAAATCATTGGTAACGTTTAATTTACATTGATTACGATGATTTTCGTTCCCCTATCGGTTCATGTTTCCTGAACGGGATGTAGATCGACGGTAGCGAACGTCTTTGGAGGCAACTGTTCGGTGAGGCCGTGGTGAGCATCCCTGAAGCGGGTCGTGGGGGGAGTCTGGGCTCAGCGGTTGAGGATGCGCCTCCAGTGCTTGGCGAGCGGGCGGAGCCGGACATCCTTGGCGGGCTTGCCGTAGTTATTGGCGGTGTCGAAGCGCCCGCGTCCACGGGTGGTTCGGACGCGGATCCAGCCGGAGGCCCTGCATGGCCTCACGCCGTTCGCTGTGCCGGTCTCCGCGCTCATTGGTTCCGGCCGGATCGAAGAGCCGGGGGAAGTTCAATGCTGGCGACCCGCTGTAAGCCCAGCGTGTCGGTCACGACTCCCAACATTCGCGAGTCCGATATCCTGTAAGGCCTGAACCCTCCGGGCAAGATCACCCGCGAGTACTGCGGTTCCTGACCCGCCAAGGTGATCGTCCACCAAAGGCGGCCATGCCCAAGAGGAGGAGACTCTCCGTCGAACTCCTGTATCCACACGCGACCCGAGGCACACCGCAGATCGACGCCGAGCGGCGTTGACGGCGCGAACTGATTCCGGCTGCCCGCCTCCGCACGGTCCAGCATCGGTTGGATTTCCGGGCCGACCTGCTGTCCCTGCAACTCGGCTTCCATCTGGCCACGCAGATACCCCATCCTGTCTTCTCGGGTCAGGGGCCTCACTCCCCACGGCACGGCCAAGGAGTCTCGTATCTCCCAGCTTGCTCCGACCAGGTAGACGTGTCGGGCGGTCGGATCCAGCAGCGCAATCCGGTCGTCGGGACACACGTCCCAAAGAGGCACGGGCGCGAGAATGCTCCCCGCGCTCTGGTCGTCGCGGGGCGCGCCGCGGAGTTCCATGAAGTCGACCACATGTTCGACGCCGCCGTCAACGTCGAACCGGGCCAACCTTCCAGTCCATAGATCGGGGGCCGAACTCACCGCCTCACGATACTCGGCCCTTACAGTGCCTTCCGTGGTCGTAGCGACGCGCAACGGATCCCCGAAGGTCACGATGTCGATGTCGCCCCGCACCGTGCCCAATCGCCCCGCGTCCCAAGTCGATACGAGGGGTCCGGTCACCGAGAACGTGCGATACAACCTCGCCGCCCCGTCCCAGAGGGTAATCTCCCCCATCGCGCCCCGGTCCACCAGCGCCAATGCCGAACGCACCTCATTGGGACCGTCGCCATGCCGTCCGAACGCAAAGACCTCGACGCCGGAGCGGAATCCATGCAAGAGGGGCTCGGCGGAAGTGAGTACCCAAACGAGGCCGTCCCTTTCCATTGCATCGGCGATGTCCCACAGGTCGCCGGGCGGAGACTCCCAAGCCATCTGATCGGGATCGATGCCGATGGTCACGGGTTCGGCACCCCCGGTTCCTTCGCACGAGCAGAGCAGGAGCGGGAGCATGGCGGAGCGAGAGATGATCTGGCGCATGGGGTCGGGCTCCGTTTCTGTGGAACGTGGAAGGCGCGGGAAATGGAGTGGTTCCGTTCCGGCGGCGCTCCTTGGTGGGATTCCGCCGTGGAACTGGGTATTCCCATCGTACAGGTCCATCAGTGCCCGCGCGACAAGGAACCGAGCGATGGGACCGCGTCGTCGAAGCCGTGTAAACGCCGCGTGCCATCTAATGGCGCGGCTTCGGGGGCCGGGCTTAAGTTGGTAAGATGAAAGTTCGACTCAGTACTGACGGACTCACCGATGAACTAAAGGAAGCCGTTGTGAAGGCTGCCGCCGTGCTCGTGGCGGATGCCGTGGCCGATCAACTGACGGAGGAGATCGTCGGGGCGGCAGCCGAGAGGATAACGGAGAAACTGGCAGATGCTGCCCTGAGTCAGGCCACCTCCGCGCTCATGTGGAATGAAGAGACCATGGACCGATTGGCCGAATCGATCCAGAAGGAAGCCGCCGCGCTGGTGGCGGGTGAAGTGCGGAGGCAAATGACCCGGCCGAAACTGATGCGCAATGCCAATCGGCTGGCGGACAAGATCGTTGGCCGCCAACTGGCGGAGGCGATTCGCGGCGAAGCGGAAAGGATCGCGTCTGACGAAATAGACGGGTGGAGTGGCCCGGCGGATTAGGAGACTCTTCCCGCTAGCAGTGACGGCCACCGGCGGGCCGCGTGAACGCGGGGGCCGATCCGGTTCGCTGTGGTGCTGGCTCATGAACCGATTGGTAGTCCTGAGCCAGCCGACGCGACGTTAAACGTCGCGGGCTGCCAAGGGGGCTCTCCGGCCCC
>VXMG01000147.1:0-8952 GCA_009841185.1 Gammaproteobacteria bacterium
CCCCGCCGCGGTGACCACGGCGGCGGGCGCGCCGGTGGAGCCGCCGGACGCGCTCACGGGACGCGCACCCGCGAGAAGGCCCGCCCGACCCGCGCCCGGCCGCGAAGACGAGGCCGGTTGGCCGGCGACCCGGGTGAACGCGCGAATCCTTCCCCGGGTAGGACCGTATCGGTCACTGGATCCGCACCCCGCCGACCACAACCGGACTGAACGTTGCGCAGACTCCTCCTCTCACTCGGCATCAACGCGGCCGCGCTCTGGGTCGCGGCAGAACTGGTCGCGGGCATCCGGCTCGGCGAGCGGTTCGAAGATGTCGTCGTGGTCGCGGCGATCTTCGCCCTGGTGAACGCCTTCATCCGGCCAGTGGTGAAGTTCTTCGCGTTTCCGGTGATCCTCCTCACCCTCGGGCTCTTCACCCTCGTCATCAACGCCGGCATGCTCATGCTCGCAGACCTGCTGGCGGACGGGCTGTTCGTGGCCGGCTTCGCATCGGCTCTCCTGGGCAGCGTGATCATCTCGTTCGTGAGCGTGGTGCTGGGGTCCATCCTGGACGTGAAGAAGAAGCGGGATTAGGGCGGTTTCGGGCAACCGGACGGCCCGGTCACGGCACGACCGGATAGTACCACACCCGCTGAATCAGCCCGTCGCGCACGTTGTAGACGCCGAGCGAGGCCTGGGAGCGCTCCTCCCCGTCCGGGGTCGTCCACGACGCCCGTTCGCGCACCGCCACGTAGCCGCCGGTGACGACCGCCTCCTCGATCTCGGACCGCACGGTGGGCTGCGCCTCGAAGTACGTCGCCATGTAGTCGCGCAGCATCTCGCGGCCCCGTACTTCGACCGACGTGATGCTCCCCTGCACGTTCACCCACTCCACGGCGGGCGACACCCACGAAAGCAGATCCTCGGCATCGTGGCGGTTGAAGGCGTCCACATGCCCCTGCACCACCGCCAGCGGCCCGACCACCTCCGCGTCGCTCTCCACCTCCGATGGCCCGGAGCATGAAGCGCCCGCCCATCCCGCCATGAGGGCCGCGCCGACGGCCAACCACATCCTGCCCATCCTCTACTCCTCTGCCAGCACCATCTCCGCCAGTGTCCCCAGATCCGGCACTTCCAGATCGGGCCGGGCGCTCACGGGCATCGTAGCCCCCGATCCGCCATGAGGGGAGACCCTGTTCACATGCACCGTGGCGAACCCGAGGCGCCTGGCCGGGGCGATGTCGTGGAAGAGGCTCTGGGCGACGTGCAGAATGGCGTCCACGGGCAGGTCGAGGCGCTCGCGAGCCAGTTCGAAGTTGCGCGCATCGGGCTTGTAGCTGCCGACCTGCTGAGCCGTCACGACTTCGTGAAACTCGACTCCCAGGCGGCGCGCCGAGAAGGCGAACAGGTCGTCATCCACGTTGGAGATCACCGCCAGCCGATAACGCGACCCGAGGATGCGCAGGGCGGCCACGGTGTCGTCGAAGGGAGCCCAGCGGGCGATCGACTCCGGCAGCGAGGCCCGCTCCCCGGGGCTGGGCGCGAACCCCAGCTCGCGTCCGAACTCGTCCACTACCCGGGAGAGGACATCCCGGTACGTGCGGTAGGGCTCCGCCTGGACGGTGGACTCGAAGCGGGCGAAATGCTCCAGGATCTCCGCGGGAGGAAGGTCGTGGCCATGCGCGCCCAGCACCCGCTGGACGGCCCGCAGAATCCCGCTTTCCCAGTCGATGAGCGTACCGTAGCAGTCGAAGGTGAGGACCTCGAAGGATGAGAGGTTGATCGCGTGCACGTGCCTATCTCCTTCTCTGCGCGCGCCGCTGCCGCGAGCGGGCCACCGCCTCCCCCACCAGCGGCCCGGCCAGCCCGCCAATGGTGCCCCCCAGCACCATCATGAACCCCAGCGGACCGAGAGTGCGGACCAGCCCCACGCCGGAGCTGATCGCCTGGTAGACGCTCGCGAGCCCGAAGGCGAGCGCGCCGACCACGAAGCCGATCAGGGTACGCCGCACGATTCGGTTCATCGGTTCTCTCCCGTTCCGTTGCCGCGGCCAGCCACGCTGCCTGCGGCCCCCTCGCCGGCCAGCCCGCGCGTCTCCAGCAGATAGCGCGCGGTCGCACGGTATTCCTCATCCGTCATGGTTCCGGGAGCCTCGTAGGGCATCGCCAGCCGCAGGTATCGGGTCAGCGTCTCCTCGTCGCCGCGGGACGCCAGAGTCGCCGCGGTGATCTCGGCTCCGACCTGGCCCTCCACATCGTGACAGAAGGCGCAGCGCTGGGCGTAGACGAGGGCGCCGTCGATCTCGGGGCCATCGCTACAGCCGACCGACAGCGCGGTGGCGGAGACGGCGGCCCCTGCCAGGGCAAGTGCGACGATTGTTCGCCTCCGGCCCGTCACACCCCCTGCGGGCGCGATCCCGCGAAAACCGGTCATCGGGCCGCCCCTTACCCGCGCCCGACACGTCGCCATCCGCCTCGCACCTCAGCCCACCTCCACCGGGTGCGGTAGCGCCAGGTTGAGCAGGTAGCCCTTCTGGTTCCACACGCTCTCCATGGGCTGGGTGTTGCCCGCGGCATCCGTGGCGCGGGTGCGCAGCGTATAGGAGCCGGGCGCCGCCTGCCACTCGAACTCGAAGCGCATCCAGGCGTAGCGCAGGCGAGGTCCCATCAGCCGCGCAGGCGCCCAGCTGGCGCCGTCGTCCGCGCTCCACTCCACCGACTCTACCGGGCCATCGTTCG
Source organism: Gammaproteobacteria bacterium (assembly GCA_009841185.1). Classification (GTDB taxonomy): domain Bacteria; phylum Gemmatimonadota; class Gemmatimonadetes; order Longimicrobiales; family Gaopeijiaceae; genus BD2-11. The sequence continues at coordinate 2,719 of VXMG01000147.1, forward strand.
AGTAGGCGAAGCCACGCAGCCGGTTGTTCCCCGCCGGGATCGTCGCCGGCCAGGGAAGGGCCAGCGCGCTCTTCACCGGCAGCGCCGTCACCGGGGCGCCGTCGGCGGGCGCGTACTGCTCGGCGGGCCAGTCCGGGCCGATCAGGACGTAGGAGGTGGTGTTCGCGCTCACCCAGATCGGCTGGGTGGAGACCTGGATCTCCCCGACCCACTTGATGCTGTTGCTTCCCGCCCAGCCGGGAACCACGCCACGCACCGGGAACCCGTGATCGGGAGGCAGCGGCTCACCGTTCATCGACAGGGCGAGGAGTGTGTCCGGGTCCATCGCCTTTTCCACAGGCATGGGCCGGCTGAAGCCCCCGTCGTCGAGGCCCACGAGGTTCACCGCCACCGCCTCCGGGCGCAGCCCGGCCGCGCTGAGCACCGACGCCAGCGACGGTCCCGACCACGCAGCGCATCCGACCGCCCCCGTGCCCCACTGCGTGCCCTCGGCGGCCTGTCCCAGCACGCGGGCATAGAAGCCGCGCCAGTTGCCGGCGCACTCCAGGTACGCGATCACCGACTGGCTCGGCAGCGCGCGCAGGTCGTCGAGGCCGAGTTCGATGCTCCGTTCGATGCCATCGCCGGTGACGCGCAACCGGTAGTCGTCGGCCGCGATTGCCGGGGTCGGGGCATGATTGCGCACGAAGAAAAGGTCGTTGGGTGTGATCAGCCCGTCGAGGAGTTCGAGCCGGCTCTCCAGGTTGATGGCGTGGCGGATGAAGGGATCGGGATCCTTGAACCACGCCGTGTCCAGTTGGGGATCGACGGCGCCGGTGTCGGAGCGGCAGCCCGGGAGGAAGGCGGATGCCCCGCCCGCGGCCAGCAGCGCCGTGAACTGCCGGCGGGAGAGGGACCCGCCGGGTACGCCGAACGGTTCCTCCAGGCCCCGCAACGCCTGCTGCCCGCTCACGACACGATCTCGATTTCGAGTTCGGTGGAGAACTCGACGCACCCGACCAGGGTTCGGTAGACGGGGCAGTAGGGGTGATGGATCTCGTGCGCCCGCCGCGCGCGCTCCTCCTTGCCCGCCTCCATGCGCAGGTGGTAGCGCACGTGGACGGTGCGAATCACGAGCACGCCGTCCTCCTTGTCGATGCCTCCCTCGACCTCGGAGGTCAGGCGATCCTGCCCCGCCGGAATCCCGCGCGCCTCCAGCGCGCCGCCAAGGGTTCCGGTCAGTCAGCCGCCGGCCGCCGCCACGATGTAGTCGAGGGTGGTGGCCACCGGCGTCTTGGGCTCGACGCCGTAGTGGCTGGCGATCTCGCTGTGCACCCCGAACAGGACGGGGTCGGGCGTGGCTGGCAGATGCGCGTGGCGAAGCGGGCCCGCCTTGCGTTCAATGCGGACTCGGGAGGTGTAGACCACGGGTTGTCTCCTTTTCTGGCGGCTGGATGTGGACAGCTGCGCGCCTGTCGTGGCGTCCGGGCGTTTGCGGTGACGTCTGGCGGGCGGCGGGTTGAGTTGGCACTTCGTGGGCGGCTGGCTCCGTGGCGGGAGCGAGGGCGCTATATCAAGACCGGCGTCGGACGCGGCTACACCGCGACCGCGCGGGACCCGAGTTCCTCCATGGCCACATCGACGGCACCGGCGGTGTCGACCAGGCACCCGCTCGCCCCGAGGGCATCGCCCACGGCGCGGACAGTGCGCCGCAGCAGGTCCGGCCGGGTAGTCACGTAGCCCATGTGCCCCACGCGGAAGTACTGGTCCGCCATGGCGGGATGCAGGCCCGCTGCGACGATCACGCCCCGTTCGACGATGCGGCCCACCAGGGAGGCGTCCACCCCCGCCGGGTACCGGACCGCGCTCAGGGTATTTGCGCAGTGCGCGTCGCTGGCGGGCACCACGCCGAGGCCCATGTGCGCCCAGGCGGCGCGCATCGCCCTTCCAGTGCGGGCGTGGCGTTCTATCCGCGCGTCCACCCCCTCAAGCCCGTCCAACCGGTCGTCCAGGATCTCACCCAGCGCAACCTCGGCCGCCACCACCAGGTTGGTCGCCGGGGTGGCGAAATAGCTCATGCTGCCCGCCTCGTGGGTCTCCATGATCGGCAGCCAGACGTTCCAGTCGAGGTACAGGGGGCAGGGTGTGCGGCGCTTCCGGCTCGCCTCCATCGCACGCGGGCCGGCCACGAAGAGCGCCAGTCCCGGCGGGAGCCCCATCGCCTTCTGCGAGGCGGTGAAATACACGTCGGCGCCCCATTCGGACATCTCGAAGGCCTCCGCCCCGGTGGCGCACACCCCGTCGAAGACGGACAGCACCCCCCGCGAGCGCGCGACCGCGGCCAGGCCGGCCGGATCGACGAGCACGCCGGTCGAGGTATCGACATGGGTGGCGAACAGCGCCTTGGCCGCGCAGGCGTCCAGGGCGGCCGCCAACTCCTCCGGCTCCGGCCGCTCGCCCGGCGGGCTGACGACGGTATGGACCTTGACCCCCCGGTGTTCCAGCACCAGGCGCATGCGGTCGGCGAAGTACCCGGTGTCCACAAGCAGGGCTTCGTCGCCCGGATCGAGCAGGTTCACCGCCGCCATGTCCATCGCCAGCGTCCCGCTGCCCGCGACCATGAACGGCTGGGCGCCCTCCTCGGCTCGCCAAACGTCGCGCATCCGGCTCAGCGACTCGCCGAACGCCTTCACCACGAAGGGTTGACCGTGGCCGGGAGGCGGCCTGGAGAAGGCGCGCAATACCTCCGGGGAGACCTCGATGGGTCCGGGGATCATCAGCAGGGGGCGTTCGCTCATGGCACCTGGCAAGCGGTTGAAGTCCGGGGAGCGCGGCACCTGTAATCGCTCCCGCCCGGGTGCCGAAGCTAACCAAACCAGCGGAGCCCCGGAAAGCCGCCCGGCATGCCCCCGATCTTTCTGTTCTTCCCCGTGCTTCCCATTATGCCCGGCGGACGCCCTCCATCATCCAGCGGAGAAACCCCATGGCCCAGAACCCCGGCCGCACCCCGGCGGACTCCTCCGAATTCGACCAGCTCGAGCTCCCGGACCGCTCGGCGCGCGGACTTCTCCGGCATTTCGGACCGGGGATCATCCTCATGATGACCGGGATCGGCACCAGCCATCTGGTCACCGCGCCAACGGCGGGAGGCCGGTTCGCGTACGCGCTGCTCTGGTGCCTGCCGGTGGCGTACATCTTCAAGTACTACGGTTTCGAGATGGCCTTCCGCTTCACCAACGCCACCGGGAAGAGCCTGATCGAGGCGTACGCCACGGCGCGCGGAAAGTGGCCGCTCTGGTACGTGCTGGTGACGACGCTGATCCAGTGCGCCATCGGCCAGGCGGGCAGGCTGATCGCGGCGGCCGCAGTCGTCTACTACGTGGCCTCGGAAGTGATGGGCTGGCCCGTCACCCTCACCGGGGCGGCGGTGGGGCTCGGGGTGGTGTCGGTGGGCATCCTGCTCATGGGCCGCTACAAGGCCGTGGAGAACTCGGCCAAGATCCTCGCGGCCATCATGGTGGTGTCCACGCTGGCGGTCTACTTCTACCAGCCCGCGCCCTTCTCCGAGATGGGCACCTTCTTCCTTGTCGAGATCCCCGACGGCTCCTGGCTGGTCATCGCCGCCTTCCTGGGCCTCCTGCCCACCGGCATGGACGTCTCGCTGCAGGCCTCGGAGTGGGGTAAGGCCAAGAAGGCCGGCATGAGCAAGATCCGCGACCGCATGGAGGAGATGGGCATCGCGCGCTCGTTCAACCCCTTCTCGCCGCGCCTCCGCGACCTCACCGTGCACACCGACCGCCTCCCCGCGCACGCGCAGGAATACTGCCGGCGCTGGTTCCAGATCGGCCTCTGGGACTTCCGCCTCGGGCACGTGGTCTCGTTCGTGATGGCCGCCGTGTTCATGCTGCTCGCGGCCGTGTGGCTCTACCCCAGCGCGGTGGAGGGCCAGGCCGTGATGGGCGAGATCGCGGGCATCTTCACCAACTCGGTGGGCCCGGGCATGATGGGCCTGTTCATGTTCGGCGCCTTCGCGGCCACCTTCTCGACCGCGTTCAACTACTTCGACGGCTGGCCGCGCATCGTGGGGGCCTGCGCCCGCAACCTCTTCCGCGGCACCGCGCGCGCGGCGGGCATCGACAGGAAGCAGAAGGGCTGGTACTCGGAGTACAACCTCTACCGCGCCACCATGATCTACTCGCTGATCGGCTCGGTGGCCGTGATCGCCGGTATGCCGCGGCCGGTGTTCCTGGTGCTCGTGGCGTCGGCGCTGGCGTTTTTCATCGCCCCGGTCATCTTCTTCCTCAACTTCTACTACTGCCTGGTGGTGATCCCGAAGGAGGACTGCGCCTTCTACCCCTCGACCTTCGCCCGCTGGTTCGGCTGGTTCAGTCTGATCGTGTTCACCGCGATGAGCGTGCTGCTGATCTTCGCGCGGGTGTTCGAGATCCCGTTGTTCGGGGCGTGATATGACAAAACGGCAAATGCAGGGCAGCGAGAAGGAGGCGGCGCCGGACGCCCGCTTTCGCCCGACGCTGCTCAAGGTCCTTCTGGTCCAGGTGGTCGCCCTGATTCTGCTCTGGCTCCTGCAGGCCACCTACCACAGCTAGGCAGCCCATGCATCCCATCAACTGGCTGATCGTTGTCGCGTACGTCACCTACGTGCTGGTCGACGGGGTCCGGCGGGCGCGCGGCACCACGGAGGTCGAGGGCTACTTTCTCGCGAACCGCTCGCTGCCCTGGTGGGCGGTCGGGCTTTCGGTGATGGCGACGCAGCTGTCGGCGGTGACCATGATCGGCACGACGGGACAGGGCGCCACCGACGGGCTGCGCTTCGTGCAGTTCTACTTCGGGCTGCCGCTCGCGATGGTTCTTCTGGGCGTCACGCTGGTTCCGTTCCTGCGCGGAGCCGGGGTCTTCACCGCCTACGAGTACCTGGAGCGCCGTTTCGGGCCGCGCACGCGCGCGCTGACCGCCTTCCTCTTCCTGCTTTCGCGCGGGATGTCCTGCGGGGTGATCATCGCGGCGCCGGCAGTCGTCTTCTCGGCGGTGTTCGGGTGGCCGCTCCTCTGGTGCGTCGCGCTGATCGGCGTTCCGACCGTCGCGTACACGATGCTGGGCGGCATCCAGGCGGTGACCTGGGCCGATGTCAAGCAGATGATCCTGATCGTGGTCGCGCTGCTGGCGGTGGTGGTGGTGCTGGTCGTGCGGATGCCGGTCTCGCCGGGCGAGGCGCTGCACATCGCGGGCGCGACGGGCCGCCTGAGGGTGTTCGACTTCTCGTTCACCGTCACCGAGACCTACACCTTCTGGTCGGGGCTGATCGGCGGCACCTTCCTGATGCTGTCCTACTTCGGCACGGACCAGTCCCAGGTGCAGCGCTACCTGGCTGCGAAATCGGTCGGCGCCGCGCGCACCTCGCTCCTGATGAGCGCGTACTGGAAGATCCCGCTGCAGGCGCTCGTGCTCCTGGTCGGCGTGATGGTGTTCGTCTACTACCAGTTCCAGCCGCCGCCGCTTCTGTTCAACCCGGCCCACGAGAACGCGGTGGTGGAAGTGCGGGGGACGGAGTACGCCGCGCTCCAGGGCCGCTACGGGGAGGCGCTGGCGCTCAGGGAAGACGCTGCACGCCGGGCAGCGGGACTTGCCGCTACCGTTGACCGCGATGCCACCGGCCAGGCCGCCCTCGACGAGTTCCGCGGCCGCGAAGCGACCGTCCAGGAGATCCGCGCCGAGGCGCTCACCATGGCCGAGGAGGTCACCGGCGAAGCCTCCCGCGACGTCAACTACATCATCCCCCGCTTTGTCCTCGGCGAGCTGCCGATCGGGCTCGCGGGCCTCTTCATCGCGGCGATCATCGCAGCCGCCATGTCGAGCATCTCATCGGAGTTGAACTCCCTTTCGACCACCAGCATCATCGACTTCTACCGGCGCTGGTTCCGCCCGGAGGCGAGCGACGCCCACTATCTGGCGGTCTCGAAGGCCGCGACCGCGTTCTGGGGGGTGTTCGCCTGCTTCGTCGCGCTCTACGCGGTGAGCCTGGGCTCGCTGATCGAGGTGGTGAACCGGTTCGGGTCATTCTTCTACGGCTCGATCCTGGGCGTCTTCCTGCTGGCGATGGTGCCCCGGGCCAGGGCGGCCGGCGCGTTCGTCGGGCTGCTCGTGGGGATGGGGGTGGTGGCCGCCGTGACCTTCGGCGCACCCGACGTCTCGTTCCTGTGGCACAACGTGATCGGCGCGCTGACCGTGGTGGGGGTG
>VXMG01000066.1:0-8641 GCA_009841185.1 Gammaproteobacteria bacterium
GTGGCGGTGCTGCTGGCGCTCTACGTCTTCGGCATCGGCAAGGCGGCGGTGATGCCCTTCCACCGCTGGCTGCCCGCGGCGATGGTGGCTCCCACGCCGGTCAGCGCGCTGCTGCACGCGGTGGCGGTGGTGAAGGCGGGCGTGTTCAGCATTCTGAAGGTCGTCATCTACGTCTTCGGCATCGACTTTCTCACGCAGCTGGGCGCGAGCGTCTGGCTCATGTGGGTAGCCGCCGCGACCATCATCCTGGCGTCGCTGGTGGCCTTCCGGAAGGACAACCTGAAGGCACGGCTGGCCTACTCGACCATCAGCCAGCTCTCCTACGTGGTCTTGGGCGCCATGCTGGCCAACACCATGGGGATCATCGGCGGGGGCATGCACATCGTCATGCATGCCTTTGGCAAGATCACCCTGTTCTTCTGCGCAGGCGCGGTCATGGTGGCCGCGCACAAGACCGAGATCAGCGACATGAAGGGACTGGGGCGCACCATGCCCGTGACCTTCGCCGCCTTCTTCGTGGGGACGTTGTCGATCATCGGGCTTCCGCCTGCGGGAGGCACCTGGAGCAAGTGGTTCCTGGGGCTGGGAGCCCTGGACGCGGGCCAGGTCGGACTTGTCGCCGTGCTGATGGTGAGTTCCCTGCTCTCCATCGGATACCTGATGATCGTGCCGGTGCGGGCCTTCTTCAGCCCGGCGGCATCCAATCCGCACGGGCACGGGCACGGGAACGGAGGGATACACGAGGCGCCGCTCCCCTCGCTGATCGCGATCGTGATCACCAGCCTGTGCTGCTTCGCGCTCTTCGTGTACCCGGATCCCTTCTTCCGGCTGATGTCGATGGTGGCGGGGCCGTGAGCGCGGGGAGCGAGGCGATGAAGGGGGCGATGCCATGAACAGGCGAGACTCGGGGCGCGCCGGCGCCCGCGGATCGGGCAGCGGTGAGGCGGCCCGTGGCTCCGGGCCCCACGGCTCCCATGGCGGCGGTCACGGGGGACATGACGGCGGCCATCCGCCTTCGAGCGTCGGGCCGAAGGCCACCCGCATCATTCTGGGCATCTTCTTCCTGATCTCGGCCGGGCTGCTGGTCGCCGACTTCTTCGTGGACCGGTACATCGAACATCCCTGGGAGAACCTCAAGGCGTTCTACCCGCTGTGGGGACTCTTCGGAGTGGCGGGCCTGATCCTGGCCGCCAAGGGGCTGAGGCGCATCGTGATGCGGTCGGAGGACTACTACGATGCCGACTAGCCTTCCTCCGTTCGCGATCTTCTTCGCCGGCGCCCTGCTGGTGCCGTTCGTGCGAGGATGGCCGCGGCATGTCCTGCTGTTGGCGGTTCCCGTCCTGGGAGCGCTCAACGTGGCCGGCATCCAGGAAGGCTTCGGGCTCTCCGCGGGGATTCTCGGTTACGAGCTGTCGCTCGTCCGGGCCGACAGGCTGAGCCTGCTCTTCGGCTACCTGTTCCACCTCGGGGCGTTCATCGCGATTCTCTATTCGCTGCACCTGAAAAAGGAGGATTCCGCGACCCTCCAACACACCGCCGCGCTTGTGTACGCGGGGAGCGGGCTGGGCGCGGTGTTCGCGGGCGACCTGATCACCCTCTTCCTCTTCTGGGAGGTGCTCGCGGTAAGCTCGGTGTTCCTCATCTTCGCGCGCGGCACCGAACGGGCGCGCAGAGCGGGAATGCGCTACCTGGTGATCCAGGTCGTCTCGGGTGTGGCCCTGCTCGCCGGCGCGATGGCGCGGGCGGCCCAGACCGGTGACATCGCCTTCAACCACATTGGCCTGGAGGGCCTGTCGGGCTGGCTGATCTTCCTCGCCATCGCGGTCAAGGGCGCCTTCCCGCTGGTGCACAACTGGCTGACGGACGCCTACCCGGAGAGCACGCCCACGGGCACGGTCTTCCTGAGCGCGTTCACCACCAAGGTCGCGGTGTACGCCCTCGCGCGCGGATTCCCGGAAACCGAACTGCTCATCTACGTGGGCGCGGTGATGGCCTGCTACCCCATCTTCTTCGCCGTCATCGAGAACGACCTCAGGCGGGTCCTCTCCTACAGCATGATCAACCAGATCGGCTTCATGGTGTGCGGTATCGGGGTGGGAACGAACAAGGCCGTCAACGGGGCCGTCGCGCACGCCTTCAACGACGTGCTCTTCAAGGGCCTGCTCTTCATGTCGATGGGCGCCGTGCTGTACCGCACGGGCACCACGAAAGCCTCCGAGTTGGGCGGTCTGTGGAGGACGATGAAATGGACCACGGCGCTCTGCATCGTGGGCGCAGCCTCCATTTCCGCGGTTCCACTCTTCAACGGCTTCGTGAGCAAGGCGCTCATCATGAGCGCGCTGCTCGAGGAGCATCACTACTGGGTCTGGCTGGCGATGCTGTTCGCCTCCGCGGGCGTGGTCGAGCATGCGGGCATCAAGATCCCCTTCTTCGCCTTCTTCGCCCACGACTCTGGCATCCGAACGCGTGAGCCGCCCTGGAACATGCTTGCCGCGATGACCGTGGGCGCCATCGGATGCGTAGCGATCGGGTCGATGCCATGGCTGCTCTATGACCTCCTTCCCTTCGACGTCGACTACAATCCCTACGACGTGACGCACGTTGTGACCCAGCTGCAACTGCTGGCGTTCGCGATCGGCGCGGTCGTCCTGTTCCGGCTGGCGCGCATCTATCCGGACGAGATCCGCGCCGTGAACCTGGATGTGGAGTGGACGTACCGGAAGCTGGCTCCGGCGATCGTGCGGCGGCTCGGATTGGCGATTCGCGCGGCGGATGCCACCGTGCGCGGCGCGGTGCTGGGAGGAGTGAACTGGGCGCTCGGCGGCGCCTTCCGCCACACGGGGCCGCACGGCGCGCTGGCGCGTTCCTGGCCTACCGGGAGCATGGTGCTTTGGGTCGCCGTGCTGCTCGCGGCGTTCCTCATCCTGCGGGCGTTCTGACGCCGGGTTTCGAGTGTCGGCAGGTCCCTCGCAGGTGAGACCGGAGACGCCACGACTGCGGCTGGGGACCCGGGGGTCTGCGCTTGCGCTGATCCAGAGCCGACAGGTTGCTTCCGCTCTGGAGGGGGATGCCGGGGCGAGCGTCTCGCTGCATGTCGTCCGCACACGGGGCGACGAACGGGCGGATGACTCGCTCGCCCGCATCGGAGGCGAAGGCGTTTTCACCAGCGCACTGGACGTCGCCCTTCTGGACGGTGACGTCGACCTGGCCGTGCACTCCCTGAAAGACCTGCCGACGCGCATGGCGCCCGGCCTCTGTGTCGCCGCCACGCCCGCGCGCGAGGATCCGCGCGATGCGCTGGTGCTGCCGCCGGACGACCAGCGCACCCTTGCCACCCTGCCCGCCGGTGCCCGCATCGGCACCGGCTCCCCGCGCAGGACCGCGCTCGCTCGCGCCTTCCGCCCCGACTGCACCGTGGTGCCCATGCGCGGCAACGTGGACACCCGCCTGGCCAAGCTCGACCGGGGCGAATGCGAAGCGCTGGTGCTCGCGGCCGCCGGGCTGGGGCGCCTGGGTCTCCTCGACCGCGCGAGCGAGCTTCTGGAGCGCACGGCGTGGCTGCCGGCCGCGGGGCAGGGCGCGCTCGCCGTGGTGGTCCGCCGCGACGACCAGCGGACGCGGCAGCTGGCGGCGTCGCTGGACGACCACCCCACCCGGCAGGCGGTGCGGGCCGAGCGGGAACTGTTGCGTCTGCTGGGCGCGGGCTGCCACCTGCCCGTCGGCGTGCTGGGACTGCCCTACCCGGGCGGCCTCCGGCTCTGGGCGATGGTGCTCAGCCCCGATGGCCGCCGGGTCATCCGTGCCGACCGCACCGGCCGCCAGACCGAGCCCGAGCGCCTCGCGGCCGAGGTGGCGACGGTCCTTCTGGGCCGCGGCGCGGGTGACCTGCTGGCGGAGTTTCGCCGCACCCCGGCTGCACCCGCGCCGTGATGACCGTCCGCGGCCCCGTCGCCCACGGACCCGTCGCGGGCTGCCCGCGCGCTCCGGCCGCGCCCGCCGACCTGTGACCCCCGCCCCGGCTCCCCGGAGCCGCAAGGTGCTCGCCGTCGACGCCCTTCTCGCCCGCCACGGCCGTCCCCGCAACGGCCGCCTCGTGTTCACCAACGGGTGCTTCGACATTCTGCACCGCGGCCATGTGGAGTACCTGGCCGCCGCTCGCGCCCTTGGCGACGTGCTCGTGGTGGGAGTCAACACCGACGCTTCCGTCGCTCGACTCAAGGGGCCGCACCGCCCCTACGCTTCCCTCGAGGACCGCGCCGCCGTGCTCGCTGCTCTCACCAGCGTCGACGTGATCACGCCGTTCGATTCGGACACCCCCCGCGCGCTCATCGCGGCCCTGCTTCCGGACGTGCTGGTCAAGGGTGGAGACTACGCCGTCGACGAGATGGTCGGCCGCGACGAAGTCCGGGCCGCGGGTGGGGAAGTCGTGGTGGTGCCGCACCTTGCGGGAAGATCCACGACCGAACTCGTGCGCCGCATCCGCCAGGCGCAACCCATGCCATCGGAATAAACCTGCCTCATTGGGACCCGGCCCTTCCAAGCTCGCGAACACACCTCCGTCTCACAGCATCCCTTGCGTCGCCACCGGTTCCCATAGAGAGTTTCTTCGCGAAACGTCATGGTCCGCTCCCGGCAACGGAGCGCCCTCGCAACCACCCCGACGAGGAAATCGCCAACAGGAGCGCGCGAATGAGCCCGTCGCACGCACTCACGCTGGTCGCCGCCACGCGGAGCCCCCACAAGCTGGACGAAATCCGGCGCGTCCTGGGCAAGGACCCCGGACTGCGCGTCCTGAGCCTCGATGAAGCGGGCATCCCCTATTCCCCCGCGGAAGACAAGGTCGAGGCGTTCGACACCTTCGAGGAGAACGCCAAGGCCAAGGCCGCCTATTTCAACAGCCTCTGCGGAGCTGCCACCATCGCCGATGATTCGGGCCTCGAAGTCGACATCCTCGATGGTGCTCCCGGGGTGCGTTCCAAGCGCTTTGCGCCTGCAGCGGACCTCACCGGCGAGGAGCGCGACCGGGCCAACAACGAGCATCTGGTCAAGCTGCTCGCGAGCCACAAGCCGCATCGCCGCACCGGACGCTTCGTATGCGTCGCCGTGCTGCATTTCGGGATGGGCGAACCACTGGTGTTCCGGGGCGAAGCGCCCGGGACCATCGGCCTGGAGCCGCGGGGCGAAGGCGGATTCGGCTACGATCCGCACTTCCTGGACCCCGAAGCCGGCAGGACCTTCGCCGAACTCGAACCGGAAGAGAAGGATGCCCGCAGCCATAGGGGCAAGGCCTTCCGGGCGCTCGGCAGGCACCTGCGCGAAACGCTTCACTACTGACGGTCCGGGACTGCCGCCCTCTCACTGGCTCGCGCCCGGTCCGGCGGGCACATCCGTTGCGAACGCCCCGCGACGAATGGTCCGTTGACGCGCGGGGATTGAAGCGACCGCCGAAATCACCGATCCTTCCGGGACGACGAGACCGGACGGGGCGTGGCGCAGCCCGGTAGCGCGCCTGCTTTGGGAGCAGGAGGTCGCCGGTTCGAATCCGGCCGCCCCGATTGGAGTTACGGGATTTGGGGGGTTCGATGTTCGCTAACTATGTCCGCTAATTGGACGCGGAGCCAACCCCCCGGTACTCCTCGATGGCCTTTCTGAGCCGGTCCTCGTCGGGGCGCTGATAGCACTGGAGGACCGTCTCGGCCGTCTTCCAGCCGCCGAGGTCGCAGAGCACCTTCAGCGGCAAGTCCATCAGGTCGGAGGCGAATTTCCGTCTCAACGAGTGCCAGCCGCGGCCGCGCTTGGGCTCCAGCTCCGCAAGCGCCTCGGCCTTTTTCCACCAGTCCCGCGCCAGCGAGCGGCTCATGCACGCGAAGGGATCCTTCGGCGCGGTCAGCAGGGGCGCGTCCCCAATCCCGGGGTTGTGCCTCCGCGCTTCCTCCAAGGCGGCGAGCGCCTCGGCGGTGACCGGCGTCCGGTGTTCGTAACCGGTCTTCTCGTGCTCTCCCCGCCACCGGATGGTCCGGCCATCGAGGTCGATGTCGGCCCAACGAAGCTGCCGGATGGCACCGATTCGGTGCCCGGTCTCATGGGCGAGCACCAAGGCCACTCGGAACCGCCAGTCCACCTGGGCGGACACCCCGAGCAACGCTTCGTACTCCGTCTGGGTGAGCACCACGCGTCTCGGATTCTTCTCCTTCGGCAGCTTGAGGCCCCGGAGCGGGTTGGATTCGAGGAGGAGCTGTCCCTCCTCGTCTCTCGACTTCGCGGCCCAGTTGAGAACCGCGAGCAGGAGCCTCAGATCGTATTCGATCGTCCGCTCGGACACGGGCCTGCGGCTACCGCCGGCCTTTCCCGCGCGGCGCGCCCGGATGAAGCGGTCCCAGTCGCGCTGCGAAAGCGTCTCGGCCTTCCGGTGCTTCCCGAAGAACCGAAGGAACCTCCTCATCATGGCCCGGTCGTGGTTCCGCGACCGCTTGCTCTTGGTGGGGGTAAACTCGTCACCGTAGATGTCAAACAGCTTCCCCAGGGTGAGCGACTCGGCCTTGGCTTCCGCCGCGTCCGTGGTCGCGGGCTCGGCGAGCCCGGCGGCGATCTTGTCCGCCTGCCTCTTGGCTCGCTCCCAGTCACGGTGCTTCAGCGACCGGGTGAGCCTGCGCCCGTTCTCGCGCCACTCGACCTGGATGATGCCGGTTCTGGGATCGGTAAAGACCCGGACCCGGTTCCGGCCCCATTCGCCGGCGCTGTACGAGCGCCGACTTCGTTTCGTGCGTGCCATCATTCGATTCCTCTCTCGAAGATGGACTGCACGATCTGCGCGGTTGAAACCTCGCGACGGGAGGGGTTCTCCGCCAGACGGGCGGCTGACGGCGCGCCGGGCGCTGCGGTGTTCGGATGGCAAGCGACTGGATGCCATCGTCAACGGCTCGGTCCGGCATCGCGGTCCGGCCCGCGCGTCGGGGGCCTTATCACCATCCGCGGCCGCGCGGTCTCGCGGCGGCGGATGTCCCATAGTACTCGGCCAAGCGTGTCACTTGCCCGTCGAGCCGCTCGATTCGCCGCTGCAAGACTTCGTTCTCCGCGCTCAGCCGCTCGACGTGCTGCCGCAAGGCTTCGTTCTCTCCGCCCTGCCGCTCGACGTGCCGCCGCAAGGCTTCGACCTGCCCGGATTGCCGCCGCTGCTCCGTCTCGTACTGCGCGGACAACCTCCGCAAGGCCCTCGTCAACTGCTCCTCTAACGCGGTCATAGATCTCCTTCACTCGTTCGACAGCTTCAACGCCGGGCGACCGTCGACCCTCCAGGGCGGATCGTCCAACGCCTCGTCCGGCACCACCACGAACCGCTCGCCCTCGATCTCGTGGAACACGAGCCCCCAGGTGTCCACGTCCAGTTGGGCGAGCGTCCGCCGGGCGTCCTCGATGTCTCGGTTCAGTTCGGCGCGGGTCTCGATCCGGGCTTGGATGCTCCCCGCCAACCAACGCATCGTCGCCCAGCTTCCGCCGAAGAAACCGAGCCAAAGGCTCAGGCCGACGATCAGGGGCCGAAGCCACGCCTTGGCCAGCAACTCGCGCATCTTCCCGGTCGCCTCCTCCGTATCGCGCTCGATGGTACTGAGCGCGTTCCTCGCGACGCGCCGCGAGTTCTCGGCGAGCCGCTTCAGCTCGCTCGCGGTCAACTCCTCGATCTCCCTGCGTTCGGTCTCCAGCCGCGTCCGCAGCCGGTCGCTCAAGTCGTTCGCGGTCGAAGTTCTCTCCATACAGTCCTCCTTTCAGCCGCCACCGGTCCCCGGTCTCGGGGTCCAGCGCGGTGATGTAGTCCTTGCCTTGCCGCGGCACTTCGAGGCCCGCCTCCCGCAGCGCGGCGACGACCTCGGCCCGGCCCCGCACCGTTCCGTGCTCGACACGCTGGAGGAGGTAGTCCCGGATCAGGTCGCGGGGGGAGGCTTCGAGTCGGAGCCCGGCCCGCAGCTGTGCCGCTTCGATGTAGGCGCGGTGACCGGGTTGCTGGACCCTGGCCCGCGCCGGGTCGTCGGGACGAGCCCAGCCATGCTCGTGGTTGAGGGCGTCCCGGAGCGGATCGAACGTCTTCCGCCATCCCGGAGGGGCGATGTTGAGGCTCCGCCCGGTCTCCAGATCGCATCGCGCCGCGAGGATGTGGACATGGGCGCCGTCGCCCTCTTCACGGTGGAGGACCGCCGTCCATGCGTAGCGGTCGGGTTCGAGCCCCGCCCAAGCCGTCTTCTCGAACTCGTCGACGACGGATTCGATGTGCTCGTCGGTGGGTTGGTCGTCGGGAGCCCAGGCAATCACGCCGGAGGTGTACCTGTGCTCGAAGTCGAGCGAGTCGGCCACCGCGGCCACCATGTCCGGGTTCCCCCGCAGAACCTCGACGCCCTCGCGCGGCTTTCCGGCCGGCGTCCCGCTCCCCGAGGAGGTAGTTGGCCGCCTCTCGCGCCGATCCGGTCCCGCGGGCCAGGAACTTAATGTGCATCGGAGTCCGGGCTCTCGAAGCGAGCCAGCACGGTGAGCGCCCGCTCGATGGCGACAAGGCGGGCGATGACCTCGACAGCCTCGGCCGCCCCCTTGTGGGTATTGGCCCACTTGGCGATCTGGTTGAGGTTGTTCCCGATGCGCGCCGCCTCCCGCG
>VXMG01000056.1:0-36165 GCA_009841185.1 Gammaproteobacteria bacterium
CGCCGGGGTCGAGTCCCCTCCCCACCACACGTCCACATCGCTCGCGAGCACGCCGTCGCGACGGTGGCCCGGACCCCCGTCCTCGTCGAGACCTTCGTCGAGGTACCCCCTTCACCGGCGGCGTCTACAGGGCTTCCGGCTGGATCCGCGTCGGAACCACCCAGGGACGCGGGCGCTGTGGCACCGACGAGCGGTACGGCAAGCCCAACACGGATGTCTGGCTCCGCCCGCTCGCCCAGCACTGGAGGCGCATCCTCCACCGCTGAACCCAGCCCCACCACGATCCGCTCACAAGGGACACTCGCCACAGCCTGGCCGAACAGTTATCTCCAAAGACGTTCGCCAACGTCGATCTACATCCCGGTCAGCAAACATGAACTGATAGGGGAACAGCAATCACCATGAGTGATATAAACCAATCAGTACCAATCGCTTACAAAAATCAATCCCATCGAGCCATTCGTTCGCCCGGCATCCGGGGTCACCTTCTCCGGTAACCGCCGGATGGAGCCAGAGGGTTCGTACCCGATCCGGCTCGGCTCCCTCTTCAGACCGGAGATCCGGGAACGATGCCCAAGGTCGGAGATGCGATACGCCTGATCAGAGCGGACGGCTGGCTTCTCGCGAGAACGCGCGGAAGCCACCGCCAATACTGGCATCCCGGCAGGATGGAGCGGTATAAGCTACCCGGTAGTACGTCGCCCGCAAATGGGTTTGGCATGGGGCCGACCGGATCCGTCCTGGACGGCACCGCGGGGCCTGGGAGGGGAGTCAGAGCGTGACCCGGTCGCCCGCAGGCGTCTGCAGCACGGCAACCAGCCCCGCCTGCTCCGCCGCCACCTCGAGTTCGACGCCGAGCCGGCCCAGTTCGCGCCGCACCGCCTCCGGATCGGGATGGCGTCCACTTAGCCGCACGAGGCGGACTCCCCGGTCGGGGAGTTCGGCGCACGGATGGGGGGTGTTACCCCAGTCGATGAAGAAGGGGATGATGCCCTGTCGGGGAAACGGCTTCCGGGGCATCGTGAGCGTCCAGGCGATGCGGTCGCCGCCGGGCCTGGTGCGGGACATGGACCGCACCGGACCCAGCAGGTGGCCGCCCGGACCCGCGGCGAGGCGGTCGAGATCGGCGGAACGGACCGCCCACGTGACCAGCGCCGGCAGCGGGGCCGGGCCGCCGGTGTACCAGAGGCCGCCGGGCGCGACCGGTTGCTCCGGGTCCGGGCCCACGACCTCCAGGTAGACGCGGTCGCCGATGCGCAACAGGGAGTTGCGCGTTCCGAGTCCCGGATGGCTGCCGCCGGGCGTCTGGCGTGCGCCGAGACGCGCCTCGAGGTCACGCACTCCGGCCGCGAGATCGGGAACCGCGTAGACGAGGTGGTCGATCCCCGGGGGCGCCGGCCAATGAACACGATTAGCCGCCGCGCAGGCAGACTCGGAGTCAGTCATTGGCAGTAGCCCGGGAGGACGAGTTGGCGCATGGGGTCCACAGGCGAAGGAAGATCCTTCAATGTAGCGCCGAACTGCGGGATGTTATCTTGGAGCCGACGAATCGCGTCGCCTTGCGCGACGATGCGCCGGCTTCAGGACCCAGGGACAGACTCGTGAAATCATCGACCACCAACGCTTTCGGCTCGCTCGCCAGCCTCCGCCTGACCGAGGGCGACACCTCCTTCTATCGGCTCCACGCCCTCGAGGAACAGGGCGTTGCCTCCCTCGACCGCCTTCCCTTCTCCATCCGCATCCTGCTCGAGAACGCGCTCCGGCACGCCGGCGGGGGCTACGTGGGCGGGGAGGACGTGCGCGCCGTGGCCGCGTGGAGCCCGACCAACGCCGGCGCGAACGTGCCCTTCCTGCCCACCCGGGTGGTGCTGCAGGACTTCACGGGCGTACCGGCCGTGGTGGACCTCGCCGCCATGCGGTCCGGGATCGCGGCCATGGGAGGCGATCCCGAGCGCATCAACCCGGTGGTGCCCGCCGACCTCGTCATCGACCACTCCGTGCAGGTGGACTACTTCGGGTCGGACACGGCGTACCGCAGGAACGTCGAGCGCGAGATGGAGCGCAACTGGGAGCGTTACGCGCTGCTGCGCTGGGCGCAGGACGCCTTCCGCAACTTCCGCGTGGTGCCGCCCGGCACGGGCATCGTGCACCAGGTCAACCTGGAGTACCTCGCGTCGGTGGTGGAGCGCCGCCAACACGGCGACGCCTGGGTCGCCTGCCCCGACACGCTGGTGGGCACCGACTCGCACACCACCATGATCAACGGTCTGGGGGTGGTGGGCTGGGGGGTCGGCGGCATCGAGGCCGAGGCGGTCCTGCTCGGGCAGCCCTATTACATGCTTCTGCCGGAGGTGGTCGGGGTGAAGTTCACCGGTGCGCTGCAGGAGGGCGCGACCGCCACCGACCTGGTGCTCGCCGTGACCGAGAAGCTGCGCGCGTACGGGGTGGTGGCCCGCTTCGTCGAGTACTTCGGGTCGGGGCTCTCGAGCCTCTCTCTGGCCGACCGCGCCACCATCGCCAACATGTCGCCCGAATACGGGGCCACCATCGGCTTCTTCCCCGTGGACGACGGCACGCTCGAATACCTGCGCGGCACCGGGCGCCCGGCTTCGGTCGTGGAGCGGGTCGAGCGCTACACGAAGGAACAGGGACTCTTCCGCACCGACGAGACGCCGGATCCCGAGTACACGGCGCGCCTCGAGATCGACCTCTCCACGGTGGAGCCTTCGGTGGCGGGGCCGAAGCGGCCGCAGGACCGCATCGCCCTCACCGGCCTCCGTTCGAGCTTCCGCCGCGATCTCCCGGGGCTGCGTCCGGGCATCCCGCTCCCGCAGGCCAACGGCGGCTCCGCGGCCGGGGGCGCGACGGCTTCCGCGAACGGGGACCGGCGCAGGGTCGAGGTCGAACTGGAAACCGGAACCGCCGAGATCACCGACGGCACCCTTGTGATCGCGGCTATCACCAGTTGCACCAACACCTCCAACCCGTCGGTGATGGTGGGCGCCGGACTGCTGGCCCGAAACGCGGTGGCGCGCGGCCTCGCCGTGCCCCACTGGGTCAAGACCAGCATGGCGCCGGGGTCGAAGGTGGTGAGCGACTACCTGGACGCCGCCGACCTCACCCGCCACCTGGACGCCCTCGGGTTCAACGTGGTGGGATACGGCTGCACCACCTGCATCGGCAACAGCGGTCCCCTCCCGGACCCCATCATCTCGGCCGTCGAGAACCAGGGGCTGGTGGTGACCTCGGCCCTGAGCGGCAACCGCAACTTCGAGGCGCGGATCCACCAGCAGATCCGGGGCAATTACCTGGCGTCTCCGATCCTGGTGGTCGCGTTCGCGCTCGCGGGCCGCATCGACATCGACTTCGCCGAGGAGCCCCTGGGCACCGGGACCGACGGCGAACCCGTCTTCCTCGCCGACGTCTGGCCGGCTCCGGAGGAAATCCGCGACACCGTTCAGAACGCGCTCCGCCCCGAGATGTACGAGAGCCGCTATGCGGAAGTCTTCGAGGGCGACGACCTGTGGAAGTCGCTGGCGCAGGCGGATTCCGGCGGGCTCTACGACTGGAATCCGGCTTCGACCTACATCCGCCTGCCCCCCTTCTTCCAGGGGATGAGCACGGATGCGGAGCCCTTCGCCGACGTCGAAGGAGCCCGCGTGCTGGCGGTGCTCGGCGACACCACCACCACCGACCACATTTCGCCGGCGGGCGCCATCCCGCGCGACGGCTCCGCAGGCCGGTTTCTGCAGGACGTCGGGGTCAAGCCGTGGGAGTTCAACACCTTCGGCGCCCGGCGCGGCAACCACGAAGTGATGATGCGCGGCACCTTCGCCAACGTGCGCATCCGCAACCTGCTGCTGGACGACACCGAGGGCGGATTCACGGTGCATCATCCCACGGGCGAGGTGATGTCGATCTACGACGCCGCCATGCGGTATCGGGACGACGGCACGCCGCTGGTGGTGCTGGCCGGCAAGGAATACGGCACCGGCAGCTCACGCGACTGGGCCGCCAAGGGGACCAGCCTGCTCGGCGTGCGCGCGGTGATCGCCGAGAGCTACGAGCGCATCCACCGCTCGAACCTGGTGGGCATGGGCGTGCTTCCCCTGCAGTTCAAGGACGGGGAGGGCGTCAAGCCACTCGGACTCACGGGCCGCGAGACATTCCGCATCTCGGGCATCGCAGACGGTGTCGACGTGCACGAGGCGCTCGCGGTTACGGCCGAACGTGAGGACGGCTCGACCGTGGCGTTCGAGGCGATCGCGCGGCTGGACTCCGCAGTGGACGTGGAGTACTACCGGAATGCGGGGATCCTGCACACGGTGCTGCGGCGCATGGCGCGCGGGGAGATGTAGCTAGCTTTAGCTAACCCAGGCTAGCCCGTCTCGCGTCGGTCCGGTGGACGCTCCGAGGACGGAGCGTCCAGAATCTCCTTGAGCACGAAGGCCCGCCGCAGCGAATCGCGGTCGCCGCTCCCGAAGAGTTCCCTGTAGATGCGGGTGCGCGGAGGTCCGCCGCGTCCGGTGCCCGGCGCGGCGGCGGCGCGCTCTAGGCGCCGCCGCTCCCCGGCGGCCGAGTCCAGCAACGGCACCGCCTCACGGGGCGCACGAGCCGGGCGACCTCTGCTCTCGTCCCGTTTGGACAATCGACGGTCCCGTTCAGGGCGGGCCCTGTCAACGCGCGCCCGCCGTTCGGCCTCCCGCCTCCGGCGCTCCTGGTCCGAGCTTCGCCGTTCGCGCGCGATCGTCCTGCGCTCGTCGCGGTCCAGCGAGGGCCGCCGCCGCTCATCCGACCTCGCCGGCGGCGCCTCCGCAGGTTCTGCCGGGATGTCTTCGTCATCCTGTATTACACCCGTAATACCGGGCCCCATCAGCTTCTCGAGGTACCCCGGGCCCATGAGCTTTTCCAGGCCGGCAAGCTCGCCCAGGGCCTCGGCCGGCTCCTTCTTCCGTGTCTCGTGCTCCTCCGCCTGAGCCGACGACGGCTCCGCACGCCACTCCTCGTCGCCCTCGTCCTCCGGGGGAAGCGCCTGTTCCTGCTGCTGGCTGCGGCGCGCCCGCGCGACGCTGTCGATGATCGACAGCGCCATGAAGATCAGGAAGAGTAGAAGGCCGGTGCTCATCCGCCGCCCGTCGCGCTACGCCAGCGGCTCGCCCGAAGCGGACTCGTCATCGCCTGCGATGGAGTTCCGCATTGCGGTGTCCGCCTGCACGTTACGGTACCGGATGTAATCCATCACGCCAAGGTTGCCGTCCCGGAAGGCGTCCGCCATGGCCAGCGGCACCTGGGCTTCGGCCTCCACCAGGTTGGCGCGCATCTCCTGCACCTTGGCGACGTTCTCCTGCTCGGACGCGACCGCCATGGCGCGCCGCTCCTCCGCCCGCGCCTGGGCGACGCGCTTGTCGGCCTCGGCCTGGTCGGTCTGCAGCTCGGCACCGATGTTCTTGCCCACGTCGACGTCCGCGATGTCGATGGAGAGGATCTCGAAGGCGGTCCCCGAGTCGAGCCCCTTGGCCAGCACCGCCTTGGAGATGCTGTCCGGGTTCTCGAGCACCGCCTGGTGCGTGTCGGACGAACCGATGCTGGAGACGATGCCTTCCCCGACGCGCGCGACGATGGTCTCCTCGCCCGCACCCCCGACCAGACGGTTGATGTTGGCGCGCACGGTCACGCGCGCGACCGCGATGAGCTGGATGCCGTCGCGCGCCATCGCCGCCACCCGGGGCGTAGTGATGACCTTGGGGTTCACCGAGACCTGGACCGCCTCGAAGACGTCACGGCCCGCCAGATCGATCGCGGCGGCCTGGTTGAAGGAGAGTTCGATGTTGGCCTTGTCGGCGCTGATGAGCGCCGTCACCACGCGGTCCACCCGTCCGCCGGCGAGATAGTGCGCCTCGAGGTCCGCGATGCGGATGAACAGCCCGGCCTTGGTGGCCCAGATGAGGGGCCGCACCACGGCGGGCGGGGGCACTTTGCGCAGGCGCATGCCGATGAGGTAGGTGATGCCCAGCCGCACCCCGGCCGAGATGGCCTCGATCCACAGGCGCACGGGCACCGCCCACAGCACCATGAGGACGAGGACGACGATGAGTACGGGGAAAAACAGAGTGGCGATGGCTTCCATTGGATGTCATCCGTGTGGGGACAGGGGAGGTTGGAGTTTCAGGATTTGCGTTGCTCGGCGGACTACGACCCCTTCTTCACGGGTCTGACCACGCACCTATAGCCTTCGGCGCTCAGAACCCGAATGGACTCGCCTTCGGAGATGAACTCCGAGTCGGCGACGACGTCCACCCGCTCGTCGCCGAACTGACCGGTGCCGGCGGGGCGCAGATCGGTGAGGGCCACGCCTTCCGACCCCACCAGATCCTCCCGCCGCTCCGCGGACTCGAAGCCGTGCTCGCGGTCGGTGGCATCCTGGAGCAGGAGGCCGGAGCGCGCGATGTGGCGGCTGCGCGGGAGCCGTCGCAGCAGGGCCCAGGAAGTCACCAGGATGATGACCAGGCTGAGCGAGACCACGGTGCTGGCCTGGGAGAAGTCTGCCGCGGTGGGCAAACCGCCGAGCATGCTCATGAACACGCCGCCCACAATGGCGGCGATGCCCAGCACGCCCAGGATGCCGAACCCGGGGATCAGGAGGGCCTCCACCGCGAGCAGCCCCACGCCGCCTCCGACGAGGAGGAGGTCGGTCCAGGCGGCCAGCCCGACGATGACGTGCGAGCCGAAGTACGCCGACAGGCAGAGGACGCCGACCAGCCCCGGGGCGCCGAGCCCGGGGGTCCGGATCTCGATGATGATCCCCAGGAACCCCAGGGAGAGCAGGAACGGGGCGACGGTCGGGTGCGAGAGAAAGCGCACCAGGCGCTCGGACCAGTTGATCTCGTGCCTGCGGATGGGGGCCTGGGCTGCGCCCGCGACCTCGAGCACCGCGTCGAGGTCGTCCACCGCGCGCGCGTAGCCGATGGCCACGGCCTCCTCGGTCGTCAGCGTGAGCAGCTGACCCTCCTCCACCACGCCGGGGATGCCGATGGCTTCGTCGACCATGGCCTCGGCGACCGCCGGATCGAGTTCCGCGGCCTCGGCCAGCGCGCGCATCTCGCTGCGCATCGCCGAGACGATCTTCTCGCTGGCCCTCTCTCCCGAGCCGTCCACCGGAGTCGCGGCGCCGATCACCGATCCGGGACGCATGAGAATCCCGTCGGTGGCGAGGGAGATCAGTGCGCCGGCGGACAGAGCCCGGCGGTTGACGTACGCGTACACCGGAATGCCGGCGTCCGCGATGGCATCGCCGATGCGTTCGGCGGCGTCCACGCGACCTCCGGGAGTGTCGATGTCCAGCACCAGCGCCGCGGCGCCTTCCTCCTCCGCTTCGCGGATGGCCCGCTCGATGGACGGCGCCAGACCGAGCTCGATCACCCCGGTGACGGGCACAACGACCACCGGCGCGCGGCCACCGGGCTCCTGCGGGACGTCGCCGACAGCGAATCCCAGACTCGCCCCGGCGGCGACGAAGATACCGCCGGCCATCACACGTATTGACGTCTTCACCAGTGTCGGCCCTCCTCCGATTGCTGGCCTGCGAATACGGCGCTCCTCCACGGTCTCCTGTAATTCCCCGGTGCCCGCTCGCCGTTCCGGAAATCTAGCAGCCCGTGGACGAATCCGCGCGTGCACCGGGAGCGCCGCCACTTGCCCGCCGGACCCGGCTCCGGCATGGTGGCGGGTGTTGCGAATCCCCGGTCGTGGCCGGCAGCGCCGGCTCTTCCGGTCGCTGCTCCCGTTGGCCGCGCCGACATCCCGATTCTTCCCGCCCCCGATATCAGCCATGCCCGCCATCACCCGCTTCGCTGCCCGCTCGCTCGCCTCCCTCGCGCTCCTGGCCTGCGCGCTGCCCCTGCCGGGACGCGCCCAGGTCTCTGTCGCGGACGCGCTTTCCGATCTGACTCTACGGGAAATCGGCCCGGCGGTTGCCGGGGGCCGGATCGCCGACATCGAAGTGAACCCCGACGACCCGTCCGTGTGGTACGTCGCGGTGGGCTCCGGCGGGGTGTGGAAGACCACTAACGCCGGGGTCACCTGGACCCCCGTGTTCGACGACCAGCCCACCTACTCCATCGGCGACCTGGCCCTCGACCCCGCCAATCCGGAGGTGGTGTGGGCGGGCACCGGCGAGAACGTGAGCGGGCGGCACGTGGCGTGGGGCTCGGGCATCTATCGCAGCCGTGACGGGGGCGGCAGCTGGGAGCAGGTGGGGCTCGCGGACAGCGAGCACATCGGCAAGATCCTCATCCACCCCGACGACGGGAACACCGTGCTGGTCGCCGCCGAGGGGCCGCTCTGGTCGGCCGGCGGCGAGCGCGGCGTCTACCGGACCAGCGATGGCGGCAACAGCTGGCAGCAGATTCTCGCCCTCGACGAACACACCGGCGTCACCGACATCGAGTTCGCGCCCGGCAACCCGGACGTGGTGTACGCCGCGGCCTTCCAGCGCCGGCGTCACGTGTGGGGCTACATGGCGGGCGGTCCGTCGTCGGGCATCCACAAGTCCACCGACGGGGGCGAGAGCTGGCGCGAGGTGACGCGCGGCCTTCCCTCCGGAGACATGGGCAAGATCGGGCTCGCAGTCACGCCGGCCGATCCGGACATCGTCTACGCCACCATCGAGGCCAGCGACGAGGAGCGCGGCTTCTACCGCTCCACCGACCAGGGCGAGAGCTGGGAGAAGCGCAACTCCTACATCTCCGGGGGTACCGGACCGCACTACTACCAGGAAATCGAGGCCTCGCCGACCGACGCGGACCTGGTGATCCAGATGGACGTGTTCTACCAGATCACGCGCGACGGGGGAGCCACCTTCGCGACCCTGGGCGACGGGCGCCAGAAGCACTCCGACAACCACGCCCTGTGGTTCGACCCCGAGGACACCCGGCACATGCTGGCGGGGACGGACGCAGGACTCTACGAGACCTTCGACGAAGGGGAGACCTGGCGCCACTTCCCCAACATGCCCATCTCGCAGTTCTACAAGGTCGCCGTCTCCAACCGCGAGCCCTTTTCCGAGATCCTGGGCGGGGCGCAGGACCTGGGGACGCTGTGGGGGCCCTCGCGCACCACCACCGTCGAGGGCGTGCGCAACTCCGACTGGTATTTCCCGATGGGGGCTGACGGCTACGGGGTGCAGTTCGATCCCTCGGACCCGGACATCCTCTACCTGATGACGCAGGTGGGGAACCTGTACCGCGTCGATCGCCGGAGCGAAGAGGCCATCCAGATCCAGCCCCAGCCCGAAGTCGGGGATCCGCCCGAGCGCTGGAACTGGGATTCCCCGATTCTGGTGAGCCCGCACTCCACGAACCGGCTCTACTTCGCGTCGCAACGGGTCTGGAGAAGCGAGGACCGGGGCGACTCCTGGACGGCGGTGAGCGGTGACCTGACCACCAACACCAACCGCTACGAGCTGCCCTTCATGGGCCGGGTGTGGGAGCTCGATGCGCTCCATGACAACGGCGCGATGTCGATGTACGCCACCATCACTTCCATCAGCGAGAGCCCGGTCCGGGAGGATGCTCTGTATGTCGGCACCGACGACGGGCTGATCCACTTCAGCCCGGATGGCGGCGGCACCTGGAGTCGGGCGGCGGAGCTTCCCGGGCTCCCCGAGCGGTCCTTCGTCAACGATGTCGAGGCCAGCCAGCACGATGCCGCGACGGTGTTCGCGGTCGCGGACGCGCACAAGATCGGCGACTTCGCCCCCTACATCTTCCGGAGCGACGACAACGGCGAGAGCTGGTCGTCCATCTCCGGGGATCTGGAGGACGGAACCATCGCGTGGGCGATCCAGCAGGACCATGAGAACGAGGATCTGCTCTTCCTCGGGGCGGAGTGGGGCCTCTACTTCTCTCCCAACGGGGGCGAGAACTGGCACCGCCTCCCGGGGGCGCCCACCATCTCCTTCCGCGACCTGAAGCTGCAGCGGCGGGACGAGGATGTCGTGGGCGCCACCTTCGGGCGGGGCTTCTACGTGCTGGACGACTATTCCCCGCTCCGCGAGATCGCTGGCGGCGCGCTGGCCGCGGAGGATGGCGCAGGCGTTTGGCCGGTGCGCGACGCGTGGTGGTACATCCCCAGCGTTCCCAACCAGGCGCCCGGGCGCCCGACGCTCGGGACCGACGCCTATTCGGCGCCCAACCCGCCATTCGGGGCCACACTCACCTACTTCCTCCCGGAGGTGCCTTCGACGGCCGAGGACCGGCGCGAGGAGGAGGAGCGCGCGATGCGCGAACTGGGCACCGACGCACCGTTCCCCGGATACGAGACGCTGCGGGCCGAAGCCGCCGAGAGCGGACCGCGGGCGCTGGTGCGGGTGTCGGACGCGAGCGGCGACCCGGTGCGCTGGGTCGAGGGCCCCGGGCGTGCGGGGCTGCATCGCATCACCTGGGACCTGCGTAGACCCGCGCCCAACCCCATCAACCTGACCACGCCGGCGTTCGTCCCGCCGTGGGCGTCCGCTCCGGCCGGGCCGCTGGCGCCTCCCGGCGACTACTCGGCGCAACTGGTGCTCGTCACCGCCGACGGCGTGGAGGAGGTGGGCGGGGCGCAGAGCTTCCGGGTGAGGCCGGTGCCGAACGCGCCTCCGGGCACCGATTTCGTGGCGGTGGCGGCCTTCCAGCACCGCGTGAGCGAGTTGCAGCGGCGCGTCGGCGTGGCCAGCTCCGAACTCGGGCGCCAATCGGAGCGGCTCGGCTACATGCGCGCCGCCCTGCTGCGCACGCCCTCGGCAGGGACCGAGCTGTTCGGCAGCATCGACGAGGTCGAGCAGGCATTCGCCGGCATCCGCCTGCGGCTTCAGGGAGATCAGCTGCGCGCCTCCCTCAACGAGCCCAGCGTGCCTTCGGTCGCCAACCGCGTGGGCAATGTCGTGGGAGGTCACTGGCAGACCCGCCAGAACCCGACCGCGACCCAGCGGCGCAACATCGAGATCGCCGAGGGAGACCTGGGCGCGGTCGAGCAGGACCTCGCCGGCATCATCGAGGGGGCGCTAACGGAATTGGAGGAGGCGCTGGCCGCGGCAGGCGCGCCCTGGACGCCCGGGCGCGCCGTCGGTCCGTCGAACTGACGGGTCCTCGTCTGCCGGCAGGCTCCGAGCCCGGATCGGATCCGCTCCCTCTCGCGGGTCCCCGGGCCGGAGCCGTCGCACTATAATTGTGCGCCGATTCGAGAAGCCAACGCAGCCATCACCACGGAGAAACCCGCATGACCGACCAGACCCTGGTCCACTACGACGTCAAGGACGGCGTCTGCGTCCTGACCCTCGACGATCCCCCGGCGAACACCTACACCTACCAGATGATGCAGCAGCTGGACGCCTGCGTCCTTCGGGCGCGCATGGACGAGGACGCGCACGTCATCGTGCTCACCGGAAGGGGCGAGAAGTTCTTCAGCGCGGGCGCGAGCATCGGGATGCTGAACGAGGTCACGCCGACCTTCAAGTACTTCTTCTGCCTGCACGCCAACGAGACCCTCAACCGGCTCGAGCACACCCCGAAGCTCACCATCGGCGCGCTCAACGGGCACACCGTGGGCGGCGGACTCGAGATCGCCATGGCCTGCGACCTGCGGGTCGCGCGCGCGGGCGGTTCACGCATCGGGCTTCCCGAGATCAACCTGGGCGTGCTGCCCGGCACCGGCGGCACCCAGCGGCTCGCGCGCCTGGTCGGCAAGTCGCGCTCCATCGAGATGATGACCACGGGCCAGCTCTTCGGCTTCGCCGAGGCCCTCGACCACGGCATCATCAATCGCGTAATCGAGGCCGATTCGGGCGACGACTTCATGGACAAGGTCCTGGAGTTCGCGGGGCAGTTCACCCCGCCGGCCAAGGCCTCCAAGGCGGTGGGCCTTATCAAGAGATCGGTCCAGACGGGCGCCGAAATCCCCTTTGAGACCGGCTTGGCCGTCGAGCGCGAGCTTCAGCAGCAGCTCTTCCAGAGCGAGGACGCCACGGAAGGCATCGCAGCCTACGTCGAGAAGCGCCGCGCCGCTTTCCAGGGCAAATAGCGGGATGAGCGACGTGCCCACACGCGGTCTCTGGATCGACAACGAGATGGTGGCGTCGGCTTCCGGGGCCACCTTCACAACAACGAATCCCGCGACCGGCGAGGCGCTCGCCGAGGTCGCCGAGGCGACCGGAGAGGATGTTGCGCGGGCCGTGGAGTCTGCACACGGCGCGCTCGCGTCGAAGGCCTGGCGCCGCACCGACGCGCACAAGCGCTCGCGCCTCCTCTGGCGGCTGGCGGACCTGATCGAGCGCGACGCCCAGTTGATCGCGGAGACGGAGACCTGCGACAACGGCAAGCCCATCTTCGAATCGCGCTACGTCGACGTGCCCAGCGTGGTGGAGAACTTCCGCTACTTCGCCGGGCTGGCCGACAAGATCCAGGGCGAGACCATCCCGGTGAAAGGACCTTTCCTGAACTACACCCTGCGCGAACCCGTGGGCGTGGTGGGGTGCATCGTGCCGTGGAATTTCCCGCTCTCGCTCGCGACCTGGAAGGTTGCGCCCGCGCTGGCGTGCGGGAACGCGGTGGTGCTGAAACCGGCCATGGAAACGCCCCTCACGGCCCTGCTGCTGGGCGAGTTGGCGGCAGAGGCGGGCTTTCCGCCCGGCATTCTCAACGTCGTTCCGGGGCGCGGCACGCGGGCCGGCGCCGCCATGGTGCGCCATCCCGGCGTGGACGCCATCGCCTTCACGGGCTCGACCGAGGTCGGAAAGACCATCATGCGGGAGGCAGCGGAGACGCTGAAGAAGGTCTCCCTCGAGCTGGGCGGCAAGTCGCCCAACATCGTCTTCGCGGACGCCGATCTGGGGAGCGCGGTGCGCGGCGCCAACACCGGCATCTTCTACGGGAAGGGCGAGGTGTGCGCGGCGGGCTCGCGCATCCTGGTGCAGGAGGCGGTCTACGACGAGTTCCTCGACGGGCTGGCCGCTCGCGCGGACAAGATGGCGGTGGGTGACCCGATGGGCCCGAAGACGCGAATGGGGGCGATCGTGAGCCGCAGGCAGCGGGACGTGGTGCTCGGTTACATCGAGGCCGGCAAGGCCGACGGCGCCCGCCTGGTGGCGGGTGGCGAAGCGGCCACGGTCGACGGAAAGGGCAACTTCGTGCAGGCGACCATCTTCGCCGACGTCACCCCCGACATGCGCATCGCACAGGAAGAGATCTTCGGGCCGGTGGCGGCGGTGATTCCGTTCTCGGATACCGCCGACGCCATCGAGAAGGCCAACCAGACCATCTACGGGCTGGCGGCAGGGATCTGGACCCGCGACGTGGGCCGGGCCCACCGCATCGCCCGGGAGATCCGTGCCGGCACCGTGTGGATCAACACGTACAACCAGTACGACTCGGGATCCCCCTTCGGCGGATACAAGCAGAGCGGCTTCGGCCGCGACCTCGGCTACCAGGCGGCGCTGGACAAGTACACCCAGGTGAAGAGCGTCTGGGTGGCGCTGGACGGATGAGGGCCCCGGTCGAATGCGAGCCGCTCAACCGATGAGGGCGCTGGCCCGGTGAGGCGGGCGGTCATCGTCGACGCCGTGCGCACCCCCATCGGCCGGCACGGTGGCGCGCTCGCCGCGGTGCGCCCGGACGACCTGGCGGCCGGGGTGATCCGCGCCCTCGTCGACCGAAACGGCCTTGACCCGGCCGGCATCGACGACGTGATCTTCGGGTGCACCAACCAGGCCGGCGAGGACAACCGCAACGTCGCGCGCATGGGGCTGCTGCGGGCGGGGCTGCCGGTCACGGTGCCCGGCCAGACCGTCAACCGTCTGTGCGGCTCGGGGCTGCAAGCGGCCGACAGTGCCTTTCACGCCGTCGCGGCCGGGGAGGGAGAGGTGTTCATCGCCGGCGGCGTGGAGAGCATGAGCCGGGCCCCCTGGGTCATGCTGAAGCCGGCCGCGGGGTACGCGCGCGGAACGCCAACCGTCGCCGACACCGTGCTGGGGTGGCGCTTTCCGAACCCCGCCTTCACCCCCGAATGGACCATCGGGCTGGGGCAGACCGCCGAGGTGGTGGCGAAGGAATTCGGGGTAACGCGAGAGGAGCAGGACGCCTTCGCGGCCGAGAGCCAGGCGCGCGCCCAGCGTGCCCTGGCCAGCGGCCGCTTCCGCGACGAGCTGGTCCCGGTCGAGGTGCCGAGGCGGAAAAGCGGACCGATTGTGGTGGACACCGACGAACATCCGCGCGCCGGCGTGACCCCCGAGTCGCTGGCCCGGCTCGGGCCCGTCTTCGCGAAGGACGGGACCGTCACTGCGGGCAACTCGTCGGGCATCAACGACGGCGCCGCCGCGCTTCTGGTGATGGAGGAGGAGCGGGCACGCAGCCTGGGACTCGCCTCGATGGTCCGCATCCGCGCGAGCGCGGTGGCCGGGGTGGAGCCTCAGCGCATGGGGATCGGGCCCGTGCCCGCCACCCGACGGGCGTTCCGGCGCGCCGGCATCGGTCCCGGAGACGTCGAACTGGCCGAAGTCAACGAGGCCTTCGCCGCGCAGGCCATCCCCTGCCTGAGCCTGCTCGACCTCGACCCCGAGCGGGTCAACGTGAACGGGGGCGCGATCGCGCTCGGGCACCCGGTGGGCTGCTCGGGGGCGCGCATCCTGTGCACGCTGGCGCACGAGATGGTGAAGCGCGGGAGCGGGGTCGGGCTCGCCACGATGTGCATCGGGGTCGGCCAGGGGATCGCCACCGTGGTCAGCGCGGACTAGCCGGCCCGTGGACAGCCGGCACGCCACGGCCAACCGAATCGAGCGCGTCACGGTCCTCGGCGCCGGCGTCATGGGCCACGGCATCGCCCAGGTGGCGGCCATGGCCGGGCACGCGGTCATCCTTCACGACCCCGACGCGGCGGCGGCCGACCGCGGCCTGGCGCGCATCCGCGCCAACCTGGCCAAGGGCGTATCGCTGGGAAAGGTGAGCGAAGAAGGCCGGACCGCCGCCCTCGACCGAATCGCGCTCGCGTCCTCGCTGGCGACCGCGTGCGCGGAAGCCGACCTGGTCGTGGAGGCCGCGCCCGAGCGCATGGAGCTGAAACGGAGCCTCTTCCGCGAGGTGGAAGCCGCCGCCGCCCCTTCGGCGCTGCTCGCCACCAACACCTCCTCCCTCAGCATCGACGCCATCGCGGAGGTGCTGGCCGACCCGGGCCGCTTCCTGGGGCTGCACTTCTTCAACCCGGTGCACCTGATGGCGTTGGTGGAGGTCGTTCGCGGCAGTCGCACCGGCGACGCCACCCTGGATGCCGGCGTCGCATTCGCGCGCGGGCTGGGCAAGGAGCCCATCGTCGTCCGCGACGCCCCCGGCTTCGCCTCCTCCCGGCTCGGAGTGGCCCTGGGGCTGGAAGCGATGCGCATGGTGGAGGAGGGCGTGGCCGATCCCGCCGCCATCGACAAGGCCATGGAGCTGGGTTACCGCCACCCCATGGGTCCGCTCCGGCTCACCGACCTGGTGGGGCTCGACGTCCGGCTGGCGATCGCCGAGTATCTGCACGAGAAGCTGGGCGGCGAGCGCTACCGACCCCCCGCCACCTTGCGACGCATGGTGGAAGAGGGGAAGCTCGGGAGGAAGACGGGACAGGGCTTCTACCGCTGGGACAAGGGGGGCGATTGAACGACCGGCACTACGAGACCATCGTGGTCGAGCGCGACGGCTCCGTTGCGACCGTGCGCATCAACCGGCCCGACAAGCTGAACGCCCTCAACGCGGTGGTGCGGCGCGAGATCGCGCAGGCGATGGACCGGCTTGCCGATGACGACTCGGTGCGGGTCGCCATCCTGTGCGGGACAGGCGAGAAGGCATTCGCGGCGGGCGCCGATGTCTCCGAGTTCGCGGGGCGCACCGCCGGCGAGCAGCGGGAGGTCTACCGGCGCCGGCGCGTGTACGACGCCGTTGCCGCCTTCCCGAAGCCCCTCATCGCCGCCATCCACGGCTTCTGCCTGGGAGGGGGGGTCGAGCTGGCGCTCGCCTGCGACGTGCGCGTGGCCGACCCGAGCGCCCGCTTCGGCCAGTTCGAGATCCGCCTGGGGCTGATTCCGGGGGCTGGCGGCACCCAGCGACTGGCGCGGCTGGTGGGGCCGGGACAGGCCGCCCGCATCGCCCTGAGCGGCGACGTGGTCGACGCCGCCGAGGCCCACCGCATCGGCCTGGTGGAGATCCTCGCCGACGAGGGCGAGCACCTCGAGCGGGCCCTGGAACTGGCGGACCGCATGGCGCGCTGGAGCCCGTTCGCGCTCGGGCTGGTCAAGGAGTCGCTCCGGGCCGCCGCCGAGACCCCCCTGGCCGAGGGACTGGCGCTCGAGAAGGAGCTCTTCCTCGCCGCATTCGCGAGCCACGACGGGCGCGAGGGGGTGCGCGCCTTCGTGGAGAAACGCCGTCCGGAGTTCCGCGGGCGATGAACCGGGTCAAGCTGGTGCGCGCCGCGACCACGATCTACTTCGTGCTCTTCCTGGTCTTCGTCACATGGCCGGGCTTCGTCCCCTTCAACCGTCCCCTTCCCCTGGTGCTGGGCCTCCCCTTCAACATGGCCGCCATCGGACTCTGGGTGGGGCTCGGGGCGGTGGTGCTCTTCGTGCTGGACCGTTCGGAGGAACGGCACCGCCGAGGCGGGCCCGCGAGAGACGCCCGGAGCCGGCCGGGACAGGACTCGCGGGCCGGGGGTGCCGGGTAGATGGAGCGCTGGCAGCTGATCGCGGCCCTGATCCTGGTCTACCTGGCGGTGACGCTTGGCATCGGGCTGATGGCGGGACGGCGCGCCTCCCGGAGCGTGACCGGATATGTGGCCGGAGATCGCCGCTTCGGGCTGCTCGTGATGTATTTCGTCACCGGGGCGACCGTCTTCTCTGCATTCGCCTTCCTGGGCGGGCCGGGCTGGGCCTACTCCCGTGGCGCGGCAGCCTTCTACATCCTCTCCTACGGCGCCCTCGGCATCGCTCCCTGGTACTTCGTCGGGCCACGCGCGGCCGCGCTCGGACGCCGCTTCGGTTACGTCACCCAGGCGCAGCTGCTGGTCGGGCGCTTCCCTTCCCGCTTCCTGTCCGCGCTGATGGCGGCGCTCTCCGTGGCGGCATTCGTGCCCTACGTCACCCTGCAGATGCAGGGGGCGGGGATCGTCATCGAGGCGGTCACCGACGGCCATGTGCCGCTGGCTGTGGGCGCGGCGATCGCCTACGGCATCGTGGCTCTCTACGTGCTGACCAGCGGGGTGGCCGCGGTGGGCTGGACCAACACCTTTCAGGGCATCTTCATGGTCACGATCGCCTGGTCGCTCGGCATCTACCTGCCCTTCCGGCTGTACGGGGGGGTGGGGGAGATGTTCGAGCGCATCCTCGCCGAGCGTCCGGAGATGCTCTCCGTTCCGGGCCTGACCGCCGCGGGCGATCCCTGGAGCTGGGGTGGCTACTCAAGCGCCATCCTGGTGAGCGCGATCGGGCTCATGATGTGGCCCCACCTCTTCATGAAGGCCTTCACCGCGCGCGACGACCGCACGCTGCGCCGCACGGTGGTCCTCTTCCCCACCTTCCAGCTCTTCCTGATCCCGGTGTTCCTGATCGGCTTCGCCGGCGTGCTGCTGCCGGAGTCCCCCCCCAACGCCGACTTCATACTCCCGTTCCTCATCCTGCGCTCCGAGCTGCCGGTGCTGGTCGTGGGCCTCTTCTGCGCGGGCGCGCTCTCCGCGTCCATGTCGACGGGGGACGCGCTCCTGCACGCCGCGGCATCCGTGACGGTGGAGGACGGCATCGGCCCCTTCCGCCGGCTAAGCGATGCCGGCCAGCGCCGTCTGATGCAGGTGCTGGTCCTGGTGGTGGGGGTGGTCGCGTACTGGTTCGCGCTGGACGAGGACTCCTCGCTGGTGGTGCTGCTTTTGACCGCTTACGGCATCATATGCCAGTTCGCGCCTCCCATCTGCGCGGCGCTCTTCTGGCGACGCGCCACCACCCCGGGCATCGTGGCCGGTCTGGTCGCGGGCTCGGCGACCGCGGTCTTCTTCTTCACCACGGGGTATCTGGGGATGGAACTGCGCCCCCTGGACCTGCACGAGGGTATACTGGGGCTCATGGTCCACATTCCGGTGCTGGTGGGGGTAAGCCTCGCCACCCGGCCGCAGGACCGGGATCACACCGAGGCATTCCTCAACCCGCGAGGTTCATCGGGAACCCATGACTGACCCCACGGGAGCGGCGGGTGCGCCGGAGGAGCGGCTGGTTCGCCTGCGGGAAGTGATGAGCGAGGTGACCGACCGGCTCATCGAGCTGATGGGGGAACGCCGCAACCTCGCCATCGAGATCGGGCGGGTGAAGAAGGAACTGGGCCTTCCGGTCCTAGACCCGGCGCGCGAAGCACGGATGGTGCGTCAGGCCGCCGTGCGGGCGCGCGAACTGGGCGTGGACCCGGAGATGGCGCGCGACATCATCTGGCGCATCATCGCCTCGGCGCGCGCGGCTCAGGGAGGACGCCGGCCGGGCTGGCCGGACCCACCTCCCGGTCCGACGCGCTAGCCTAGTTCGGGCTTACCGAAACGAACTGGCGGTTCCGGCGCCGCTCGAACCGCACCACGCCGTCGACCAGCGCGAACAGGGTGTCGTCGCCTCCCCTCCCGACGTTCCTCCCGGGATGGAAGCGGGTACCGCGCTGGCGCACGAGGATGCTGCCCGCAGTCACGGGCTGTCCGCCATAGCGCTTGACGCCCAGGAACTTCGGCTTCGAGTCGCGTCCGTTTCGGCTTGAGCCGACGCCTTTCTTGTGTGCCATCTCGGGTTCCTTACCGGCTCGGACTGCTACGTGACGATCTCGTCGATGCGCACTTCGGTGAACTTCTGGCGATGACCCTGCTTTTTGCGGTATCCCTTCCGGCGCTTGCGCTTGAAGATGATGAGCTTCTGGTCCTTGCCGTGCGCCAGCACCTCGGCGCGCACCGCGGCGCCCTCGACCGTGGGCGTCCCGACCTCCGGTTCGCCATCCGCTCCACCCGTGATCAGCACGCGGTCGAAGGTGACCGTCGAGCCCTCCTCGGCGGCAAGCGCGGGAATCCGCAGCCGGAGACCCGGCTCGGCCTTGAACTGCTTTCCGCCGCTCTCGAACACCGCGTACATGCCTGCCTCTTCACCTAAGATGGAGATCCCGGACACGGGACTGCGGCACAAGGCTCCGCAGCCCGAAAAAGCTACAGAGTCGCCCGGCGAGGTCAAGGGCACCGGGCACGCGGCTAGACCGTCGCGTACTTCCCGGTCACATCCACCTGGGCCCTGCCCGAGAGCAGGCGGAACTCGTCCTCGCCCAGCAGCGGATCATCGCGCAGGCTGATCTCCAGGCCGGTGGCGCTCGACACCCGGTTGCGAAAGTCCGGCTCCGAGTCGAGCACGTGCAGCGCCACCTCGGGATGGATGCGCACCGTCAGGCTGCGCTCGCTCTTCGCCGCAGCAGCGCGCTTGAGGCTGCGCTCCACCCGGCGCATCACGGTGTCGGGCGCGAAGACGCGGCCCAGCCCTCCGCAATGGGTGCACGCGTCCGTGATCGAGGTGAAGATCGACGGCCGAACCCGCTGGCGGGTCATCTCGATGAGCCCGAGCTCGGACACGGCGAACGCGCGGGTGCGGGCACGGTCGCGGCCCAGGTGGGTGCGGAGTTCGTGCAACACCTTGTCGCGGTCCTTCTGCGTGTCCATGTCGATGAAGTCCACGACCACGATGCCACCCACGTCACGCAGCCGGAGCTGGCGGGCGATCTCGCGCGCCGCTTCCAGGTTGGTCTTCAGGATGAGCGACGCGGGATCGTTCTTCTTCCTGCCGGCGAACCGGCCGGTGTTCACGTCGATCGATACCAGCGCCTCGGTCGGCTCGATCACCAGATGGCCGCCGGACTTGAGCCCCACCTTGCGCCGGAACGAACGGTGAATCTCCTCTTCGATGCCGTGAACGTCGAACAGGGGCTCCTGGCCCCGGTACAGCTTCAGCCGGTCCAGCAAGTCGGGAGCCACGCCCTGCACGTAACCTTCGATCTCGCGAAAAATGACGGGCGAATCCACCGTCAGCGAGTCGAACTTGTCGCTGAACAGATCCCGGATGACGCCGCTGATCAGATGCGCTTCGCGGCGCACGACCCCGGGCTCGGCAGCGGCCTTCGCCGTCCGCTGAATCTCCAGCCAGCTCCCCCGGAGGGTCTCGAACTCGCGCGCGAACCGCTTCTCGGTCGCCTCCTCCCCCACCGTGCGCACGATCACCCCGCCGGAATCGGCCGGGACCACCCTGCGGGCAAGGGCACGCAGCCGCGACCGCTGCCTGCGGTCTTCGATCTTGCGGCTCACGCCGACGCGCGACGAGAACGGCATGTAGACGAGGAAGCGGCCCGCCAGCGAGACCTGGGCGGTCAGGCGCGGTCCCTTGGTGCCGATGGGCTCCTTGGTGACCTGCACGGTGACTCGGTCGCCCTTGTTGAGCAGTTTCTGGATCGGCGTGTTCTGGCCGTCGCGGCCGTTCTCCGACGGTTCACCGTCCTGGTGAACCACATCCGAGACGTGCAGAAAGCCCGCCTTCTCGACGCCGATGTCGACGAAGGCCGCCTGAATGCCGGGAAGCACCGCCTCTACGCGTCCCAGGAACACGTCGCCCACCAACCGTCCCTGGTCCGGGCGGTCCAGCATCAATTCTACGAGTCGTTTGTCTTCCAGTAGCGCCACCCGCGTCTCGCGCGAGGACGCGCTGATGATGATCTGTCTCCTCAATCCCTGGTTTCTCCGCGAGTCGCGGGGCCCGGGACCGCCCGAGGGCCTCCCTACCCCGCCTTAAGCTCTGCAGCCATTCCGCCTCCGCCGACCTCGCGCACCAGGTGGCGAGCGATCAGCAAGCGCTGAATCTCGCTCGTGCCCTCTCCGATCTCGCACACTTTCGCGTCGCGAAACATCCGTTCCACCGGGTAGTCGTTCGTGTACCCGGCGCCTCCCAGAAGCTCGACCGCCTCCGTGGTGGCGCGCATCGAAAGTTCCGAGGCGAACAGCTTCGCCATGGAGGCTTCCTTGGAGAAGGGGTGTCCCTGATCCTTGAGCCAGGCCGCGTGATATGTCAGATGCCTGGCGGCCTGGATCCCCGTGGCCATGTCGGACAAGCGGAATTGGACCGCTTGAAAGTCGTAAATCCTGTGCCCGTAACGTTTCCGTTGCAACGTATACTCCAGGGCGGCGTCAAAAGCTCCCTCGGCGATGCCGAGAGCCAGGGCGGCGATTCCGATGCGCCCCGCATCGAGTGTGCGCATGAAGTTGACGAACCCCTCGCCCTCGGCCCCGAGCCGGTTCCCGGCCGGTACGAAGACGTTGTCCAGCACCAGCTCGCGGGTATCCGAAGCCCGCCACCCCATCTTGTCTTCCTTGCTGCCCGCCCGTACGCCCCGCGTGAAGTCGAGCTCCGCCGAGTGCCCCACCCCCAGGCGGCGCGCGGTCTCCAGGTCGCACGTCGGCTTGGTGACGATGAAGCTGGTGATGCCGCGGGTGCCCCGCGCCGGATTGGTAAGCGCGGTGATGGTGAAGATCTCCCCAACGCCGGCGTGCGTGATGAAGATCTTGGAACCGTTGATGCGGTAGCCGTCTCCCTCGCGGACCGCGCGCGTGCGGGTGCCCGCCGAATCCGATCCCGCCGCCGGCTCGGTGAGCCCGAAGCCTCCCAGCACCCGGCCGCTGGCGAGCAGGGGCAGGTATCTCCGCTTCTGCGCCTCGGTCCCGAACGTCAGGATCGGGCTCGCGCCCAGCGTCGTGTGCGCCGACACCGTGATGGCGTGGCTGGCGTCGTGGCGCGCCAACTCCTCGACGACGAGGATGTAGCTCAGGTAGTCGCGTCCCATGCCCCCGTATTCCTCGGGAATGGGAACGCCCAGAAGTCCCATCTCGCCCATCGCGCGCACGTTCTCCCAGGGGAAGGTCTGGGTGCGGTCGATCTCGGCCGCGACGGGCGCGATGTGTTCCAGCGCGAAGGCTCTGACCGCTTTGCGCAGGCGGGCGTGATCAGGACCGAGATAGGGTTCCATCACTCGATCCCGGGTTCAAGTGCTACATCATGGACAATAGGATAAGTCATTCTATATATTTGCTTTATCTGATGTGTACAAGAAGCGCGACGAAGGCTTCCTTCCGGGTGGGAGAAGCCACATGGCGTGCGGAATGGTACACCTCGGGCGTCGATTGGATGCGGGAAAAGGGCGGCTTGGTCAGGGGGTGAAGCCGATCTCCCAGATGCCGGCACGCAGATGGCCCGGCCCGAAGAACTCCCCCGACCAGAGTTCATCTTCCCCCAGGAAGTCGACCAGGACAACTCCCTCCGTTCTGGTGCGGGCAATCACCGTCGCCGTGGTCAAGTCGATGACGTCGATCTGACCGTAGTGTCTGTCGATCGCCTGGTACTCGGGTTTCATTTCGAGTCGGACGCGTCCACCCGGTCCGGGGCGTTCCTCCATCATGTCCAGCCAGTCATCCCGGCGCCGCCACGTCAAGACCCACAAGCGGTCTTCGGAATCAACGCGCAGCGCCCGTATGGTGCTGGCGGGAGGATTATCCGCGGATTCGGGGGCATCCGGATCGCGGGGAGGATCGTTGAACCCGGGAACGAGGAAGCCCGTGACTCGGCGGCCGTCCTCAGCCCAGACCTCTATGCTGTAGGCGCCGTACAGCGGCGAGGAGAAGATCCGATGAGCGGAATCGGTGGTGAAGGCTCTCCAGGAGGCGGTTTGGGCCCTCGGATTCTCGGGATCGACAAACCCGCCAAACGATCGCTTGATCTCCCCGCGCTCGACAACGTGGAGCGGCGAGCCGATGGCGTCGGGTGTGGGATGCCACATGTTGACCACCCACTGCCGCCCGTCTCCCAGTGGACCAGCGTCCGCTACGTGGTCGGGAAGCGGATGGTCCTCGATCAGGGTGAAGTCCGGACCTACGACGCTGTGGCGATAGTTCCCGCCGTCGAAGATGTGGACGCGTCCCTCGAGGTCCGTGTGCACGGGCATTGCGTCTCCCCACTCCAACGGACCCTCCCCGGCTCGCCCGACTTCACCCAGGAAGCTGCCGGCCGCGTCGAAGACCTTCACCGCTTCGTACTGGCCGAACCAGTAGTTTCCGGCGCTGTCGCGCACGAGATGGAAGGCACCCCGCAGGTATCCCTCCCCGACCGTGTCGCCCATGACGAGCACCCGCTCGAGCGTGATGCAGTCCTCACACAGGGACTCCGACTCGCGGAGGATCCGGACTTCGGTGCTGTCGGTGACGTCGGCCCAGTGGGCGCGGGGCGGCTCGTCGGGTGGAGCGCAGGCGACGAAGAGGCCGTGCGCCAGGAGGATCGCGAGGGCGGCGAGGGACCGGGAGGTGCTCATGCGATGGGGCTTCCCAGTAGTGGAGGAGGTGACGGAGCGCGTGACCACACTCTACGCCTGTGCAAGGGCGCGGGCGGTGGACCCGCACGCATCAAAATACGAGACGGCCGCCAGGGTTCGCCACCGGAGTCGGCTCCATCGTCCCGCGGATGGGCGCGGTCGGTCCTCGTATTACGGCCGTATTACAAGCCTTGCATCGGATCCTGCAGCGTGCGCTGTGCGTGTGCCGGAGACCATCAGACCCGCTGGCAATTGTCGCAGGTGCCGCAGTTGGCCTTGTCGAGGGCGTCGCCGAAGTAGCCGAGGATGCGGGCGCGGCGGCAGCCTTTGGTGCGAGCGTAGCGCTCCACGGCGGCCAGCTTGGCCACCTCGGCGTTGCGCCGCTCGCGCAACCGGCCCAGCGGGAGTCGGCGGACGTCGGGGCGCAGGTCGATGTGCAGGATGTCGCCGGGCTGCTCGGGCGGGTCCTCGCGCAGGTGCACTACCCGGCAGGCGGCCAGCGCGCGGGCCAGGGCGCCGACGTTGGAGGGGGTCAGCGGGGCACCGCCGCGGGCGCGTAGCCCGTCGACCGGAAGCTTCAGCCGCGTTTGCCCTGCGACCCGGCGGCGGAGATCGCGCCAGAAGCGGCGGACGGCGCGCGGCGGCGGGTAGCTGTGGTCGATGAAGGTCATCTGGCCGCTGCGGTCGCCTTTGGACCAGAGCGCCAGGCAGTGCGCAGTGTCGCCGTCGCGGCCGGCCCGGCCGGCTTCCTGGTAGTACGCCTCCATGGTGCGCGGGAGTTCGTGGTGAATGACCAGGCGCACGTCGCTCTTGTCGACCCCCATGCCGAATGCGTTGGTGGCGGCCACCAGCGGGGCGTCGCCGGCCATGAAGGCGTCCTGCACGCGAGCGCGCTCGGCCGCCGGCAGCCCGGCGTGGTAGGCTTCCGTGGTGTAGCCGAGCGCGGCCAGGTCGTCGCGGACGCGCTCGACCCCCTTGCGGCTGCTCGCGTAGACGAGCGTGACGCCGGGGCGGTTGCGCACCAGGGCCCGCAGTCGCTCCCGCTTCTCCTTCCACGACCGCGCCCGCTCCACCCCCCACACCAGGTTGGGCCGGTCGAAGCCTCCCACCACGGTCACCGGGTCGGCGAGCCGCAGCCGCGTCACGATCTCCCGCCGGGTGCGCGGGGTGGCGGTGGCGGTGAGCGCGATCATGGGAGCATCGAACATCCCGCGCAGGCGGTCGAGCCGCAGGTAGGCGGGCCGGAAGTCGTGGCCCCACTCCGAAATGCAGTGGGCTTCGTCGACGGCGAGCAGGCTCACGCGCAGGCGCGGCAGCAGGGTGCGGAACGAACGGCTCTCGAAGCGTTCCGGGGCAACGAAGACGACGCGCAGAGCGCCGTCGACCAGTTGGGCCTCCACCTGGTCGCGCTCCTGCGAGGAGAGGGTGGAGTTGAGGAAGGCGGCGGGGATGGCGGCTTCGCGGCAACGCATCGCCTGGTCGGCCATGAGCGAGACCAGCGGGCTGACCACGATGGTGGCGTGCGGGAGTACGGCAGCGGGGACCTGGTAGCACACGCTCTTCCCTCCCCCGGTCGGGAGGATGCCGAGGGCGTCGTGGCCCTGGAGCACCGCGCGCACCAGCACATCCTGTCCGGGCCTGAACCCCGGGTAGCCGAAGTGGCGCTTGAGGGCTTCGAGCGCGATGCGGTCCGCTTCGTCTCTGTCCGGGGCGGGAAACCGTGTCGCCGAGATTGCTGCCGTGCTCGCCATGGACCCGAAAGCTCGGCGTGGATTCCGGGCGCTTCCATAGCGCGAGGGGACGATCGGAAGGCCACCGTGAGCCGCCGTCCACGAGCGTGGAGAGCCGGGTCGGCGCGAACCACATCGCTCGGTAGGCCGGGAAGCGATGCCTGGCCCGGGAGCAGCCTCTATACTGAAGGCCGTTGCGTGTGCGCGGATTCGCTGCCCGGGCGGACCGGCGGACGACTGCTATCGACCAAGGAGGGGCCATGCAACATCGAACCATCCGTATCCGCATGCTGCTGAGCGCGGGAGTGGCCGCCCTGGCGGGAGTTGTGGCTTGCGGACAGGGTTCCGGAGAGCGTGCGTTCACCGACGCGGAAGCTCAGGACGTCGCAGGTCCCGCCGAAGCCGACGATGCCGTCCACTCCTCCGCCCGCCACGACTTCCGCGTGGTTACGGTCGCTGATGGTCTCGACCACCCCTGGTCCATGGCGTGGCTGCCCGGCGGCGAGATGCTGATCGTGGAGCGTCCGGGCCGCCTGCGCGTGGTGCGCGGCGGCGTGCTCCAGCCGGAGCCGGTGGCGGGTTGGCCGGAAGTCTACCGGGACCAGGGCCAGGGGGGATTCATGGACATCCTGCCCCACCCCGACTTTGCCGAGAACCGCTGGCTC
The DNA here is from genome assembly GCA_009841185.1 of Gammaproteobacteria bacterium. Taxonomy (GTDB): domain Bacteria; phylum Gemmatimonadota; class Gemmatimonadetes; order Longimicrobiales; family Gaopeijiaceae; genus BD2-11. The sequence continues at coordinate 25,792 of VXMG01000056.1, forward strand.
TACCTCAGCTACGGCAAGCCCAACGAGGACGGGTCGGAGGGTACCACGACCGTCGTGAGGGGGCGCTGGGACGATGGCCGGGTCACCGACGTCGAGGAGATCTTCGAGTCGAACGCCTGGCACGACAACAACAACCACTTCTCCGGGCGCATGGCCTTCGGCCTGGACGGGTACCTGTACCTGACGGTCGGCGACCGCATGTTCGACCCCGACATGATGGCCGACCACCCGGCGCTGGACGTGACCAACCACATGGGGACCATCGTGCGCCTGCACGACGACGGCCGCGTGCCCGACGACAACCCCTTCGTGGGGCGCAGCGACGGGCTACCCGAGATCTGGAGCTACGGGCATCGCAACCTGCAGGGCCTCGCTGTGGATCCGGGCACCGGAGAGGTCTGGTCGAACGAGCACGGGCCCAGGGGCGGCGACGAGCTCAACCTGATTTCGGGCGGTGGCAACTACGGCTGGCCAGTGGTCTCCCACGGCATCAACTACGACGGCACCGTCTACACAACGGACGCATCCGGCGACGGGATGGAGTCCCCGCGCTTCGTGTGGACGCCCTCCATCGGCATTTCGGGCATGATGATCTACCGCGGGGACGCGTTCCCCTGGTGGAAGGGCAGCGCCTTCGTGGGCGGCATGGTCGGCGAGCAGCTTGGCCGCGTCATCCTCGAGGGCACGGACGCGCTCGGGGTCGAGACCTTGCTGCCGGGCGAGCTGGGGCGCATCCGTGACGTGCGCGAGGGTCCCGACGGGCTCATCTATCTCGCCCTCGAGCACGCCGAGGACCTCACGGCGGTGGTGCGCCTGGAGCCTGTGGCCAGCGACGTGATGCCTCCGGAGTAGCTGACTCCCTACCGGGGGAAGCCTTCCACGGGCATGTTCGGGATGATCCGCAGCGCGTTCGCGTAGTAGACCTTGCGCAGCACATCGTCCGGAAGGCCCATGCCGTAGAGCTTCCAGAAGGCGTGGTAGTTGCGGTAGTAGTCGAAGTACTCGTCCTCGGTCTCGAAGACGCGCCAGTAGTAGGGATACTCGTCGGGCTGGAAGGAATCCTTGCCGAAGAGGATGCGGTCCTGGTACCGGACGAAGAACTCGCGCGCGAAGCGGGGCTGCCGTCCCAGGTCGTAGAGCACGGCGCCGACCTCGCCGTGGACATTGGGGAAGCGGTCGAAGAGTTCGCCGAGCCGCGCGAGATCCTGCGTGTGCCATCCCATGTGCGCCAACACCCAGGTCGTGTTGGGATGCTTCGCCAGCATCCGGTCGCGCTCGGCCATCAGCTCATCGAAGGACGGGAAGCGCTCGCTGTCGAAGAAGCGGCGGTTGGGGAAGATGGCCAGTTCGAGCCAGCGCTCGTTCTCGTAGTCGAGGGGCTCGAAGAACTCCGCGGGGTCGGCGGTGTGGATGAAGACCGGAATCCCGAGGCGGGCTGCGGTCTCCCAGACGACGTCGAGTTCGGGATCGTCGAGCTGCAGGCGGGTGCCGTCGGCCTTTCGTGTAGTAAGCCCGAACTGCTTCCCGATCTCGCCGATGCCCACCGCGCCGGCGCGCACGTCCTCCTCAAGCTGGGCCGCGATGCGGGCGCCCGACCCGGGACCCACGTTGCGCAGATCGAGCGTCGTGAAGAACACGAAGCGGTCAGCGTGGCCGGCGGCGCGCACCGCATCGATCTGGCGGGTGAGGCGGACGCCGGAGCTGCCGCGCGCCTGGACGATTACCTGGAGGTTCAACTCGTCCATCGCCGCCACCACCCGCTCGATGGTGGCCGGGTCGGCGAGCGACGGGGGATGCCCGTGCAGGTCCACCACCGGGTACTTCGCCCGCGGCACCGGGTTCTCCGGCACCACCAGGGTGGAGCGCGGCTGGTATTCGGTGATGCTCGGGGGTGGGAGGGTCGGCTGCGCGAAGTTGGGCCGGCGGGCCTGCGCGTCCAGCGCGGCGGGCAGGAGAAGCAGAAGAAGCAGCGCGGCGATCGGTGCGGCTCGGCGCATGGTGGGCGCTCCGGCGTGGGAGGGATCGGGCATTCGGTCGAGATGCGGACCCGCGTCCGCGGCACGGAGACGGTCGGCCGTGGCCCGTATGGGAACTTGGCGAGAGCCGGCGGTGCCGGCCATGGCCTCGGGGTGAATGCCCGCTACCACCGCGCGAGTCGGGATTCAGGCGCCGCGATGCCCGGGCGGTGGCGACTCCCGGGGATGGCGTGCCATGTTGGCGGGTGTCCGACTTGTGCGTGGCCCGCGTGGGCGCAGTTTCCCGTCCCGGCAGGTCGCGTCAGCCCCCTGGCGCACAGCATGGAGGTAGCCATGTCCCGATCGCCCTCGTCGTCCCGAAGCGCCATCGCCGCGTTCGTCACCCTGCTCCTGCTTCCGCTGTTGCTCGCGGTCGCCAAGCCTCTGGCGGCGCAGGAACCGGTGGGCTGGGGGGAGGATCTTGTGTTCCACACCTTCTCGATCGTCGGCATCGACCCGGTGACCGGTGAGTCCGGGGTGGCGGTCACCACGCGCGTGGCGTGCGTGGGCAACGCCGTCCCGTGGGTGCGGCCCGGGGTGGGCGCGGTGGCTACCCAGGGCGGCACCCGGCTTGAGTACGGCCACGATCTGCTCGACTTGCTGGAGCAGGGTGTCGCGCCACAGGAGGCGATGGACCGCGTGGTGGCGGCGGACGATGGGCGGGAGCGGCGGCAGGTGGGCGTGATCGACATGCAGGGCCGGTCGGCCCAGTGGACCGGCTCGGGCCAGTACGGCGCCGAGGACCGGGGCGACTGGGTCTGGGAGCGCATCGGGCTCAACTACGCCGCACAGGGCAACGCGCTGGTGAGCACGGCCGTGGTGGACTCGGTGGCGGTCGCGTTCGAGCGGACGGAGGGGTCCGGGCGGCATCTGGCGGACCGGCTGATCGAGGCCCTCTACGCCGGGCAGGTGCTGGGCGGGGACGGCCGACACGGCCGCACCCAGTCGGCCGCCGTGTTGGTAGCGGACCCGCGTCCCGGCATGTCGCGCCGCCAGGACGGGGTGACCACCGACATCAACGTGTGCGAGCACCCCGAACCGATAAGGGAGGTGCGGCGCATCTACGACACCATCTCGGAGACCCTGGGGTTCCGCAGCCTCCAGCAGTTCGCCGGCCGCGATGTGCTGCAGCTAAAGGTGATGCTGCACGCGCTGGGGTACTACCGGGCGGGCTCGCCGTCGCCTTCCATGGAAACGACGGACGCGCTCCTCTACGACCGCGAGACGGTCGAGGCCGTGGACGCCTTCCGCGCGGCTCAGGCCTGGCAGACCTCCGTGCCCGGCTGGGTGGACGCGAACACCATCGCCCGGCTCTGGAGCCGGCTGGAGGAGGCCGGAGTCGCTGACGAGGTGCGCCAGCGGTTGCGGGAGACGGTGCGGGTGAGGCGGTAGGAACAGCGTCTGGCCCGGAGCGATGGACAGTCCGCCGCAGATCACGCGAGCATCGGGATGCGGTGGTTCGGTCAGGGCTGTTCGCGGCGCAGCACCACGCCGGGTTGCGCTCCCGTCACAGCCCCGTCCTCGTAGACGACCGTTCCCCCGACCCATACGCGCTCGATCCCGGGCGACGTGAGGTGGGGCTCCGCGGTCGTCGCCCGGTCGATGACGGCTGCCGGGTCGAACAGCACAAGGTCGGCCACGGCACCCGGCTCAAGTGTACCCCGGCCGGAGAGCCCCATATGCGCCGCCGCCAGCCCCGTCATTTTGTGGACGGCCTCCTCCAGGGTGAGCCGTCCTTCCTCGCGCACGTATCGCCCGAGCACCCTCGGGTAGGTGCCGAAGCCGCGCGGGTGGGCGCCGCGCAGCCCGCCGTCGGACGCCACGTTGGCGTGTGGCCAGGCCATCAGCGCGGCGATGTCGTCGACGGTCATGCTGGTCGCGACGATGCTCTCGCCTCCGTCTCTGCCTTCCGCGCGCGCCGCCTGCGACTCGGCGATGAGATCGAGGTAGGTGGTGACGGGATCGGTACCTCGCTCCTGTGCTATGTCGGCCAGGGTCTTGCCTTCGAGGGCGGGATCGGGCTCGAAACGCCCGATCAGCATGCCCTCGGGAGCGACCAGCTCTTCCAGGGCAAAACGCGCGGCTTCGCGGTCCGTGAAATCGCGCTCCGGGAACAGGACGGTCATGGTGGACTGCCAGTACTCGTACGGGTAGACGTCCGCCGTGATGTCGAGGCCCGCGGCGCGCGCCGCATCGAGCCGTGCGAGGATCTCTGCCGCCTGTCCCCAGAGGCTCCGAGCGGCCAGCTTGAAGTGCGAGATCTGCACGGGCAGGCGGGCGCGCTCCGCGATCTGGATGGTCTCCTCGATGGCCTCGCGAAGCCCCCGGTCCTCGCTTCGCATGTGCGAGATGTAACGGCCGCCGCGGGTCGCCGCCGTCCCTGCGAGCGCGACCACCTCGTCCGTGGTCGAGTAGATCCCGGGGTCGTACTCGAGTCCGGTCGAGAGCCCCAGTGCCCCGCTGGCCAGTTCGGTCTCGAGCAGCGCCTGCATGGCCGCGACCTCGTGCGCGGTCGCTTCGCGGCGGAAGTCGCCGCCCATGATCTGACGGCGGAGCGTTCCGTGTCCGGCATACGAGGCCACGTTCACCGCCGCGGGGGTCGCTTCCAGCGCGGCGAAGAAGTCGACGATCGGGAACGGCGATCCTCCGTCCTGCCCGACGACGATGGTCGTGATGCCCTGGCTCACGGCGGCCAGCGCGGTCAGCTCGATCAGGAGGCCGCCGTCGTGGTGGCTGTGGGTGTCGATGAAGCCCGGCGCGAGCACCAGCCCGGAGGCGTCGTAGATGTGGTCGCCGTCCGGAGGAGACTGAGTTTCTCCCGCCCCGTGGGGAGTCACCTCGGTGATCGTGCCGCCAACCACGCGCACCGACCCGGTGAATGCGGCGCGGCCGGTGCCGTCGACGATGGTGGCGTCCTGGATCACGAACGTGCCCTCGTCGGCGGAGACCGGAGCTCCGCCATCGCCCACGCAGGCGGCCAGCAGAGGAACCAGGGCGTAGAGCGCGCGCATCGGGGTTGGCGACACGTGTCGAGTTCCTCCTGTTCCTTTCTCAGGTGCGCCTTCCGGGCACCTGCCCGGTCGCGGCGTAAACATACATGCCCAGAACCAACCAGCCAGCGGTTTCAACGGCGTTATATTGAGGTTTGGGCAAGAGACCGGAAGCGAGGCAACGCGGAATAGCCGAGAAATGACCGAATCACCATGGGAGAAGGGCGTCGGCGCGCGGGTGCTGGACTACCTGCGCACACACCGCGACCGGATGCGCGACCTGCTGGAGCGGCTGGTCGAACTCGAGTCGCCTTCCATGCTGCCCGCCTCGCAACGTCCCGTGCAGGCGCGCCTGCGCGAGGCGCTGGCCGACATCGGGTACCGCTCCCGCATCCTCGCGGGCCGGACCACGGGGGGAACGCTCTATGCCTCTCCCGCCGAGCGCCGGCATCCTGCCCCCTACCAGCTCATTCTCGGGCACACGGACACCATCTGGCCGGTGGGCACCCTCGAGGAAATGCCCATGCGGATGGACCGCGGGCGCCTTTTCGGACCGGGCACCTTCGACATGAAGGCGGGCCTGGTTCAGGGCGTGTTTGCCGTGGAGGCTCTCAGGCACTGTGTCGGCGACCCCGAGGTCACGCCGGTTTTCATCTACAACTCCGACGAGGAGATCGGCAGCCCGGATTCCCGGGAGCATATCGTAAGGCTGGCGATGCGCGCGGACCGCGCGCTGGTGCTGGAACCGTCCCTGGGCGAGAACGGGAAGCTCAAGACGACCCGCAAGGGGGGTGGGGATTTCACCGTCCATGCTACCGGCGTCGCAGCGCACGCGGGGCTTGAACCGGAGAAGGGGGTGAGCGCGATCCTGGAACTCGCGCACGTGATCCGGAAGCTGCATGCCCTCAACGACCCGGTCCGGGGTGTGAACGTCAACGTCGGGACCGTCGAGGGCGGGATTCGCCCCAATGTGATCGCCCCGGAGGCGAGCGCCGAGGTGGACGTGCGCGTGCCCACCCTCGCCGACGCGCGCAGGGTCGAGCGGGCCATCCGCGCCATCGAGGCCACGGCATCCGGGGCTTCCGTCGAGATCCGGGGCGAGATGGACCGTCCCCCCATGGAGCAGACCCCGGGCAACCGCCGGCTCTGGGAGCTGGCGCGGGAGGCCGGGGCACAGTTGGGGCTGGAGATGGAGGAGTCGTCCTCCGGCGGAGGGTCGGACGGCAACACCACGAGCCTGTACACGCCCACCCTCGATGGCCTGGGCGCGGTCGGAGCGGGGGCGCACGCCAGCCACGAGCACGTGGTCCTGGAGCGCATGCCGGAGCGGGCCGCCCTGGTGGCCCTGCTGCTTGCGGCGCCTTCGATGCTGCCCTACGGGGCCGAGGCCTGAGGGCGGCCCGCACTGATCGCGGGCGACAAGGCACCGGCCCGCCGGCGCGTCAGAGCGGCTCCACGCCCTCCTCGTCCGCATCCCGGCCGCGGGTGCGCAGGTGGCGCAGCGCCAGTCCGGCCAGCAGGGCTGCCAGCGCGATCCAGATCAGCCAGCCGATATCGAGCAGCATGCCCGCGAGTCCAAGCCCGGCACCCACGCACATGAGGGCGACGCGCGCGTGCAGATAGCGGTCCTCCCGGGGACGTGAACGGCTCGCGAAGATGAACAGCACGGTCATCCCCGCTTCTTCCGTTCAAGGAATCTGCGCACCCCTTCCCGGCAGGTGTGCGTCAGGCGGGCGGCGACGTTGATCTGGGCGGCCCGCGCGATGCCATCCTTGAAGCCGAGACTGTCGAGATCGTAGAGAAGCGTCTTGGAAAGGGCGACGGAGGAGGGAGCCCGCCGGGCCAGTTCCGTGGCGTAGGCCATGACCGATCCCTCGAAGTCGTTCGCGGGCATCACCCGGGTCGCGATGCCCCATTCCAGGGCATCGGCCGCGGAGAAGCGTTCCCCGAGGGTCGCCAACTCGAACACGCGTCCTTCCGACACCTTGCGCCGGAGCACGGTCATCACCAGGGCGGGCACGAAGCCCAGGTGCACTTCCGGGTAGCCCAGTTCCGCATCCTCGTGTACAAGGACCACATCGCAGGCGGTTGCGAGGCCGCATCCGCCGCCGAGCGCCCGGCCGTGAACCGCCGCGACCAGCGGCTTGGTCAGGTCGCGCATCTGGACGAAGAGATCGCCCATTCGTAGCGCATCGGCGTGGATCTTCTCCGGCCCCATGCTGGTGATCCGGTCCATCTCAACGAGGTCCGCGCCGGCGCAGAAGTCGGGTCCGGCTCCGCGCAGAACCACGACACGCACGGCCGAGTCGGTGCGCGCCTGAACGAGCGCCGCCTTCAGCGCCTGCACCGTGTGCGAGTCAAGCGCGTTGCGCTTGTGCGGGCGGTTGAGGGTCAGCGTCAACACCCGGTCCTCGACTCGGTGCAGCAACCGCTCTTCAGCGCTCATCCGTGCGTGTCCTCCCCGTTGGGGTGCGGCGACTGCGGGAGCCTGCCCCGCCCCCGCACGCGTCCCGCGACCTCGTCCGGCATTTCCATGTCCATGCGCAGCAGCGCAGTCGAAAACACCTTGCCCTGGGCGTCCATCATCAATGACACGGTGCCACCGCCCCCGAGCGCCCCGGGCAGCACGAAGTTGAGGGCGCAAAGGTTGGGAAGCTCGTAGCGCACCACCTTCCCCTGGACGATGTCGCCGAAGTGCTCCTGTACCCGCGCGGCCGTCAGCGTCCGGACGAGCAACGGATAGTGCTCCGGCTCGTAGGCCACCACACCGATGTTGACTACATCGCCTTTGTCGCCCGAGCGTGCGTGCGCCAACTCGACCAGTTTGACCGCCGCCATGGTCAGGGCCTCCCGCGGGTTCCGCGCCCGCTTGCTCAGGTCCGGCATGCGAGCGCCCGAGAGAAGATTGCAGCCTTGTGCCCGGAAGGGAAACGGCCAGCGGTCCTGCGGAGTCCGGGCCGCCACGGCGTTGGGACAGATTCCCCGCTGCGTACCCGTCGAGCGACGATCATGCCTCGCGCGTCTCGACACGTACGAAGGGCTCCACGGCCTCGCGCGGCACCAGGGCGGGCCAGAAGGCCGCGACCTCGCGCACGCGCGGGCGGCCTTCCCCGAAGCCGGTGACGGAGGGCGGGCCGGTAAGCACCAGTGGCGCGACCTCGCGCGTGAAGCGCTCCACCGGGGCGCGTTCGCGGTCGCGAACGGCGACCCGCAACTGCACTTCGGGGAGATCCGGCGGCGGCGGGCCCGCCAGCGGCCCGTGTGTAGAGTCCCACCCCACGAGGTCGGTGCGCACCTCGTCGAAGCGGAGCCCCAGCCGGTCGAGGCGGGCCCGCAGGACCCGGGCGGCCGCGCGCGCCTTGGCGGCCGCGTCCGGCCAGGCGTACACGAGCGTTCCGACCGCCCGCCACCCCCCCGCGTACACGATGGAAGCCTTGAGCCAGCCGGTGGGCGGGCGCCCGCGCGCACCCGTCACCCGCACCCGGTCCTTCCCCGCCCCGCTCAGGCGGACGGTGGTGAAGTCCGCGACCACGTCCGGGGTGGGGTAGGCGGCCGGGTCGCCGATCTCGTACACGATCTGCTCGGTGACGGTGGCGGGGCTCACGCGCCCCCCCGACCCCTCGTGCTTGGTGACCACGAAGTCGCCGGATGGCTCGGCCTCGATGATGGGAAAGCCCACCCGGTCGAGGTCGGGGATGGTCCACCATTCCGGCATGGCGTTTCCGCCGGTGCACTGGGCGCCGCATTCGTTGACGTGTCCCGCCACCACCCCGGCGGCCAGGCGGTCGTGGTCGTCCGCCGCCCAGCCGAACTCGTGCAGCAGGGGCGCCAGCGTGAGCGCCGCGTCCACGCAGCGCCCGGCTACCACCACGTGGGCGCCCCGTCCCAACGCCTCCGCGATCGGGAAGGCCCCCAGGTAGACATTCGCCCCCGTCACCCGCTCGCGGATGCCCGCCAGCGGCTCGCCGGTCTCCATGTTGCGCAGCTCGTGGCCAGCGGCGAGCAACTCGTCCAGCCGGGGCATGAGGTCGTCGCCGGTCACGATCCCCAGCCGGAGGCGGCCGCCGACCCGCGCGCGCCGGGCCGCCCGCGCCACCTGATCGGCGCATCCTCCGGGATTGACCCCGCCGGCGTTGGCGACCACCCGGATGCCGCGCTCCAGGCATGCCGGGAGGATCCGCTCCATCAGCGCCACGAAGTCGCGCGCGTATCCCGCCTCCGGGTCGCGGGCGCGTTGCTTGTGCAGGATGGACATGGTCACCTCGGCCAGGTAGTCCATGACCAGGTAGTCGATCGGTCCATCCTCGACCTGCCGCACCGGCGCATCCAGGTCGTCGCCCCAGAAACCCCCGGCGCCCGCGACGCGCACCGTGCGCGCGCCACCGACTCTTCCCATCAGACCACGCCCGGCGGCAGGTGGAACGCCCCCAGGTGCGGCCCCGGATTGTTGAGCGCCGCCCGCAGCAGCAGCGCCATCGCTCCGCGCAGTTCCCCGGGCAGCACGACCTCGTCCACGAACCCGCGGGCGCCGGCGAAGCGGGCGTCCAGCTGGCGGTCGTAGTCCTCCCGCACCTCGTCCATGCGGGTGCGCAGCTCCTCGTCCGGCACTTCACCGCGCTCGCGCAACTCCTCGAGCTGCCGGCTGAAGAGCGCCATGACCGCGCTCTCGCCCTCCATCACCCCCATCCTCCCCGTCGGAAGGGAAAGGATGAAGTCCGGATCGAACCCCTGGCCCGCCATCGCGTAGTAGCCCGCGCCGGAGGCGTGGTTGAGGGTCAGCACCAGCTTGGGCACGGTCGCGCTCGCCATCGCCTCGACGAAATGCGCGCCCGCCCGGATGATGCCCGAGCGCTCCGCCTTCGGTCCCACCATGAAACCGGACACGTCCTGCACGAAGAGCAGCGGCCGGCGGCGGCGATTCATGGTCTCGATGAAGCCGGCGACCTTCTCCGCGCTCTTTGTGTAGACGATGCCCCCGAACCGGGGCGGCCCGCCCTCCGCATCGCGCACCATTCCGCGCGCGTTGGCGATGACCGCGATCTGCATCCCGTCGATGGCGCCGGTTCCGCACATCATCTCGGGGGCGTACTCGGGCTGATACTCCACCAGCCCGGGCTCGTCCAGGATGCAGCGCAGCACCTCCGGCATGTCGTAGGGATGCCGGTGATCGTCGGGGAGGAGATCGTAGAGGTCCTCCGCAGGGCGGGCCGGGCCGATGGGGGAAGACGGGCTCCCCTGCCGCGATCCGGGGGAGCCGGTTGTGTCCGGGCGCGACGCCTGCCCGGACGCCCCCCACATAAAAAAAAAAGAGACTTGCAACAAGAAAAAAAAAGTAAAAAAAGTGAGTGGGCCGAGCAGAGAAAAAAAAA
>VXMG01000056.1:36175-69071 GCA_009841185.1 Gammaproteobacteria bacterium
TTGGGTTATGGCGGCGCCGAGGGGGGGGGGGGGGGGGTGGTGGGTGGGGGGGGGGGCGCGCCCCCCCCCCCCACGGCCCCCGAGCCATCCCAGCGCGGCAACGCCTCGATCAGCACGCGTATCTTCTCGATGCAGGCCGGATCGTCCTCTGCGAGGTAATGGGCGACCCCGCTGACCGATGTGTGCATGCGCGCGCCTCCCAGCTCCTCAGCCTCGACCGTCTGCCCGATGGCGCCCTTGACCAGGTTGGGCCCCCCGAGCCCCATGAAGCTGGTGCCCTCGACCATCACGATCACGTCCGAGAGCGCGGGCAGGTAGGCGCCCCCGGCGATGCAGGGCCCCATGACCGCAGCGATCTGCGGGATGCCCAGGTAGCGGCGCATGAGCGAGTTGTAGTAGAAGATGCGCGCCGCCCCGTACTTCCCGGGGAAAACGCCTCCCTGGTACGGCAGGTTGACGCCCGCCGAGTCCACGAGATAGACGATGGGGATGCGGCAGCGCATGGCGATCTCCTGCGCGCGCAGGATCTTGGCGATGGTCTCGGGCCACCAGGCCCCCGCCTTGACGGTCGCGTCGTTGGCGACCACGACCACCTCGCGCCCGTGGATCCGGCCCACGCCGGTGACCACCCCGGCTGCGGGCGCCCGCCCGTCGTAGAGGTCGTGCGCCACCAGCAGGCCGATCTCGACGAAGGTATCGCCGGGGTCGAGCAGCGCGGCAACCCGTTCGCGGGCCGTCCACTTGCCCCGGGCGTGCTCGCGTTCGATGCGCTTCGTCCCGCCCCCCAGCCGCAGCCGCGCCCGCAGCTCCTCGAGCTCTTCGGCGAGCCTGCGCACCCGGGGGACGGCGGGGTCCCCCGCGGACGCACGCCCGGCCTTCCCGGCGCGAGCCGATCCCGCGCTCCGTGGGCTCATGTCGCACCCCGCCCCGACGAAGCGAACCAGGTGCGGATGTAGGCGACCGCGTCCCCGGTGCGCGTGCCGGGCCCGAAGAGCCGGCCGATGCCCGAGGCGTGGAGCGCCTTCGCATCCTGGTCCGGGATGATGCCGCCCCCGGTGACCAGGACGTCGCCCAGCCCCGCGTCGTCGAGGAGCGCCTTCACCCGGGGCAGGAGGGTCATGTGGGCGCCCGAGAGAATCGACAGCGCCACCACGTCCGCGTCCTCCTGCAGGGCGGCTTCGACGATCGCCTCCGGCGTCTGGTGAAGACCGGTGTAGACCACCTCGAAGCCGGCGTCGCGGAAGGCGCTCACGATGACGCGCGCCCCGCGGTCGTGGCCGTCCAGTCCCGGCTTCGCCACCAGGACGCGGATCCTGCGGTGTATCGTGGTCATGGCTCCAGGTCCCCGGACAGGATACCTCCGCCGACGAGCAGGCGTTGTGCCGCTTCGTACACCGTCTCCCGCCCGCCGGCCACCATCCGCGCCGCCTCCGCGAATCCGCCGCCCCCGGCAACCCGGCCGAGGCGCGTCTCCAGAGCGGCACGCACTTCCGCCCGTATGCGCGCTTCCGCGCGGGCGATGCGGCGCGCCTCCAGCGCCCCCGATTCCGCGAGGCTGCGGCGGTGGTCCTCGATGGCGTCCGCCAACGCGATGATCCCTTCGCCCGCAGTGGCGACCGCTGTGAGCACGGGGGGGTTCCATCCGGGCGCGCCGGCTTCCTCCGCGAGCACGTCGGCGTCGCGGCCCCCGCCGCCCCGGCCGCGACGCAGCCCGACCGCGTCGCGCACCCGCCGCACGAGCGCGCGAGCCTCCGGGCGGTCCGCCTTGTTGACCACGAAGATGTCGGCCACCTCGGCAAGCCCGGCCTTCATGGCCTGCACTTCGTCGCCCGATTCGGGCGTGAGCACCACCACCACCGTATCGGCGGCTTCCGCCACCCCCAGCTCGGTCTGGCCGACCCCCACGGTCTCCAGAAGGATGCGGCCGAATCCGCTCCCCTCCATGAGGTCGATCACGTCGTGCACCGCCTCGGCCAGGCCGCCGCCCGCCCCGCGCGTCGCCATCGAGCGGATGAAGACGCCCCGGTCGAGCCGGAGCGGCGCCATGCGCACACGGTCTCCCAGCAGTGCGCCCCCGGAGTAGGGCGAGGTGGGATCCACCGCCACGATCGCCACCTCCTCGCCCGCGCCGCGCCAAACCCGGGCGAGCGCCGCCGCCAAGGTCGACTTCCCCGCCCCGGGCGGACCGGTGATTCCCGTCCGGTGGGCCCGGCGGCCGTGCCCGGCCACCTGTGCCAGCAGCTCGCGGAAGCCCGGGCGGCGGTCCTCCACCACCGAAATGGCCCGCGCCAGCGCCGCCCGCTCACCCGCGCCGCACCCCTCCGCGAGCGAGCGGGCCATCTCGCGCTCCGCCGTCTTCCGGCCCGCTACGGCTGCCATCGACGCGATCCCAGCCCGCGCGCGTGGCGCAACGGGTTGTCCAGCAGGTGCGCGGGGACGACCAGCACGACCAGGAACAGCACCAGGGCGGCAAGCAGCCCGGCGGTCAGCACCCAGACGTTGTCGAGCGAGATGTAGATGATGGCCGAGATGACGGCGGTGGAGGCGGCGAAGATCGACAGCAACAGCCGTCGGCCCAGCAGCGTGAGGGAGCGCTCGATGCCCTGGATGTCGCGCGGATGTACCCGCACCCGCAGGTTCTCGCGTTCGGCCCGCACCAGCAGCTCGCGCGCGGAACGCACCAGCCCGCTGGTCTCGGACCACACGTCCTTCGCGATGGCGACCGGCTCCCGGCCCGCGGTGCGCAGGATCTCGCCCCGGTGCGCGCCCACCACCCTGCGGAAGACGGCGAAGGAGTCGAAGCGCGCGTCGTAGGCGGCTCCGATGCCCTCGAGCAGCACGAGCGTGCGGAACAGGTAGACGAGCTCGCGTGGGAGCATGAGGGGCCAGGTGTAGAAGGTGTCCAGCACCTCGCGCACGCTCTCCTGAACGCGCCGCCGCCGGCCGGCCTGTCCGTCCTTGCGCGCGCCCTCCACCACCCGCACGATCTCCGCCGCCGCCTCGCGGATCTCCCCGCGCGACACCTCCGGGCCAATCATCCCCAGCCGGTACATGGCGCCGATGGCGCCGTCGATGTCCTCCCGCACCACGGCCATCGAAAGGCCGAGCAGGCTCTGGCGGGTCCAGCGCGGGACCTCGATGACGGCGCCCCAGTCGAGCACCACGAGCGATCCGTCCTCCGCCACCAGCAGGTTGCCCGGATGGGGATCGGCGTGCAGGAAGCCGTCCATCATCATCATGCGCAGGTATACCGAGGACAGCCTTTCCATGAGCAGGCTCGCCGAAGGGCGTCCCCGGCGCACGCGGTCTCCCAGGCGATCGATGCGGATGCCCTCCATGTACTGCATCACCATCACGTGCCGGGTGGTCATGTCGTCGAAGACGCGCGGCGCCCTCACGGCGCGGTCCCGGGCGAAGGCGCGCCGGAAGCGCCGCGTGTTCTCGGCTTCCACCCGCAGATCCATCTCCTCGCGCACCTTCACCGAGAATTCGCGGATCACGTTGGCCAGCGCCCGCATGTGATGGTTGGGAAACAGGACGTTCAGCCAGAAGACGATCCGGAACGCGGTGTCCACGTCCAGCGCGACCCGCTGCTCCACGCGCGGACGGAGCACCTTTACCGCGACGTCGCGTCCGTCGAGCCGGGCCCGGTGCACCTGTCCCAGGCTGGCCGCGGCGATGGGTTCGCGGTCGAAGCTCTCGAAAAGATCCGGGAGCCTCCCGCCCAGCTCTTTCTCGATCACGCGCACGACCGCGTCCGGGGAAGCGGGCGGCACCTGGTCGCGGAGCGTGCCCACGGCGCTGAGATAGGGCTCGGGAAGGATGTCGGCGCGCGAGGCGAACATCTGCCCCAGCTTGATGAAAGCGGGTCCGAGGGCGGCGATGGTCCCGACCAGGCGGGCGGCGCGTCGCTCGTGGTGTCCCGGCCCTCGGCGCGCGGGGCGCCCGACCACGATCCAGCGCCGGCGGTCGCGCAGGAACGCGATCAGGAACGGCAACAGGCGAAGCAGGACCCACGCAAACCGTGCGATGCGCCTCATGGGTGAGTCGTAGCCTCTTCGTCGGGGCGTGAAAGGGACGGGATGCCACCCGACCGCGACCTCCCCCGCCACCGCGACGAGGGAACCGGCCCCGGGCGGAATCCCCGAATATGAAGACACCCGGCGCCGCAAAGCTGGCCGCAACCTGCCGGCTTCGTCTACCCCCGAGCGCGCACGGGGGTCAGGCAGCGCACGTCCGCGCGAAGTCATCGGGTCCCTGGATGTATGGCACATGGCATGCGATGGATCGGGTGCCCCACCTCGGGTGGACGACTCCACGGCCACTGCTCATCTTGGTGCCGGCCCGTGCAACCACGCGGACACGGTTCGAGTCCCAAGGACGGCCCCCCTGCTCACGGAGGTTCTTCGAGACCATGAACGACAAGGCCGAACGCACCCGTCTCCGATATCCAACCACGCCCGCCCTGTGGGGAGTCGGCGCAGCCCTTGCGCTGGTCTCCGCCGCGGCCTGCGGCGGCCAGGGCGCCGAAGAGGATCGCACCGGCCTCGGTCCGGCGCAGGCGGCGCTCGAACACGAGTTCGCCGTGATCCAGACCGTGCGCGAACTGCCGGACGGGCGTGTGCTGGTGGCGGATCCGCTGGGGCAGACGCTGCTGGTGGTGGACATGGAGGCCGGAACCACCGTCTCCGTCGGCCGCGTGGGCGAAGGGCCTGCCGAGTACCGCCAGCCGGACGCCGTGTGGCCGCTTCCGGGCGACAGGTCCCTACTGGTGGACCTCGGCAACGGGCGCCTGACCGAGATGGGCGCCGACCTGAGCTTCGGCGACACGCGGCCCTATATGCTGGGTTCGTTCCAGATGGGGGCGCCGATCATGCTCGCGATTCCGCAAGGCGTGGACGCGACCGGAGGTATCTACTTCCAGGGCTTCGGGATGAGCGCGGGCGGCGAGGTGGCCGACTCCTCGCAGGTTCTCCGCTACGACCTGGAGACGGAGGCGGTGGACACGCTGGCGAGCGTCAAGCTGATCGACCGCACCCGCCGCACCTCGGGCGGAGCGGGCAACCAGAACGTGTCGATCTCGCCGATTCCGCTCTCGCCCGCCGACGGGTGGGGCGTGGCGGCGGATGGCCGGGTCGTTGCCGCCCGCTCGGTCCCCGGATCCGCAGAGTTCTGGGTGGAGTGGATCGCCCCGGACGGCGAGGTCACGCGCGGGCCGAGCTACGCGTATTCGCCGGTGGACATCGGGAGGGCCGAGATGGAGGAGTGGCGCGACGCCCAGGCCGAGACCGGCGGCGGCATGACCATCCAGGTCGAGCAGAGCAACGGCAATTTCGACATGCGCGCCGGCCGCGGCGGGGCACCGGGCAACGACGACCTTGACCGGTACGAGTGGCCCGACAGCAAGCCGGCGTTCTTCCAACGCATCCCCGTCGACCCGACAGGCCGCGCGTGGGTGCGCCGCCATGCTGCGGCGGGAGATGCCCCCGCATACGACCTCTTCGACGGTTCCGGGACGCGCACGGCCACCATCGAGCTGCCGATGGAGCGCCGCGTGGTGGCCTTCGGCGAGGGCGTGGTCTACGTCGTGCGCATGGACGAGTTCGACCTGCAATACCTGGAGAGGTACGGGCTACCGTAGGAGGCTATTCCGTCTCGGCGATACCGGCTAGCTCCACGGGGGGCCGGTCGGGGATCTAGCTTAGTCTAGCTTGGCTAAGGTAGGGCCACCCGGAGGATGGCCTCCCGGGCCCCTGCTCGCACCCGCCCATGTCCTCCGTTGCCGTCCCGGATCCGCTCGAAGCCATCCCGCCCCACATCGATCAACGGGATGCTTGCGTAGCCGAGTTCCTCGGCGACCAGGACCCCCAGGACCAGGATCGCGTCGGTGGAGCCGAGGACGATCGCGGCCGGGGCGACGTCGTTGCGCAGCAGCTCGAGCATGATGGCGCTGGAGGAGCTGGAGCCGATCGCGCGCTCCATGACCAGGATGCGGCCGCCCAATGGTTCGCCGTATTGCGGATGTCGGGGGTCGGACACCCGTCCGGTCTCGGGATCCACGCCTCCCCAGAAGCTGAGGGGGCGCTCGAGCACGAGCAGCCGGCCCCTGCCCTCTCCCGCGTGGACGGGCGCGCCGGTCAGCTCCACAGGCCCTCGTCGCGGGTGACGCGTCCGGTAGCGGCAGAGCGCACGCAATCCTCCAGGCTGCCGTAGACCACGTCGTAGCCGGTAGTGGCGGGGGTGTAGTGCGCGAACTTCCCGGAGTTGGTCATGAGCACGCTCCCGCGCGCGGGGAGGATGGGCGCGACCACGACGCAGGTGTCGGCCACGATCTCCACTCCGGCTTGCTCGAATCGACGCAGGCGTCCGCTGGTTTCCAGCCGCTGGTACTCCGCTCTTCCCGTGCAGACGTAGAAAGGAATCCTGAAGGGCTCGCGCGGAAGCAGCGCCTCGAGAAGCGAGAACTCGTCGCGGGAGAAGTGCGGGCTGCCCAGCGCGACGGCGTCGAGTTGCGCCGTGCCGGTGGTGCTGAGCGCGTCTCGCACCCGCCTGAGTTCGTGCGCGCCGGGGGTCAGGACCGTTTTCGGCGCCTGACCACCGAGTGCCGTCGCGAGGTCCGGGGCCTCCGGGGTGACCCCCTCTACGTGGAATAGCCCGACCGCGCCGGATGACGCCGACGCCGCCCCCATCGCCTTCAGCTGGTCCTCGGTCGCGGTCCCGGGCAGTCCGGTCACGACCGCGACCCGTTCGTCGACGGTGGCCCCGAGCCAGGTGCCCAGGACCGGGTAGAACACGTCGCGCTCCTTGAGCGCCGGGTTGATCGCGCCGGTGTCGACCACGACGGTGGCCCACCGGTTTTCCTGCAGGTGGAGGCCGGTGCGGGGCGCCCGGCCCGCCAGCGCGCAGCAGATGTCCATGAAGTCGCCATAACGGTTGGTGCGCGCACCCAGCACCGAGTTGGCGAAGACCACGGCGTTGCTCTCGCCCCAGGCGACATCCTGTCCGCGCTCGGGCCGGTGCCCGGCCTGGTAGGGCGCGCAGGTCCAGGTGGGGCGGCAGCCCAGGGCTTCGTAGGCGCGCATCTGCCTGAACGCCATCTCCCGGCGATGGCCGTCCGAGCGCACCCGGCGCGGGTTGAGCAGGTCGAGCGCCCCGACGTTCAGCGTGGTGGGCACGTCCACCTTCCCGCCCAGGGAAACGAGCCGCTCGGCGAACTCGACGCCCCCGTCGCCGTGGTAGAGGCAGCCGTCGATGTGGGCGGAGGCAACGGGCACCAGCTCACGTGCGCCGAGGATGCGCGCCATCCGCACCACGATGCGCATCGCCAACTGCGGAGCGGGGCCGCGCTCGCCGTCCAGGACCGCGCGTTCGTCGCCCGAGAGCGTCGGAGTCGAATCCGGCGTCGCCGTCACGGCATTCATCGCATCCAGCATCGTCACTTCCGGGGGTCGTGCACTTCCCCGCCCCGGACCACGGCCCGGCAGGGGTTGGCGCCGATCCAGTAGCTCAACTCCGAGGGATGGTCCACATCCCAGAGCACCAGATCCGCGCACGCGCCCGGCGATACTACGCCCACCTCCCCCTGCAGGCCCAGCACCGGCGCGGCGTGGCGCGTCATCCCGGCGAGCGCCTCCTCGGGCGTCAGGCCGAAGAGGACGCAGCCCATGTTCATCGCGAGCAGTGGCGATGTGACGGGGGACGAACCCGGGTTGAGGTCGGTCGCGACCGCGATGGGGACGCCGTGACGCCGCAGTGCATCCACGGGCGGCCGGCGGGACTCGCCCAGAGTGTAATACGCCCCCGGGAGGAGGACTGCGGTGGTCCCCGCGGCGGCCATTGCGCGGCACCCCGCCTCCGTCGCGTACTCCAGATGGTCGGCGGAGCGGGCGCGGTAGCGGGCGGCGAGTTCGGCCCCCCCGAAGGACGAGAGCTGGTCGGCGTGCAGGCGCACCGGGAGCCCGTGGGCCGCCGCCGCATCGAAGACGTGCGCGCACTCCGCCGCGGTGAAGGCGATGCCCTCGCAGAATGCGTCCACGGCGTGGGCGAGCCGATCGGCGGCCGCGCGCGGGATCATCGTCCCGCACACCAGATCGAGGTAGGCGGCGCGGCGATCCTGGTATTCGGGCGGAAGCGCGTGGGCGGCGAGGAGGGTGCGGGATACGCGTACATCGAGGCGTTCGCCCATAGCGCGGGCGACTCGCAGCATCCTCAGTTCGGTGTCGACATCGAGTCCGTAACCTGACTTTATCTCAACCGTGGTAACACCATGCGCTGCAAGAGTTTCAATTCGCCATGCGGATGCCTCGCATAGCTCCTCTTCCGTCGCTGCGCGGGTCGCCGCCACGGTGGATTGGATCCCGCCCCCGGCCCGCGCGATCTCCTCGTAGGTCCTGCCCCGCAGACGCATCTCGAACTCGTCCGCGCGCGTGCCCGCAAAGACGAGGTGGGTGTGGCAGTCGACGAGCCCGGGGGTGAGCCAGCCACCTCTTCCATCCAGAGTGCGGGAGGTGCCCGCGGTGACCTCGCGAGGGGCCGCGCGCTCTGCCCCGACCCAGGTGATCCGCCCGCCGGCGACCGTCACCAGGCCATCGCGCACCACGCCGTACGCCTCGCCCGTGTCCGCCATGGTGGCGACGTGAACGTTGCGGATCAACAAGTCCGGCCCCGTCTGTTTCCTGTCCAGCTCCTCCTCCTGTCTGCCATTTTGGCAGACTCGGTCATCTTGGTCGGCGTCTGTCTGCCATTTTGGCAGACTCCGGTGTAGCCCCAGTGCCGGGCAGCGCGAACGGAAACGTAGTGTCAGGACGCTTGTCGCGGGTAGCTCAAAGCGGAGGGTGGGATCGTTGAAGCGCCAGTGAGGGGTTGCGCTGATTTCGAGCGGCAGTCGTGAGCGGGACCGCGCCGTGCGGTATCGGCTTGGCTTCGCTCGTTCCGGCACGAGGACCCGAGGTCCCGTCCTACCCCGGCGGCGCCCCCGGAACCGAAATCCGTCCTGGAGTTCGTGGCCCGCGTTCTAGGTCCACGGCGCTTGTCCGGGTACGCTGCAGGATGTGGCGCCCCGCCGGCGTCGTCCCGAGTATCTTGCGGTGAATGGAGTTGCCGGCTTGGGAGTCCAACATCAGGGCCGCCTGATGATCGAACGTCTCGTTCACTAGCCGATCGCAACCTCTTTGGTCCCAGTCTATTGTCTCGGGATCTTGATAGACAACGACGACATCGAGGAGCAGCTCGCCGGGAAACCGGCGATGGTGAGGATAGCGAACAGGAAGCTCTTCGATCGGCAGGGACTCCAGATCGACATTGTCCACGATCATGAGCGCTGGGTCTAGGCTCAGGAACCCCCTCCCCAGCGCGTCCACCGAGGGTCTGAGTCCGACATGCTCCATGTTGGGCACCTCCGGATTGTCCACATCCTGACCCGTGCCCACGACTTCGAAGTCAGCCCGCGACAAGTCCGGAAAGCCAAGCGCTGGAGCCACCTCCCGGTGATCGATCGCCTGCGTCGCGACAACCCGGGCCTGACCGGGGACGAGGGCGTATTCCCGGCCGGATCCTGGGAACCGCAGGTGCCACTCCGACCAGATACCCTCCGGGTCCAGCCGCCAGCGACTGTACTCCTTGCAGTTGTCCAAGGAGAGTTGATTGAGGCTGCTTTCCCAGACGTACCAGAAGGCGGAGGCGAGTATTTTGCCGTCCAAGTAGAGCGTGGTGTCGGCGTTGTTATACACCTCAACGTACTTCGCATTGGAGTACTGGGCTGAAGGCCCGAAGTCCACCACGGGCTGCCAGTCGTGGATTTCGCTGATCACGAGAGATCCGCGGCGCCCCGCGACGACATCCACTTCTGTCGCTGCGGTCGGGGGCTGGACCGTGACCAACCCGCCCCCCCCAAGGGCATTGATGCCTGCCAGATCCGCATGGGTGAAGCTGATCGCACGGGTCTCATCCCGGTTCAACAGTCGGAGGGAGGTGACGCGATAACGACCCGGCAGCACGTCGGCGAACGTTACCAGCCCGAGCGAATCCGTCGACGCCGAACGTATCGATGACCCGCCCGACCGCTGAATTCCGACGTCCGCTGCGGGGACCCGGCCCATCATCCCACCCAGCACCCGCATGGCATCGGCTACTTCTCCGTCCGCCCGGACGGTGACCGCCAGACTCCCTCGTTGAACCACAGCGGTGGTGTCTCGGAAAGCGGGATTGCCTGTTCTGGGACCTTCGATTTCGACTGGGTCGTCTCCAATTCCGCACGCGATGAGGGAGCACAGGAGAACTCCCGCCCCGCATCCCTTCCATGCCAATGGTAGGTATGCGATTTCGAATCCGGTGTTCGGCCAAGGCCATTTGGCGGTCGCCAGTGCTCCTCCTGATCAAGGTCAAGTCTTGTGTAGCTTAACCGAGTCCGGGAACGCACGTCGACTGAAACAATGCAACGGCTTACGCTTCGAGGTATCCTAGGAGAGCCCGTAGTCGTCCTGCCGAGCTTGAGCCGCAGCGTACGCTCAGTTGCACAGGCACTGACCACCATCCAAGCAGATGCTCCCAGGTGCAACGCAGCACAACTCGCACCACCTGTCTCGATGGCACTGATCGCAGACCCTCCCCGCCTCACCACTCCCCCGCGCAACCTCCGCCGTCGCAAGGCTTGCCGCCGCCACCAGCAGCAGCCCAATGATCAACCGTCCAATAAGGGTGCCTTTCTTCTTCATGATACTTCCCCCGAGGAGATGGGTGTTGAAATCCCGGCGACTGCCGGGAAGGAGAAATCCTCTAGCCTGGACCGGCTCCCACTCCCGCTACCGCCCCCCATCCCAACGCACCGGCCCTACTTCAGAGCCGCACTCGCCACCGAGTCGGTGATCGCCACCTCCGCTTCACCGAAGATCGACCCGATGTGGGTGTACTCGACCGCTCCGATATCATCCGCCACGAGCGTGATGGGCACACCGCGGATCCTGTACAGCTCCTGCATCCGCTCGTCGTCGAA
This sequence comes from Gammaproteobacteria bacterium, assembly GCA_009841185.1. Taxonomy (GTDB): domain Bacteria; phylum Gemmatimonadota; class Gemmatimonadetes; order Longimicrobiales; family Gaopeijiaceae; genus BD2-11. The sequence goes on from VXMG01000056.1 coordinate 47,166, forward strand.
CGGAACCACGGGGAAGGTCAGCCCGTGCTCCTCCATGTAGGCCCGGGTTTCCGGCACCGGATCCAGCGACAGGCCATACACTTCCACCGAATCCGCGTGGGGCTCGAGCGCCTTCGCCATCCGTCGCCACGCCGGAAGGGTGACGAGACAGTTGCCACAGCGGGTGTTGAAAACGAAAAGGACCTGACGAGCCCCACGCCGGAGATGGCCGACAGTGACGGAATCTCCAGCTACCGTGACCCCGTCAAAGGGGGGAACGACCATCCCGGCATGGGGCAAGTCGACATACCGCCATACGGTGTCGCGCAGCGCGACCACCTCGATCCGAAGCTGGCGCTTCTGGAACGTCACCAGCACCAGCAGGGCTGCCAGCACGATGGCGACGACCTGGAGGATCCGCGTTCGCGCGCCGGAAAGCGGCCTGCGCCCTGGGAGACGAGAGCCGGACGTTGACCTGTCAGTCATTCCCAGCACGAGCCCAAGCCCCCTCCAACGGTAGTCGTGAACACTGCGGTATGATCACCTTAACGTTCGACCGCCCCGTTTCTTGACACACCTCACCGGTTGCTTGACATCCCGGAGCAGAAAAGGAACCCTGTCTGGAAGCGGGCTCGTCTTCGAGGATGCCATCCTGCCGTTGTCCCGTCCGGTCCGGTTTCCTCGTCAGAAACCAGCCCCTTTGCGCGTTAATGTCGTAGCAGCCCACCAAGCGCGGCTGCCGGGAAGACGCGCGCATCCATGTGACGGACGGCGGATTTCCGAAAAGGAGCACCGTGCATTTCAGCACCCTGTTTGCGGAAGTGTACCCGGCGCTCCTGCGGTACGCCCACAGGCTCACCGCCGATCCCGACGTTTCGGAAGACGTTGCCCAGGAAGCGTTTGTGCGTCTTGCGGAACGGAATGTCGAGGGTAGCGAACAGGAACTGAGGGTCTGGTTGTTCCGAGTGGCGACCAACCTGATTCGCGACTATGAGCGCAAGGCAAAGAGGCGAAGGCGTCTGGTGCTGGTGAATCTCCTGCCTTCGGACCAGGGTCCGAGCTCCAGCGAGCGCGCCGAGCGGGGCGAGCGGATCCGGATCGTGCGAGACGCCCTGGCGAATCTGGACGCTCGTCGAAGGGAGTTGCTCCTCATGCGCGAAGAAGGGTTCAGCCATGCGGAGATGGCGCGGGCGACCGGCGTCGCGACGGGTTCGGTGGGAACTCTGCTGGCACGGGCACGAAGGAAGTTTGTGGGGGAGCTAAGGGAGCGGGGATATCGACATGACTCATTTTTCTGACGGGGAGCTCCAGGCGTATCTCGACGGCGAGCTCGGAGAGAAGGACACCCGGGAGATGGAGCGTCATCTCCTGTCGTGTCCAGAATGCACGGCCGCGCGGAACCAGCTCGACAGCGCGGGGCGGATCGCGACGCTGGCCTTGACCGAGTTGGACACGCTGCCCGAACCGGTGGTGTCCGGAACAGAGACAGAGGAGCGACTGCGCGCGATCAGGGACCGGGCGGCCTCGAGGCGCCATCGCCGCGGACGACGGAGATGGGTTCTCGCCGCAAGCGTGATCCTGGCCCTGGCGGCATCGCTGGCCGTGCCGGCCTCGCCACTGCGCGCCTGGTTGGCGCGCGCGTGGGAGCAAGTGGTGCTCGTGTTCCAGGGACCGAGTGCCGGCCCGGCCTCTTCGCAGGGCGGGGACACGGCAACAGGGTCTCCGGCGAACCCCGACGAGTCATCGGAACCGCCTGCCGAAGACGAACCCACCGCGGCGACGGGAGAAGCCGGGCTGCACGCATACGCCGCGGATCTCCCCATCCAGATCGTGCTCAACGATCTGACGCCCGGCACCCAGGTCCAGGTCGTCTTCGTGGACGGCACCCAGGCCGGGGTCTTCGCCGCAGTCGACTCGCGCTTCACCTCTGGCCCGGGCCGCCTGGAGGCCTGGGTGAGCGGTGACCAGGCGAGGGTGGAAGTTCCGCGGGCGGCTCGCCAGCTGCTCCTGCTGGGAAACGGGCAGCTCTTCCTCGACAAGGACGGAGACTCGCTGGCGGTAGGCGGCCCCGTGCTCGAGCGCGACGCGAACGGGATCCTGTTCGTGATTCCGGACGGATGAAGGAGCGGGCTCGGCAGACCCGCCCCCGCCTCTGCATTGCCCTCGCTATCTGGGCGACCGTGCCGGCGGTTCCGATCCAGGCCCAGACGCGAGCCGAGATTGCCGGTCGAGTCGTGGACCAGGAGACGGCCCTGCCGGTGCCCGGCGCCATCGTGGCGATAGAGGGGCTGGAACTGACGACGGCAACCGACTCGGCGGGCCAATACCGGGTGGTGGAAGTGCCACCGGGTCCGCAGGTGCTCGTGGTTGGGAGAATCGGCTACGCCACGACCCGCATTCCCCTGACGGTCCCCTCTGGCGGCGTACTGTCGCTCGACATCGAGCTCGCCACATCAGCGCTCAGGATGGAGGGCATCACGGTCACGGCCGACGCGGTCTCGCGCGCCCGCGGCGAGCTCGGCACCGCCACCGTCATCGAGCAGGACGCCATCGACCTCCAGACGGCCAGCTCGCTCTCGGGATTGCTGGAACTAATACCGGGCGTCGAACTCAGGCCGCCGGGACTCGACGACATCGAACAGATCCCGCTGCGCGCCGCACCCACGAGCTCGGTCGTGAGCCTGGTCGAGGGCGAGCCGTCCGCGGCGCAGCTCGCATCGTTCGGCACCCTGATCGTGCTGGACGGCGTGCCGGTCTCAAACAACGCCAACCTCCAGAGCACGGACCTTCGGGGGCAGATGCGCTTCCGCTCGAGCGCTGGAGGCGGCATCGACCTGCGCCGCATCCCCGCCAGCACGCTCGAACGGGTCGAGGTGATCCGCGGGATCCCGTCCGTTCGCTTCGGCGATCTGACCCAGGGCGTGATCGTGGTGGAGACCCGCGCAGGCGCCTTCGAGCCGCGCCTGGACGCCATCTTCGACCCCCACACCGCTGGCGCAAGCTTCGTCGGTGGGTGGAGCCTGGGGTCGGGCGATGCGTTATCGGGGACGCTCGACCTGACGGGCACGCGCCCCAATCCCGGTTTCATCGACACGGAAGCAGTGCGCTTCTCCGCCCAGGTCGCGCACAGGAAGGAGCTGGGAACGGCGGTGCCGGGTGTGCCCGCGGGCGAAGTCTTGATGCCCCGCTTTCGCTTCGATACCAGGCTGGATCTGTTCCAGGTTGTTCATGACGTTCCCGAGGACACGGTCTCTGCGCTCGGCTTCTCGTCTGCCAACCGCGATCACGGGCTACGGCTCTCCGAACGCGCGCGGATCAATTTCTCGCCCGCGTTCCGGCTGGAGTTCACGGGGGCCCTTGACCTGACCCTGCAGCGCTCGTTCGCGGAATCCCCCAACTTTCGGGGAACCTCTCCGTTCACCGACCGTCTGACGGAGGGGCGGGCGATCGGACGCTTTCTGTCCGGGCGATTCCAGAGTCGCGTCGATGTCGAGGGCAACGTTTGGCAAATCTACTCCCGGATCGAAGCCGACTGGCGCGCGGCCGGACCGGGCGGGGACCATCGTCTGCGTGCCGGCATGGTGCTTCGTCGCGAGTGGAACTCGGGCCCTGGCTACCAGTTCGACATCGAGTTTCCCCCGCAGGTGACGTTCAACGGCGTGGAGGGCTTTCGGCGGCCCCATCGCTTCGACGAGCTGCAAGCGTTCGCCGCGAGCGCCATCTACCTGGACGACCGCTTGACCGGGGAGTTCGGCGACGGCTGGAGCTACGACCTCCAGGGCGGGCTGCGGCTGGATCTCCTGCACGGCCGCGGCCAATGGGCCTCCGGGATACGGGACGGCGTGCTTCAGCCCCGGCTGAACCTGCAGCTGGCCCCGCGGCCGTGGCTGCGGCTGCGCGCGGGCGCCGGCCGGACCGCCAAGCAGCCTGCCCTCGCGCAACTGAGTCCGGTACCCCAGTTCTTCGACATCGTCAACGTGAACTGGTTTCCCGCGGATCCCCCGGAGCGACTGGCGATCCTCACGACCTTCATCCGGGATCCGACGAATCCGGACCTGGGGTTTTCCAGGACGCTGAAGCTGGAAGCTGGAATCGAGATCTCGGACCTCGTCCCCGACCTATCCCTGAGCCTGACGGCATTCCGCGACCGCACGGAGGGTGGCGCGGGCATCCGCCACACACCGCTTTCCGTGGTTCGGGACCGGTTCGCGCTCGCGGATTCCACCCTCGGGACCGGGAGCCCTCCATTGATCCTCGAACCACCCGTCGCCGCCGACTCGATTCCCGTGCTCCTCGCCATCCCGGACAACATCCTGAACCTGGTTTCCAGAGGCCTCGAGCTCACGGCCCGGCTTCCTGAAGTGAAGCCGCTGCGCATGCGGCTCGATGTCCAGGGCGCCCTCATCGAAACGGAACTGGTCAAGGAGGGGCGCGACTTCGGAACCCGCTTCGGTGACTTCCAACTCGACTGGCGTGTGCCGCGCGCGCCCTACTGGGAGAGCGTCACCCGGACCGGGCTGCGTGGTCTCCTCACCTACCGGCTGGTCCATCATCAGCCGGAGCTCGGCCTGGTCGCAACCGGCACCATTCAGCATTTCGCTCTGGAGAGGACGCACAACATCGCCGGAACCGACCGGCTGGCCTGGAGCGGATACGTGACGCGGGGGGGAAGCCTCGTGCCCGTGGCGGAGACGGACCGCGCGCGTCCAGAGTTCGAGGATCTGCGCAACCCTCGCACCAACGTCTTCCCTTCCCCGGAGGAGATCGTCCCGGACTGGCTCCTTAGCCTCCAGCTGAGCCTCGATCTGCCCTACGACGGGCGGCTCTCCTTCTGGGCCTTCAACGCCCTGGATCGGCCCGGAGGACGGGGAGACGACGACTTCCAATCCCGCTTTCTTCCGGCGCTTCGCTTCGGGCTTGAAGGAGCGTTGCGGCTGGGATGGCTGATGGAGCGTCATCGGCCCGAGCCGTGAGGAAACTCCGTGTGTACGCCCTGGTGGCGTTGCTCGCTCCCTGCCCGGCGGGCGGGCAGTCGAATGATCCTCTCACACCGCTCCGGGATGCGCGCCTGCCGGGCTGGGTCACCGCCTGGGGTCCTCTCGCCCGTCAGAACGCGGACCATCGTGTTCTGCCCTTCGTCCCCGCGTTGCCGGGACTGCTCGACGCGCCGCCCCCGAGGGTGGGCCATTTCTGGAGCGCGGCCAATCCGGCGGCCCTGGCCTACGAAGCTTCCGATTCGTGGGGCACGATCCGGCTGCGCAAAGGCAGCGAGCACGGGACCCATCGCCGGCCCCTCGACGCCGCGGACTACGGGATCCAGCAGTTCTCGGGTCTTCGATGGCAGCCGCTCGGCGCACGGTCGGCGGTTGCGGGCCAGGTGGTGGCCGACGAGACCACCTCCCGGGTCAGCTCCCATTCTCCCTTGCTGGTCCGGCATTCCCCAAGCCCCTTCGTGGTCGCTGACGGGATGACGACGCCGATGCGCCACATCAGGGTTCGCGTCGAGGGCGCCTACGGGTGGCGCGCCGGGCCCTGGGGCTTCGGGGGGGCGCTCGGACTCGAGGTCAGCGACGACCGCACCAGCGAGAGCCGCACTCCGCGGCTGAGCCGCACCTCGGCACCAGCGGTCACCCTGGGTCTCTTTCGCAGACTGGGCAGCAGTCTCGCGGGTTCAGTCCATGGACGATGGATCAGCGCCCACGAGAACACCCGGATCGTCGTTCGCCGGGGCACGCAGGTCGTGGTGCGGGAGCTCGACGGCTTTGGGGAACCGGAACCGCTCCGCGTGATCGGCTCCAACATCTTCAGCCGCAACGTCGGCCGCGCGCGGGGTGCGGTCGGTGCCACGCTGTCGGGCCGCGCGGGAGCGTGGCAGTGGGTAGCCCAGGGCGAACGTGAGGACATCGGCCACAAGCATGAGAGCAGCCGGTTGTCCGTCGATCCGCCCGACCGGTGGGAAGCGGGGTCGTGGCGGGCCGGGTTGGATCTCATGGGCCACGTCGGCCCCCTGCGCGCGCTGGTCTCGGGACGATACACGACGCTGGGCGGGGACGCCTTCCGGCGCGATCTCGTGGGCCAGGGCGCCATCTTCAGAGTGCGCCAACGCGCGCTCCTGGGCCTGGTTGATCTCCGGATGCCGTCACCCGACTCGACGTGGATGGCCGCCGTGCAGGTGTCCTTCCGGCGGGAGGAACGCCTGCGCCACGATTTCCTGATCGGCGCCGCGTCCGACCTGGGTATCCGGCATCCGGGCGCCAGCGTGGAGATCGCGCGCAGCCTCTCGGGACACACCAGCGTTTCCGTGGGCGGCGGGACGACGGGATACGAACCGGCCGGCACCGTCCCGGCAGCGGGCGTCCATGGCGATGTCGACCCCGTCCTGGTCGCTCCGGAGCTCGCGATCTACTCCGGCCGTGCCCGGGCGTACACGGCCACGGCGGCGATCCGTGTGCGGTTGGGCGACGGACCCGCGCTGGTGGCCAGGGGCCGCTTCCACCGATTGGCGCCGGTCGGGCGACAGGCGGAACCGGGGGCGCGCCGGTCGTGGTGGACCATGAGCGTGAGTGCGATCTGGGATGGGGAGTGAACAAACCCACTCATTGACCGTGCTCCCGTTCCGGAAGTACCGTCCCCGGCCATGACCGACCTCCATTTCGATCTGGCGCTGCTGCCCGGCGGCTGGGCGCGCGATGTACGCGTCGAAGTGTCCGGCGGCGGCGATTTCGGCGAGATCCTCCCCGGCGGGGACCCCGCAGGTACACGACGCGTCGTCGGCGCGGTCGTTCCCGGCATCCCCAACGTGCACTCCCATGCGTTTCAGCGGGCGATGGCGGGGCTCACCGAGCGCGGAAGCACGGCCGAGTACGGGTTCAGCAACTGGCGCGAGCAGATGTACGCGTTTCTCGCGCGACTATCGCCGGATGATGTACAGGTCGTCGCCTCCCAGCTTTACGCCGAGATGCTGCGCCACGGCTACACGGCGGTGGCCGAGTTTCACTACCTGCGCAACGACCCCGGGGGGCGGCCCTACGCCGTGCCGCATGAGATGGCGCTGCGGCTCCACGAGGCCGCTGCCGCCACCGGGATCGGGCTGACGCTCCTGCCCACGCTCTACCGGGTCGCGGACTTCGGGGCGGACGCGCCGCTCGAGGAGCAGCGCCGGTTCGTCGCGACGGTCGACGAGATCCTCGACGACGGCGTTGCGCTCGGGCGGGCGCTCGCGGGAGACGGCAACCGCCGCGTCGGCCTCGCGCTCCACTCGCTGCGCGCGGTGCCCCCCGGCGACCTGGCCCACGCGGTCGCCGCGCTGAACGCGACCGATCCCACCGCCCCCATCCACATCCACATCGCCGAGCAAGTCACCGAGGTGCGGGCGTGCCTGTCGTGGAGCGGGGCCTCGCCAGTGGAGTGGCTGCTCGGCCACGCCCCGGTCGACGCTCACTGGTGCGCGGTGCATGCGACCCACATGACCGCCGAGGAGACCCGCGCCCTGGCCGCCTCGGGTGCGGTCGCGGGGCTCTGCCCGACCACAGAGGCCAATCTGGGCGACGGGGTCTTCCCCCTCCCGAGCTACCAGGTCGCCCGCGGCCGGTGGGGGGTGGGGAGCGATTCGCACGTCAGCGTCAGCCCCGCCGCCGATCTGCGGATGCTCGAGTACTCGCAGCGGCTCACGATGCACGAGCGCAACGTCGCCGGAGGCCGCGAGGTGCACTCCACCGGGCGAGCCCTGCTGGAGGGCGCCTGGGCGGGCGGCGCGCAAGCGAGCGGGCGGCGCCTGGGCGCGATCCGGCCGGGATACCGCGCCGACCTGGTCGTCCTCGACACCGACCATCCCGCCCTCGTGGGACGAGACGAGGACCAGCTGCTCGATACCTGGATCATCAGCGGCGAGGACACCCCCGTGCGCGACGTGATGGTGGCCGGCGACTGGGTGGTGGAGGACGGGCGCCACCGCCAGCAGGAAGGAATTGCGACAGCGTACCGGACGGTGGCGCGGAATCTCGCCGCGGCGCTTTAACCCGGGACCCGCGTATCGCGAGGTCTGCGCCGGGCGCGCCTCGCCCCTCTACCCCTGCATCGGCACGCTTTGCGTGCGCACGATCAGCTCGATGTCCCAGATAGCCTCGGCGACCGCCCGGCCGATCAACTCCATCCTGCGCACTTCGTCGATCCGCGGCTGCACGTTCTTCAGCTCGCGCCTGGAAAGCAGGAACTTGAAGATGCCGCAGGCATCCGCGAGCGCGATGATGACGATGTCCCGGGGATCGGGGATCATGTCGCTGAACAGCACCTCCATGATGCGCAGCTTCACCTCGCGCTCCGCCTTCCCGTCCACGACCGGATAGCGCCGAGAGCGGAAGACCCACAGGAAACGCTCGTCCTGCCGCGCCAGGATGCCCTTTGAGACGAGCCGATCGAGCGCGGTCTCGCGGATCTCCGCGGCGCGGCCCGCGGCATGCTCCACCCAGTAGCGCGCGTCGTGAGTTTCCGTGGCCCGTGCGATCTCTTCGAGCATCGGATCGAGAAGGCTGTTCCCGACCGGCGTCGCGTCGACCAGGAAGAGCTTCTCCAGATCGGTGTCGATCCGGTTCTCGAGCGCCAGGTCCATCAGCACGCCGCCGCCAAGGGCGTAGTTGAGCGACCAGCTGGGGACGTGCGCAAAGGTGCCGTTCTCGTCATCGAGCAACAGCAGCAGGATCTCTTCCGGAAATCTCAGCACGGCGGCTTCTCCGCTGGGGTCCGTGACGCCGACAAGGCGACTGCCGTCATTATGTGTTGTTTCCCGATGAACGGGAACCCATCGACGGCAGTCCGGGCGAACGCGGCTCCAGAGCCGCCGATCGCAGCGCATCCAGGAATCCATCCGACAACCGGCCGCTCGCCACCTCCTGGACCGGTCCCCGCAGGACAACCTCCAGTTCCGGGGAAACGGATACCTGCAGCGTGCCGCCCTCCATGTGCACTTCGACGTCGCCGTAGTCCACGACTCCGCGCGCCGCGGCCGCGATCGCCGCCGCGCACGAGCTGGTTCCCGATGCCAAGGTGCGCCCGACGCCCCGTTCCCAGATGGCGATTTCGATGGAGCCGCGCGAGACCGGCCGGACAAGCTGCACGTTCACGCCCGCAGGGAATGCATCGTGGGCCGTCAGGAAGGGGCCAAGGCGCGAGAGGGCTGCTTCCGACAGGTCGGCGGCGAACACGACGCAGTGCGGGTTGCCGACGCTTACCAGCGTACAGTCGAGCGTTCCCCCGGCCGGGTGCGTCAGCGGCCGCTCCTTCCACCCGGGAGCGAGCCCGGCATCGGCCGGGTCGAGCGATGCGCGGCCCATCTCGACGGAGACGTCGTAGAGCCCACCGCCCAGGTCTTCCTCCACGCGCATGCGAATGCGGTCGCCCCCGACCTCCACGGCGAAGCCCTCGTGGCCGATCCAGCCCCGTGACGCCGCGCAGGCCGCGAAGACGCGCAGCCCGTTGCCGCTCCGCTCGAACTCGGAGCCGTCCGGGTTGAACATCCTCAGACGCCAGGGACGCTCGTCCGGCGACGAGTGCAGGACGATGCCGTCCGCGCCCAGTCCCCACCATCGGTCACAGACCGCGCGTACCGCCTGGTGCGATGCGGTCCATCGGTCGCCGAACGGAAAGACGAGATAGTCGTTGCCGAGGCCGTGGCCCTTGAAGAACCCGGCTCCCGCGCGTGGAGGGTCGGCGGTCACTACGGATACAGCCGCCGGCTGCTCCATCCCTTCCCTTCCCGCCGGAAGAGGAGGCGGTCGTGCAAGCGATCCGCGCGTCCCTGCCAGAATTCGATGCGCTGCGGTTCCAGCATGTAGCCGCCCCAGAAATCAGGCAGCGGCACTTCCCCACCCTCGAACCTCGTCTCGATCTCGCGCACCCGCCGAACCAGCGTCTCACGCTGCTCGAGGGTCTGGCTCTGATGCGACGCCCACGCGCCGACCTGGCTCCCGCGGGGGCGAGTGTGGAAGTAGGCGGCCGAGGCCTTGCGGCTCAGTTGGGTGACATCGCCCTCGACGCGCACCTGGCGCTGGAGCACGCCCCAGTGAAAGCAGAGGGCGGCCCGGGGATTGGCGGTCAGCTCATCAGCCTTGCGGCTGCCGAGGTTGGTGTAGAACTCGAACCCGTCCTCGCCGAAGCCCTTGAGCAGCACCATGCGCGCGCTGGGCGCGCCATCGGCGGACGCAGTCGCAAGGGTCATCGCCTCGGGCAGCAGAATGCCGGCCTTGCGCGCGGCGGCAAACCACTGCCCGAAGAGCTGGATCGGGTCGAGACCCGGATCCGCATCCGGGAGCCCGCGGGTCAGGCCGCGTCCAAGCGAGAAGACGAGGCGAAGATTGGATCTGAGCGACATGCGAACATGCTACCGCCCGAAGCGGGCGGGGGAAAAGGGTGCGAGGCGCGGGTCACCGGTGCCCGTGACCTGGTTGGCGACCATTTCGCCCGTCACCGCCGACAGCGTGAGCCCGAGGTTGCCGTGACCCACCGCCACCGAAAGGCCAGCGACATCGCCGAGAGGGCCGATGAAGGGCAGCCCGTCCGGCGACATGGGCCGGAGACCGCACCACTCGGACACCGGTGGCGCGTCCCCCAGGCCGGGCAGCCAGGCGCGGGGCTTCAGCGTGAGTTGCTCGAGCCGGAGAGGTTTGAGTTCCAGGTCGTAGCCGGCGAATTCCATCGTCCCCACGAAGCGCACCCGCCCTTCCAGCGGCGTGCAGATGATGCCCGTCTCGCGGTTGGTGCAGGCGACGCGCATAGAGGGCGCCCCACCCGGTCCCACGGCCACCTCGCGGTGGTATCCCTTTCCGGGTTGAACGGGGAGGCGGCTGCCGGCCTGTGCCGCGAGCGCCAGACTGAACGGACCGGTGGCCAGCACGACCGCGTCGGCGGCGACCCGCTCGCCATCGGCGGTCTCCACGCCCCGCACCGCCCCACCTGCCGCCGTCAGCCGTCGCACCGCCACGCCCTCGCGGATCGAGACGCCTCTCCGGCGCGCCGCCTCCGCCAGACCGAGGAGGAAGAGATACGGGTCCAGAATCCGGGTTTCGGGAAACAGGACGCCGCCCGCCACCCGGGGACCGAGCGCGGGCTCCATCTCGCGAGCCTGGCCGCCGTCCACGATCTCGGGGTGGTAGCCACGCCCGCGCATCAGCGCCGCGTCCGCCCGTGCCTTCGCCATGGCCTTCCCGCCAACGCAGACCTCCAGATAGCTCCCGCGCCGATAGTCGCAGGCGATCCCTTCCTCGCCCACCATGGCATCGAAGCACGCGAGCGTATCCAGCCCCAGCGGCGCCAGCGTCTCCAGGCAGTGCCTCTCGTGCCCGCGGGTGCAGTACCTCGCGAACTCGGCCAGCCAGCGCCAGACGTCCAGGTCACGGCGCGACCGCACGTACAGCGGGCTCCGCTCGTCGAAGAGGTGCGGGAGCGACTGCCGGACCTTGCCCGGCCGGTTCAGCGGAGGATGGCCGGCGGCCACGATACCGGCGTTGCCGCGCGAGGCGCCCGCGCCCAGTCCGGCGCGCTCGAGCACAACGACATCCACTCCACACCGCGCCAGTTGCCACGCTGAGCAGAGACCGACAAGGCCCCCACCCACGACGACGACGCGAGATGTGGACATGGCGGCTTCCGGAGGCGTTGGTCATGGCGGTTGGTCAGCCCGCCCTACCTTGAGCCCCGCCGGGCTGTTCCCTCCCCCGCGCGGCGGAGCGGCACGGCCCTTCGCTCGCGTCGCCGATCGACACTCCGTGGTCGGCGCGCATGTGGCGGAAGAAGGGCTTGACGCGGTATATAGTACGCTCTGGGTGCCAATCTACCTGAACGCGGCTGCGGGCGATGCAACTCTGCTTACTATCGGCGTTGGCGAGCGAAAGCGACACGAGGTCGAGGAATACCGTCCCCACACCTCGATGGTTCGGTTCCGGTGCGAGATGGGCGGTCCTTCTGCTCGCGGCCTGCAGCCCGTCCGCCGCCTCCACACCGGACGGGCAGACGCCCGGCCCGGGACCCGGCCCCGTCGCGGGAGGCCCGGAGCAGGTCGCGCACCAGGTCGTGACGGTGGTGGACGACCTGAGCAACCCGTGGGCGGTGGCCTGGCTCCCCAACGGGGACATGCTCGTGACCGAGCGGCCGGGCCGGCTGCGCATTGTGCGCGACGGCACGCTCCTGCGCGGCGCGGTCGAGGGCGTGCCGGCAGTGCGGGCGCGCGGACAGGGCGGCCTCCTGGACGTGGCGCCGCACCCGGACTTCGCGAGCAACCGCATGCTCTACCTGAGCTTTGCGAAGCAGCACGAGGACGGCGGTTCCAGCACCGTGGTCGTCCGCGGCCGCTTCGAGAACGACGCGCTCACCGGGATCGAGGAGGTATGGGTCGCCCAGTCCCGGGGCCGCGATCACTTCGGTTCGCGCATCGCCTTCGACGCCGACAACTACCTCTACATCACGGCGGGCGACCGTCAGGTGTCGCCCCGGGGCGGACTGGCGGAGCTGTCGGCCCATCCGGCGCAGGACCTCTCTACCCACCACGGCGTGGTCGTGCGCCTGCACGACGACGGGCGCATCCCGGCCGACAACCCGTTCGTCGGACAGGATGGAGTGCTCCAGGACATCTACAGCTACGGGCACCGGAACGCCCAGGGGATGGCCTTCCACCCGGAGACCGGGGACCTGTGGCTGAACGAACACGGGCCGCAGGGGGGCGACGAGGTCAACCTGATCCTGCCGGGCCGGAACTACGGCTGGCCGGTGGTGGGATACGGGGTCAACTACGGGAGCGGGTCGAGGATCCACGTGGGCAGCCACCGGGACGGGATGGAGCCGCCCGCGCACTACTGGGTGCCTTCCATCGCCACCTCGGGACTGATGATCTACAATGGCGACCGCTTCCCGCAGTGGCGCGGCTCGATGTTCGTGGGCGGGCTGGCCGGCCAGCAACTGGCGCGCCTGACCCTGGACGGACACACCGTCACCGACGAAGAGACGCTGGTCCGCCGCCAGGGCCGCATTCGCGACGTGCGCCAGGGCCCGGACGGCCTCATCTACCTGGTGTTCGACCGGCCGGGCATGATCGCCCGCCTGGAGCCGGGCAGCTAGCCGGCTGCCTGCCAACCGTCCATGGCGGAACACGACAGGCAGACCAGCCCCCGGGGACGAGCCATCGGGTTCTGGCTCGGGGTGGGGTGCTTCCTGCTCCTTTTGGCCCTGCCGATCGATCCGGCCAACCTGCCCGCGAGCCGCCTCGCCGCCGTCGCGAGCCTGATGGCGATCTGGTGGGTGAGCAACGCGCTACCGCTCTTCGCCACCGCCATTCTTCCGCTGGTTCTCTTTCCGCTTCTCGGCATCATGTCCGGGAACGACGTGGCGCCGGTCTACTTCAACAGCACGATCGTCCTCTTCCTGGGCGGGTTCATGATCGCGCTGACCATGGAGAGGTGGAATCTCCACAAGCGCATCGCCCTTGGCATCATCCACGCCGTGGGAGGCGGACCTCCGCGCATCATCCTGGGCTTCATGGTTGCGGCCGCTTTCCTTTCGATGTGGATCTCCAACACCGCCACGGCGGTGATGATGGTGCCGATCGGGCTGGCGATGGTGCTCCAGGTCGAGGAGACCGCCGGCGCCGCGCACTCGCGCACTTTCACCATCGCCCTCATGCTGGGCATCGCGTACGGCTGTTCGATGGGCGGGCTGACAACGCTGGTCGGCACGCCCCCCAACCTCTCCTTCCAGCGCATCTTCCAGATCATCTTCCCCGAGGCGCCACCGATCGACTTCGGCACCTGGATCGTGATGGGCCTTCCGATCGGCGTCACGATGATCGCGGTGGCCTGGCTGCTGCTCACCCACGTCCTCTATCGGCCATCGCCGGAAGTCCGGATCGAGAGGGATATCCTCGAGCGCGAGCGCGCCGGCCTGGGCCCGATCTCGTTCGAGGAGCGCTCCGTGGCGATCGTCTTCGCCATGACCGCGCTGCTGTGGGTCTTCAGGCGGGATCTGGAACTCGGTTTCGCGACCGTCCCCGGATGGTCGAACCTGCTTCCCTACGCCGGAATGATCGACGACGGGACCGTGGCCATCGCCATGGCTTCGGTGCTCTTCTTCATCCCGACCCGAAACAGGACGCCGCACGCCGCGGGCGTCAGGGCCGGGAGCGCGATCCCGAAATGGCTGGAGCCACTTGGCTGGGCCGTTCGTTTCGGCGCTGCGAACCGCGTAATGGGTGCGGAGGTGATTCCGCGTCTGCCCTGGAACATCGTACTGCTCTTCGGAGGCGGATTCGCCCTCGCGGCCGGCTTCCAGGGAACGGGGCTCGCGAACATCATCGGGAGTCAGTTCCAGGGACTCGGCGGGCTGCCGGACTTCGTCGTCATCCTCCTGGTGTGCCTCACCTTGACCTTCCTCACGGAGCTGACGAGCAACCTGGCCACCACGGAGATGATTCTCCCCATCCTGGCTTCGGTGGCCGTGCTGACCGAAATGAATCCCCTCATCCTGATGGTCCCCGCGACGCTGTCCGCGTCGTGCGCCTTCATGATGCCAGTCGCGACGCCCCCCAACGCCATCGTTTTCGGAAGCGACCGCATCTCGGTCGGGGAGATGGCGCGCGCGGGCATCTTCCTGAACCTGATCGGGGCGCTCGTGATCGCCACCCTGGTGCTGACGCTGGGAGAGACGGTCTTCGGCATCGAATCGGGCGTGATGCCGGAGTGGGCGACCCAGGCCGCGCCCGGAGAGATCGGCGGCTAACCACCCACCCGGCACCGTCTGTCCGGCTGAACTGCCGGGAAGCCGGACGGCCCAGAGGGCAACACCATGGCGGATCACCGACCACCGACCAGCCGCCGGACGCAGGCGATCGGCTTCTGGCTCGGCCTCGGCTGCTTCCTCCTTCTGCTGGCGTTTCCGGTGGATGCGGCCAACCCACCCGCGAGCAACCTCGCCGCCGTCGTGAGCCTGATGGCGATCTGGTGGGTGAGCAACGCGCTTCCGCTCTTCGCGACCGCGATTCTTCCGCTGGTGCTCTTCCCCCTGCTCGGCATCATGTCCGGGAACGACGTCGCGCCGGTCTATTTCAACGGCACGATCGTCCTCTTCCTGGGAGGCTTCATGATCGCGCTCTCCATGCAGAGGTGGAACCTGCACAAGCGCATAGCCCTGGGCATCATCCACGCCGTGGGCGGCGGACCCGCGCGCATCATCCTGGGCTTCATGGTGGCGTCCGCGTTTCTCTCCATGTGGATCGCCAACACCGCCACCGCCGTGATGATGGTGCCCATCGGGCTCGCGATGGTGCTCCAGGTCGAGGAGACCGCCGGCATCGAGCACTCGCGCACCTTCACCGTCGCCCTCATGCTCGGCATCGCGTACGCCTGTTCGATGGGCGGCGTGACGACGCTGGTCGGAACCACTCCCAACCTGTCGTTCCAGCGCATCTTCCAGATCATCTTCCCCGAGGCGCCCCCGGTCGAGTTCGGCACCTGGATGATGCTGGCCACGCCGGTCGGTATCACGATGGTCGCGGTTTGCTGGTTCGTCCTTACCAAGGTCCTCTACCGTCCCTCGCCGGAAGTGCGGATCGATCGCCATGTCATCGAGCGCGAGCGCACCGAACTCGGTCCGATCTCGTTCGAGGAACGTTCCGTGCTAGTCGTCTTCGCCATCACCGCCGTGCTGTGGATCTTCCGGCGGGACCTGGAGCTCGGCTTCGGAACGATTCCGGGCTGGTCCAACCTCCTGCCCTTCCCCGGTATGATCGACGACGGCACAGTGGCGATCACCATGGCGGCGGTTCTCTTCTTCATCCCGACCCGGAACCAGCCGCCGGGCGGCAGGAGCGAGGCGGCGGCCGGCACGCTCCGCAAGTGGCTGAGGCCGCTTCGCCGGGCAGCCCGTTTCGCAACCGCCGACCGCGTCATGGGCGCGGAGGTGATCCCGCGTCTGCCGTGGAACATCGTGCTCCTCTTCGGAGGAGGCTTCGCCCTTGCAGCCGGCTTCACCGACACCGGGCTCGCGAACATCATCGGGAATCAGTTCGAGGGACTCAGGGGGCTGCCGCCCTTCGTCGTCATCGTCCTGGTGTGCCTCACGCTCACCTTCCTGACCGAGCTGACCAGCAACCTGGCCACCACGGAGATGATTCTCCCCATCCTCGCCTCGGTGGCGGTGGTGACGGAGATGAATCCGCTCACGCTGATGCTCCCCGCGACGCTGTCCGCGTCGTGCGCCTTCATGATGCCGGTCGCGACCCCGGCCAACGCCATCGTCTTTGGGAGCAACCGCATCTCGGTCGGGCAGATGGCGCGCGCGGGCATCATGCTGAACCTGATCGGGGTGATCGTGGTCACCACCGTGGTGCTCCTGCTGGGAGAGACGGTCTTCAACTTCGACCGGGGTGTGATGCCCGACTGGGCGACGGAGGCCTAGTCGCCCCTCTTGCGGCGTCCTGCGACGGCGCTGCGGATGGCCGCCTCGAGACGTTGGGGGTGGTCGCTCCCCACGTAGAGCTTCCGGTCCTCGTCCAGCCCGACCACGACCGCGCGATCGCCGCGGGCGGTCCAGGCCTTCTTCTTGCCCGCGCCGCGCACCCCCCAGCCGCCGAACTCCAGCAGCGGCCGGTAGCGCACGCTCTCCAGCGAGACGATGCTGTCCAGCGGCACCATCCTGCGCACGAGACGCACCGTGCCCAGGTGCATGACGATGCGGGTCTCCTGCACCAGCACCGTCAGTCCACCCAGCACCATGCGCAGACCCCATCCCCCGCCGAGCATGGCCGCGCCCGCGGCCAGCCGGAAGAGCATGCCGCCGCCCGAAGTGACGAACACGGAATACGCGCCCGCAATGATGGACCCGCCGTAGATGAGATCCACCCAGAACGCCCAGGGCGTGCGCTCGCGGTAACGGGTCTGTTCTTCCGTCTTCACTTTTGCGCTCCGGTCCGGATGCGGTGAGGAGAACGCTTCTCCCACAGTCATTCTACCATCCCCGGATCGTTGTCGCCTGCCGATGGCTGGAGCTCTGCCAGCCGACTCCTCAGGAAGCGCTGCAGGATTCGGTATGTGAGCCCCCATACCGGATGGCCCTCGACCCGGTAGCAGGGGAACACCCGCTTCCCCGCAGGCGTCTCCACCGCCACCGCCGAGCGCGCCCCGGGAGCGCTGAGGTGGGCGATGGGCACCCAGTACACGGCGGCGATCTCGGTGCTGGCCACGCGCGCCTCGGACCTCTCGGACAGGAGGAATACGAAGGGCGCGATCACCAGCGGGGGAATCGCGCGCGACGTCGGCTTCAGGTCGGGAAGCCGGCCCACGAGCGTGCCCGATTGGGCCAGGTCGATCCCGACCTCCTCCTGCGTCTCCCGCACTGCGGTCTCGCGCAGACCAGTGTCCTCCGGATCCCGGCGCCCGCCGGGGAGCGCCATCTGCCCCGACCAGGGATCGCGCGGCGAATGCGCCCGGCGCACCAGCAGGAAGGACGGCTCCGGCTCCCGGCGCAATACGAGCGCGACCGCCGCCTGCATCGCCGGATCGCTTCCAGCCGCCATCCCGGCGCTAGCTGACCACCCTCCTTCTCGTCCGGGGGCCGTCCTTCTGCTGCAGGTACGGGACTCCCTTGGTGATCCAGTCCGGAGCCGGATCGCCCTTCAGGTAGTGCCCGAACCACTCCAGGATGCGGTTCTGGTAGTCCAACTGGTTGGGCTCCTCGGCCAGCCCGTGGTTTTCGCCCTCGTAGACCAGCAGCACCATGTGCTTGCCGGCCCGGCGGGCGGCGTTGTAGAACTCGACCCCCTGGTTGAACTCGACCGCGCCGTCCTCCGTCCCGAACATCATCAGAAGCGGCGTGTCCAGGTTCTCGATGTGATGGACCGGAGAGTTGTTGAAGTAGGAGTCCCAGTCCTCCCACCATGGCACCTGCATGCGTCCCTGGCTGATCTCGAAGATGCGCGCGTCGGTGCCCCCGCTGTTCCAGTAGAACGACAGGTACATGCTCATGAGGTTGGTGAGGGGCGCGCCCGCCACGGCACTCGCGAACAAGTTGTCCTGGGTGACGAAGAAGGTCGTCTGGTAGCCGCCCCAGGAGTGCCCGATCAGCCCGATCCGGTCCGGGTCCACCAGCCCGGTCTCCAGCACGGCAGCCACCGCGGGGCGGAGCGTCTCAACGTTGGACTGTCCCGGCCGGCGGTCGCGGTAGACGATGTCCGGGCGGAAAACGAAATACCCCTCGTGGGTCCAGATCTGCTGGTTGTAGTAGCGGGTCGGATCCGGCACCTGGTACTGGTGCAGGCCCTGGGACAGCAGCTCGTAGTGATAGACGATCATCGGGTACTGCCGGCCAGGCTCGTAGTCGGCGGGATAGGTCAGCGCTCCCTGCAGGCGCCGCCCCCATTCGTTCTCGTACTCGACGAGCTCGGTCCGTCCCCAGGCATAGTCGTCCTGGAAGGGGTTGGTGCGCGTGACCTGGCCGGCGTCGTCCAGATCCGGCCCGGATGCGAAGTAGTCCGGGGAATCGTCGAAGCGCTCGCGCCGGAAGACGAAGACGTCGGCGTCCCGGGCCTTTCGCAGGGCGCCGCCGAAGGAGCCGTAGGAGGCGTCGTCCCAGATCAGGGACTCGAGATCCTGGCCGAGGCGGGCCCGTGAGAATCCGGCCTCCTTGGTCCACTGCCCGTAGGTGGAGTAGTAGATGGGCTCGCCGGGATCGAATGCCTCGGCTTCCGGGTCCGGCTGCATGGCGCGGTGGCGCACTTCATCTTCCGCGCCCCGGGTCAGGCGGCGGCCGCCCGAACCGTCCGGCTGCACTTCCCAGACGTCCCAGCGGTCGTTGATCAGCACGGCCTCGTCGTCCGCCGTCCAGCCGGCCAGCCCGAACGCGGGCATCTGTTCCCGGGTGGGGGTCAGGTCCAGGTTGACGAAGGTCCCGCCCAGCCCCCCGGTGATGTTGCGCGTCTCCCCGCTGGAGAGGTCGTGGCTCCACCAGTCCTCGCCCTCGAACCACACCAGGTAGCGGCCCTCCGGGCTCCCCTGGGCCCCCAGGGTGATCCGCTCGCGGACCAGCGACTCGGCGCCCAAGCCGGTATCCACCGAGTACAGGTCGTAGAACTGCTGGTTGAACATCGCGTCCACGTCGTAGGGGGTCTCGTCGCGGTTGAGGACGTGGCCACCTCCCTCGAGCAGCGTGGTCTGGTCGGCCCGGTCGCCGCCGAGCATCAGGAAGCGCCCGTCAGCCAGGTGCCACGCGCCGATCTGGTTGCGCTGCCGCAACAGGCGCTCGCGCACCCGCTGCTGAGGCACCGGATCGACATCGAGGGTGTGCCAGATCTCTACGCCCGCCCGCTCTTCCTCCTCGTCGTCGCCTGCCTCCCCCGCGTCTCCTTCGCCTTCCTCATCCTCCTCGCCCTCGGCATCGCCCTGCTCCTCATCGCCCTCGGCTTCATCGCCTTCCTCCGCGCCGGCATCCTCATCCTCCGGCACCGGAATCCGTTCCTGATAACCGAGGAACAGGATGGATCCGTCCTCGGACCAGGACGGCGAGCGGTGCTCGACCACGCGCTGTCCGGGAAGCAGCGTCGGGGATTCGCGCGGATCGAGAACGAGGGCCTCGCCGTCACCTTCATCGAGGTTCCGCCACGCCAGCGCGACATGCGCCGTGTCCTCGTGCTCGTCGTCGGTGTAGGTCTTGAGCACGACCAGATCCGCCGCCTCTTCGCGCCAGGAGAGTTGCCGGTACTCGGCGTCGTCCGTGTCCAGCGAGCTGATGCGGCCCGACTCGGGATCGTAGAGGCGGACCCCGTTGCCCACGCGGTCTTCGGCATCCACGGTCATCGCCAGCAGATACCCCTCGTCCTGCCACGCGAGCGCGCCGACGTTGCCGAAGCTGATCGAGGCGCCCGAAGCCAGACTCCGCACGATGGCGTCCGCTCCCGCGCTCTCCTGCTCCGCGGGCTCGTAGCGCCGCAGCGCGAGATGGCGCCCGTCTCCCGAGAACGAGAAGGACGAGATGTCCTCGATGGTCTCCTGCTCGCCCGTGCGCAGGTTCAGCAGCCCCATGTCGTTGCGCACCGGCTCGCGGCGCTCCTGCAGCGCCTCCCGCTCGTCGGGGGAGATGCCGATGACGTAGGCGAGCCATGCCCCGTCTTCGCTGAACCGCGGGCTCCGGCCGAACGGGACCACCACCACCGAGTCGGAATCGGTGTGGTGAATGCGCAGCTCGTCTTCGTCGTTGACCCGGCTGATGCCGACCGCCAGCCAGAGGCCATCGGGCGAAACCGTAGCCTGGCCCAGGGTCTCCCACTGGCCGTAGTCGTCGGAGGTCAGCGTGGGCTTCTGTTGCGCGGATGCCTCTGCGGCCCACGCGGCGCCGACGGCCAAGACAACGAGTAAACGGTTGTAAGACAGCGACTTCATGCTCTTCCTCCTGCTGGTCCTTCACGATGTCGTGGAGGGTCCGGCTTTCGGACGTAGGTTGGGTCGGGATACGGGGGTCCGGCACGCCCGGGTGCTGCGACTGGCGGGCCGGAATGCAAGGCTTGGAAGGTGCCCGCGAGGGCTGTATCAGGCAAGCGGGTCGTCCATGTGCGCATCTCCCCTGCCGGGCGGCCATCCGGAACCGCCGGACCGGCCGGCCGGTAGGATCGCGCTAATGAGAGATTTCATCACCTTCATGATTACGATCTTCGCCGCGGGCTGGGGTTCGGCCGTGATCTACACGGTGCTGCGCTTCTTCTGGACGAGGCAGAACCAGAGTTCCCTTCCGCGCGGTGACGAGCGCATGCTCGCCGCGATGCGCGAGGATCTGGATTCGCTCGAGACCCGGCTCGCACGAGTCGAGGACGAGACCCGTTTTGCGGCCGAACTGCGGGCCCCCCGCGTGCCGGAGCAACTGGACCCGGGAGAAGGGCGCGCACCACCTTCGGGTGGTTGAACAGGGCGGAACCACGGCGGGGGAAGCGAGGAGGCCGATCCTATCCCCCCGGCAGGAGCCTGCGGTGCTCGAACCCTGTGCGCGTGTGGGCAACCAGTTCCAGCCGGCCGTCCAGCAGGTCGTGCATGAGGCGCGTGGTGAGCGGGACCGCGCGGGTGACATCGGTGATGTCCGGCCCGGCCAGGCGGAGCACCACCACCCCTCCCCCGTCCCCGTCGGCCGCCGGGGTCCGCCGCAGGACCACCCCCAGGGCGTCTTCCGGCTCGATCCCCGCGAGCGCGATTCGGTATGAGAGCGTGCCGGTCGGCAGATCCAGCAGGAACGCGCCGTCGACTTCCCCCTGCGGCGGGTCGAGCGCGACCAGCACGGGATCCGGCAGGCGTCCCCGGTCGAGGGGCGGCGTGCGCAAGGGTGCCCGCCGCTTCGGGCTGGCCGCCTCGAGCGCGTAGGCAAAGCCGACCAGGCGGGCGTCGTCGAGCGCGCGGCCGAGCAGTTCGAGCCCCGCCGGCACCTCCGTCTCGGTGAACCCGGCCGGCACGGTGAGCGCCGGCAGCCCCGTGTTCGCGCTCAACGAACAGGTGGAGCCGACCGGCGCCGCCCCGATGAGCGCGGTCTCCTGGCGCATGGTCGGGTAGGCGAGGGCGTCCAGCTCCTCGGCGTCCATGAAGCCGACCACCGCTTCCCGCAGGGCCTGCCGGCGAGCCATCACCTCCGCGTACTCGTCGGCGGGCTGCTCGGTGCGGGCGATGCGCCGCCGGAAGGTGCCGTCCAGCGCCTCGTGGTGCAGGCCGGCCTCAACGATCTCTTCGAGCGTGGCCACCGGGGCGTCCGGGACCCCGGCCAGGTAGTCCATCAGGTCGAACTTGAACTCCAGGTCGATCAGGCCGGTGCCCGAGAGCAGGCTGTCCAGGTCGGGGATGCTCACGTCCACCAGCTCGGCCCCCAGCGAGTCCATCTCGGACAGGGCGGCCCGCACCACCTCCGAGATCCGCCCCCCGCCCC
>VXMG01000084.1:0-8584 GCA_009841185.1 Gammaproteobacteria bacterium
CTAAGTAGACCCTAGTGGACTACTCGGGAAGATGCCTGCCGAGTTCCGGCGGGATCGATCCCCCCAGTCGATAGGTACTTGCGAGATCGAGTAACCTCAGGTTGGAGAGCTTCCCGATCTCGGGCGGAATCTCGCCAGTGATGGGATTGAACGTGAGGTACAAGCTCTCAAGCTGCGACAGATTGCCGATGGCAGCCGGAATTGGACCGACGAGAGCGTTGCCTGCCAGTTGCAGGTACCGGAGCCGGGACAGATTGCCCAGTTCCGGCGGGATGCGCCCCGAGAGATTGTTGGATCCCAACGACAGCTCGATGACCCTCCCCTCGCCGTCCACCCTGACGCCGCGCCATGAGCCGAGCGGCTCATCGGTCAGCCAGCCAGTGCTGCGCTTCCAGTTCGGTCCGTCGAGGGCTCGGTACAGTGTTTCCAGGATCGCGCGATCATCGCGCGCCGCACACTCCAAACCGGTGCCCTCATGAGATGAAACCCCGTTCAGCCATTCCGGAAACCCTCCGTCTGTGGGCGCACACAGGCTGGTATTGGCGTAGTGGAGTTCCCGGAGGGAGAGTTCGGTGAGCGAGAGAGGCAGAGCGCCGGAGAGCGTGTTTCCACCGATCCGGAGCGTGTTCAGGCCGGAAAGATCGCCAAGCGTCGACGGGAGCGTGCCTGACAGCCCGTTCCGGCTCAGATCGAGTTCCCGGACGTAACCGAGAGAGTCCGTGACGACTCCGTGCCACCCTTCGAGCGGTTGACCGGCCAGCCAGCCGTCGGATCTCGTCCAGCCGGCGCCACCCGCGGACTCGTGGAGCCGCTCGAGCACGGCAGCATCGCCTGCGTTGCAGTAGCCTCCGTTCGTCTCGTTTATGCGGCCCAGCCACGACACGAAACGGGTCGTCCCCGGCGCGCAGAGACCCAGGTTGTCCTCAAAGGTGATCCCTCTCAAATCGAGCTGCAGCAGACTGGCGGGGATCGGGCCAAGCAGACGGTTGATGTGGATTGAGAGAAACCTCAGGCGGGCCAGATCGCCAAGCTCGTGCGGAAGCTCGCCGGTCAGGATATTCTTCTCCAGTCTGAGTGCCGTCAGTCGTGTGAGCCGCCCGAGTTCCCGTGGGATCGAGCCCGTCAGGAAATTGTTGCGAAGCGCCAGTTCCTCCAGGCTCGATAGATTGCCGAACTCCGGCGGAATCGGACCGACCAACCCATTGTGGGCGAGGGCCAGATACTGTAGTTGACGCAGTTGGCCCAACTCGGCCGGAATGCGTCCCGTCAACCCTCTGTCGTCTGTCCGCAGATCAAGGCGCCGCAGATTCGACAGACCACCGAGTTCCAGCGGCACAACGCCGTGCAGGTCGTTGAACCCCAGGTCCAACTCCTTCACGCGTCCATCGGCATCGGTCGTGACGCCGTGCCATTGGCGGAGGGGCGCTTCGGTGAGCCAGTTGGTGTTGTCGTCCCAGTTCGGCCCGTCCGTGGCTTCGTACAGCCGCACCAGAATCTCCCGATCGGTCAGCGGAGCGCATTCCACGCCGGTGCCCGCATGGGACGCAATGCCTCCGAGCCAGTCGCGGAACGTGTCATAGGGCGGGACGCACAACTCGGTGTCGGCGTAGCGAAACTCTGCGAGCGACAGGGCCAGAAGCGACCGCGGCAGCGGGCCGGAAAGCGTGTTGTCGCCGATTTTGAGCGAGGCAAGCCCGGTGGCGTCCGCGAGTTCCGGCGGGAGCGGGCCGGTCAGCTCGTTGTGGTCGACGTGCAGATACCGCAGCCGATCGAGGTCGCCAACCTCGGGAGGCATCCAGCCCGCAAGGTTGTTGCCGGCGAGCGCCAGCCCGATTACGCGGCCCGACGCATCGACTTCGACGCCGTGCCATTCGCCGACCGGGGCGCTGGTGAGCCAGTTGGTGGCATTCCTCCAGCCTGCTCCCAGCGTCGTCTCGTAGAGTATTTCGAGCGTGCGCCGGTCCGGCGAATCCGCCGATGCGGCCACGGTGATCAGGGCAGTCGCCGAGGCGTTTCCTGCCGAAGCGTTGATCGTCGCCATCCCGCTGCCGGCGGCGGTCACCAGGCCCGTGCTGTCCACCGTTGCCACCGCCGCGTCGCTCGACGCCCACTGAAACTCCGAGGCTCCCACCGCATGCCCGTTCGCGTCGGCTGCCTCGGCCGCAAGCCGCACCGTGTCCCCCAACGCCACCAGCGTATCCGCCGCGGGCGTGACGGCCACCGCGCTCACCACCTGGGCCACCGTCACCGCCGCCGTGCCGGAGACCGAGCCCGCTGTCGCCGTGATCGTGGCACTCCCGTTGGCCGCCGCCGTCACCTGCCCGGAAGCGTCCACCGCCGCGACCGACGCATCGCTTGACGCCCACGCGACGGCAGCCCCGGGCATCACCTGGCCGTTCTGCTCCCGTACCTCCGCCGTGAACCGGGCCGTCTCCTCGATGGCGGTCAGCGTGGCGGAACCCGGGCTCACCGTCACGGAGGTGGCCACGGGAGCCGGAGGAGGTGGCGGTGGCTCGACGGCGCCATCGCCGCAGGACAGGGCCAACACGGCGATCCCGGCGACAGCCAAGAGTCCTCTCGATTGCATGCCAGCTCCTCTGCGCAGCTTCGAGGTCTCGTGCCTTCTCCCGCGGCAAAGCGCGCCAGCCTCGTCACGACACGGTTTGCAATCGCGATTCTACTGCGATTCAACAACTTACGGGCACGAGAATACCGTGATCGCCAATCAGATGGCAAGAACGAAAGAAACGCGGTTCGGACTCAATCGAAGCCTCGTACCGCAGCCGGTCCGGCGAGGGTCGCGGCGCACCGCCCAGAAAGGCCGATCACGGCTCTTCCGTGCGCGGAATCGCTTGCGTCCGGTAACGGGATCGAATCAATTCCGGTTCCGCACCAACCCCGCTCTACCCTGCGGTTCCGACACGGGAAGGACTCTCCACCAGACCGACTGCCATGAAAGCCTGCATCCGTCATCGCCGCCTGCTTCCAGCGACCGCGGGCGCGCGATTCTTCACCCTCGCATTGCTCGCCTGCACGCTTCCGATCCTTCCGTGCATCCTTGCGCCCGCGCCAATCCAGGCGCAGGAGCCCATGGGCATGTACTCGGGTCCCACGGTCCTGCGCGCTGCGCGCCTGCTCGATGTGGAAACGGGCGAGATGCACCGGGACGCGGTGGTCGTCGTCGAGGATGGGTTCATCACCGCCGTGAATCCCGTGTCCGTTCCCGACGTGATGCACGACATGGACCTGGGCGATGTCACGCTGCTCCCCGGCCTCATTGACACGCACACCCATCTCACCCGCGAGGTCGGCGCGGACTTCTTCACGGATTACGTGACGCGCACGGAGGCCCACGGAGCCTTCAACGCGGTCAGGTACGGAGGAATCACGGTGCGGGCGGGATTCACCACCGTGCGCGACTACGACGGACCCGTGACCGTCGAGCTCGCGCGGGCCGTGGAGCGCGGCGACATCGTCGCGCCCCGCGTGATTCCGTCGCGCCATCCGCTGGGGATCACCGGGGGTCACTGCGACATCACGGGCTTCGCGCCCGGCATCCGGGAGGGCGGACCGGAGGAGGGCATCGCGAACGGGCCCTGGGAGGTGGTCGAGGCGGTTCGCTATCAGATCAAGCACGGCGCCAGGGTGATCAAGACCTGCGCCACGGCCGGGGTCATGTCGCTGGAGGGTCCGGTGGGTGCCCAGCAGTACACGCTCGAAGAGCTGACCGCCATGGTGGAGGAAGCCGCCCGCCACGGGATCAAGGTCGCCGCGCACGCGCACGGCGCCCAGGGCATCCTGGCCGCGGTCCAGGCCGGGGTGGCGTCGATCGAGCACGGATCGATCCTTACCGACGAGATCATGGATCTCATGATCGAGAAGGGGACCTACCTGGTGCCGACGACCTACCTGGTCGACCGGATCGCTCTGGACCAACTGCCGCCCCTGGTGCGCGCCAAGGCCGAGGAGATTACCCCGCTCGCGCGTCATAGTCTGCAGCGGGCCATCGACCGCGGCGTCCCCATCGCCTTCGGGACGGACGCGGCGGTGTTTCCGCACGGCGAGAACGCCGGCGAGTTCGGCATCTACGTCGGGATGGGAATGAGCGAGCTGGACGCGCTCCGCACCGCAACCATCCATGCCGCCGATCTGCTCGACACGCCCGACCGGGGCCGCCTGGCCGAGGGCATGCTCGCGGACATCATCGCCGTGCCCGGCAACCCGCTCGACGACATCGCAGTGACGAAGGATGTTCGGTTCGTGATGCTCGGCGGGCGGGTGATCAAGCATGTCGTCGGCGGGCGCGACATGCACTCGATGGGACGATGAGCCGGTGAGTGATGGCCTCCCTCCACGATGAGCTGAGGACCGGGGTCCGGTCGCTCTGCGCCCGCTTCGACAACGACTACTGGCGCGCCTCGGACGAAGCCCGCGCCTACCCGCACGAGTTCGTCGACGCGCTGACCGAGGCCGGATACCTGGCGTGTCTCATCCCCGAGGAGTACGGAGGAATGGGGCTGGGCATCCGGGAGGCGAGCGTCATCCTGGAGGAAATCAACCGGTCCGGCGCAAACTCCGCCGCCTGCCACGCACAGATGTACACGATGGGGACCGTGCTGCGGCACGGCTCGGAGGAGCAGAAGCGGCGTTTTCTGCCCGGGATCGCGTCCGGCGAACTGCGGCTGCAGGCCTTCGCCGTAACCGAGCCCGATGCCGGCTCCGACACCACCCGGATCCGCACCTTCGCCGAGCGGCGGGGGCACCGATATGTCGTCACGGGACAGAAGGTCTTCATCTCGCGGGTGCGCCAGTCGGACCTCATGATCCTGCTGGCGCGCACCACGCCGCTGGACGAGGTGGAGAAGCGCGCCGGTGGCCTCTCGGCGTTCATCGTGGACCTGCGCGATGCCGGGGACGCGCTCCGAGTGAAACCCATCGACACCATGATCAACCACGAGAGCTGCGAGGTCTTCTTCGATGGCGTCGAAGTTCCGGCCGAGAATCGGATCGGCGAGGAGGGCCGGGGCTTCCGCTACATCATGTCGGGGATGAACGCGGAACGCATCCTGCTGGCTTCGGAGTCGGTGGGGGACGGGCTCTACTTCGTGGACCGGGCATCGGAGTACGCCCGCTCCCGGCACGTCTTCGACCGGCCCATCGGAGCGAACCAGGGCGTGCAGTTCCCGATCGCCGACTCGTACATGGACGTGCGCGCGGCAGCCGCGGTCCGGGATCAGGCGGCTCGGGACTTCGATGCGGGCGAGACCCGCGGGGATGGTCCCAACATGGCCAAGTACCTCGCCTCGCGCGCGGCGTGGAAAGCGGCCAACGCGGCCATGGACGCCTTCGGCGGCTGGGGGATGGCCGCCGAATACGGGATCGAGCGCAAGTTTCGCGAGGCCCGCCTGTACCTGATCGCCCCTGTCGCGAACAACCTCGTCCTCAGCCACGTGGCGACACACGTGCTGGGGATGCCGAAATCGTTCTAGGGGACGCGAAGGATGAACGACGGGGCACGTGCAACGGAGGGAGCCGGGACGGGCGGGCGTTCGCATGCGCGGCTTGGCTGCCGCTCGATTCTGTTCGTTCCCGGATACCGCCCGGACCGCTTCGGCAAGGCGCTGGCGGCCGGCGCCGACGCCGTGTGCATCGACCTGGAGGACGCGGTGCCTCCGCAGCGAAAGGCGGTTGCGCGTGAAGCGGCCGTGCGTTTTCTCGCGGAGCATGCAGCCGAAGGGTCCCGGAACGACATCGACCCGCCCCACCTCATCATTCGCATCAACGACCCCGAAACGGACCTTGGGCGAGCGGACGCCAGAGCGCTCCGGGACATTCGTCAACCCGACGCGTTCATGATCCCCAAGGTCAGGACCGCCGCCGGGCTGCGCCGCGCGGCCGCGCTTCTCGGCGATGGTGCGCCGCTCTTTGCCCTCATCGAGACGGCGCTCGGACTCGAAAACGCTGCCGACATCGGGCAGGCGTCACCGGCCGTCGCCGGGCTGGTTTTCGGCGGCTTCGACCTGGCTCTCGAACTGCGCGCCGACCCAAGCTGGGAGCCGCTTCTCTACGCGCGCTCGCGCGTCGTCCACGCGGCCGCCCTGAGCGGCCTGGACGCCATCGACATGCCCTCGGTCGATTTCGGTGAGATGAGGCGCCTGCGCGAGGAGGCCGGCCGGGTTCGTCTCCTGGGATTCGCGGGAAAGATGGCCATCCATCCGGCTCAGCTTCCGGTCATCCATGAGGTGTTCACCCCTTCGGAACTCGAGGTCGAGCGCGCTCTCCGGATTCTGGACGCGGACAGGGAGGCGGGCGGAGGCGCGGTTGCACTCGAGGGCAGCATGGTGGACCGTCCGGTCGCCGAGGTGGCGAGGCGCGTGCTGGCGCGGGCGCGTGCGGCAGCCGACCGGGAAGCACGCAAGTGAAGGAATCAGGGGTGCCGGCCGAAGGCGAGAGGCGCACGCGGGTGCACACCGACATTCTCGCGCCCGGACCGGCCCAGGCCATGCTCGGTCTGCTCGACCGCGATCCGCGCGCCATCTCGGAGGGCGACCCCCTCCCGCTGGGATGGCACTGGCTCTATTTCCGGCAGCCCGTCCGCGCTTCCCGTCTGGCGCGCGACGGACACGAGGTGCGGGGCGACTTCATGCCCGACATCGACCTGCCCCGGCGCATGTGGGCGGGGGGGACGCTCCGGTCGCCGCGGCCGGTTGCCCTCGGTGAGCCGGCCGAACTCAGATCGGAGATCCTGAGCGTCACCGAGAAGCGCGGGAAGAGCGGCCGGCTGGTGTTCGTGACCGTGGGCCACACGGTCCTGCAGAGGGATCGCCGGTGCGTGGAGGAGGAACAGGTGATCGTCTACCGGGAGGCCGCGCCTCGCCCGGCTGCTGCGACCGCCCGGCCTCAGGCCGGCCGGCAGAAGGCGGCCGCACCCGGCAGAGGAGGCGGTACAGCCGTTGCGGCGGGTGCCGACGATATGGCGGGCGGCAGCGGCGGGCATGCCGATCCCACCCCCGAATGGACGGAAAGCTTCCTCCCCACCACGGTCATCCTCTTCCAGTTCTCGGCCCTCACCTACAACGGCCACCGCATCCATTACGACCATCCCTACGTCACGAAGCACGAAGGCTATCCCGGGCTCCTGGTGCATGGACCGCTGACCGCGCTTCTCCTCCTGGAGGCCGCCCAGCGCCACAGCCCGCGTCCGGTGAGGCAGTTCCGCTGCCGGGCGCTCGCGCCGCTCTTCGTGGACCACCCGATCACGCTTGCGGGCCAGGCAGCGCCCGCCGGCGCGGACGGATCCGGTCCACAGCAGGAGCGCATCGTGGAAGCGCTCGCCCCGTCCGGCGCGGTCGCGATGCGCGGGTGGGTGACTTGACATACGTCAGGTCCCGGCTACCTCGTTTGGGTTCGAGGATCGATATGGGACCGCGCGGCGATGAACTCGTGATGAGCAAAAAGAGCCTATGATGTGGCCGAGATGCTGGCGCGAGTGTCGCCGGAAACGCTCCACGGCGAGATCGACACCGGACCGGCCCAGGGAAAAGAGGAGTGGGCGAGACCGAGCAGAACGATCACTCGCCGACACACTCCCAGTGATCTGGAGGAACCGCCGGTGCGATCACATCGCCCAGAATCGTGACCGTCCCCCTGAGTTCAGACTGGGGATAGCCCGCGTCAGCGCGAGTCAGCGGTCTCAACTCGGCCATGGGCCGACCTCGCTTGAGAATCACGATGCGCTCGCCGGTCGCCTGCACGCGATCGAGGATCGCCAGACAGTGCGCCTTGAAGTCCGACGCGTCGATGGTTGCCATTTGACTTGACGCCCCCCCCTCACTGCAGCCCGATCCCCAGCGCAACCCATATCGCCACCATCCCGATCGCGACCAGCCCCAGATAGAGCGGCCCGACGTAGCGGATCCAGTCCTCGTAGCGGATCTTCGCGGATGCCAGGATCGCCATGAGCGCGCCGTTGGTCGGGGTGAGCAGTTCGCACAGTCCGGCGCCGTACTGGTAGGCCAGCACGGTGACCTGGCGCGACATGCCGAGCAGGTCGGAGAGTGGCACGAGTACGGGCATCGTCAGCACCGCCTGGCCGCTCACGCTGGGCACCGGCACGTGGATCGCCGCCTGGGCCGCCACCATCCCGAAGGCGGACGCCAGCACCGGCAGCCCCTCCAGGGGCGTGAACAGCCCGTGCACGATGGTGTCCACCACCCGGCCGTCCTGCAGCACCACGTAGATCGCGCGCGCGAACCCGATCAGCAGCGCCGCGAAGGTCATCTCGCGGAAGCCGCGCAGGTAGGCTTCGGTGGTATCGGCCACGCCGAGCCCCGCCAGCAGGCCCACGATCACGCCCATGATGAAGAAGGCCGCCGATAGCTCGTTGAACCCCCAGCCCCACAGCAGCATGCCGATGACCGCGAGGAGGAAGGACGCTCCTACCAACGCGAAGATCCCCCAGTCCGAGACGCGCACGCCTTCACCGCCATCGCCGCCCCCCGCCGGCTCCCCGATCCCGGCCGCTGCCCCCCCCGCGGCCCGGCCTCGATCCCGCGTGCGGTGCGCGTAGCGCATGGTCATCGCG
>VXMG01000135.1:0-8542 GCA_009841185.1 Gammaproteobacteria bacterium
CGCGTATCCGCCGCGAACTGGACGAGCGCGCTGGCCGCGGCGAGGCTGAGGTCCCCGACGCCGACGGCGACCTCCCCGGCTACAGCCCGCGCGCGCTGCTGCGCAAGAAGGTCTTCGACGAGTGCACCCCGGACGACCTCCGCGACATGGAGCGCCTGCTGGAGCGCCTCGCGCACCGCATCGCCACCCGGCCGAGCCGCCGGCTTGTGCCGTCCGGGCGGGGGCCGGTGGTGGACGTGCGCCGGAGCTTCCGCCGCTCCCTGGCCCACGGCGGCGAACTGGTCGAGCTGGCGCGGCGCGCGCGGGCGGTCGAGCTGCCCAGCCTGGTCGTCCTGTGCGACACCAGCGGGTCGATGGACGCCTGCTCGCGCTTCCTGCTCGCCTTCGTCTTCGCGCTGCGCAAGGTCACACGCCGCACCGAGATCTTCGCTTTCAACACCTCGCTCACGCGGCTGACCCCGTGGCTCCGGACCGGCGACATGGCCGGCACCCTGGAGCGGCTCGCCCGCAACGTGGAGGACTGGTCCGGCGGGACCCGCATCGGCGAGTGCTTGCTCGCCTTCGCCGACCACCACTTGCGGCACACCGTGCGAAGCGATACCACGGTGTTGATCCTGAGCGACGGGCTCGACCGGGGCGACACCGAGTCGCTGGAGACGGCCCTGCTGGCCATCCGCCGGCGCGCCCGTCGCATCATCTGGCTGAACCCGCTCATGGGCGACCCGCGCTACCGCCCGGAGGCGAAAGGCATGCGGGCGGCGCTGCCGCACGTGGACCGCCTCGTGCCCGCCCACAATCTCGAGGCGCTGGAGGCGATCCTGCCGATGATCGAGCGCTAGACGATGCGCGACGATCCCGGAATCGCGAGACTAACGGAAATGACCGAATAACCGGAATAACCGGAGAAAACACCCGCATGAAAATCCAGGACGGATTCACCATCGACGCGCCCGCAGCCGACGTGTGGGCGCTGCTCTCCGACCCCGAGCGGGTCGCGGACCTGCTCCCCGGCGCGAAGATGGGCGACAGGATCGACGACAACACCTACTCGGGGGGGATGTTCGTGAAGGTGGGACCCCTCGCGGTGGCATACGACGGGACCGTATCCTTCCAGTTGGACGAGAGCGAGCGGTCCGTGCAGGTGCGCGCCCGCGGCCGGGGCAAGCGCGGCATGGGCACCGCCGAGATGACCATGACCAGCCAGGTGGTCGCGCACGGAGACACGCGCACCGAGGTGACGATCGATTCCGATGTCGTTGTGACCGGAATTCTGGCCCAGATGGGACGCGGCATGATCCAGGTCGTGTCGAAGAAGATGCTACAGGAGTTTGTGGGAAACCTCACCAAAGCACTTGCCTGAACCGGCAAAGGAGAGCTGAGACATGATTCCCCCGCAGTTCGACTATCACGCCCCCGGCTCGCTGGACGAGGCGCTGGGGCTGCTCGGCTCCCTCGATGACCCGAAGGTGATGTCGGGCGGGCAGAGCCTGCTGCCGATGCTGAAGCTGCGCCTGGCGTCGCCGGCAAACATCGTGGACATCGGCCGCATCCCGGGCCTCGACACGCTCGCGGAAGAGGACGGTTTCCTGCGCATCGGCGCGCTCGTCACCGAGACGCAACTGGAGCAGTCGGCGGTGGTGGCGGAGCGCTATCCCATTCTGCTCGACACCGCGAAGGTGATCGCCGACCCGCTGGTGCGGAACCGCGCCACCATCTGCGGCAACATCGCGCACGGCGACCCCGCCAACGACCATCCCGCGACCATGCTGGCGCTCGGCGCCCAGTTGGTGGCCACGGGACCGGACGGCGCACGCACCATCGACGTCGGCGAGTTCTTCTTCGGGCTCTTCATGACGGCGCTCGCAGAGGATGAGATCCTGACCGAAATCCGCATCCCGGCGCCCGCCACGGGCAGCGGCGGCGCCTACGTCAAGCTCGAGCGCAAGGTGGGCGACTACGCCGTCGCCGGCTCGGCCGTGCAGCTCACGCTGGCCGGGGACGGGACCGTGGCGAGCGCGGGCATCGGGCTCACCAACCTGGGCATCGCCCCCATCCGCGCGACCGCCGCGGAGGAAGCGCTGACCAGCCAGGCTGCCACCGACGACGCCATCGCCGCCGCCGCACAGGCCGCCGCCGACGCCACCGAGCCCATCCCCGACCGGCGCGGTTCCATCGAATACAAGAAGAACATGGCCCGCGTGCTCACCGCCCGTGCCATCCGCAAGGCGCTCGCGCGCGCAGGAGGATAAAGCGATGGCCACACACAACATCAACGTCACCGTGAACGGCGCGGCCCACGCGGCCGCCGTCGACTCGCGGCTCCTGCTCGTGCACCTGATCCGCGACGACCTCGCGCTGACCGGAACCCACATCGGCTGCGACACCACGCACTGCGGCGCGTGCACCGTGCTGATGGACGGCGTGCCCGTGAAGTCGTGCACCGTGCTGGCCGTCCAGGCCGACGGGGCCGAAATCGGCACCGTGGAAGGGCTCGCCGGCGCAGACGGCATGACCCCGCTGCAGGAGGGCTTCCAGGAGGAGCACGGCCTCCAGTGCGGCTTCTGCACCCCCGGCATGCTCATGACCGGGACCGCGCTGCTCGAAAGCAATCCGAACCCCAGCGAAGCCGAGATCCGCGAGGCCATCTCCGGGAATCTCTGCCGCTGCACCGGATACGTGAACATCGTCAAGGCGGTCGAGTACGCCGCCGCGAAAATGGCCGGGGCCGACGCCGATGCCCCCGCCGCCGAGGAGGCCGACTGATGGCCAACGAGACCAACGCACCCAGGACTTCCGCCAAGATCTGCGGCATGGGCCACTCCATGAAGCGCAAGGAGGACCCGCGCTTCCTGCAGGGCAAGGGCAACTACATCGACGACTTCACGCTGCCGGGGATGCTCTGGCTGGACATCGTCCGGAGCCCCATCGCCTACGGCAAAATCAAGAACATCGACTCCTCGAAGGCGCTCGAGATTCCCGGCGTGCTGGCCGTGCTCACGGGCAAGGACCTGGAGGCGTACGGCCTGCACTGGATGCCGACCCTCATGTCGGACACCCAGATGGTGCTCCCCACGGACACCGTGATGTACCAGGCGCAGGAGGTGGCCGGGGTGATCGCCACCTCGCGCTATGCGGCCGCCGACGGCGTGGCCGCGGTCGAGGTCGAATACGAGCCCATGAAGCCGGTCATCGACCCCTTCCAGGCGCTCGAGGACGACGCGCCCGTGCTCCGCACCGACAAGGAAGGCAAGACCGACAACCACATCTGGCACTGGGAAGCGGGCGACAAGGAGGCCACGGACAGGATCTTCGAGGAGGCCGATGTCGTGGTGCGCGAGAAGATGCACGTGCCGCGCATCCACGTGGCGTCGATCGAAACCTGCGGCTGCCTCGCCGACTTCAACCCCGTCGAGGGGCACCTGACCGTCTACATGACCACCCAGGCGCCGCACGCCATCCGCACCGTGCTCGCGCTGGTGGCGGGCCACGTTGGGCTCTCCGAGGAGAAGATCCGCGTGGTGAGCCCCGACATCGGGGGCGGCTTCGGCGGCAAGGTGCCGGTGTACCCCGGCTACGTGGTCGCCATCGCCGCGTCAGTGGTGCTGGGCAAGCCGGTGAAGTGGATCGAGGACCGGATGGAGAACCTCCAGGCCGACTCCTTCGCGCGCGACTATCACATGGACGCCGAGATCGCGGCTAACGCCGACGGCAAGATCCGGGCGCTGCGCATCAAGACGATCGCGGACCACGGGTACTCCGACGCCCAGGCCGCGCCGTCGAAGTGGCCGGCGGGCCTCTTCTCGATCTGCACCGGGTCGTACGACATGGAGCAGGCGTACGCCGAGGTCGACGCGGTCTACACCAACAAGCCGCCGG
This sequence comes from Gammaproteobacteria bacterium, assembly GCA_009841185.1. Taxonomy (GTDB): domain Bacteria; phylum Gemmatimonadota; class Gemmatimonadetes; order Longimicrobiales; family Gaopeijiaceae; genus BD2-11. Next base: position 3,877 of record VXMG01000135.1, read on the forward strand.
GAGGCGTCGCGTACCGCTGCTCGTTCCGCGTGACCGAGGCCGTGCATTGCATGGAGCGCGTCGTCGACACGCTGGCGCACAAGGTCGGCAAGGATCCGGCGCAACTGCGCGAGGAGAACTTCATCCCCAAGGAGGCCTTCCCCTACCAGTCGCCACTCGGGTGGGAGTACGACAGCGGCGACTACCAGGCCGCGATGGACAAGGCGAAGGAGATGATCGGCTACGACGAGCTGCGCGCCGAGCAGGCCGAGAAGCGCGCGCGCGGCGAGCTGATGGGGATCGGCGTGTGCAGCTTCACCGAGGTGCTGGGCGCCGGCCCGTCGAAGGACTTCGACATCCTGGGCATCAAGATGTTCGATTCGGCCGAGGTGCGCGTACACCCGACCGGCAAGGCCATCGCCCGCTTCGGCACCAAGTCGCAGGGCCAGGGCCACGAGACCACCTACGCGCAGATCATCGCCGAGGAGCTGGGCCTCCCGGCCGCGCACGTGCAGGTGGAGGAGGGCGACACCGACACCGCTCCCTACGGCCTGGGCACCTACGCCAGCCGCTCGACCCCGACCGCGGGCGCCGCGGGCGCGATGGCCGCGCGCCAGATCCGCGACAAGGCCGCGAAGATCGCCGCGCACCTGCTCGAAGTGAGCGAAGAGGACCTGGACTGGGAGCCCGGCACCTTCTCGGTGAAGGGCGCGCCCGACAAGTCGGTGTCCATCCAGGACTGCGCCTTCGCCGCCTACACCAACATGCCCCCGGGGATGGAGCCCGGGCTGGAGGCGACCAACTACTACGACCCGCCCAACCTGACGTTCCCGTTCGGGACGTATATCTGCGTGGTGGACATCGACCGCGGCACGGGCGAGGTGACCGTGCGGCGATTCGTGGCGGTGGACGACTGCGGCAACATCATCAACCCGATGATCGTCCAGGGCCAGATCCACGGGGGGCTGACCCAGGGTATCGGACCTGCGCTGTATGAGGAGATTCCTTACGACGAGGACGGCAACAACCTGGCCGGCTCGTTCATGGACTATCTCGTGCCGACGGCGGTGGAGACGCCGGCGTGGGAGACGGGGCACACGGTGACGCCTTCGCCGCATCATCCGCTAGGGGCCAAAGGCGTGGGTGAGTCGGCTACCGTGGGGGCGCCGCCGGCGATCGCGAACGCGGTGGTGGATGCGCTGGCGCACCTGGGGGTGACACATGTGGAGATTCCGATTCGGCCGGATCGGGTTTGGGAGATACTTAGGGAGAAGGGGGTGGCGGAGTAGGGGTACAAACCTTCTCGATTATCTTCGTATTCCTTTAGACACGGAGCCGACGTATGCAACGCAAGCGGACCTCCCCTCCACAGGAGGTATCCCAGGTATTCAAAACACTCGGTCTTCACGACGCCAATCTCCGGCGGCAACTGCTCCAATTCTCCAGGGACCTTTACTCGCCTCCGAGTCTCAGCAACTCAGAGGTCATACTTCATACTCGCAATTCCACCGCAGCAAACCTCCGAGAAGACCGTGCCTAACTGGAATCAATTGCTTAACGAGATCAACGCCGCAGGTAGCATCTTCGACGTCGTTCGTCGGAACTACCTGCGTCGCGTTCACGAACTCACCAAGCGAAACGTCATTGTCTACTACTCGGCGTGGCTGCAGAAAACAGCCGATCCACGAATGTTCGGGATCAACGATGACGACAAGAACGGATTCATGACTGTAGTCCATGAGATGGATCGCAGCCTCGGACTCGATCTTATATTGCATACGCCGGGAGGAGAACTTGCTGCGACGGAGTCAATCGTCCACTATCTGCGTGCCATGTTCAAGACTGACATGAGGGCGATTGTACCGCAGATTGCTCTTTCCGGAGGTACTATGATCGCTTGTGCCTGCAAGGAAATAGTCATGGGAAAGCAATCTAGCCTCGGGCCAATCGATCCCCAACTGGGAGGCGTTGCGGCTCATGGAGTCGTAGAAGAGTTTAACCGCGCAAAACGGGAGATTCAGGCGAATCAAGCTGCCATTCCGGTTTGGCAGCCGATTCTTGCTAAGTACCAGCCTACTCTGATTGGCGAATGTGAAAAGGCGATTACATGGTCAGAGGAAATGACTGAGGAATGGTTGCGCACCGGGATGTACGCAGGTGACGCTGATGTTGACAACACTGTCGCCAAAGTACTCAAGGAATTAGGAGATCATGCGCTCACCAAGTCGCACGATAGACATCTTGCCGCAGATCGGTGTAGAGACATGGGCCTGAAAATTGTTGATCTTGAAAAAGATCAAGCTCTCCAAGACGTAGTGTTGTCGTTACATCATGCTTGTATGTTGACGTTTACTAATTCCGCGGCGATCAAGTTGATTGAGAACCACAAAGGCACTGCCTTTATCAAGCTAGCCAAACAAATCGCAGTACAGGGACAACCACCAGGAGCGCAAAAGGCCGGTGAGCCGACAGTCGAATTAGTGTGACATAGTATATAAGGAATCACTGATGACCGCACTAACGGCACCGGATTTGTACTGGACTGGTGGTCCTTTTCGCGTGTCTCTTCAGCACCCCAACCACATACCACAGAAGCATGTCGATAAGGCGATCACTACCCTCGAAGCTTTTCGCTCTGATTGCCAAAGCCATTACTGCGCATTTTCCGGCGCGATCAACGGCCGCACACTTGCGTACGAGAGATTCAAACCCATGATGCAGTCGCGGACCAACATGTTTTCAGTCGGCACTGGATTTCCCGACTCCGAACAAAGGCCAGGCAAATCCACGATTGCACAAATGCGCCAAGGCGATCTGCTTGACGGATTGAAGCCAGGCGGTATGTTCGAGGACCGACATGCTAAAGCCTTCATAGTAATGATCTATCACCGCTGGGACGAGTTCTTCCGCGATGTGATCGCGGAATCGCTTTCGGTCGAGAAAAGCAAGGTTGAATGCGATCTGATGGGCGATGTCCGGCATGTGAGAAACGCAATCATCCACCATAACTCGGAGATCAAGCAAGAGACTCTAGGCAAACTGGAACTCTTGCCTCGTATCTGGAATCTATCGGTCGGCGCGCTAAGTCTTTCGGAAGGAATGCTGCATTCGCTTATGGAACAAATCAATGCAATATACGTCAGGATAGCCGATGTTAGCGAGGAACCGCCCGCTCCAGGAACTCTCCGACGTTAAGCCTGCTGTGATGCCCGCTGGCGAGGAGCGTCAGGAGCTCAAGGTGCTGGCGTGCCTCGGTCACCGGGGCGATGCCTGGCGGGGAGCTGTTTCCGCGTCCCAATCCTCATCCACCAAGTGCGCACTGTTCAGCTCGTCCAGCCGCATACGCCAACCCGGCATCACCCGGTCAAGTATCCTTCGGAACCGGTCGTTGTGGGCCCGCTCGATTAGGTGGATCATCTCGTGAAGCACGACGTACTCGAAGCATGACACGGGCTTTTTCGCCAACTCCGAGTTCAACCAGATTCGCCTAGCTTCCGGGTTGCATGTACCCCAACGCGTCTTCATCCGCCGGATACGCCAGTCCGCCACCGTCACGCCGACCTTCGGTTCCCACTTGGCAACCATCTCGGGGATGCGCTCACGTAGCCGGGCGCGATACCACCGGTACAGCATGGCCTCTCGGGCGTCGCGCCCCGTAGCCGGACGAACGGGCTTCCCCACGGCTCGCGCTGCGAACGCAACGTCCCGGACATGCGTGCCCCCTCCCGACAACCGGTCACTCGTGCGGATCAGAGCACCCACCGCCGACCGCCATTCCTTGAATCGTGCCGTCACTCCGCCGTTGGAGACCGTTATACGTTGGTCAGACGGAATCGCTGGCTAGGCGACTACTACTAGCCAACCACGATAACCGGGACGCGCGGCGACGCGGTGCAACGAACATTTACGCGAGAACTGGTCGGGATCAGAGACTGCGCTTATCCCTAGAACGTCGATTAATCTTGGCGTTTCAGCCTTCTCTCAATGCCGTGGCTTGGTAGTATGAGTTCGGTTCCAGCTGATGACCATGTGGGCCTCGAGGCTGTACTGGTAGCAGTTACCTTCGAGCACATGGCGCTGTTGGAGACGATGGGAGATGAACAACTCCAAGAGTATATTGCCACCATCGACGAAGATATCAAGGCCCTCGAGGACGACGACGAGCACACGGAATCATTAAGAGAGGAAATCAAAGGACTGCTCCTAATCTTCTCGGAAATCGCAAACAGTAAGCTCTATGCAAGAGCTTCGCAGTCCACAGCACAAGCGCCGGAAGAATCAGCGGCGGCGCAAGCCAATGCCCCAACAATCAACCGTCCGAAAAGACGGGGCAGATCCACCCTCGAGGAGGCCAGAGCGGTGATCCGGGCCTTTATCGAGCGCTACAACAACGGCTGGCTCCTCCAGCGACACCGGTACATGACCCCGGCCCGGGCGCGCGAGAAGCTCAGCCGCAAGGCGGCCTGATGTTTAGGCCGTCCACTTGTCCAAAAGAACCGGGACCGGTACAATCTACGCTTGCTTTCGGCTCGAGCGTGCGAAAGAAATCCCACATATACAGGTCGATTGAGGGGGGCAGCCCTTCAAGCAGGAAGGTTTTCGAGCAAGGCCCGTATGAGAGAGGGGACAACTTCTCGAACGATGTTCTTTGCCAGCTGCACTGATGGTCTTGTCTCATCGGCATACG
>VXMG01000012.1:0-8526 GCA_009841185.1 Gammaproteobacteria bacterium
GCTCCCCCGAGCCCGGCGAACGGACCGCCATCGTCGGGGAACGGGTCCATGCGGGAGTGGGTGTCGTTGGTGTGCAGCACGACCAGGCGGACCGCATCGTCGATGAGGGGCCCGTAGCGGTGGGGCGCGCGGTCGCGGAGCGGAGGGATGGTGACCGGGGCCGCTCCGGCGAGGGGTGCCGCGCCTGGCAGCCACCCCGCGAGGGGTGCCGCGCCTGGCAGCCACCCCGCGAGGGTTGCCGCGCTACCGGCCCCCATTGCGCGCACAAAATCCCGCCGCTTCATCGGCGGCCTCCGCCCACCGGGCGAATGCGGCCGTCAAGCGTGGGGCTGACGGTGCCGCGCTCCCGCACGTAGTCGACGAAGACGTCCCGGACGAGGACCGGCACGTCCTGGCGCGCATCTGCCCCCGTTTCCCACAGCACGGTCCAGTTGCCGCCGCCATTGACGAGATAGTCCACCGTGGCGAGGCGGTAGACGCGTTCCGGATCGACCGGGTCGCCACCGACACGCACGTTTACCGCGTCGTCGCCGTCCAGCTCCATCGTCCAGCCGGCGATGGGCTCGCCAGTGGTGAGGGCGATCTCGTCGGCGAGGCGCTCAAGCTCCTCCCCCGACAGCGAGAGCACCGTGACGAAATTCTCGAACGGAAGCAGCTCGTACGCATGCCGCATGAGGATCGGTCCCTCCGCGAGGGGCACGCGGATGCCGCCTTCGTTGAGCAGCGCGACGTGCACGGTGTCGCCGGCGAGCGCCCGCGCCCCATGCAGCAGGGCGTCGGCCACCAGGTTGTCGAGCGCACCTTCCGGATCGTCCTTGAAGAAGTCGCCGGCGGCGTGGCCCAGCACCTCGCTGAGCTCCTCTTCGAGCTGCTGGCGGTACGGCGCGATCATGGCTTCGATGTCGGGCGCGGGCTCGAGGCCGTCGCCGATCTCGGTGAAATCGACGGGGGCCTCGCGGAGGGTGAAGGTGGGGCCGGGTGCGGTTCCGGCACAGCCGCCGAGGGCAAGCGCGGCGACGAGACCGGCGGCCGGGACGACGGCCAGCGAATGGCGAGCGGGGCGAATGACGTTGGGCATTGTGATGCCAAATTCGCGAATCGCGACGAGACGCGCCATGGTGCCCGTCGCGCTGGAACCACAGCGTACGTTGCGACTAGTATTGGCTCGCCCGCGCAGGGTACCGAAACCCCACTGAAGACCGGAGACCCCCATGTCGAAGTTGCTCGCCGCCGTCCTTGGCGCCGGAGTGATCTGGGCCGCGGCCCTGGAGAATCCGGCCCCCACCCACATCGCCGCGGACGACCCGCAGGTCGCCGCCGAGGCCGTGACCGTAGTCCTGGTGCGCCACGCCGAACGGCTGGACGACAGCCCCAACTCGCCCTTGAACGACGTTGGACGAGGGCGGGTCGAGAGGCTGCGGACGCTGTTGGCGGACGTGGACTTCACCCACGTCCATTCCACCAACCTGACGCGGACGCTCGATACCGCCCGCCCCATCGCCGAGGACGATGGCGTCGAGCTCATCATCTACAGCCCCGGAGAACTGGAGCAACTCGCGGAGACCATCCGCGCGACTCCCGGGCGCCATCTGGTCTCGGGCCACAGCAACACCACGCCGCAACTGGCGGAGGCGCTCGGCGGCGATCCTCACGGTCCCATCGATCACATGGAGTACGACCGGCTCTACATCATCGTCATCCAGCCCGGGCGACCCGCGGTCACCACCTTGCTGCGTTTCTGAATCGCAGCCAGCTTGCCGCATGCTCCTCGAAACACCCTTCCACCCGCGCACCGCCACGCTCTGCCACCACCGCCGCTGGCGCAACTGGTCCGGGTACGCCATCGCCCTCAGCTACGAGCCGAGCCACGAGTACGAGTACTACGCGGTGCGCAGCGGCGCGGCCCTCTTCGACATCTCGCCCCTGCGCAAGTACGAGATCACGGGAACCGATGCGGCCGCACTGGTCGACCGCATCGTCACGCGCAATGTGGCCGATTGCCCGGAGGGGCGCGTTCTCTACAGCCCGTGGTGCGACGAGGCCGGCAAGCTGATCGACGACGGCACCATACAGCGCCTGGACGCGGACCGATTCCGCATCACGGCTGCGGATCCGTGCCTGCGCTGGTTTCAGGATTGCGGGCTGGGGATGGACGCCAGCGTGCGCGACATTTCGCTCGAGCTCGCCGCACTCGCCCTCCAGGGGCCCACCTCGCGCGACATCCTGGCCCGGCTGGTGACCGGCGCGGACATCGCCTCCGTCCCGTATTTCGGGTTGGGCGAGGGGAGCATGGGAACAATCCCGGTCACGATCACGCGGACCGGCTACACGGGCGATCTGGGATACGAGCTTTGGGTGCGCCCCGAACACGCGCTCGACCTCTGGGACGCGCTCATGGAGACGGGCCGGGGATACGGCATCACCCCGGCCGGCCTCGACGCCCTCGACATGGCCCGTATCGAGGCGGGGCTTCTGCTTAAGGAAGTGGACTACGTGTCGGCGTGGACGGCGCTCATCGAGTCACGCAAATCGTCGCCCTACGAGGCCGGCTTGGGATGGGCGGTCCAGCCGCGGCCCGGGCGCGACTTCGTGGGTAGAAGCGCGCTCGAGCGTGAGGCCGCCCAGCCCTCCAAGTGGGCCTTCGCGGGGCTGGAGGTCGACTGGCCGCGCATCGAGCGGCGCTTCGCCTCCGTCGGGCTGCCTCCGCTGGTGGCGGGCCGGGCATCGCGCGAGCCGGTGCCCATCTTCGCCACCGGGGCGCAGGTCGGGTTCGTGACCAGTTCCACCTTCTCGCCCATCCTCAAGAAGTACATCGCCCTCGCGACCCTGCAGCGCGATTTCGCCCGGCCCGGCGGGCGGGTGGACTTTGAACTCACCGTGGAGTTCGTGCGCCACGAGGTTCCCGCGACGGTGGTGAAGACCCCCTTCTTCGACCCCGCGCGCAAGCGACGCTGAAGCGGATGGCGCGCAGCTACGACGCGATCGTGATCGGCGGCGGGCATAACGGCCTGGTGCACGCGGCCTACCTGGCGCGCGCCGGGCTGGACGTGTGCGTGCTCGAGGCGCGTCCGATGGTGGGGGGCGCCACGGTCACCGAAGAGATCTTCCCGGGGTTCCGCTACAGCGTATTCTCCTACGTGGTGAGCCTGATGCGCCCGGAGATCATCCGCGAGCTGGACCTGCCCCGGCACGGGCTCACCATCCTGCCGCTCGAGAGCACGCTCACACCGCTCCCTGACGGCGACCGGCTCTACCGCGACGGCGACCACTACCGCACCTGGCGCGAAATCGCCCGCTTCTCGGCGCGCGACGCCGAGGCCTACGACGACTACGGCCGGTCGCTCTTTTTCATGGCGCGCGCGGTGAAGTACCTGCTCGACATCGTCCCGCCCGACCCCGCCCGGCTGGGCCCTCGCGACCTCTCCGGCCTGATCCGCCTGGCCCGGCACTTCCTGGGGCTCGAGCCGGAACAACTGCACCTGCTCGTGAAGCTGATGACGATGAGCGCGGCGGATTTCCTGGACGAGTGGTTCGAGACCGACGTGCTCAAGGCCACGCTGTCCGCGAGCGGGATCATCGGGACCTTCCTGGGGCCGCGCTCGCCGGGCACGGCCTACGTCCTGCTCCACCACTACATGGGGGAGATCGACGGGCACTTCCGGGCGTGGGGCTTTGCCAAGGGCGGCACCGGGGCGGTCGCGGAGGCGATCGCGTCGGCCGCGCGCGAGGCGGGGGCGGAGATCCGCACCGATGCGCCGGTCGCCCGGGTGCTGGTCCGGAACGGACGCGTGACCGGGGTGGCTCTGGCCGACGGGGACGAGGTGCACGGAAAGGTGGTCTCGTCCAGCCTGGACCCGCGCCGCACTTTCCTCGACCTGCTCGAAGAGGATGAACTCCCGGGAGAGCTGGTCCGCGCGGTGCGCGCCTTCCGCTTCCGCGGATCCTCGGGCAAGGTCAACCTGGCGCTCGACGCCGCCCCCGACTTCACCTGCATGCCCGGCTGGGGGCCTCATCTGCGGGGCGCCGTCTCCATCAGCCCCTCGCTCGACTACCTGGAGCGCGCCTACGACGACGCGAAATACGGGGACTACTCGAGGGAGCCCTACATCGACATCGTCATCCCCTCGGCGATCGATCCCGGGATGGCCCCGCCCGGCAAGCATGTCATGTCGTGCTTCGTCCAGTACGCGCCCTATGAGCTGCGCGAGGGGAACTGGGACGACAGGCGCGAGGCCTTCGGCGACGCCGTGGTCGACACGCTTGCACGCTACGTCCCGAACCTGAAGGACATCATCCTGCACCGTCAGGTGCTCACGCCGCTGGACATCGAGCGCACCACGGGGCTCTCGCAGGGCAACATCTTCCAGGGTGAGCTGAGCCCGTCGCAGCTCTTCTTCCTGCGTCCGGCCGCCGGGTACGCGAAGTACCGCACGCCGGTGCGGGGCTACTACCAGTGCGGCTCGGGGACGCACCCCGGAGGCGGCATCATGGGCGCGCCCGGGAAGCTCGCCGCCGGCACGGTCCTGGCCGACCTGGGGCGGGGGCAGCGGGGGAAGGCACGGTGAGCGCCTACGACGCGGTCGTGGTGGGCGCGGGGCACAATGCCCTGGTCACGGCGGCCATGCTCGCGAGCGAGGGATGGAAGGTGCTGGTGCTCGAGCGCCGGCAGGTCGTCGGGGGCGTCGCCGCGAGCGATGAGTTCTTTCCCGGCTGCCGGGTCAACGTGGCCGCGCAAGACGCCGGCCTCTTCCAGCGAGAGATCGTGTCGGACCTGGGTCTCGACGCCCGCGAACTCGAGTGGGTGCATCCGCCCGCGGTGGCCACCTCGCTCACCGGCGGCGGAGAGGCGCTGACGCTGTGGCGCAACCCCGTACGAACCCGGGACGAGATCGCACGCTACAGCCCGGCGGACGCGGAGCGCTTTCCAGAGTGGGCCGACTACCTGCGCTCGATGGCGCGCGTGCTGCGGATCGCGCTGGAGCACCCTCCGCCGATCCTTCACGGCGCTTCCGCCAGGGAACGGCTGCGCATGCTGCGTCCGCTGCTTCGGGCGGGCCGGCTCGGGAAACGCACCGTCGTGGAGTTGCTGCGGGCGCTCCCGCTGTCGGCTCGCGATCTGCTCGACGACTGGTTCGTGAGCGATGCCCTCAAGGGGATGCTCGCCACCACCGCCCTTCCGGGAGCCCGCCAGGGGCCGAGCGCCATGGGCGGCGCCTTCCGCATGTTCTACCACGCCGCCGGGAGCGAAGCCCATGGCTTTCGTTCTTCGATCTTCTTGAAGGGCGGCATGGGCGCGCTCTCGGAGGCCCTGGCGGAGGCGGCGCGCAAGCACGGAGCGGAGGTCCGCACCGGGGCCGACGTGGAGAGCATCCTGATGGAGGACGGGGTGGCAACCGGGGTGCTGCTGGCTGGCGGAGAAGAGGTCTTCGCCGGCTGCGTAGTCTCGGGCGTCGACCCCCGCCGCACCTTCTTCGGGCTGGTGGGAGCGCCCCGGCTGGGTCCGGAGTTCAACCGCAAGGTGACCAACATCCAGCTCCACGGAACCACCGCTGCCCTGCACCTGCTGCTCGACGGGCTTCCGCCGCTGCCGGGCGCTGCGGACCGCCTGTCCGGGCACACCCTGGTGGCCCCGGACCTGGAGTACCTGGAGCGTGCCGGCGATGACGCCAAGTACGGGCGCTGCTCGGCGCGCCCGCACCTGGACATGGTGGTTCCGACGCTGCAAAATCCCGCCCTCGCGCCCGCGGGCCGCCATCTGGCCTCCATCCAGATCCGCTACGCCCCATACCGGCTGCGTTCGGGCAGTTGGGAGGACGGCGCGATCCGCGACGCCCTGCTGGCCGGCGCACTCGAAGTGCTCGACGAGTTCCTCCCCGGCCTGCGCGAGCGCATCGTCGACCACCGCCTGCTTACCCCGCTTGACCTCGAGGCCGAACTCGGGCTCACCGGCGGCGACGAATACCACGGGCAGATGGGCCTCGACCAGCTCCTTTTCATGCGGCCGGTCCCCGGATGGGGCCGGTACCGGACGCCGGTGGAGCGCCTGTTCCTGTGCGGCTCGGGCACCCATCCGGGAGGGGGCGTCACGGGCGGTCCGGGCCGGCTTGCCGCGCGCGAGATCTTGCGCGACGGGAGGCGGGGCGCGCCTTTGGGCGAGCGGGACCTGCCGTGAACCGAGCGGCCGGCCCGAGTGGCCCGCACCTGACCTGAAATCCACCCGAGGAGCGAACCTCATGTCCCCGACCTTCGACATGGCCCTGATCCAGCGCGGCGCCCGGCTGCGCAGATCGCCCTACTTCGAGGCCACCCTGCGCGCGGGCTGCCGGAGCTATACGGTTTACAACCACATGTTCCTCCCGACCCGGTACGACGACCTGCAGGCCGAGTACGAGAAGCTGCTGACCGGGGTGACGGTGTGGGACGTGAGCGTGGAGCGGCAGGTGGAGATCACCGGCCCGGACGCCTTCGAGTTCACCAACCTGCTCACGCCGCGCGACCTCTCCAGGTGCGCCGTCGGCCAGGGCAAGTACGTCCTCATCACCGCCGAGGACGGCGGCATCGTGAACGACCCGGTGCTCCTGCGCCTGGGCGAGAACCACTTCTGGCTGGCGCTGGCCGACAGCGACGTGCTGCTCTGGGCGAAGGGGGTTGCCCTCAACTCCGGGCTCGATGTCGAGCTGTGCGAACCGGATGTCTCGCCCATGCAGGTGCAGGGTCCGAAATCGAAGGAAGTCATCCGCAGGCTCTTCGGAGACGGCGTGAGCGGGTTGCGTTACTATTGGTTCGCCGACACGGACCTGGAGGGCATTCCGGTGGTGGTGACGCGCACGGGCTGGAGCGGCGAGGTCGGCTACGAAATCTACCTGAGGGACGGCACCCGGGGGATGGAACTCTGGGACCGTGTGATGCAAGCAGGACACGATCTCGGCATTTCTCCCACGGGGCCGTCGGACATCCGCCGCATCGAGGCCGGCATCCTCAACTACGGCATAGACATGACGCTGGACAACAACCCCTACGAAGTCGGGCTGGGGTGGCAGGTGGACCACGACCAGGAGGGCGACTTCATCGGCCGCGAGGCGCTCGCCCTCATCGCGGCGGAGGGTCCCGCGCGCCTGCTGGCCGGAGTCGAGATCGCCGGCGCCCCGCTGGACCTGAACATGACCCGCTGGCCCGTGCATCGGGACGGTTCGGAGATCGGCGCCGTGACCTCCGCGGTGTATTCGCCGCGCCTCGACCGCAACATCGGCTACGCGATGGTGCCTGCGGCGTTCGGCAAGCTGGGTACGCGCCTCAGCGTTTCCACCCCGGGTGGCGAGCGGGACGCCACGGTCGTGCGCAAGCCCTTCGTGGATCCCGGCAAGCAGATTCCGAAGTCGTAGGGTGCGGCCGAGAGAGTAAACAGTAGATGACAGTATAATTGTCATGAGATATCAGTTTGTCAGCATGGGATCCGACATCATCATCTGCGAGGAAGAGGAGTGAGCGACAGCGAGGGGGCAGTGGCGAGGCGCCCGACCGTGCTCGGGCACTTCGCCAACTATCGTTTCACGGCGCGCTTCTGGGCGATGGACGGGGCGGCCCGCCGCGCGCGGGCGCGCGCCTGGTTCGAGGATGTGCGGGGCACCGCGGACCTGGCCCATCCCTATCTGCTGCAGGGCCTCGAAGCCGGAGCCGACGTGCTGGTGTGGAGTTCGGTGCGCGCGGAAGAGGACGAGGCGGCCGCGCGCTATTTCATGCGCCGGGCCATGGCGGAGGGCCGGAACCGGGACATCGTCGAGCCGGTCAACACGCTCTGGGGCTACACGCGCCCCTCCGAATACAGCAAGGCGCGCTCGGCCCAGGAGGTCGATTCGTTCGCCGAGGAGCGCAGGCGGTATCTGGTGGTCTACCCGTTCACCAAGACGACGAACTGGTATCTCTTCGGGCGTGAGACACGCCAGGGGATGATGAACGAGCACATCCGCATCGGAAAGCAGTTCCGGCGCATCAAGCAGTTGCTGCTGTATTCGTTCGGACTCCAGGATCAGGAATTCGTGGTCGTGTACGAGATGGACGATCTGCGACTGTTTTCCCGGCTCGTGCACGAGCTGCGCAGCACCGAGGGCAGGCGCTACACGGCGAGCGACGCGCCGCTGCATACGGGCATCCATGCGAGCCTCGACGAGTGGCTGGACACGCTCGGATAGGCGGCTCGACGCATGGAAAGGGGACGATAGGGCGCATGGGAGATCCGGTTCCGGGCGCGTCGCCGCTGGCGGGTGTGCGGGTGGTGACGACGCGGGGCGCGTCGGGCGACGAACGGCTGCGGACACTACTGGAGGCGGCGGGGGCGGACGTGCTGGCGTGGCCGACCTCCGAGTATCCCCCGCCGCGCGATCCCCGACCGCTGGAAGCGGCGCGCGCGCGTCTCGACCGGTTCGACTGGGTGGTGTTCACAAGCGCGCGCGCCGTGGCTGCCGTGGGCGAGGGCGCCGTGCCGCCCCCCGGTAGCCCACCCCCCACCCCCACCCCCCGGGTCGCCGT
>VXMG01000070.1:0-8280 GCA_009841185.1 Gammaproteobacteria bacterium
CCCCGCTCCACGCCATCCCGCCCGCGCCGCCGTGCTCACGGCCCGCGCCCTCCGCCCTTCCCATCGGAGTTCCCCTTGGACATCGCCGAACTCAAGAGCAAGAAAGTCAGCGAGCTTCACGAGCTTGCCAGCGAACTGCGCATCCCCAACTACTCCGGGCTGCGCAAGCAGGATCTCATCTTTCGCATCGAGCACAAGCTGCTCGACAGCGACGTCGTGCTTCGCGGAGAAGGCGTGCTCGAAATCCTCCCCGAGGGCTACGGATTCCTGCGCTCGCAGAGCTGGAACTACCTCTACGGCCCCGATGACATCTATGTGAGTCCTTCGCAGATCAAGCGATTCGATCTGCGCACCGGCGACACCATCCTGGGCCAGGTGCGTCCCCCCAAGGAGGGCGAGCGCTACCTGGCGCTGCTCAAGGTGGAGAACGTCAACTTCGAGCCGCCCGACAAGGCCAGGCATCGGATGACGTTCGACAACCTGCGCCCGCGCTATCCCGACGAGCGCCTGCGGCTGGAGTGCTCCAGACGCGACATGTCCACGCGCGTGGTCGATCTCGTCGCGCCCATCGGCAAGGGGCAGCGCGGGCTGATCACCTCCCCGCCCAAGGCGGGGAAGACCATGCTGCTGCAGAAGGTGGCCAATTCCATCAGCGAGAATCACCCCGAGGTGCACCTGATCGTGCTGCTCATCGATGAGCGGCCGGAGGAAGTCACCGACATGGAGGAGAACGTCGACGCCGAGGTGATCGCCTCAACCTTCGACGAGTCGGCGGACCGCCACACTCAGGTCGCGGAAATGGTGCTTGAGAAGGCCAAGCGACTGGTCGAGCAGGGCAAGGATGTCGTGATCCTGCTGGATTCGATCACGCGTCTGGCGCGCGCCTACAACATCACGGTGCCGCACTCGGGGAAGATCCTGTCGGGAGGCGTGGACTCCAACGCGCTGCACAAGCCGAAGAGATTCTTCGGAGCCGCGCGCAACATCGAGGGCGGAGGGTCGTTCACCATCATCGCCACCGCCCTGATCGAGACCGGAAGCCGCATGGACGAGGTGATCTTCGAGGAGTTCAAGGGCACCGGCAACATGGAGCTGGTGCTCGACCGCAACATCGCCGACAAGCGCGTCTTCCCGGCCATCGACATCAATCGTTCCGGCACCCGCAAGGAAGAGCTGCTGCTGACCGAGACCGAGCGCAACCGGGTGTACCTGCTGCGCAACTTCCTCTCCGACATGCCGGTTTCCGAGGCCATCCAGTTCCTGATCGAACGGATGAACCGCACGGAGACCAACCGGGAGTTCATGGACTCGATGCAGGCGGGGTAGCTCGGCCCGGAAGGCGGCTCGACCCTACGGTTGCGAGCAGGAGGGGAAGACGACCGGGCGGCCGAAGCTGGTCCACTCGCCGCACGGACGTCCGGATCGCCATGCGCCCCGCTCCGCGAGCGCGCCGCGCGTCCAGTACGACTCATAGGGCCCGTCGAGTTCGCCGTTGGCGTAGTTCTCGCGCACCGAGAGCCGGCCGGACTTGAAGTACATCTCCGCGGGGCCGTGCAGGAGGCCGTTCTGCCAGGTCTCCCGGCCGGAGAGCCGGCCGGTCTGGTGGAACCACTCGTGCACGCCGGTCCAGCGGCCGTCCACCAGGGTCCCGCGTTCGCGAACGGTTTCCGGCGTCCACATGCGCACCACCGGGCCGCTGTAGGGCTCGAGGGTGCCCGGTTCGAGGTAGACGCCCGCGCGCTCGATGAGGCGGTCGAGGCTCATCGCTTCCTGCGCCGCAGCCGGGCTGGCGCCGGCCGCGGAGGCGACGACCGCCGCGGTGACGGCGAGGAGGCCGAGCAGCTTCATCGCATCCCGGCGGGGCCGGTTACGGTCACTGCCACGTAGCCGTTGCTCCAGCAGCACTGGTCGCCCCCCGAGCTGTCGTTGGCACGGAAATTGTCCACCCGTGCACGCAGGAGGTACTCGCCCGGCGCGGTGAAGGTCACCAGGGTGCCGGCTTCTCCGGTGCCGGGAACCGTGATCTGCTGGGGCTCGAAGATCACTTCAGCGGCCGGCCCCTGGTGTTTGAACCAGGTGACCCGCACTTCGACATCCGTGTTGACGAGGTCGTCCGGGGCGCGTTCCGACACCTCCGACACCCACAGCGCCAGCGACATCGGTTCGCCCACGGCCGCGGTGCGCGGTTCCGAATGCGCGCCCTGGACGTGCTGGCCCACTTCTCCGTCGTTTCCGAACCGCACCAGCGGGGGCACCGACCCCATCGCCCGCGGCCCGTAGTCGAGCTGGAGCGCATCGATCCCCACCCGGGCGGGCGTGGAGTAGGTCACGCCGTTGCTTGTAATGGTCCACACCACCCGCCGGCTGGTGTCCGCGTAGCTCTCCGGCACCGTTACCGAGAAGACCCCCCGGTCGCGCCGCGGCCGCACCGGGAAGTGGGTGGGCTGGTCGCCGTCGAACTCGGCCGGCTCGATGAAGTTCTCGGAGCCGAGCGGTATATCGAGTATCTCCTCGGTGTTGAGGTTGAAGAAGCCCCAGGAGAAGGTGAAGGTGCCGTCGTCGTTCCGGTACCAGCCCTCGAAGAAGGGGGCCACCGGCTCGCCTCTCGGCGGGATGGGCGCAAGCGGCAGCCGCTGCACCTGCTGGGCGCCGAGCGGAACCGCGACGACAGCGGCAAGCGCCAGGGCGGGCATTGCACGGGCTGCCATGCCAGATCTGAGTTGCAGGCTCTTCATGTCTCTCTCTGAGAATCGACTGGACACGGCTGGCTGCGATGCGCCGTCAGCCACAAAGGGGAAGGAGCCCCCACTTCCGTGGTGAGCTCCTTCACTTCAACTGTCGGCCGGCCCGGCGACCCGTGACGAGGGCGCGGATTCGGCCGGCCTTCGTCAACGCGAGCCGCTGCTGCCGTCGCTCACCACCCGGGCCTTGGCTTCCCGCTCCTCGACGAGGCGCTCGTAGCCCTCATCCGTGAGATGGGTAACGGCCAGCCAGGCGTGCGACATTTCGTCGGTGGTCCTGGCTCCGCGCGCGTACCAGATCTCCGGATCCGGGTTGAGCGGGTTGTCCGCGGTGTTGTCGTACCAGCCCGTCATGACCAGAACCGTTCCCTCCGGAAGGAGAGGCGCCGAATCGTCGCCGTAGATGTAGCTGTGGTGCCAGCGGGCGTTGAAGTCGGTGACCATGCTGATCAGTTCTTCACTCCCGTCCGGATAGATCGCCCGGATCGACATGGCGTGCAGGTGCACGTGCCCGTGGGGCTGGAAGCTGTCCAGCCGAACCGGATGATCCCAGCGCTGGAAGCCCTGGGTCATAGCAGTGCCCCCGGGAGCGAGGGCGATGTCGCCCTGCAGCGGATAGAGGCGCAGATCCTGCTCGAACTCGGGCGTGTAGCCCTCATCGTGGAACCAGATGCCCAGTTCGACCTCGTCGTCCGGCACCTCGTAGCCCATCGGATAGTAGTGAGCGTCCCACTCGATCATGTCGTTCGCCTTCAGCAGACGCCCGGCGTCGCCCGGAACGATCTCGCCGACCTTGCCCATCGCGTACTCGGACAAGCTGGCGATGCGCTGGAATTCACCCTCTTCGTTGAGCCTGAGGAGCCGCGGAATGGCGTGGTGCACCACCTCACGACCGCCGGGGAAGGAGGGGCGCGTCTCGAACGCCCGCACCCAGCGGTCCTCGCCCATTCCGGTCGGGACCCGCGGCCGCCACCAGGTGTCGCCGCCCTCGGCCGGAACCGTGAAGGGCTTCGACTTGATGACGTGGTCGGGCGGCCCGAGGATGTGCTCCAACTGCCACATCTGCCGGTTGGGCCACTCCACCGGGGGCGGCATGTCCGCCGGGTCGCCCTCGGGCGAGCCCGCGTCCACCCAGGCGACGATGGTCTCGATGTCCTCCTGCTCCAGGCGCCAGTCGTCCTTGATGTCCTGAATGCCCACGCCCACGTCGAGGTGGTAGGGCGGCATGAGGCGGCGCGATACCTGCTCGCGGATGCGGCGGGCGTAGCGGCGCACATCCCGGTAGGTCACGAACGACATCGGCGCCACCGACGATTCCCGATGGCAGATCTGGCAGTTCTCCTGCACGATGGGAGCGATGTCGCGCGTGAACGTGATCTCCGGTTCGTCCCCGTTGGCCGATTGCGCCGTCAGGGCGCCGGGAACCAGCACGGCGGCGCACAGCAGGGCGGGGCGCAGCGTGCGGCCGGAATACCGGGAGATGGTCATTTGGTCCTCCTGTCGGGCATCGTAACGCAAGGCCGCTCCGGGGCGCGCGGCCGGCATGCACTTCTATTCGTCCAGTACGCTCTCGTACCTCGGATTCACGACGAACTGCTGATCCTGAAAGATCTTCCTGTCCCACGGGAATATTACGGTGGAACCGGTCTCCAGCGCAAAGTAATCGGGCTTGTAGCCCCGTGGCCGCACGAAGCAGGTCGCGGTGCGGACTTCGGCGGGCCCGACGTCGCGCACGGCCGCGAGTCCCAGCCGCAGGGTCTCCCCGGAAGTGGTGATCTCGTCCACGAGCAGCACCCGGCGGCCGGCGGCGACGCGGGGGGCCGCGTCGAGCACCTCGGGGCGCTCGCGGATCGAGTTGTCGTCTCCGCGGCGCGAGATCTTCATCGAGTGGAAGTCGAGACGCAGCATGGACGCGACGATGGCGCCCGGAATGACGCCCGCGCGCGCGATGCCGACGACCAGGTCGGGCCTGTGTTCGCGCGCTACCTTGAGCGCGAGCGCCCGGCACAGCTCCCCGAACATCTCCCAGGACACGTCCAGGTAGTCTCCGGTCGGATCCGAGAAGCGGGGCTGGTTGTATCTGGATGGCATGTCGGCCTGACGTGACTGAATCGGGGATGCGACGCGGACGGGATGCCCCGACCTGCATACCGGCGAGGTTCGGGGCAGAGGAAGTTAGGAACAGTCGGCGGGCCACGCCACCGAGCGACACGGTGTCGCGCTCCCGGCTGACAGCCGGCAATATCAGCACAGGGAGGGGCGCGCAGCGGCCGGCCGGAACCAGGAGCATATGACCAGCACCCGACAGACCGAAGACCCGCAGGCCCTGGCCGACGAGCGCCTGGAAGCCACGCTGGAGAAGACGGGGGCGCGCGACCCCCGAGGCGTATGCAGGGAGCGCCTGCGGGAACTGAAGGGCGTCGATGCGGCGGCCTTCGAGCAGGCGCTCGGCTACTACCGCGACCGGCTGGTCCCGTCGATCGCCGCGGGCGAAGAACCGTTTACCGCCTGGGTCGACTACGGCCGCACGATCGCGGGCCTCACCTTCAAGGGAAGAACCGTCGCCATCGACCGGACGGGGCTGGGGCGCGAATACGCGACTCCGGCCGATCCGGAGGCGCTGGTGCTGCACCTGCCGAAGGGAGGCAAGGGACGCGCGCTGCTCGTGGCTCAGCCGCGGGATCCGTCGCCCGCGCAGCAGGCGACCCGCGACCTCCTGGTTGACGGGCGTTCCACCTTGAGGGAAGGTTAGGCTGCCAGGGCATCCAGGAGATCAGGGAATGGACGAGCAACGAATCTACACGCCGCGCAACGTGGCTTGGAGCCCCCGTCCGGGATGGGCCACCGTGCGCCTTGTGGGCACCTGCGCCGACCGCTCGCTCAGGCGCGGGAGGGTGGTGATGCACTCGCCGAGCGACGACTACCACTCGATCCCCGGGCACGACCAGGGGCTCGAGGCCGAACGAATCGTCATTGTGCTAGCGGAGGCCACCCACCTGATCGAGGACGACCTGCACCTGGTGCCGGAAGGCGCGGTGGTGGCCGTGGGCGAACCTCTGCCCTGAGGCAAAGGGGGCTCTACGCCGCGTCCGGCAGCCCCTTCCGAAACGCTTCCGACAGCCGCTTCGCGACCGGCCCCACCTTTCCATCGCCCACCGCCTGCCCGTCGATCTCCACGATGGGATGGACCTCCGTGGTGGTGCCCGTCAGGAACGCCTCGCTGGCGGTAGCGAGTTCCTCCACCGCGAGGGGGCGCAGCTCGACCGGGATTCCCAGTCCGGCCGCCAGCTCGAGCACGTACTCGCGGGTGATGCCGTGCAGGATCTGGTGGGTGGCCGGGTGGGTCACCAGCGCACCGCCTCTCACCGCGAAGAAGTTGCTGTGGGCTCCCTCGATCGCAACCCCGTCGCGCACCAGGATGACGTCGTTCACCCCGGCGTCCACGGCCGCCTGCATGGCCAGAACGTTGGGCAGCAGGGCGATGCTCTTGATGTCGACCCGGGCCCAGCGCCGGTCAGGGGCGGTGATGGCCCGGTAGCCTCGCCCCCAGGTCTCGCTGGAGGGCCGCTGGTGCGGGCGTGCATACGCGTAGACGGTGGGCTCCACGGCGTGCGGCGGAAAGTAGTGGGTGCGAGGAGCCGTGCCCCGCGTCACCTGCATGTAGACGTAGGCGAAATCGGCGTCGGCGAGGCCGTTCAACTCCAGCAGCCGCTGCTTGATGGCGGGCAGCCGGCCCGTGTCGTAGTCGATGCGCAGCGCCGCCAGGCCACGGGTCATGCGCGCCAGGTGGCGGTCCCCGCGAAAGAAGCGTCCCCCGTACGCAGGGGTGACCTCGTAGATGCCGTCGGACAGGAGAAAGCCACGATCGTCCGCGGCTACGCGGGCTTCAGCCCTCGCCATGTACTCGCCGTTCAGATAGACGGTGTCCACGTCACGACCCGTCGTTTCTGCCCAGCCGCTCGAACTCCTCGAGGAGCTGCGCTTCCTGTATGGGCGCCGGAGCGGAGGAAGCGGCGTCGGAATCGTTGGAATCGTCGGCTTCGGCGTCTTCCGTGGATGCGGCCCCGGCGGAGGCGCCCCCGGCGGTGAGCTGCCGCGGAGGCTCCGGCGTGCCGCCCGGCAGCAGCCCCATCTTCGCCTTCAGGGCCAGCAGGCGGTCGTCCATGGCGGCGCCTTCGCCGCCAGATTCCAGCCTCATGAATTCATCTTCGAGCGAATCTCCGGTGAGCGCCTCGGTGACTTCCGCCTGAGCGAGGCTGCGGCGTTCCTCTTCCTCGATCTTGGCCGCCATGCGGTTGAACGCGTCGAACGCCGACTGGTCCGAGAGCCCGGACATGGTGGCGTGGATGCGCTTCTGCGCCTGAGCCCGCTTCTGCTTCGCGATCAGCAGGTTCCGCTTGCGCTTCGCCTCCTCGATCTTGTCGTTCAGGGTCCGGAGCGATCCCTTGAGCTTCTCCGTCTCCTCTTTCTGCGCGCGCCAGGTCTGCTCCAGCGCCTGAGCGCGCTGGGAGTGTTCCTGCTGTCGGCTCAGAGCCTGCATGGCGAGGTCGTCACGGCCCTCCCGCACGGCCAGCTCCGCCCGCTTCTGCCACGCCTGGGCCTGTTTGACCTCGGCATCGAGCTGGGCTCCGAGCTTGCGCTCGTCCGCGATCGCTCCCGCGACATCGCGCTTCGCCTTGGCGAGCTGGTCCCGCATGTCGAGGATGATCTGGTTGAGCATCTTCTCCGGGTTTTCCGCCTTCGCGATCAGGTCGTTGATGTTCGACTTGATGAGCGTCGACAGCTTCTGGAAGATTCCCATGAGTTCAGCCCTCCATCGCCTGCGGTGCGCTGCTCGCCTGCGCAAGCTCGCGAATCCTGCCCATGTGACTCGACGCCGCGAGCTGAAGGCTCTCGATCGAGGCCTGCAGTTCGGTGAAGTCCAGGTTCTCCAGTTCGAGCGTGTCGGTGAGGATCAGCTCCCCCTCCTCGATTCCGTAGGCGCCGTGCACGATATCCGTCGCGTTGAGTTCCAGCAGTGTGCGGTACAGCCCGGTGAGTTCGTCCTCCGGCTCCGCCGGAAGATCCATCATCTTCAGGCGCAGCACCAGCACGGGATCCGAGTGGTGGACCACCACGCCCGCGCCTCCATTGTCGCCGTGTGCGAGGAACATGCCCTCGTCGACCTCTTGATAGTCCAGATCCATGCGGATCAGGAAGCCTTCGACATCCTCTCGACTTACCATGACTTCACTCCGTCTCCGGGGTGGGGGGCAGGTGGCTCTGCCCGCTCCTGGTGTCAGCCTGCTCGCCGGGCGGGTGCTGCCGGCCGCGATGCGACCGGAATGTCACACCACCCGGCGGCATAACCTATAACACTAGCAGACGCCGGGGAGCCGGGGCCAGTTTCGCACCCGGCTTCGGGCTGCTGTCTACGCCCTCCGCCGCTCCCGGTTCCTGTCCCGCAGCAGATCCGCCAGGAAGGCCCCCGTATACGAGGTCCGTTGCGCCGCGACCTCTTCGGGTGTTCCGGCTGCGACCACCCGCCCGCCCACCCCCC
>VXMG01000083.1:0-8121 GCA_009841185.1 Gammaproteobacteria bacterium
CCCGCCCGCGGATCCCACCCCCGTGCCGCCTGAGATCATGGCCTGCCGGGGCTGGGAAGAGTGGTTCGTGGGCGACTTCTCATACTTCAACAACGTCTGGAACCGGCAGGACACGCGAGACTACGAGCAGTGCATCATGCGGCGGACCCTGCCCGGGCTGGTCGAGAGGGTGGAATACGGCTGGCGATGGCGCTGGCCGACGAGGAGGGGGCAGGTCAAGGCCTATCCGGAGCTCATCTACGGGCACAAGCCCTGGCATCCGCGGTCGACCACGCCGGAGCTTCCTCGACGCATCGATGCCATCGAAGCCCTGGAGGTCGATTACGCGGCCTATCTCACCGTCGAGGGCACGTACAACCTCGCGTTCGACTTCTGGATCACGCGCGACGATCCGCCCAGCGTGGCCGGCATCTCACACGAAGTGATGATCTGGCTCGACCATGACTTCCGGCCGGCGGGGCAGCAGTTCTATGTCGGCCCGGTCCGGATCGAGGGCGTCCTGTGGGATCTGTACCACTGGCCGGACAGAGTCTGGCCGAACGCCGACGGGGACCCCGAGTTGGTCGCCGACTACATGGCTCTGGTGCGGCACCGCGATCTGCTGGTCGGTTCCGTCGACCTGCTGGCCCTCTTCCGCTACCTGATCGACCGGGGCCATCTCCCCGCCGACCACTACCTGACCGCGATCGAGTTCGGCAACGAGGCGGTGAGCGGCGCCGGCGAACTCTGGCTCAAGGATTTCCGGGTTCACCTCCGCTGACGGGCTGGCTGCCCCTACCAGTACTCCACCGCCAGCCCGTCGACGCGCGCGAAGCTGCGGCGCTCCCGGGTGGCGACGCGGTAGTCCAGGTGCACCGCCGTGGCCGCGATCATCAGGTCGTGGCTTCCGACAGGTCTTCCGCGGCGCCTGTGCTGGGCCGCCAGGATCGCGTGGACCCTCGCCACGCCGACGTCGAAAGGGATTGCCGGCAGCGCATCGAGCCATCCCGAGACCATGCGCTCGGCCCGCACGCGCCGCGCCCCTCCCAGCCGGTGGACGCCGTGGAGCAGCTCGGAAGCGGTGATCGCCGCGATCGCTACGGGCTCGTCGGGCCGGGCTGCCACAGCAAGAACATCGACCTCCAGCTCGCCGCGCTCCACCGCGATCAGCACGCTCGAGTCGATCAGGAGTCCCACGGCCCCTCCCGAGCGTCGGCCCGATTGAGGAAGGCGACACCCTCCTCCACGGCCCGCAGATACTGCTCGTCGGCGGGCCGCCTGGCATCTTCAGCGAAAAGCGCGACGAACTCGCGCATGGTGAAGACGCTGTCTTCGACAGGACGGATCTCGGCGACCGGCTTCCCGCTGCGCTCGACGACGCAGGCCGCGCCCTCCTCGCGAACCCGGTTGATCAAGGATGCAAAGTGCCTTGCCGCGTACGTGGCGCTTACCGTGCGGCTTCCAGATGAAGCGGTCGATGGCTCGGACATGCGCGGAAAATACGTATTTTATGTATTTTACGCAATTCTGGGAGGTGCCTGACACGCCCAGGCCAGCAATGGGGGCCTCGCGACGGGAATCCCGGGCGGGAGAGCTTCGACCTTGCGCCTACTGCCCTTCGGACCCAGGGGATCCAGCCGCGGCTCTCTCGCCCGCTATGCCCAACTCCAGCCCGCTGATGTCGTACCAATCGATCGCGCGGTCCGGAAAGCCGTCCGCATCATCCTCCCCCACCGGACGTTCCACGAGCACCGCCAGCGTCGAGCCCAGGACATCGAAGCCGACCCCGCGGTGCCGCACGCGAACGGTCACCAAGTACTCGGGACCTCGAAAAACGTCGAGATGGGAGAACTCCTCACGGTCTCGGTTGGTGAGGACCCATAGTCGACCCACGTCATCGACTCGATGGCCATCGTCGTCCCGGTCCGCCACGAACAGCATCTGTCCGCGACACAACATCGTGAAGACCAAGCCCCCACCCGGAAACGTCAGGGGCGCGGCTCATCCCCTCCGGAGTTGGAGGGAGAGGAGCCCCTTCCGGTCTCACGACGCCCTCTACGCCAGGAGGACATCCCGCATCAGCGGCCATGTGGGCAGGAAAGACCCTCTCCCAGAGGATCTCCCCCGAGGGGACATCCATCTCCAGGTGTCGCCAACTCGTTATGCTCATTCTCCCGAGTTCCCTGTTCGCCTGAAGCTCGGCGGCGACCAGCGACGAACCGAATGGCCCGCTCGGAAAGAGCCGCACGCTGGGAAGCGGCATCTCGGAGATGAGCGTGCCAGCAGTCTCGAAAACCAACATATGCTGGGCACTGAAGACGCCGATGGTCCCGTCGGGGCCACGGACAATGTCTACGGGGGCGTATCGGAATTCACCCGGACCCTGGCCTTGGCGACCAAAGACGGCAACCGGTCCGTCCGTCCGGTCGATGCAGTGAATGCGAACTTCGTAGGACTCGATCACGCACGCCGTGGTCTCGCTCGCCAGGGTGACTAACTTCGTCTTCGCTGAGGGGAGCTTGAGACGCCTCGAACGGAGCCAGGGAGAAATGCGACGCATCCTGCTCCGCCTCGCCGCAGGAGGCGAGGACAAGAGCAAGTGGAGCCAGCGCACGCGCGGGGATCACGAACGGATCAGCAACCAGTCGTCAGAGCTCCAGAGCTACGATGAGCATGCTGATCACAACGAGGCTGAGGCAGGCCACCCGGAGCCAAGAGAACGGACGACCCGGGATTCTCCGCCTTCGCCATCGATGGTAGAACATCCTTGCCAACTTGATGCCGGCGACGCCGCCTACAAGCGAAGCAAAGAACTGCAGGTCAATGGTCATTGCTCGTCTCCGTACTCATCGCGCAGCCATGTCTGGTCCAGTATACGAAGGCAGATTGGCAGGCGACATACACCGCACCAGGCCGCCGTGGAACCTTGACCCGTCCGGCGAAGTGTAAGAATGGTACAGACTTCGACATGCGCCGCACCGGCCGGGACCCGCGGGCGGCGTTTCGTGTCCCCGGTGCCGGAGCCGATCCGCGTGACCCAGGCAGCAGCCGCAGAGACCCTGACGCCCGAAGCCCCCGAGCGCTTCATCAACCGCGAGCTCTCGTGGCTGGCGTTCAACGAGCGCGTGCTGGCGGAGTCCTCGAGCTCGCGCCATCCGCTGCTGGAGCGGCTGCGCTTCCTCTCCATCTCCGCCACCAACCTTGACGAGTTCTACATGGTGCGCGTGGCCGGGCTGAGGGCTCAGGTGGACGCCGGCATCACGACCAGGACCCCCGAGGGCATGACGCCGGCCGAGCAGCTCAAGGCCATCGACCGCCGCGCCCAGGCGCTGATGGTGCGCCAGCAAAAACGATGGCGCGAAATGCGTGACGAACTGCGCGCCGTGGGTATCGTCATCGCGCATCCGAGCGAGCTGAGCGGGGCCGCGCGTTCGGCCCTGGACGCCTACTTCGACGAGCAGATCTTCCAGGTCCTCACTCCGCTGGCCGTGGACCCCGCGCATCCCTTCCCCTTCATCCCCAATACCGGATACGCGATGGTGCTGTCGCTGGCGCGCCCGCGGGACGGCACCGAGATGCACGCCCTGCTTCCGCTGCCGTCCCAGATCGACCGCTTCATCGCCGTTCCGGGTGAGAGCCAACGCTTCATTCGCCTCGAGGAGCTGCTCGGGATGCACCTGGACAGCCTCTTCCCGGGCTTTGCGGTCAGGGAGACCGGGTATTTCCGCGTGATCCGCGACAGCGACGTGGAGATCGAGGACGAGGCCGAGGATCTGCTGCTGGAATTCGAGTCCGCGCTCAAACGCAGACGCCGGGGGCGGGTCATCCACCTGAGAGTGTCGCGCGGCATGTCCGAGACCCTGCAGCGCTTCCTCATGCGCGAACTGGACGTCGGCCCCGCAGACATCTTCCGCGAGGGCGACCTGCTGGGGCTCGGCGACACCGCGCAGCTCATCGGGGATGATCGCCCGGATCTGGTGTTTTCGCCCTACAACGCGCGCTTCCCTGAGCGGATTCGCGACTTCGGCGGGGACTGCTTCGCCGCTATCCGCATGAAGGACATCCTGGTGCACCACCCGTACGAGAGCTTCGACGTGGTGGTGCAGCTGCTGCGCCAGGCCGCCGAGGATCCGGCCGTGGTAGCCATCAAGCAGACGCTATACCGGACGAGCCAGGATTCGCCCATCGTCACGGCGCTGATCGAGGCGGCCGAGGCGGGCAAGAACGTGACTGCGCTGGTCGAGCTGAAGGCGCGCTTCGACGAGGCCGCCAACATCGCCTTCGCGCGCGGGATGGAGCGCGCCGGGGTGCACGTCGTCTTCGGGGTGGCGGAGCTGAAGACGCACGCCAAGATCTCGCTGGTCGTGCGGCGCGAAGACGGCTCACTGCGCTCCTACGTCCACTTCGGCACGGGGAACTACCACCCGGTGACCGCCAAGATCTACACCGACCTGTCGTATTTCACGTGTGATCCGGCGCTGGCGCGCGATGCCGCGCGGGCGTTCAACTTCATGACGGGGTATGCCCGTCCCGAGGGCCTGGACCAGTTGTCGATCGCGCCCTTCACCATGCGCAGCACGCTGCTCGAACTGATTGCCGGCGAGGCGGAGCGCGCGCGGCGCGGAGAGCCAGCGGGCATCTGGGCCAAGATGAACTCCCTGCTCGACAGCGAGGTCATCGACGCCCTCTACGACGCGTCGCGCGCGGGCGTGAACATCCATCTCGTGGTGCGCGGCATCTGCTGTCTGCGCCCCGGGGTCCCCGGACTCTCCGAAAACATCACCGTGACCAGCATCGTGGGCCGGTTCCTGGAGCACTCGCGCATCGTGTGCGTGGGGGGCGGGGCGGAGTTGCCTTCGGACCGGGCCAAGGTGTTCATCTCATCGGCGGACTGGATGCCGCGCAACCTGGACCGGCGCGTGGAGCTGCTGGTTCCGGTCACCAACCGGACGGTGCACCGCCAGATCCTCGGCGAGATCATGGTCGCCAACCTGAAGGACACCGAGAGCAGTTGGCGCCTGGCGGCCGACGGGTCCTACAGCCGGGTGCCGGACGGGAAGCGGGGATTCAGCGCCCACGACTACTTCATGAACAACCCCAGCCTGTCCGGACGGGGCAGCGCGCTCGAGCGGGACCAGGGTCCGGTGCTGCGGTTGCACTCGGAGGGCGGGGGGAGGGGCTGAGGGCGGGGTCTCGTCGGCTTCCTTCGTCCCGCCCTCGCCAATCCGCCGTTCGGCCGGACCGGACCGTCGCTCCAGGATCGAGATCATCCCTTTCTGATCCGGAGCGCGGCGGCACGTCGCCCGAATTCACATCGGCGGGGCCAGTCTCGCCATTGACAGGAGCTCGACGCACGGCTCCCGCCGGCCCGCGCCAAGTCTCGCTCGAATTCACATCTGCGTGGCCCATTCTGCCATTGACGGGTTTTCGGCTCGCGCTTCGATGCGATCCGATATCCCGGATCCCGGGCCCGCTGGCGGCGCTGACCGCCTCTGTGAGAGCGCTCGCAGGCCCCTTCCTTCGTCGATCGTCTCCCGACCCGATTTCGGCCATTACAGAGCCTCCTGAGAGGTCGATTCCGGCGCCGTTATATTGTATGTAAATTGTTGTACAATATATCTTTTGGGGGAATGATGATCGCATCCCCGCACCTTCTCTACGACACTCGCAGGAAGCCTCTTCCCTGGCCTGCGATGGTGCGGGAACCGGTGAGTGGACGGTCCGATGTCACCTCTGCGCCCTCCCGTTCCGGCACTGAAACAGTGGCTTCCGCTGACACCCGTGCTCCGTCAGATCCCAGGCCCGACGACGACGATGAACTCCGCCAGATCGGCGAGCGCATCGCGGAGTTGGCCGAGGGCATCAACGCCGCAGAAGCCCGGATGATGGCCCTCATCGCCGATTTCGATCGCCGGGGCGGCTGGAAGGACGGGTTCGGTTCATGCGCCGAGTGGCTGGCCTGGAAGATCGGCATCACGATCGGGCCGGCCCGCGAACGGGTCCGCGCCGCCCGCGCGCTGGAGAACCTGCCGCAGACCGCCGACGCCCTGAGGGCCGGGACCATTTCGTACGCCAAGGTGCGGGCGCTCACGCGCGTGGCTACTCCGGAGAGCGAGACGGAGTTGCTCGAGTTCGCGCGCGCCGGGTCGGCGGCGAATCTGGAGCAGATGGTGCGCATATGGAAGAAGCGGAACCCCAAAGGTACACATCCCGGCAGGAAATCGTATAAAGTCTTACAGGGCTGTACGATCTGCGTTTCCTGCCGTTGTAATGAACCCTGCTGGACCGTGCCGCGAAAGCGGGAAAACCGGAATGGATTGGCGGGAATCCCAACCCTTCATTGGTGGCCATCCTATTGGGCTCAATTCTAACCGACTGGCCATCAGAAACCAATCAGAACGCGCCGATCCCTGTCCCAGTCGCTTTCAATGAAGATCCGGCTGGCCCTCTCCGCTTGCCCTCGGACCCCAAGCTTTGCCGCGCCGGTGTGGCGGCTGGGAAGGACCGGCCCCGCTCCGTGGGACTCTGTCCTGCAAGACGTGGTCCATGGCCTGCACGGTCTTGATGAGGAGGCTCAGGATGCCCTCTCGTCCGAGCACGGTCAGGCCGTCCCCATCTGTCGGTCGGGGTTGTCCTGTCGTACGATGCTCAACCACAGATTGCAGCTACTCGTACTGACGAGAGGGGCATCCTAAGCCATGCTACCGCGCAGACGCATCCTGGATTCCACCGAGGGTGTATCGTCCACGAGGACCATGTCTGCCCTCGCCTACCGTTGGCTGGACACCCCTGCCCGGAGAGCTCCGCGAGGACGCAGACGACATGGAACACCTCCTATGCATTGTTGCGGCGGTCCGTGAACACACGGCGATCAGCGAGTTCAACGCGGCGATGGCTGAGTGTGATCGCTAGTAAGCGCGCGATGCCGCAGAAGCGCTTGACTGAATTCCCTCGCCCCGACAACAGGAGACCAGATGGCGCCGGATACCAGCAGTCCTAGCAACTTCGTCCGTTGGGTCCGAACACGGCGTAGGGACTGGACATTACTCCGAGGCTGCATAGCGAAACTGGAAGGCGATGGCAACCTGAACGCTGATGCCGTGAGGGCTCTAACCTGTGTGGAGGAACTCTGCCATCGGCTTGAGAAGGACGAGTTGGACAAAGCGATCGAGGTGCAAGAAGAGATCGTTGCCGATCTCCAGAGCCAAGTTGATGCGGCGGTCGAGACAGATGAAGCGTAATCCCGAGCAACGGAGAGGTTCAAGAACGGTCCGCGGATGCTCACTGGCGCTGCTTCTCACGCTTGCTGCGCCGTTGGTCGGGCAGGTAACCGAGGCGGATCGGTTTGCCCTCTTTACAGGCTGCGCGCCGGTGTATCCGTCGCTCGTCCTTTGGATCGATGAGGATTGGAATCTATCGGGGGAGTTTGCCGAGCAAGCCGTCGAAAGCCGGTTGCGGGATGCCGGGATATATTCGGACGGCTCGGGCGCGCCATCTCTGGTCGTCCGCGCCCTGCGCCCCGTGTCCGTCCCGATGATCCTCGTAGGAGTCATGTTCCTGAAGCGGGTCACCGACGGATACGGGCATAGCGAGACTGTCGTAACGTGGGAACGGGGGCAAGCGCCGTTGCCGCCTGTCGGCGATGCTGCTACCGCGCTGCAGCTTATCACCGAACACATGGACGATTTCGTCTCCGAGTACTTGCGCGTTAACGCGGAAGCTTGTGGTCGGTAGTCGAACCGAAGCCGTAGCGATGCGTGTTCTCCAGCCTTGGTGGCGCTCGCTGGAGGCCGGTGCGCATGCCACGCTCCGAGGCATTCGAGCTTGCCAAGTTGCTGGAGGCACGGGGGAGTAATAGGGATGCCGCACTTGGCCTTCTTCCCATGGATCGAGCTTGAGTGCGACATCGATGTCGGGGGCTACTCGCTGAAGCGATTCGCCCGTGAAACGCTGCCGGGGTCGGATGCCGAATGCCAAGCGACGCTCGACGCCGTCCTTGCGCCGTATCGAGGTCTTCCGGATAAGCCCGTCCGAACTGCAGTCATCGTGGCGCTGGAAGGCCGGGAAATGACAGCTGATTTGTCCAGCTATAGTGCCCCCGATTTCTCTGGACGGTAGATTAGCAACCGATCCGGGGTCCAA
>VXMG01000104.1:0-7996 GCA_009841185.1 Gammaproteobacteria bacterium
TCGAGCGGCGGCGTCGGCTCATGGCCGACTGGGAAGCGTATCTCGCGGGCCGGAGGTCCTGACCCCATCGCGACGGGTTCAGAGGCCGATTCCGGGCTTTCCAGAGGCTTTTCGGGTGATCTACGGGCCACAGAACGGCCTAGGATCGACGATCTCGGGTCCCGGAGGGGTACGGGTAGGGCCGAAACCGGGCGCTCGGCAGAGCGTGGCGCAGTCCCGAGGGGTGACGAATCGACCCGGTCGCCCTCGCCGTCCTTGAGGCTGGCGACGACGAGGCCGAGGAGTTCGTCCGCGACTGCTCGGCGGGCGTTGGCCCAAGGCGGTGCCCGGAGGGGCGGTTCGGCGGCTCCGCCGGGCTGGCTTGCCACTGTTATGGTGGCAAGCCAGCGTACCCCCCGTATTACACGGCGGGGCTGGCGGGGGGCGCTGCCCCCTCGACCCCAAGAGCGCCGCGCGACCGAAGGGTCCGCGATCCCGAAGCAGACCCAACGCGCCCTAAAGGGGGCGCAAGCTCAGCGCACCCCATCAGGCAGACGCTTCACCACGACGTAGGACACGTCGAAGTCATCCGTCTCCACGAAGGCAACCAGTCCGTCGGGACCGAAAGCCTCGGGGAGCGCGGTCGAGCCCGCCGGGAAGGTTCCGATGTAGGTTCCTTCGCCGGTCAGCACGTCAATGGGGCCGCCCGTTGCCGGATACTCACCTCGGCGCTGGACCCAGATGGTGCCTTCCCAGCCCGTTTTCAGCGCGACGAGGACCGGCATTTCGTGGTAGAACTCCATGGACCCGATCCGGGCGCGCTGGGCTTCGATCATCGACCGAACTGCCGCCTGCCTCGCCGGGTCGCCCATCGTCGCCCGGCCCGCTTCAAGGGACTCCAGCCGACGCTCGATCTCCTCGGTCCTGATCCGGTTCGTGACGGGCATGGGCCGGAACGGCCGGGTCACGATCCGGGTTACGCGGCCGTCCGGCGCGGCGAACTTGATCGCGTAGGCAGAGGAATCGGAAAACGCAACGCTCCCGCCAGGAAGCGCACCCGCTATCAACTCCGGGCTGAATGCCTGCCGATCCGAGGGGCGGTTCCATCCTGCCGCAGCCGTGTCGACGGCGACCTCGTCACCACTCAGGTCGTAGCTCAAGACGTACCGGAACCGGGGTCTCGGCCCCGGATCGGGTCTCGACAAGTAGTTGACCACGGTCGTGGCGAGCACCCGCTCCATTCCCGGGAAGGCCTGAATGTCCGGAAGGATCGGCCACCGCCTTTCGCTCACCGGGATCGTGCGTTCGAACGCACCGTCTGCACCGAAGAGGGCGAATCCGACGCGACCCGGGTTGTAGACGGCAACTCGTCCGTCCCGCATAACGGCTAGCCGCAGGACCCGTGCGGCGTCGCTCCGGAACTCACCGGGGCCATCTCCCTCCCCGCTGAACTGGCGTATCAGATTGCCTTCCGGATCGACCACCGAGACCCGCATTGCCTGCGTGTCGAGGATATAAAGGTGGCCGACACCGTCGAAACCGAGACCGGCAACACTGCCGAACATGTCCCAGCCACCGCCCTCCAGCGATCCCAGCCGGTAGATCTCCTCGAAGTCGGCACCGAGGAGCCTGTCCTCGCCGGGCAGTTGGATCACCTCCTGGCCGCGAAGTGGCGCGGCCAAGCCCGCAATCGCGGCCAAGGCGATCATTGTTCGTCCCATGGTGAACTTCCACAGCGTAGGGGCCGGTGCCGAAGCAAATTCACCGCCCAACGTACGGCGTGCGCCCACTCCACGTCACCATGCATTTGGCCGGCGGGTTGCCGCGGATCGAAGCGGGCGGGGACCGAATGCAGTTCGTGCGACCGATGGCCGATTCGTCGCTTGGGCGGGCGGCGCATCGGTGCCCCAGGGGTCAAAGGGGGCGGAGCGCCCCTTGCCAGCCTCCGTGTTCAACACGGCGTCGGCTGGCTTATGACCAGTAACGGTCAGGAGCCAGCGCCTCGGCGGTCGGATCGGCCACCGCGTTCGAGCCATCCTGCCCCTCGCTGTCCTCCCCTTGTCGAAGTTTCCCTGTACCCATCAATTCAACTGGTGGTTCACACCGACCCTGCGGGGAGGAATCTTCGTCCACGGAACTTGTTAGGAGGAGAAAGAATGTTGTCATACACGCGGATCGCGGCCGCCGTAGTTGCCGTCGGGGTGGCCGTCATGCTCCCCGGTTGCTCCGACGCGCCGGAACCTGCCACTCGACAGAATCCATCCACGCCCGCTCCGTCGGCTGCCCCGCGTGAAGTTGTGGTGGCTGCAACCATGACGACAGCGGATCTCGTGAGCGAACGCGTCTGTCTCGATCAAGGGGGACCCCACGTACTTGAGGCGGAAGCGGCATCTGAGAACATGGCGACGGGCTTTCTGACCATCGATGACGGGAGCGAAGACGGTGAGTACGTGACCTCAGCGATGCGGTTGGCTGGCC
Source organism: Gammaproteobacteria bacterium (assembly GCA_009841185.1). Classification (GTDB taxonomy): domain Bacteria; phylum Gemmatimonadota; class Gemmatimonadetes; order Longimicrobiales; family Gaopeijiaceae; genus BD2-11. The sequence goes on from VXMG01000104.1 coordinate 2,458, forward strand.
AGGCTCGACAGATTCGTAGCGAGCAAGTCGAGTTGCACGCCGGCGAACCCTGCTATCTGGTGAGCGCGCAGACCGGGATCACCGGCGAACGTGCGACGACACGCCTGATCAGGCTCGATACCCTACCGGAGACCCGGCAGGAATCACAGTCAAGTATGGACTCGGACGAACCCACCGAGTTCTCAGCGCACACAACGCAACTCCTGACGTTGTATGAGGAACTCCACTCGTTCAAGGACGACCCGAACTTCCACGACGTGGGATTCGGAACGTGCTGTCGCTTTCACGACTGGCAGACACGAGTCGAGGCGCTCCAGTCGAGTGCGGGGCTTGAAACGCTCGCGGACGTCGGTGTCCTGCCCGGCGATCTGTTGACCCTCGGCATGGAGTACATGCGGAGCAAGGGCCGCCCGACGGAGTACACCAATACAATGGAACCTCATTACGCATTGGGCCTAGCCGCGCTCGCGCATTAGGGGATCCGCAGGGTCCGCCAACGTCCGGCAAAGTCGCACGGAATCCCGTTTGGGAATAGGGATGTAAAAAGGGGATGAGACACAGCGATACATCCATAACTTATTGTAATATATGCAACTTACGGAAGATGCGCAGAATAGCGCTGCTATTCGGCCTTCAAGGCGCCTTGCCGGCACGGCGCCTCGCCGCTCTCGGTGCTCGGGCGGATTCATCCACGGACTGCTAGGGTGCCCACCGACTTCCGCGCCCCTCCGGAGTGACCGGACCGATCCGCAGCCCCAGGACGGTCCTCCGGAGGGGCGCACCATATGTGCTGGCGCTTGCCGGCCTGGCGTGGGCCGTGTCGTGCGGCGACGAGGAGCCGACCACCCCACCCGCCAACCGTCCGCCGGCGGCCGAGGGCACAATCCCCGCCCAGAGCCTCAAGCCCTGGGACGCGATCACGCTGAACGCGGCCGACTTCTTCAGCGACCCCGAGGGACAGCAGCTCACCTTCACCACGGCGAGCTCCGACACCACTGTCGTTTCCGTGTCCGTGACGGACAGCACGCTGACCATCTACGCCGCGAGACCGGGAGCGGCCACGGTTTCGTTGACCGCCCACGACCCCCCGGGGCTGGCCGCCAACCAGATCATCGACGTCACGGTCGAGCCGTATTCCGCCCGTCAGATCCTCACCCTCTTCTACGAAGCCACCGGCGGCCCGAACTGGTACGGCCGGCTGGGCTGGCTCTCCGACGCGCCAATGGAGGACTGGTTCGGAGTCGAGGTGGACGACGACGGCAACGTGATCGAGCTCAAGCTCTACCGAAACAACCTGGTCGGCACCGTCCCACCGGAACTCCGTGGGCTCGCCAGCCTGACCCGCCTGCAGCTCGCGTCCAACCACCTGAGCGGCCCGATTCCCGCGGAGTTGGCGGAGCTGTCCAACCTGTCGTTCCTCGGGTTCTTCAACAACGACCTGGAAGGCGCCGTCCCGCCGGAACTCGGCGGCCTGGCCAGCCTCACCCACCTGGAACTCGACCGCAACCGGCTGACGGGCCCGATTCCGCGGAGCTTCCTGGCACTCGACCGGCTGAAGCGCTTCTACTTCGCCCAGAGCAGCGGCCTCTGCGTCCCCGGCTCTCCCGAGTTCACGGCATGGATGTCGGCCATGAAGGGGGGAGCTCAGGGACCATTCTGCAACCAGTCCGATCTGCGCGTGCTGGAATCGCTCTACCTGGCATCCGGGGGCGAGGAATGGACGAACGCCACCGGCTGGCGCGAGGGCGCCGCGGCGGCCGAACGCTACGGAGTCGGCACGGACGCGCTGGGCCGCGTCACCGCGCTCGACCTGACCGCCAACGGGCTGACCGGCCGCCTCCCCGAGAACCTGGGTCGGCTGACGCTGCTGACCGAGCTCCGGGTCGCGGGCAACGCGCTCGCCGGACGTCTGCCTCAGTCCCTCCCGGCGCTCCCGCTTCGGTGGTTCGACTACGCGGAGACAGAACTGTGCGTCCCGGCCGACGCATCCTTCAAGGACTGGCTCGGAGGGATTGAGTGGCATCAGGGGACGAGCATCGACTGTGCTCCTCCCTCCGACCGCGATGTCCTGGTGGCGCTCTATGACGCCACGGGCGGGCCCGAATGGACCGACCGCGGCAACTGGCTGACCGAAGCGGAACTCGGCGACTGGTACGGCGTCGAGACGGACTCCTCGGGGCGGGTTACCGCGCTCAGGCTGCAGAACAACGGCCTCGAGGGCCCGTTGCCGCCGGAACTGGGGCACCTGTCCGCATTGCGGGACCTGATTCTCTGGAACAACGACCTGTGGGGTCCCATCCCCCCGGAGCTGGGCAACCTCGCCAACCTCACCAGCCTCGTCGTCGTCAACAGCAACCTGTCGGGGACCATTCCCCCGGAGCTCGGCAACCTGGCCGAGCTGACAGTCCTGTTGCTGGCAAGCAGCGAGCTGACGGGACCCATTCCCGCAGAACTGGGCAAGCTGGTCAACCTCACCTCCCTGACGCTCGACGACAACGCTCTGGAAGGTCCGATCCCGCCTGAACTCGGGAACCTCGCCGCGCTGGAGTCGCTGAGTCTCGCCCTTAACGACCTGACGGGCGCCATCCCCCCGGAATTGGGGAGCCTGTCGAGCCTCCGCCAGCTCGGTCTTGGAGGCAACGCGCTCACAGGCGCCATCCCCCCGGAACTGGCGATGCTGGAGGAGTTGCAGGTCCTCGTCCTCTGGGACAACGATCTTACCGGACCGGTGCCTCCGGAACTCGGCAGTCTCGGCAACCTGCTCTATGCGACCCTCGCAGAAAACGAGCTCACGGGCCCGATCCCGCCGGAGCTCGGCTCCCTCGCGCGCATCGACTACCTGACTCTTGCGGACAACAACCTCACGGGCCCGATCCCGCTCGAGTTCGGACGCCTGATCGGGGCAATCGATCTGGACCTGAGAGGCAACGCCCTCACCGGCCCCATCCCGGCCGAACTGGGCCGGCTGCCCCGACTGGTGCGTCTGTCGCTGGGCCGCAACGACCTGAGCGGTCCTATCCCGCCCGAGGTGGGAGGAATGAGCCACCTCCGCGAGCTTGACCTGACGGACAACGCCGCGCTCTCCGGAACGCTCCCGGAAGCGCTGACGGAGCTGAACATGGACGTGCTCGCCGCGGGAGGAACCGACCTTTGCGCGCCCTCGGACGAGGCCTTCCAGCAGTGGCTGGGAGCCATTCGCAAGCGGCGGGTGACGCAGTGCCTGGACAGCGAGCCCGCGTCGGCCTATCTGACCCAGGCGGTGCAGTCGCGTTCCTACCCCGTTCCGCTGGTCGCCGACCGCCCTGCGCTCCTCAGGGTATTCGTCACCGCGGCTCGCCCCGGCGACGCGAACATGCCTGCGGTGCGGGCGAGGTTTCTTCTCGACGGGGTCGAGACACACGTGACGGAGATCGCATCCTCCCCGGTTCCCATCCCCGGCGATGTGGACGAGGGCGACCTGGCGGCCTCCGCCAACGCCGAGATCCCCGGGGAGGTCATTCAACCGGGCCTTGAGATGGTGATCGAGATCGACCCGGAAGGAGTCCTGGACCCCACGCTGGGCGTAGCAAGGCGCATTCCCGCAGATGGCCGCCGTGCGGTGGACGTGCGCGCGATGCCCATGCTGGACCTGACCCTGGTGCCCTTCCTGCTGGAGCAGACGCCCGATTCCTCGATCCTGGCACTGACGACCGGCATGGCGGCCGACCCGCGCGGCCACGAACTGCTCCACGACACCCGGACCCTGCTCCCGGTCGGGGATCTCGAGGTGACCGCCCACGAGCCCGTGCTCATCTCGTCCAACAACGCCTACGACCTGTTCCGGGAGACCATCGCCATCTGGGCCGTGGAAGGTGGGATGGGCCACTACATGGGCATGATCAGTGGACGCACGACCGTCGCCCGAGGCATCGCGAGCGTCCCGGGCCGGGTCAGCTTCTCGGTGCCCGACTCGCGAATCATTGCACACGAGCTGGGGCACAACGTGAGTCTCCATCACGCCCCCTGCGGAGGCGCCGGCGGTCCCGATCCCTCGTTCCCCGAACCGGACGGGTCGATCGGCGCCTGGGGATACGACTTCCGGCGCGGCAGGCTGGTGGCGCCCGCCCGGCACGATCTGATGTCGTATTGCGAACCGCCCTGGGTCAGCGACTACTACTTCACCAACGCGCTCCGCTTCCGGATCCGTGACGAAGCCCCGCGTGCGACGCAGGCAAGGGCGGGGGCCGACCGCTCGCTCCTGCTCTGGGGGGGCGTCGACCCGGAAGGCAAGCCGTTCCTGGAGCCGGCGTTCGTGCTGGAGGCACCCGCGAACGTCCCGCGGGCAGGCAGCGAATACCGGATCACGGGCCGCGACGCGCGCGACCGCGAGCTGTTTTCGCTCGGCTTCGACATGCCGGTGCCGGCCGATGGCGACGGCAGGCCCGCGTTCGCCATCATGCTCCCGGTACGCGACGGCTGGGCCGAGGACCTCGCCGCCGTCACGCTTGCCGGCCCGGGCGGCTCGGATACGCTGAACCGGGAGTCGGCGCGTCCGATGGCCATCCTGCGCAATCCGCGGACCGGCCAGGTTCGTGGAATCCTGCGTCGCACGGCTCCCGTCGCACAGGCCGCCATGGACGGGGCCGGCAGCGTCGCCGGACCCGGTCTGGAAGTGTTGCTCAGCCCGGGGCTGCCCGGCGCTGCAGCCTGGAGGCGCTGACGATGCGCGGCTCCGGCCCTGACGGGCTCAGGAAGGAGGAGTCGCCGACTCCGGCCGCTCCGGCGAATCGGCGGCCGGCGCTACCGCAAACTCGGTGAACATCCCCCGGCCGTCATGCCCGGAAAAGTCGCAGATCGCCAAATAGGCGCCCGGCTCGAGCTCGACGGTCACCACCCGGCGCTCGCCGGGGTTGAGGCGCCGCTCGAGCACCCAGGCCGCGAGGGTGTCCTCCATCCGGCGGAAGTAGATGTTGTGCTCCTCGAACCCGGCGTTGACGAAGCGCACCGGATGCGGTCCGGCGGGAAGGACGAGCGGCATGGAAATGGTGTACTCGTCCATCAGGATCTGCATGGTGTCCACGCGCGACGGCGCCGGGGTTTCGGCCGGCGGAGGCGGCCGATCGTCGTCCGGCTCCGCGCATCCCCCGGCGGAAAGGCATGCGGCGACGAGCACCAGCAACCCCGAGGCCTTCGACCGCGCGGAGCTGCGGCGAACATGTCCTGGGGATTCCGGATACAAGGAAGCTGCGCGCCGCACGAGGAGTGTCACCAGCGATGGGAACGCCGCCGTCCCGCCGCGCCCGGTCGGAGACAGAGGTGCGCCAGAGCGCACGGCCTCCCGCCGGAGACGCGCGCCCGGACCGGCGAGCAACCGGCGCTGCCCTGCAGAGGCGCCGGTCGGAATCGAACCGACGATCGAGGATTTGCAGTCCTCTGCCTTACCACTTGGCCACGGCGCCAAAAGAATGGGGAGCCGACGAGCGCGCTCCCCATACCGGCTTTGCAAGAGCGGGAAACCGGACTCGAACCGGCGACCCCCACCTTGGCAAGGTGGTGCTCT
>VXMG01000028.1:0-7730 GCA_009841185.1 Gammaproteobacteria bacterium
ATCGTGCAGTCCATCGAATCGAGAGGAATCGAACGATGGCACGCACGAAACGAGGTCGGCGCTCCTACAGCGCCGGAGAATGGGGCCGGAACCGGGTCCGCGTCTTTCCGGATCCGAAGACCGGTCTGCTTCAGATCGAGTGGCGGGAGAACGGGCGCAGGCTGAGCCGGTCGCTGAGACACCGCGATTGGGCTCGCGCGAAGCGGCAGGCCGACGAGGCCGCTGCGGGCTTCGCGGTCCATGAGCCCAACGGCAAGGCCGAAGCCGAGCCCGAGCCGCTCACGCTGGAGCGGCTTTTTGAAATGTACGGTGACGAGGTGACGCCCTCCAAGGGCTGGCAGTCGCGGTGCCACGATAGGGCCGCGATGAAGATGTTTCTGGGGTTCCTCGGACGGAATCGAGATCCGGCTACGCTGTCCCGAAGGGATTGGGACCGGTTCATCCGGGCGCGGGGGAGGGGCGCAGTCGGACCGAGTGGCAAGCCCGTGTCCGATCGAACGATCGAACATGACCTCAAGTTCCTGATCGCGGTGCTCAACTGGGCCGCGAAATCGAGGGACGAGCACGGAAAACTCCTGCTCGACTCGAATCCCCTGAGAGGCCTCAGGACACCGAAGGAGAAGAATCCAACCCGGGTGCTTCTGGCACAGGCGGAATACGAAGCCCTGCTCGGGGTGTCGGTGGATACGGACTGGCGCTTCCACGTAGCCCTCGTCCTCGCACACGAGACGGGACATCGCATCGGGGCCATCCGGCAACTCAGATGGGCCGACATTGGCATGGAATCCAAGACCGTTCGGTGGCGGGGCGAGCACGACAAGTTGGGCTACGAGCACCGGACGCCGTTGACCGACGAAGCGCTCGCGGTTCTCGAAGAGGCGCGGCGAGGAAACTCCAGCCCGGGAGACGCACCTGTGCTACCTGCTTCCACGGATCCCTCCACAGGCGTCAGCCGCTGGCTGGTCCGTGACTGGTGGCAAAAGGCCGAAGCACGCGCGGGGTTGGAGCCGAAGCGTGGCCGGGGCTGGCACTCGCTGAGGCGGAAGTTCGCTTCGGATCTGATGAACCAGCCGCTGAAAGTGCTCTGTGAGCTGGGGGGCTGGAAGACGGCCAAGACGGTGCTCCAGTGCTATCAGAAGGCGGACGAGGCTCAGCTTCGGAAGGCGCTCGCCAAGCGTCAGAGAGTCGGCGTCTGACGCAATCAGCGGGAACCAAATGGCTGGAATCCGGCCAGCCAAACTCGTAAGTTCAATACCCACTGAAAACTGCCGATCTACGACATCCTGCCGGGATGGCGGAACGGTAGACGCAGGGGACTTAAAATCCCCCAGGCTCAGGCCTGTGTGGGTTCGAATCCCACTCCCGGCATCAGGTTCGCGGTCGGGCTCATGTCAGTGCCCGATCGAGCCAGCGGGGCGCTTGCGTGAAAAACCCGGCGCGAGACGTTACTATGCCCGTCGAACCCCGACAACGATCTGGAGACGAGAACCGTCTCCCAGGAACACAACGGCGAGGAGGCCCCATGTCGCAGAAGCATCAGTTCAGCCGCAGAACCTTTTTGAGAGGCGCCGGAGCGTCGGCGGTTCTCGGCGCGGTGGGGGCACGGCCGGGCGGCATCGGGGGAGCCGCCGATCTCATGGCCTCGACATCCCGCCAGAGCTTCGACTTCGATGAGATCTACGACCGCCGCGGCACCGACTGTACCAAGTGGGACCGGGCCATTGCGGCCTTCGGCGAGGACATCGAGGTCGGGATGGGCATCGCGGACATGGATTTCCGCGCCGCCCCCTGCATCACCGAAGCTCTCGCGAAGCGGTGCGACCATGAGAACTGGGGCTATCTGGCCCGGCCCGCCTCCTACACGCAGGCCATCGCCGACTGGAACCACCGGCGCTACGGCCTCGAGGTCGACCCCTCCACCATCGAGCTGACCACGGGCGTGCACCCCGGGCTGATCGCAGCCCTGCACGCCTTCTCGCCCCCGGGGTCGCGGGTGCTCATGAACACCCCCACCTACAACGGCTTCTACAGCGACCTGCGCTTCACCCGCACGATCGCCGAAGACAGCGAGATGTTCGTGGTGAACGGCCGTTACGAGGTCGACTGGGACGACTTCGAGCGGCGCGCCACCCGGGTAAACACGTTCCTGCTGTGCAATCCGCAGAACCCCACCGGCAACTGCTGGTCGGAGGAGGATCTGCTGCGCATGGGCGAGATCTGTCTCCGCAACCGGGTCATCGTGCTCGCCGACGAGATCCACTGCGACTTCGTGACCGCGGACAACAAGTACACGCCCTTCGCGAGCCTGCCCGACAAGGAAATCGTCGAGAACAGCCTCACCTTCAAGGCGGCCAGCAAGACCTTCAGCCTCGCCGCCATGAAGGCCGCCTGGTACTTCTCCACCAACCGCAACCTGATGGCGCGCGCACGCGCCTTCACCCGGGCCGACCTGAGCACGCTGGGAATGGAGGCCAACCGGGCCGCGCTCACCGACGGCGACGAGTGGCTCGACCAGCTCCTGGTCTACCTCGACGGCAACCACGACCTCGCCGAGTCCTACCTGAAGAACGTCCCCGGCGTAAACTACACCAAGGCCCAGGGCACCTACCTGGCCTGGCTGGACGTGAACGGGCTGATGGACAAGGTGGGCGCCCGCGAGAAGGCGGCGGAGGAGAACGAGACCTCCGAGTCGGTGGTCACGCCCGAGCAGGTCATGCAGCGCTGGTTCGCCGAGAACGCCCGGATCTATCTGAATCCGGGGCATTCCTACGGCACCGGCGGCAGCGGCCGCATGCGGATGAACCTGGCCACCTCGCGCGTGCTGGTGAAGAAGGCGCTCGACAACCTCGGCGAGGCGGTGGCGAACGCGTAGGGCGAAACCGCGGGACGGCCGGGTCTGCCGGCCGAACGCAAGAACGGCGGCGGGTCGCGGTCACCGGGCCCGCCGCCGTGCTTGTTCGGAACTGCTGCTCTGACGTTTACTGGCGTCTACTGTCTATTGCTGACAATATCGACACCGCTCCACGCCCGTCGGTTCCCGGCAGAGTCTCTCGTCAGGCCGGCAGGCCGTGCCGGATGACGTGCTCCATGGCGTCGCCGAAGCGGTCGAGTTCCTCCAGGGTCGTGTACACGCTGGGCGTGATGCGCGAACCGGTGCACTCCTCGTGGCCGATGCCGACCGCGATGATGCGGTGCTCGTTCCAGAGGTACTGATTCAGGGGGCCGGGATCGACGCCGTCGATCTGGACGTTGGCGAGCCCGCAGGCGAACCCCTCCTTGCGGCTGGTGTGCAGCCGCACCCGGTCGTGCTGCAGGAGCCGGTCCGCCCAGTAGTCGCGCAGGTAGACCATGCGCGCCTCCTTGCGCGCCCCGCCGATTCCCTGGTGGAAGGTCAGCGCCTCCGCGATGGCCAGGTAGTTCGCCGCCGGGTGCGTGCCGATCTCCTCGAACTTGCGGATGTCGCCGTCCCTGCTCTCGGGCGCGGCGGTGAGCGGCCATACCTCCGGGATCCGCTCCCTGCGGATGTAGAGCAGCCCGGTGCCATGGGGCGCGAACAGCCACTTGTGCAGCGAGGTGGCGTAGAAGTCCACGTCCAGCTCGCCCAGATCGAAGTCGAAGTGGGCGAGCGCGTGGGCCCCGTCCACCAGCACTGGGATCCCGTGGCGGCGCCCCAGGGCGGTGAGCTCCTTCACCGGCAGGATCTGGCCGGTGAGGTTGATCATGTGGCAGCACAGGATCATGCGCGTTCGCGGCGTGATGGCCTCCTCGAACAACCGCACGATCTCGGCGGGATCCTCGGCAGGCACCGGGATCCGGATCTGCTTCAGCACGATGCCGTCGCGCCGCTCCCGCTGCCGGAAGGTGGTGATCATGCGCCCGTAGTCCTGGGTCGTGGTCAGGACTTCGTCGCCCGGCTCCAGGTCGAAGCCGTGCTGCAGGATCTGCAGGCCCTCGGAGGCGTTGCGCGTGAGGGCGATCTCCTCGGCGTCCACGCCCCACTCACGCGCCAGGCGCGCGCGCACCGTCTCACGCTGCGGCTCGAGAATCTGCCACATCGTGTAGGTGGGGGCCTCGTTGGAGTAGTCGAGGTGGCGCTTCATCGCCTCCTGTACCCAGCGGGGAGAAGGGCTCACGCCGCCGTTGTTCAGATTGATGAGGCTCCGGTCGACGGTGAACGCGCGCGCCACCTCGACCCAGAAATCCTCGTCGCGCGCGATCTGCCCGGGCGTTCCGGACCAGCCGCCCAGTTCGTCGGCGATTTCGCGAGCACCCGCTGAGAGGCGTGTGGGCAGAAGGGGAAGTCCGGCGGCGGCCACTGCGGGCACGGCCATGGAACCGAGAAACTGGCGGCGACTGGGCATTGTCGGGTCTCTCCTGCAGAGGATGGGGGCTCGCTCCGTTGCAGGCACGATACGACGTGTGGGACGGAATGTCACCTGCCCATGGAGCCAGCCTGCCGCGAGCGAGGGCGTGACCTGAAACGTGAGGGAACTCCGTGCCTCACGCAGCTCCGCGGCCATCCCCGAACCGGGAACATTTCGTCCGTCGACGGGCTATTCCGGCGTCGTCCCGATTCTTGCGAAACGCTCGTTCAATCCCCCGCGGCCCCATCCCTCGAAACCTCGCCCGCCCTGGGCGGTGCCGGGCAACCAAGGCATGAACAGGAAGAGGATTGCGATGCCGAAGTTGCCTGGCCGGTTCTGCGTCCTGGTTTGCGCCGCAGCCCTTCTCACTGCCTACTGCCCCGCCCTGGCGCAGACGCCGCCGAACGAGACGGATCCGGATTCGACGGCGTTCCTGCTGGATCCCCTGGTAGTGACGGCGACCCGTCTCGCGACCACCACCGATGAGCTCGCCGTGTCGGTCAACCTGGTGGAGCGCGCGGAGTTGCGTGAGCAGCCCAACCGCCTCCTCCTCGATGCCCTCGCCGCCGAGCCCGGCGTGCTGGTGCAGCAGACCACCGCGGGGCAGGGTGCCGCCTTCGTGCGCGCGCTCACCGGCAGCCAGGTGCTCCTGATGGTCGACGGCGTGCGCCTCAACAACGGCACCTTCCGCCAGGGCCCCAGCCAGTACCTCTCATCCGTGGATCCCGAGATCATGGAGCGCATGGAAGTGGTGCGCGGGGCCTCGTCGGCGCTCTACGGCTCCGATGCCATGGGCGGGGTGATCAACGTGATCACGCGGCGCGCCGGAGACCTGCTCGAGCCGGGCGAGAGCTGGGCGACCGAAGGCTCCTACACCTTCGACGGAGCCACCAGCGGGAGTCGCGCGCGGCTCTCGGCGGCAACGGCCGTGCCGGACCTTCTGTCGGGTCTGGAGCTCTTCGGCGGCGCCAGCTTCGGCACCTGGTCGCACCTGAAACCGGGCGGAGGCCTCCCGCCCCAGGATCCGACCGGCTACGACCAGTGGAGCGGCGACCTCCGCCTCGACCTGCAGGCCACCCGGCGGCTGCGCATCGAGGTGGCCGGCCAGCATGCCGAGCAGAGCGATGTCCCGCGCTACGATCGCTACGTCGACTTCCGGGCTCCGGGAGTGGTCGGGGGAGGAGTGGGACGAAACGCGCTTTACCTCTTCGAGCCACAGGACCGCTCGCTCGCGCGCCTGAAGGGGACGGTGGCCACGAGCCGGCCCTGGATCACCACGCTGGACGTGCAGGTGTCGTGGCAAGTGCAGCGCGAGGGCCGCTCGATCAGGAGCCAATCGCTCAGGGATGACATCGTCACGCCCTCGGACCGCGTCCGCTACGTCTCCGACGACGTGCGTTCGGTTTCGCTGGACGTCCAGGGGCAGGCGATACACGGCGATGGCCACAGCGGCGTGACCTACGGGCTTGAGGTGTGGGACAACGTCACCCGCTCGCACGGCCGTGAGGAGAACCTGGCCACGGGCGTGGAGACTTCCTCGTTCCGGTGGAGCGGAGAGGAGGCCGTTCCCACCGGTCGGTTTCCGGATGGCTCCCGCTTCGGCGGCGCCGCACTGTACGCCTTCGCCGACGAACCCTGGGGAAGGTTCCGGGTGCAGTTCGGGGGGCGCGCCAGCACCTATCGCACCACCACCAGGGTCGGCGACGACTTCGGCGGCGACGTGGACTCCCGCGTCGGAAACGTCACCGGCGAGCTCGGCGTGGTCTACCACCCCGCGCAGGGGGTGTCGCTCAGGGGGCGGGCGGCCCAGGCCTTTCGCGCGCCCAACATCTACGATCTCACCCTGGTGGGAGATGTCCCCGGCGGCATCGCGCTGCCCAATCCGGAACTGAGCCCGGAGCGCAGCTACACCCTCGAGTTGGGGGCGAGCTGGATTCGAGGTTCGGCGACGGCCGAGCTGACCGTCTTCCGCATTGGCATCGACGACCTGCTCGAACGGAGCTTCGGGACGTTCCAGGGACAGAGTACCTTCGGACCCGACCTGCTTCCCGTGCTCACCATTCAGAACATCGGCTCGGCGACCATCGACGGTGTCGAAGGGGGCCTGTCCGCCGGACTCCCCGCCCGCGGGCAGTTGGACCTTGCGGCTTCGTGGACCCTGGGAGATGCGGTGGTTGCGCGCGACGGGATGCTCGCGGAGGAGCCGCTCAGCCGCGTGCCCCCGGCGACGCTGTCGTATCGCCTGCGCTGGCCGTGGTCCCGGGACGGACGGTCGGGCTGGATCGAGTACTTCGGCAAGATGGCGGGCGGCCAGGACCGGCTCGGCTTCCGCGACCGGATCGACAGCCGCATCCAGGAAGGGGGGACGCCCGCGTACCATGTCCACTCCCTTCGGGGAGGCGCGTCCTGGCGGGATCGTTTGCGCATCTCCGCCGGGATCGAGAACCTCTTCGACGAGTTGTATCGCGTTCACGGCTCGGGCATCGACGCCCCCGGCCGGCACCTCTTCGTGCGGCTGGACGTGCGGAGCTGACCGGCCCCGCCTCACGCGTTAGAGATGATGCGAGTGACGTTTCTGGGCACTTCGGCCGCGTGTCCGACCGTGCGCCGCAACGTGAGCGCGGTCGCCGTGCAGCGGGAGGGCGACCTCATGCTCTTCGACTGCGGCGAGGGCACCCAGCGCCAGATGATGCGCTACGGCACGGGCTTCTCCCTCTGGGCGGTGTTCATCACGCACATGCATGCCGATCACTTCGTGGGCGTAACCGGGATGCTGCGCACCATGGCGCTTCAGGGGCGGGAAGATCCGCTGCTGCTTACCTGTCCGGTCTCCGGTCGGCGGGTGCTCGAGGATGCGGTCCACCTCGGGTTCGACCGCCTGAGCTTTCCGGTTGAGGTCCGGGAACTGAAGCCGGGGGACTGCGTCTCCCGGAACGGCTATGAGGTGCGCGCCTTCCGGGTGAACCACGGCATGCCGGCGCTCGGCTACGTGTTGCGCGAGGACGATCGCCGGGGACGGTTCGATGTCGAGAAGGCACGTGCCCTGGGCGTCCCCGAAGGACCCGCCTTCGGCCGTCTGCACCGGGGCGAGACGGTGGAGGTCGAAGGGCGGGCGGTCCGGCCGGAAGAGGTGGTGGGACCCGGCCGGCCCGGTCGGACCGTGGTCTATACGGGCGACACGCGTCCGGTGCGCTCGACGGTGGAGGCGGCGGCCGGGGCGGACCTGCTCGTCCACGAGTGCACGTTCGCCGGCGAAGAGTCGGCGCGCGCGCGCCCCCCCCCCCACACCCCCCCCCCCGGCGCCCCCCCCCGCCGCCCCGCCCCCCGCGGGGGCCCCCCCCCCCGCGCCCCCCCAAACCCGCGGGT
>VXMG01000028.1:7740-65555 GCA_009841185.1 Gammaproteobacteria bacterium
GGGGGGGGCCGTGCGCGCCCAGGTGGCCCGGTGGGGGGGCTTTGTGGGGGGGGGCGCGGGGGCTAAATTCCACTCCCCCGCGGGGGGCGCCGCGCGCGTCGCCCGCGACGCCGGAGTGGCCCGCCTCGCGCTCACGCACATCTCCGCGAGGTATTCGGAGCAGCCGGCGCGCCTCGAGCGCGAGGCGCGCCGGGTGTTCCCCGCGACCGTCGTGGCTGCGGACGGGCTGACCCTGGAAGTCCCCTACCGGGATGATCCCCCCGCCACCCCACCCGCCGGCGGGCGAGAGGGAGCGGCGTGAGCCCGACACCCGACCATGGATTCCGCCGGGTCGCCATCGTGGGGCTCGGACTCATCGGCGGGTCGCTGGCCCGGGCGCTCGCGGCGCTCGACGGGCCGCCGCGCGTGGCCGGATCCTCGGACTCGGCGTCCGACCTCGAGCTGGCCGAGCGCGCAGACGTGATCGACGCGGGGTCCACCGACCCGCAGGTCGTCCTCGAAGCCGCCGACCTGGTCGTGTACGCCACCCCCCTCGACGTGACCCTGCGCCTGCTCGCCGACCACCGGGGCCGCTGGCCGGCGGGAGCGGTCGTGACCGACGTGGTCAGCCTGAAGGGCCCGGTGGAGGATCTGATGGGCGCCCTCGGCGAGAGCGCCCGCTACACCGGATCGCACCCCATGGCGGGCGGGGAGGGGTCGGGGTTCGGTCACTCCGCGGCCGACCTGTTCGCGGGCGTGACCGTCTGGCTGACCGGGACGGGAGCGGGGGCGCCTGCCGTGGAGGCGCTCTGGCAGGCCGTGGGTGCCCGTCCGCGCTGGACCACCGGCGCCGAGCACGACCGGCTCATGTCGTGGTGCAGCCACCTCCCCCAGTTGGCCTCCAACGCCCTTGCGCGCGTTCTGGCGGAGTCCGGTCACGCCCCGAGCGACCTGGGCACCGGCGGCGCCGACATGGTGCGCCTCGCGGGCAGTTCTCCGGGAATGTGGCTTCCGCTGCTGGCACGCAGCGAAGCCGGGGACGCGCTCCGGGACCTCGCGCGAGTGGCGCGGGAGTTCGCGGACGCGCTCGACCGCCGCGATCTGGAGGCCATCGACCACTGGATGAGGTCCACCCGCTCCTGGCGCGCGGGCGCCGCGGAGCCGGCACCGCCGACCTCACCCGCAGCCCCGGACGGGCCCGGGTCCCCGGACTCGCCGCCGATGCGCGGTCGGCCGCCGGCCTCTCCGGCGAAAGGGAGCTCGACCGGCCGGTGATGACCGAGCTGAGGGTGCCCGGCGACAAGTCCATCTCCCACCGGGCGCTGCTGCTGGCCGCGCTGGCGGCCGGAGAGAGTCGCATCCGCGGCATCCTTATCGGAGAGGATCCCCAGGCCACGGCCTCCATCCTCCGCGAACTGGGCGTGCGCGTGCCGCCCCTGCCGGCCGATGGGGAACTGCGCATCACCGGGGTGGGCGTCCGCGGCCTGCGCGCCCCGGGCCGAATCCTCGACTGTGCCAACAGCGGCACCACCGCGCGCCTGATGCTGGGCGTGCTGGCCGGACAGGAACTCGAAGCCACCCTCACCGGCGACGAGTCCCTGCGGCGCCGGCCCATGCGGCGGGTAACCGATCCGTTGTCGCGGATGGGCGCGCGCTTCGAACCGCTTGCCGCTCCCGGCAGGCTCCCATTGCGCATTGCCGGGGGAGCGCTGTGCGCCCTCGACTATCGTCTCCCCGTGGCCAGCGCCCAGCTCAAGAGCGCGCTCCTGCTTGCTGGGGTGACCGGCGGCGTGCCGGTGCAGCTCCTCGAACCGGGCTTCTCGCGCGACCACACCGAGCGCATGCTGGCAGCCGCGGGGTGTGCGTTGACCAGTTCGCCGGAGGGCGGCGCCAACCGGGTGCGCCTGACCGCCGCGCCGACGGCCCTCGATCCTCTGGACGTAGCCGTGCCGGGCGATTTCTCGTCCGCGGCCTTTCCGCTCGCGCTCGCCCTGCGGGGGGGGGGCGGCGAAGGCCTCGTGCTCCGCGGCATCGGGCTCAACCCGACACGGACCGGACTGCTTTCCGTACTGCAGAGGATGAACACGCGCATCGAAGTGGAAATCGGGTCCGCGCCGGAAGGCGGCGAGCCTGCCGGCGACCTGATCATCCACGCGTCCGACCTGACCGGCACCGAGGTGGAACGCCAGGAGATTCCGGGACTCATCGACGAGGTGCCCGTCCTGGCAGTGCTCGCCGCCCGCGCCCGGGGCATCACGCGCATCACCGGCGCGGAGGAGCTGCGGGTCAAGGAATCCGACCGGCTGGGTGCGCTGGCCGCCAACCTGTCCAACCTGGGTGTGGAGGTGGAGGAGCTTCCCGACGGCCTGGTCATCGAGGGTACCGACCGCCCCCTGTCCGGTCCCGTCGAGGCGCGCGGCGACCACCGCATCGCGATGGCTTTCGGCGTGCTCGGCGCCCTCGCAGGAAACGCCATCACCGTTGATGCGCCGGCAGCCGTCGACGTCAGCTACCCCGGCTTCTGGGAGATGCTCGAGCGCGCTTCCGGGCCGGCCGGACGACCCTCCCTCCCGGATGGGAGCGAGAAAGACGTGGAGCCGGCGCGACCCCTCCGCGGGCGCGAGCGCGGACCCGTGATCGTCATCGACGGCCCGGCGGGATCCGGCAAGTCCACCACGGCGCGCGAGGTGGCGCGCCGGCTCGGCTTTCGCCACCTGGACTCGGGCGCGCTCTACCGGGCCCTCACCTGCGCCCTGCTCGAGTCGGGCCGGCCGCCGGGCTCATGGCCCGCGTTGACGGAATCGGACCTGAACGCACATCCCGTGCGGATGGTGGCCGCCGGATCCGCATTTCGGATGATGCTCGGCGCGCGCGCCCTGACCAGCGAACTGAGGAGCCCGGAAGTCGACGCGCACGTTTCCGCCGTCGCGAGGCTGCCCGCGGTGCGCGGGTGGCTGCTCGACCGGCAGCGGCAGGCGGGGAAGGAGGGGTCGCTGGTGGGCGACGGACGCGACCTGGGCACGGTAGTGTTCCCGGATGCGGAGGCGAAGATCTTCCTGGTGGCCGATGTCACCGAACGCGCACGCCGCCGCCTCCTGGAGAAGGGGCGCGATCCGGACTCGGGCGGTGCGCTGACGGCGGAGGCTGCCCGCCTGCGCGCCCGCGACCGCATCGACGCGACCCGCGGGATCGCCCCGCTGAAGAAGGCGGCCGACGCGTTCGAAGTCGACGGAACCCGCCTCTCGTTCGACGAGCAGGTGGACGCAATCCTCGGCGTGGTGCGCGCCCGGGTCGGCGATCGGGACGCCTGGGTTCCGACTTCCGGGGAGTGATTGACGCATGGACCGCCGAACCATACCTTAAAGTGCTGAGAAGTAGTCGTTTGCCCGACTTCCCGCAAACCCTGAACCCGGCCCGCGACATCCGGGACCGGCAAGAAACGGCGCTCCCTCCAGGGGGTGCGCCAGGGACGACAACCGATGACCGACCAGACAGAAGGCACTCACTCCCCTTCACCGGAATCCGTACCCTCCTCCGCCCTCCCCTCCGGCGATTCTCAGGGAAGCGGTTCCAATGAAGGTGGAGATTCCGACGATACCGCCCGAGTCGATCCGTCCCCGAGCCAGGCCTTCGGAGACTTCGCGGCGTTCGACGCGCCGGACGAGCTCTTCGCCGATCCGCGTGGCGACACCGGGTTCGGTCTCTCGGACGACCCCAGGGGCGAAGACGATCCGGCCATGTCGCGCGACGACTTCGGCACGATGCTCCAGGATTTCCAGTCCGGCATCCAGGAGGTGCGCGAGGGCGAGATCGTACGGGCGAAGGTGGTGCGGGTGACGGATGCCACCGTCATCCTGGAATTCGGCTTCAAGAGCGAGGGCGCGGTCCCGCGGGAGGAGTTCCGGGACAACGAAGCGCTTGCGCCCGGATACGAGGTCGAGGTCCTCCTGGAGAGCCTCGAGGACGACGACGGGGTGGTGGTCCTGTCGAAAAAGAAGGCCGACTTCCTCCGGGTCTGGGAGAAGATCCGCGAAGCCTACGACAGCGGTTCGCCGATCCAGGGCACGCTGGTGCGCAAGATCAAGGGCGGCATGACCGTCGACCTCATGGGCGTGGACGCCTTCCTCCCGGGCTCGCAGATCGCCCTCCGCAGGGTGCCCAACATCGAGGACCTGGTTGGCGACGTCTACGACTTCAAGATCATCAAGCTGAACAAGAGGCGCCGCAACATCGTGGTATCGCGGCGCGTGATCCTGGAGGCCGAGCGCGGCAAGAAGCGCGAGACCCTGGTCAAGGAACTGCTGGTGGGCCAGGTGCGGGCCGGCATCATCAAGAACATCACCGATTTCGGCGCCTTCATCGACCTCGGAGGGCTGGACGGGCTCCTGCATATCACGGACATGTCGTGGGGACGGGTGGGACACCCCTCCGACATGGTGAGCATCGGCCAGGAGCTGGACGTCAAGGTCCTCGACATCGACTGGAAGCGGGAGAGGATCTCGCTCGGGCTCAAGCAGTTGCTTCCCTATCCGTGGACCGACATCGACCTCAAGTACCCGGTCGGCGTGCGCGTGCACGGCAAGGTGGTATCGATCACGAACTACGGCGCTTTCGTCGAGTTGGAGAAGGGCGTCGAAGGGCTCGTCCACATCTCGGAGATGTCGTGGACGCGCAACATCCGCCATCCCTCCAAGCTGGTCTCCATCGCAGATGAGATCGAGGCAGTGGTGCTGAAGGTGGATCCCGCGGCCGAGAAGATCTCGCTGGGCATGAAGCAGATCGAGGAGGACCCCTGGCTGGCCCTCCCGCTCAAGTATCCCACCGGGACGCGGCTGCAGGGCAAGGTGCGCAACCTGACTTCGTTCGGCGCCTTCGTCGAGATCGAGCCGGGCATCGACGGGCTGGTTCACGTCTCGGACATGAGCTGGACCAAGCGCGTGGAGCATCCTTCGGAGATCGTGAACAAGGGCCAGGAACTGGAAGTGATGGTTCTCGATGTGGATGGCGAGAACAAGCGCATCTCGCTCGGGATCAAGCAGGTTCTCGACGATCCCTGGCCCTGGCTCTCGGAGCGCTTTGCACCGGGCGTGGAGTGCGAAGGCCGGGTCGTGCGGGTTCAGGAGAAGGGGGTCGTGGTCGACCTGGGCGAAAATGTGGAGGCCTTCGTCCCCATCTCGCACAGTCGTGTGCGGGACAACCAGTCGCTCGAGGACTATTACGGGCCCGGGGACGAGGTCGACCTCAAGGTGCTCGAGTCGGATGCCGCCAACCGCAGGATCGTCGTGGAGGTCATGGCGGAGCCCCGCCGGCGCATCACCGAGGAGCACGACACCGAGTATGCGCCAGAGGACGGTGGGGAGGCCGCGGACGACTCGGAGGCGGCAGCCGGCGAGGCTGAAGAAGTCGGCGATGCGGAAGCCGCGGGCGATGCGGAGGCCGTGGACGATGCGGAGGCCGTGGACGAGACGCTCGCCGCCCGGCCCGACGACGAGGGGTAGCGCCTATCTGTGATGGCTAGCCCGCTCCGTGTCCGAGCCCAGGCCGTCCTCACGGTCATAGCCGGCTGCGTGCCGGTGGCGACAGGGCCGCCGGCGCTCGAGCCCCCGCCGCCGGAGGCGGAACCCCCACCCCCGACCGCGCCCGAAACCGAGGTGCCCGAGCCCGAGCCGGAGCTCGCGGCTCCGCTGGTGGGGGTCATGCTTCCCATGTCGGGCTCACCGTTCATGCGGGAGTATTCCGAGCTGATCGCGGAGGGGATGCGCGCCGCGGTCGCTTCGGCTCCGCAGCGCGACGGTCTGCCTGTCGTGCGGGTTATCGACAGCGGCGGAGGGCTCGACGAGGCCCGCCGAGCCCTCGCCGAGCTGGAGGCGGAGGGGCTGTCGGCAATCGTGGGGCCGCTGCAGGAAGCCGCGGTGGCGCGGGTGGCCGAGGGCCGTAGGCGACCGGTGCCGATGATCGCGCCCGCCGCCCGGGAGCTGCCCGAGAGCCAGACCGGGGTCTATTCGCTGGCCGGCCCGGATCCCGGTCCCGCCAGAGCGCTGGGCCGGGCGGCCTGGGAGGAGGGCATCCGGCGCGTCGTGGCGATCGCTCCCTCCACGGCGTACGCGCGCTTCGAGGTTGAGACGTTCGGCGAGGCGTTCCGCATGGGAGGCGGGGTTCTCGCCGGGGCCTTCTACTATCCCCCGGGACAGGTCGACTTTCGTGCGGAGGTGGGAGAGTTGATCCGCATCGATCCGGATGCCGTGCTGCTTCCGCTGCCGTCCCTGCCCGCGATGGACATCCCGCAGGTGGCGGGCCAGGTACAGCATTACGGTCTGGACGATTCGCTGAGCGTCGAAGTGCTGGGGACCGCCGGGTGGTCGACGCCCGACGTGCTGCGCGATGTCGACGTCAACTTCACCGAAGGCGTGCTTACAGTGACCGCCCGCCCGCCAGGTCGCCGGGAGCCGGCGTACGAGGACTTTGTGCGGGCGTACGAGACCGTGCACCGGAAGTCCCTGCGCAGCGACGTTCCCGCGCTCGGGTGGGACATCATGGGCCTGCTGCTCGCGGCATTCCGCACGGGCGCTCGCGCGCCGGACGACGTTCGCGCCGCGCTTGAGGAGATCGACGGCTTCGAGGGGGCGACCGGAACCCTCGCCGTGGAGAACGGGCTCATCACGCGCGTCTACGAGGTCGTCGAGATCCGGGATCGGGAGCTGGTCCGGGTCTACTGATGTCCCGGTGTGCGCCCGCCCTCACCCGGGTGACGCCGGTCCTGCCCGAGCCTCCTCTCCCGTGAGCACGCGCGAGCAGCTGGACCGCCTGCGCCGCCTGCGGCGGGAAGCCGAACGGGGCGGAGGGGAGGAGCGCCTGGCGGCACAGCACGCGCGCGGCAAGCTTTCGGCCCGCGAGCGTCTCGACCTGCTTCTGGATCCCGGGAGCTTCGTAGAGCTCGACCGCTTCGTCACCCATCGCGCGACCGGATTCGGACTGGAGGAGCGCAAGGTTCTCGGGGACGGGGTGGTCACCGGGCACGGGCGCATCGACGGCCGTCTGGTTTGCGTCTTCTCCCAGGACTTCACCGTCTTCGGGGGCTCGCTGTCGGAAGCCCATGCCGAGAAGATCGTGAAGGTGCAGGACCTCGCGCTCAAGACCGGAGCGCCGGTCGTGGGGCTGAACGACTCCGGGGGCGCCCGCATCCAGGAGGGGGTGGTTTCACTGGGGGGCTACGCGGACATCTTCCTGCGCAACACCCTGGCCTCGGGCGTGATTCCGCAGATCAGCGTCATCATGGGGCCCTGCGCGGGCGGGGCCGTGTATTCCCCCGCGATCACGGATTTCGTCTACATGGTGCGCGGCACCAGCTTCATGTTCGTGACCGGGCCCGAGGTGGTGCGCACGGTGACCCACGAGGACGTGGACATGGAGAGCCTGGGCGGTGCCGGCACCCATGCGTCGACTTCGGGAGTGGCGCATTTCGTGGGCGAATCCGAACCCGACACCCTTGCCTCAGTGCGCGAACTCTTCCGCTACATCCCGCAGAACAACACCGAGCCCGCGCCGCGCCGGCTGACGGAGGACCCGACGGATCGAGGGGACGAGGCGCTCCTGGATGTCGTGCCCTCCAACCCCAACAAGCCGTACGACATGAAGGAGGTCATCGGGCGCGTTGTGGACGATGGCGTGTTCTACGAGGTGCACGCCCTCTTCGCCCCCAACCTGCTCACCGGCTTCGCCCATCTGGGAGGGCACGCGGTGGGGGTGGTGGCCAACCAGCCGGCGGTGCTGGCGGGGGTGCTGGACATCGATTCGTCGGACAAGGGAGCGCGCTTCGTGCGCTTCTGCGACGCGTTCAACATCCCGCTGGTGGTGTTCGAGGACGTGCCGGGATTCCTTCCGGGCGTGGGCCAGGAACACGGAGGCATAATCCGCCACGGCGCCAAGCTGCTGTACGCCTTCGCCGAGGCCACCGTGCCCCGGGTCACCGTCATCACGCGCAAGGCGTACGGGGGCGCCTACGACGTGATGAACTCAAGGCACATCCGCGGGGACCTGAGCCTCGCGTGGCCCAGCGCGGAAATCGCGGTGATGGGGCCGAAGGGTGCGGTCGAGATTCTCTTCCGCAAGGAGATCGCGAGGGCCGACGACCCGGAGGCTGCGCTCGAGGCGCGGATGGAGGAGTACCGCGAGCGGTTCGCGCATCCCTACATCGCCGCGGCTCGCGGGTACGTCGACGACGTCATTGATCCGCGCGAAACCCGCGCCCGGCTGGCCAGCGCCCTCGACATCCTCGAGAACAAGCGCGACGCCAACCCTTCCAGGAAACACGGCAACATTCCGCTCTGAGGAGCCGCCGGTGTTCGAATCGGTTCTGATCGCCAACCGGGGCGAGATTGCGCTGCGCATCGTGCGCGCCTGCCGGGAGCTGGGCGTGAGGAGCATCGCGGTGTACTCGGAGGCGGACCGGGGCGCGCCCCACGTGCTTGCGGCCGACGAAGCCCACGAGATCGGGCCCGCGCCCTCCGGCGAGAGCTACCTGCGCATCGATCGCCTGCTCGAGGTTGCGGCCCGCTCGGGGGCTCAGGCGGTGCATCCCGGATACGGCTTCCTGTCGGAGCGGGCCGTGTTCGCGCGCGCCGTGCGGGACGCCGGGCTGGTGTTCATCGGCCCGAATCCCGACACCATCGACGCGATGGGCGACAAGGTGCGCGCCCGCAGGCTGATGCAGGAGGCCGGCACGCCCGTGATTCCTGGTTCCCCGGGCCCGGTTCGCGACCGGGCCGAGGCCCGCGGACAGGCCCGCGAGATCGGCTTTCCGGTGCTGCTCAAGGCGGCGGCCGGGGGCGGGGGCAAGGGGATGCGCGTTGTTGAGGGCCCGGACGAGCTCGAGCGCGCGCTGGCGGCGGCTGGCCGCGAGGCGCAGGCGGCTTTCGGCGATCCGGCGGTCTACCTTGAGCGGTACCTGAACGCGCCCCGGCACATCGAGGTGCAGGTGCTGGGCGACGAGCACGGCAACCTGGTCCATCTGGGGGAGCGCGAGTGCTCCATCCAGCGGCGGCACCAGAAGCTGGTGGAGGAGTCGCCCTCTCCGGTGGGCACGCCCGGGCTGAGGGCGCGCATGGGCGAGGCGGCGGTGCGGGCCGCGCGCGCGGTGGACTACGTCGGCGCGGGCACGGTGGAGTTCCTCTACCTCGACGGCGACTTCCATTTCCTGGAGATGAACACCCGCCTTCAGGTCGAGCATCCGGTGACCGAACTGGTGACCGGCATCGACCTGGTCGAGTGGCAGCTGCGGGTGGCGGCGGGAGAGGCGCTCCCCTTCACGCAGGAGGATGTGCGCCTGGACGGCCACGCCATCGAGTGCCGCATCACGAGCGAGGATCCCTTCCGGGGCTTCCTGCCCGCGACCGGGCGGGTGGACGTGCTCGAGGTTCCGGCGGGCGCGGGGGTGCGCTGGGACGGCGGCATTCGCGCCGGGTTCGAGATCGGCCGCCACTACGACCCGTTGCTGGGCAAGCTGGTCGCCTGGGGACCCGACCGCGACTCGGCGGTGCGGCGCATGGCGCGCGCGCTCGAGGAACTGACCATCGTGGGCGTGCCCACCGGCGTGCCCTTTCACCAGCGCGTGATGCGGCATGCCGCCTTCCGGCGGGGCGACCTGAGCATCCGCTTCATCGAGGACCACCCCGACCTCACGGCTGGCGGCATCGATGCCGGCGAGCTGGCAGTGGTCGCGGCGGCCGCGGCGCTGTTTGCGGACGGGGAGCGGGGCCGGGACCCGGCCCGGAGAGCACAAGCGGACGGTCGCCCCGCGTTCTCGGCGTGGCGCAGGGCGGGCGTGAAGTGGGCGGTGCTGCCGTGAGCGGAGCGGGGGGCGCGGATCCGACGAAGTCCGTGCGCTTCCATGTTGCCGTCGAGGGACGCGTGCTGCGCGCGGAAGTGACTGGCGACAGGGTGCGGCTGGAAGATGCCGGCGACGAGGCGCGGTTGCTCGAAGGAGGGTGCGGCCGGTCGCTCACCCTGTCGATGGGAGGGCGCCCCCACCGCGTATTCGGCGCGCGGATCGGCGAAACCAGTTGGGAGATCCATCACCGCGGCCGCACCTTCCGGGTCGAGGTCGCGGATGAGCGGCGCTGGCGGATGCGCCAGGCACGTGGAGATGGAACCGCCGCCGCTTCCGGCCTCGAACCCCTGCGCGCACCCATGCCGGGGCTCGTGATGCGGGTCGACGTCGAGGAAGGCCAGGAGGTCTCGGAGGGCCAGGGATTGCTGATCGTGGAAGCGATGAAGATGGAAAACGAGTTGCGCGCACGCGCCGCGGGACGGGTTCGCCGCGTCCTCGTCTCGGCCGGGGAATCCGTCGGGCGCGGCGACATCCTGGTCGAGTTCGAGCAGGACGCGGGCCACAGTGGCGCCCGGGACGGCCGGGATCGCTCTCCGGGCGACTCGGGCAGAGAGGCGGCGCCGTGAGCGACGATCCGCGCCCGGCTACCGACAGCGGCATCCCGGTCGAACGGGTGTACGGCCCCGATTCGTCCGATCCCGCGCCCCGCGACGATCCCGGCCAACCGGGGGAGTTTCCCTTTACGCGCGGTATCCATCGCACCATGTACCGGGGGCGTCCCTGGACCATGCGCCAGTACGCCGGCTTCGGCACCGCGGACGAGACCAACCGGCGCTACCGCTATCTGCTCGAGAGCGGCACCACCGGGCTCTCGGTCGCCTTCGACCTCCCCACGCAGATGGGCTACGACTCGGACCACCCCATGGCCGCCGGCGAGGTCGGGCGGGTTGGGGTGGTGATCGATTCAATCGAGGACATGCGCCTGCTCTTCGAGGGGATTCCGCTGGAGGACGTCTCCACCTCCATGACCATCAACTCGACCGCGGCCATCCTGCTCGCGCTCTACGTCGCGCTGGCCGACGAGCGGGGCGTGCCACGCGCGCAGTTGGCCGGGACGGTGCAGAACGACATCCTCAAGGAGTACATCGCCCGGGGCACCTACATTTATCCTGCGGAGCCCTCGCTCCGCCTGGTGTCGGATGTCATCGCCTTCTGTTCGCGCGAGCTGCCCAGGTGGAATCCGGTGTCGATCTCCGGCTACCATATCCGCGAAGCCGGTTCGACTGCGCCCCAGGAGGTCGCCTTCACCTTCGCCAACGGGCTCGAGTATGTGCGCCGCGCGCTCGAATCCGGAGTCGCGCTCGAGGACTTCGCCCCGCGCCTTTCCTTCTTTTTTGCCGCACACAGCGATCTGCTCGAGGAGGTGGCCAAGTTCCGCGCCGCCCGCCGGCTGTGGGCCCGGCTGATGCGCGAGCAGTTCGGGGCCTCCGACCGGAGCGCGCGGCTGCGCTTCCACACCCAGACGGGTGGGTCGACGCTGACCGCCCAGCAGCCCCTCAACAACGTGACCCGCACCACCCTGCAGGCGCTCGCGGCCGTGCTGGGGGGTACGCAGTCTCTGCACACCAACGGATACGACGAGGCCCTCGCGCTCCCCACCGAGGAGTCCGCCCGCATCGCCCTGCGCACGCAACAGATTCTGTTGCGCGAGAGCGGTGTGGCCCGCACGGTCGATCCTCTCGGGGGGAGCTATTTCGTTGAAGCGCTTACCGATACGATCGAGTCGCGGGCGCGCGCTCACTTGGAGCGCATCGCCGCCACGGGCGGGGCCGCGCAGTCCCTCGACTACATGCGCGACCACATCCACCGGTCGGCGTACCGCAACCAGCTCGCGGTCGAGTCGGGCGAGAAGGTAGTGGTCGGGGTAAACCGCCACGTCGAAGAGGGCGCGGACCCGCCCCGCCGCGGCCCCGACTACCGGGCGCTCGAGGCCGGGCAGCGGGCCGGGCTGGAGGAGTTGCGCGCCCGCCGCGATGGCCGCGCAGCCGCCCGCGCCCTCGACCAGGTGCGGCAGGCGGCGCGCACGGACGCCAACCTGGTGCCGCCCATGGTGGCCGCCGTGCGCGCCCGCGCGACCCTGGGCGAGATCAGCGTAGTCCTGGCGCGCGAATGGGGGAGGTACGCCGGGCAGTAGGCGTCCTCCGCAAACACGATTACCTTGGCGGGTCTAACCAACCCCGCGATTCATCATCCATGCCTACCTACGACTATCAGTGCAGCAGCTGCGGACAGGCCTTCGAGGTCTTCCAGAGAATGTCGGACGAGCCGGTCTCCAGCTGCCCCGACTGCGGGGCGTCGGCCCGGCGCAGGATCTCCGGCGGGGCCGGCTTCATCTTCAAGGGCGAAGGCTTCTACATCACCGACCACCGCAGCCAGGAATACCGCGACCGGGCCGCGGCCGACGCCGGGAAAGAGCCTGCCGCGGCATCCGACGCGAAGACTGCCGGCGACGGTGCGGGCGAATCCCCGAAGAAGGGCGAAGTGAAGACGGCGGAAACGTCGTCCTCGAATTCGGGCAAGACCTCCGCGGGAACCGGTGGGGCCGGTTCAGCAGCGGGGGGCGATTCGGGCAGGTCCCGCTCCGCGAGCGGTGCGGGCAATCGGGCGAAAGCCGGTTCGGAGCCTTGAACCGGCGGGCGCTGCGCAACGTCCTCGAGCAGGCGCTCGCCGGGATGGGAGTGACGGGACACGAAGTCCGGCTGGAGCGGCCGCGCGACCCGGACCACGGCGACATCGCATCCTCGGTCGCGCTCACCCTCGCCTCCCGCCTGCGGCGGCCTCCGCGCGCCATCGCGAGCGAGATCGCGGGGCGGCTCGAGTTGGACGGCACCGGGATCGCCTCGGTGGAAGTCGCCGGCCCGGGCTTCCTGAACTTCCGCTTCTCGGCCTCGCGGGTATCCTCGGTGGTCGCGGAGATTCTCCGCCGGGATGAGCTCTATGGGCGCTCCGGGGAGGGGCGGGGAAGGGCCATCATGGTGGAGTTCGTCTCCGCCAACCCCACCGGCCCGCTGCACCTGGGCCACGGGCGCCAGGCCGCGCTCGGCGACACGCTGGCCAACCTGCTCGACTGGACCGGCTGGGCGGCGTACCGGGAGTACTACTACAACGACGCCGGGCGCCAGATCGAACGCCTGGGGGAGAGCGTCGCCTGCCGCTATCTGCACCATTTCGGCGTCCAGGCCGACTTCCCGGACGATGGATACCACGGGGCCTACGTCGTCGAGATCGCCGAGCGGCTCGCGCAAGCGGAGGGCAACCGGTGGGTGGATGCCGAGCCGGAGGAACGGCACGACGTCTGCCGGCGCTTCGCGGTGCGCGTGCTGCGCGAGGAGCAGGACCGCGATCTGGCCGACTTCGGCGTGCGCTTCGACCGCTACTTCCTCGAATCCTCGCTCTACACGGACGGGGCGGTCGACGCGACGATCGCGGCGCTGCGCGAGACCGGGCACGTCTACGACCGCGACGGCGCCATGTGGCTCACCACCACGGCCTTCGGCGACCAGAAGGACAGGGTGATGGTCAAGAGCGACGGCAGCCCCACCTATTTCCTGCCCGACGTCGCCTATCACATGAGCAAGTGGCGGCGCGGCTTCCACGAGGTGATCAACGTCCAGGGCTCGGACCATCACGGCACCGTCGACCGGGTGCGCGCCGGGCTGCAGGCTCTCGGCCGACCGCGCGGATATCCCGAATACCTTCTTCACCAGATGGTGACCGTCGAGCGCGGCGGGGTGGAGGTGAAGCTCTCCAAGCGCTCCGGGGGCTACACGACCCTGCGCGAGTTGGTCGAAGCCGTCGGCGTGGACGTCGCGCGCTACTTCTTCCTGATGCGCAAGCCGGAGGCGCACCTGGTCTTCGATCTGGACGCCGCCCTCGACCATTCCGACCGCAACCCGGTCTACAAGAGCAAGTATGCGCACGCGCGCATGTGCAGCATCTTCCGCAAGGCGGGGATGGATCCCGACTCCATGACGCCGGACCAGCTCGCCCCGGAGGACATCGACCTGTCCCTGCTCGAGCATCCGCGTGAGCGTGAGCTGATGGGGCGGCTCGGCGAGTTCCCGGAGCTGGTGCGCCGGGCAGCGCGCGCGCGCGCGCCGCACCTGGTGTGCGAGTACCTGGAGCACACCTCCGGCATGGTCAACTCGTGGTACCACGCCGGCAATCCCACCCGCAATCCCGCCCTCGCCGTGCTGGCCGGGGATCCGGCGCTGCGGGCGGCGCGTCTCGCCCTCACCGGGGCCGTGCGCGTGGTGCTGCGCAACGCGCTCACCCTGGTGGGCGTGGAGGCTCCGACCCGCATGGCGCGGCGCGAGGACTGAGGAGCCGGGAAGTGTCGACCCTGATTGTGGGAAGCATAGCGCTCGACACGGTCGAGACCCCGTTCGGGAGAGCCGATGAGGTGCTCGGAGGGTCGGCCTCGTTCTTCGCGGCGGCGGCGAGCCTCTATCAGCCGGTCCAGGTGGTGGCGGTGGTCGGCGACGACTTCCCGCTGGCGGAACTGGACTTCCTGCGGGAGCGGGGCGTCGACTTCTCGGGGCTTCAGGTCGAGCGCGGGGAGAGTTTTCGCTGGGGAGGGACCTACAACGCAGACTTCAGCGCCCGGGAGACCACCTTCACGACCCTCGGCGTCTTCGCCGACTTCAGCCCGGCCATCCCCTCGTCCTTCCGCGAGGCGCGGATCGTTTCGCTCGGCAACATCCACCCGATTCTCCAGGGAGAGGTGCTCGACCAGGTTGAGAAACCCGAGCTGGTGGTGTGCGACACCATGAACTACTGGATCGAGCGGGAGCGGGACGCGCTCATGTCGCTTCTCGAGCGCATCGATGTTCTGATGGTGAACGACACCGAGATCCATCAGCTTTCCGGCATTGCCGACGCCGTGCGGGCCGCACGCTGGGTACGCGAACGCGGGCCCCGACGGGTGATCATAAAGGAGGGTGCGCGGGGCGCGCGGCTCTTCGACGGAGAGGCCGTTTTCCGGTGCCCCGCCTTTCCTGTGTCCCGGGTGGTGGACCCCACGGGAGCGGGCGATGCCTTTGCCGGGGGATTCGCGGGATATCTGGCGGGGGTGTCGCGCAGCAGCATGGATGCACTGCGCGAGGCGCTCGTACATGCCTCCGTCATGGGCTCCTTCGCCGTCGAGTCCTTCGCCCTCGACCGTCTTCGCAAGCTGGATGTCGGGGAGATAGCCGAGCGGGCGCGCGTCCTCGGCGAGCAAGTTGCTTTCGAAGCCTTGCCCAAAGGAGCGAGCGTTGCCTGACGATTCCCCGAAACTGGACTACCGCGCGGCGGGCGTCGACCTGGACGCCGCGGACCGGGCGAAGAAGGCCATCAAGGCGCTGGTGGCGAGCACCCACGACCGCCACACCCTCTCGGGGATGGGCTCGTTCGGGGGCATGTATGCGGTGCCCGCGGGGCTCCAGGAGCCGGTGCTGGTGTCGAGCGCGGACGGGGTGGGCACCAAGCTCAAGGTGGCATTCCTTTCCGGCCGCCATGACACGGTGGGGGCCGACCTGGTCAACCACTGCGTCAACGACATCCTGGTCCAGGGCGCGCGGCCGCTCTTCTTCATGGACTATCTCGCCACCGGCGACATGGACGCCGCGGTGGTGGGCCAGGTAGTCACCGGAGTCGCGCGTGCGTGCCGCGACAACGCCTGCGCTCTGCTGGGAGGCGAGACGGCGCAGATGCCCGACTTCTATGCCCCCGGCGAATACGACCTGGCCGGGTTCATCGTCGGAATCGCGGAGCGGGGGGCACTGCTCGACGGCTCGCGCACACGGGCCGGGGATGCGCTGGTGGCCCTGGCTTCCTCGGGTCTCCACACCAACGGCTACACGCTGGCCCGCCGCATCGTCTTCGACGTCCTGGGGCTCGACGCCGGGAGCCTCTTCCCCGATTCCGGGGGGACGGTTGCGGACACGCTGCTGGCGGTGCACCGGAGCTACCTGGCGTCTCTCACCCCGGAGCTCGAACGGGGCGCCGTTCGCGCGCTGGCGCACGTCACCGGCGGGGGCATCCCCGGCAACCTGCCGCGTTCGCTGGGGGCGGGGCTGGGCGCGCGCATCGACACCGCCAGCTGGCAGCCTCCCCCCGTCTTCGACGTGCTGGCGCGGGCGGGCGGCGTGGCGCGTGAGGAGATGTACCGGGTCTTCAACATGGGCGTGGGCATGCTGGTGGTGGTCGCGCCCGTCGAAGCCGACGGCCTCGTCTCCCGCCTGCGGGACCGGGGGGAGGGGGCGTGGATCGTTGGGGAAGTCGTCCGGGGTTCGGGAGTGGAGTTGGTGTGAGGCTGGGCGCGGGGCTGATGCTCGCTCTCCTGAACCTTGCTGCACCCGTGCGCGCGCAATCGGCCGCGGAACTCACCGCTCGCTGTAGCGACGCGTCCGGCGGAGCCGCGTGGTGCGCAGCCGGCGCCACGGCATACCAGGCGGCCGCATCGGGCATCGGCTTGGCCGCATCGGCGGGCAGTGACATTCCGGGCACTTCGAGTACCCTGGGATGGCGGCGTGGGTTGGGTCCGCGCCTGGCGCTGAGCGCCCGCTTCACGGGTGCCCGCATCCCGCTTCCCGACCTCGTTGAAGCCCTTGCCCTTGAGCTTCCGGAGCTCCGCTCCACCGTCTCCAGCGCCTCGCTCGAGGGCGCGGTCGGGCTGTTCGACGGCTTCCGCTGGGCGCCGCAGTACGGGGGCTTTCTGTCGCTGGATCTGGTCGCTTCCGTCGGCGTACTCGGGCTGCCGCGGGCGCACGGCTTCGAGGGCGATGGCTACTCGGCCGGGGTCGGTGCCCGCGTCGGCCTGCTCCGCGAGTCGTTCGACGTTCCGGGTATCTCCGTCTCCGCCGTGAGACGTTTCCTGGGAGATGTCCGGCTGGGCGCTGCGCGAGCGATCACCGTGCGACTCGAACCGGTGGCAACCTCCTTCCGCGCCCTGATCGGCAAGGAGTTCTCGGCCGCCGGCATCGTTGCCGGCGCGGGATGGGACCGGTACTCGGGAACCGTAACCATCGACGGTCCCGATTCGGACCGTCAGCCGCGCAGCGTGACGCTCGATGGCCCCGCAGTCGATCGTCTGCTCCTGTACATGGGCGTCTCCCGCACCTGGCAGGTGCTTGTGGTGGCGGGCGAGATCGGTTGGGCCGCCGGATTCGATGGCCTGCCGGATCCCTCCGTGCAACCCTTCGACCCGAGCGCCGGCAGCGTGTTCGGATCCCTGAGCCTGCGGATTACCCGATAGCGGAGATGGCTGCATGACCGAGAGCGGGACTGGCGGGCTCGACCTGGCGCCGAATGATCGGGTGTCGAAGGAGGATCTGGGCTTCCTGGATCGAGCCATCGAACTCGGACGGCGTGGATGGGGCCGGGTGTCGCCCAACCCTATGGTCGGGTGCGTCGTGGTGCAGAAGGGCGAGGTGGTGGGAGAGGGGTGGCACCGCGAACTGGGCGGGCCGCACGCGGAGGTGCACGCGCTCGCCGAAGCGGGCGAGAGCGCCCGGGGCGCCACCGCGTATACCAGCCTCGAGCCGTGCGCGCACACGGGCCGTACGCCCCCCTGCACGGGTGCCCTCCTCGACGCCGGGATCACGCGCGTGGTCTTCGCCGCCGCCGATCCGGGCGCCGGAGCCGGCGGGGCCGCGGTGCTGCGTGCAGGCGGGATACGCGTAGACGGGCCTGCCTTCTCCAGCGCCCGGGCCGCTTCGCAAAATCCCGCCTTCTTCCATGTCGCGCGCAACGCGTCGCCGTACGTTGCCGTCAAGCTCGCGCTCAGCCTGGACGGACGCATCTCGCGCGCCGGCGAGCAGACCGGACTGACCGGGCCGCCGGCACATGAGCACGTGCACTACCTGCGCGCCGGCTTCGACGCGATCATGGTGGGAGCGAACACCATGAAGATCGACGATCCCCGCCTCACGGCTCGCGGGCGGCCCAAGCCCCGCTGCGCGCCCGACCGCATCGTGCTGGACTCCCGTGCCCGCATGGCTCCGGAAGCCCGTCTCCTGCGGGACGACGGCGGCGGACGGGTGCGCGTCTTCACGGCTGTGGACGCGGCCGTGGACCGGGTGCGCGCGCTTCAGCAGCGAGGCGCCACGGTGCACGCCGTTCCCCGTTCGGCCCGCGGCCTCGACCTGGGCGCGGTGCTGGATACCTGCTACCGGGCGGGTCTCACCTCCATCCTGTGCGAGGGAGGCGGGGTCCTCTCATCCTCGCTCCTGCGCGAGGGACGGCTGCAGCGCCTCTACCTCTTCCTGGCCCCGCTCACGCTCGGACCCGGCTCCGTCCCGGCCTTCCCGGGGCTGGACGAGGCGGCCTGGGAGGGGTGGCGACCCGCCGGGCCGCCGGCCGCGTTCGGACGCGACCTCCTCTGGATCCTCGACCGGGGCGGCTGATGTTCACCGGGCTGGTGGAGGCAGTAGGCACGGTCGTGGCCGTCACGACCCGGCCGGAGGGCCGGCGGATGACCATTCGTGCCCCGGGCATCGCGCCCAACCTCACCGATGGCGGATCGGTGGCGGTCGACGGGGCGTGCCTCACCGTCTCAGCCCGCGAGATCGCCACCTTCGCCGTGGACGTGGTGCCCGCCACCCTGGCGCGCACCATCGCCGGCGACTACCAGGTCGGGACCCGCGTCAACCTGGAGCGGGCGCTCCGCCTCGGCGACCGTCTCGGCGGTCACCTGGTACAGGGACACGTCGACGGGGTCGGATCACTTGTCTCCCGAACCGATCCCGCCCCCGGGGACGGCGCCCGCCTCCTCACCTTCCGCATCCCACCCGAAGTGGCGCGCGCCACCATCCTGCACGGCTCCATCACCCTCAACGGGGTGAGCTTGACCGTCAGCGAGCTGCCCGGTCCCGACCTTGTGCGGATCGCGATCGTGCCCTTCACCTGGGCGCACACCAATCTGGCCGCCCTGGCCCCCGGAGCCCCGGTCAACGTCGAGGGGGACCTGATCGGGAAGTACGTGGGTAAGCTCCTGTCAGTTCACACCCCGGATTCTCCTCAAGGCTGAGCCCCGTGCCGCACTCCCGCGTGGAAGCTGCCATCCGCGCCATTCGCGAAGGCAGGATGGTCATCGTCGCCGACGACGAGGACCGGGAGAACGAGGGCGACCTGGTGTGCGCGGCCGCCGCCGCCACGCCCGAAGTCGTCAACTTCATGACCAAGCACGCGCGCGGCCTCATCTGCGTGGCCCTGACGCGCGAGCGGGCCGGCGAACTCGGTCTTCCGCCCATGACCGAGGACAACACCGACCCGCAGGGCACCGCCTTCACGGTTTCGGTGGACGCGCACCGCAAGTACGGAGTCACCACCGGCATCAGCGCCTTCGACCGCGCCAAAACCATCGAGGTGCTGATCGATCCCGCGAGCCGCCCGGGCGATCTGCGCCGCCCAGGCCATGTCTTTCCGCTGCGTGCCGTCCCCGGCGGGGTACTGCGCCGCGTGGGGCAAACGGAGGCCTCCGTGGACCTGGCCCGCCTTGCCGGATTCGAGCCCGCCGGCGTCATCTGCGAGATCCTCAGCCAGGACGGCACCATGGCGCGCCGTCCCCAGCTGGAGCAGTTCGCCCGTGAGCACGACCTGCTCTTCATCACGGTGGCCGAACTGGTCGCCTATCGGCTGGCCAAGGAGCGGCTGGTGGAGCGGGTGGCCACCGCCCGCCTCCCCACCGCCGTCGGCCCCTTCGACGTGATCGGCTTCCGCAGCCCGCTCGACGACCGCGAGCACGTGGCCCTGGTGAAGGGCGAGATCGACGGGCGGGCGGACGTGCTGGTGCGCATGCACTCGGAATGCCTCACAGGGGATGTCTTCGGGTCCATCCGCTGCGACTGCGGGCAGCAGCTGCGCGCCGCGATGCGCCAGGTGCAGGAGGAAGGGCGCGGCGCCATCGTCTATCTGAAGCAGGAGGGCAGAGGGATCGGCCTGCACAACAAGCTCAAGGCCTATCAGCTCCAGGACGGCGGGCAGGACACCGTCGAGGCCAATCACACCCTCGGGTTCGAGCCCGATCTGCGCGACTACGGCATCGGCGCGCAGATCCTGCTCGACCTGGGCCTCAGTTCGATCCGCCTTCTCACCAACAATCCCCGCAAGATCGTCGGCCTGGAGGGATACGGATTGCGCGTGACCGGGCGAGTGCCGCTCGAGGTCGAGCCGTCCGACTTCAACGAACACTACCTCGACACCAAGCGCGCCAAGCTCGGCCATCTCCTCTAGCGCAGATGACCGGCTCCAACACCTTCAGCGCATCGCTCGACGGATCGGGGAAGCGGTTCGCCGTCGTGACGGCCCGGTTCAACCCGGAGATCACCGACAACCTGCTCTCCGGGGCCCTGGCTCGCCTGGCCGAACACGGCGTTGCGACCGGGGACATCGACGTCTACCGCGTCCCCGGAGCCTGGGAGCTTCCGCAGACCGCGGCGCGCCTGGCGGCGCGCGGCGGCCATCACGGCATCATCGCGCTCGGGTGCGTCATCCGCGGCGAGACTCCGCACTTCGACTACGTGGCGGGCGAGGCGGCGTACGGGCTGGGCGAGGTCGCGCGCTCGTCGCCGGTCCCCGTCGTGTTCGGCGTGCTGACCACCGACACCCGCGAGCAGGCCGAGCGCCGCGCCGATCCGAAGGGAATGGACAAGGGTGGAGAGGTCGCGTCGGCCGCGGTCGAGATGGCGATGCTGTTCGACGTGCTCGCCTGACGGGGCATGTCCTTCGACGAGCGACCTCGCCGCAACCGCACCCGCGCACGGGCATGGGCGCTCCAGGTGCTCTATCGCTGGGAGGCGGCGGACGGCGAGTCGGTCCTGGATGCCCTTGAGACGACGCTGGCCAACCGGCGTGTCGCGCCCGCCTGCCAGGCTCACCTGGCGCGGGTGGTGCGCGGCTTCGCCAGGCACGAGGGAGAGGTGCGGGCCGCGGTCAGCGAGGCGCTGGACAACTGGCGGATCGAGCGGCTCGCCCGCGTGGACCGCTGCATTCTGTTCCTTTCAGTGACCGAGATGCTCTACGTGGACGGGGTGCCGCCCGCAGTCGCGATCCAGGAAGGCGTCCGGCTGGCGCAGCGCTACGGAAGCGAGCATTCGGACCGCTTCGTCAACGGCGTGCTGGACGCGGTGATGAAGGCCCGAACGGCCGTCGATGAACGCTGACCGGCGTGGCCCGTAGACCTGTGCCCCCGTCCTTTCTACCTTCGACGGGGCCGAAATCAAACCCACTGGAACCAGGGTTGGAAAAGACATGAAAGTGAACACGGTCGCTCGCCGCTGCGACGTGCCCGAATACCTGATCAAACGGGCCGACCGGAAGATCGGTAAGCTGGTCCGTTTCGACCCGCGCCTGACCTCCGCCGAAGTCGTGTTCCGGATCGAGCGCCACGTTCACCGCGTGGAGGCCTTCCTTTCCCTCAACGGACACGAGCCGGTCGTCGCCCGGGGGGAGGCGCGTGACTTCGCGACCGCGCTCGACCAGGTGGCCGATCGCCTCAGCAAGATCCTGCGCCGCGGCCGGACCCAGCAGGTGGAGCACTGGGCTGGCCGGTGAGCAAGAAACTCTTCACCTCCGAGTCGGTCACCGGAGGGCACCCGGACAAGCTCGCCGACCAGATCTCCGACGCCGTCCTCGACCACATCCTGGCGCAGGATCCGCGGGCCCGGGTGGCGTGCGAAACCCTGGTCTCGACCAGGTTCGCCCTGGTCGCGGGCGAGATCACAACGACGGCCGGCGACCTCGACTACACGCAGATCGTCCGCGAGACCATCCTCGCCGCCGGCTACACCCGCGACGAGTACGGCATCGACGGCCACACCTGCGAGGTGGAGTCGAGGATCGACCCGCAATCACCGGACATCGGGGCCGCCGTGAACGATGGCGGCGCGGGCGACCAGGGCCTCATGTTCGGCTACGCCACCGACGAGACCGACGAGCTGATGCCCGCCCCCATCCTCCTGGCCCATCAGCTCGCCCACCGGCTCACCTTCGTACGGACGTCGGGCCTGCTGCCCTGGCTGCGGCCGGACGGCAAGACCCAGGTCACCATGGAGTACGACGGCGACCGTCCCGTGCGCGTGCACACCGTCGTGGTCAGCGCCCAGCACGACGATGACGCCGCCGACGAGGAGATCCGCGCGGGAATCACCGAGAAGGTCATTGCCCCCGTGTTTTCCGCGGCCGGTTTCGAGTGGCAAGGGTGCATCCGCCACATCAATCCCTCCGACCGGTTCGTGATCGGCGGGCCCTATGGGGACGTGGGCCTCACTGGCCGCAAGATCATCGTCGACACCTACGGGGGCGCCGCCCGCCACGGAGGCGGCGCGTTCAGCGGCAAGGACCCCACCAAGGTCGACCGCTCCGGCGCCTATGCCGCGCGCTGGGCGGCCCGGAATGTGGTTGCCGCCGGGATCGCGCGCCGCTGCGAGATCCAGCTCGCCTACGCCATCGGCAGGGCGCGGCCGGTCTCGGTGGCGGTCGAGACCTTCGGCACGGCCACCTGCGGGACGGCGGACGAGGGCATCGCGGCCGCCGTGCAGGAGGTGTTCGACTTTCGTCCCGCCGCCATCATCGACCGCCTGGGCCTGCGGCGTCCCGTCTTCACCCCCACCGCCGTCCACGGCCACTTCGGCCGGAGGCCCGAGTGCGTGCGGTGGAAGGACGGCACGGGCGTCGAGCTGTTCCGCTGGGAGAAGACCGACCAGGTCCCGGAGCTGAGGCAGGCGCTGGGGATGTGACCCGGGGCGGCCGGGCTCCGCCCTGCGTCGAACTGCCGGAACTTCACCCGTAAGCGGGGGTCTAGCAGCCGGTGGACTTCAGCCCGGCGCCCGGCGGTTTCCGGTGCTCGCGCAGGGTCCGTCCACCGACTGCCACGCTCCAGGGCACCTGACACGCCCCGTCCCGCGCGCAAACCACCCCACATTCCGATTCTTCGGGAAGCCCATCCAGCAAGAATGTCTACGCTTACCAAAGCCCGACCGGCCCGGCCCGCCGTCTCACGGCCGGCCTTCAAGGTCAAGGACCCGGGTCTCGCCGAATGGGGTCGCCAGGAGATCGAGCTCGCCCGCAGGGAGATGCCGGGGTTGATGGCGCTCCGGGACGAGTACGCCGGCGAAAAGCCCCTCGCGGGTGCCCGCATCTCGGGTTCCCTGCACATGACCATCCAGACCGCCGTGCTCATCGAAACCCTCGTGGAGCTGGGCGCGGAGGTGCGCTGGGCGTCCTGCAACATCTATTCCACCCAGGACCACGCCGCGGCCGCGATGGCCGATGCGGGCGTGCCCGTCTTCGCCTGGAAGGGAGAGACGCTGGAGGAGTACTGGTGGTGCACCTGGATGGCGCTCGCGCACCCTGAGGGCGGTCCCGACCTCATCGTCGACGACGGCGGGGACGCCACGCTCCTGATCCACCAGGGGGTCGAACGCGAGCTGCAGGCGGAAGCCGGGGTCGCGCGCGCGCCCGGAGGCTCCGAAGAAGAGGAGGAGATCGGCCGGCTGCTCGACCGGGTGCTGAAAGAGGATCCGCACTTCTGGAGGTCGCTCGCGGCGGATGTGCGGGGCGTCAGCGAGGAGACCACCACCGGCGTGCACCGGCTCTACCGCATGGCCGAGGAAGGCACCCTTCTGTTCCCGGCCATCAACGTCAACGACTCGGTCACCAAATCCAAGTTCGACAACCTGTACGGCTGCCGCGAGTCGCTGGTCGACGGCATCAAGCGCGCCACCGACATCATGGTGGCGGGCAAGAAGTGCGTTGTGCTGGGCTACGGCGACGTCGGCAAGGGCTGCGTGCAGGCCTTCGCCGGGCTCGGCGCCACCCTCTACGTCACCGAGATCGACCCCATCAACGCGCTGCAGGCCGCGATGGAGGGCCACCAGGTCGTGACCATGGACGAAGCCTGCGCCTTCGGCGACATCTTCGTCACCGCCACGGGCAACGTCTCCGTAATCACCCGCGGGCACATGGACCGCATGAAGGACGGGGCCATCGTCTGCAACATCGGCCATTTCGACTCCGAGATCGAAGTGGCCGGGCTGGCGGGCCTGGAGTGGACCGAGATCAAGCCGCAGGTCGACAAGATCACCTGGCCGGACGGCAAGAGCATCGTGCTGCTCGCGCGCGGCCGCCTTGTCAACCTGGGCTGCGCCACGGGCCACCCGAGCTTCGTCATGAGTACCAGCTTCACCAACCAGTGCATGGCGCAGATCGAACTCTGGCAGAAGCGCGAGACCGACGAGTACGCGAAACGGGTCTACACCCTTCCCAAGATCCTGGACGAAAAGGTGGCGCGACTGCATCTGGACAAACTGGGAGCACGGCTCACGACGCTCACTCCCGAGCAGGCGGAATACATCGACGTGCCGGTCGGCGGCCCGTACAAGCCCGACCACTACCGCTACTGAGCGCCAACGCGCATTGCTGCTGCGGTCGTCGGTGACGGCCGGCGGGGTAGCGTCCCGCGAGGAGGACCGTTGGTCGAGGTCAGGGTACAGAGCCTGGGGCTTGACCCCTCATCCAACACGCCGGTCGTCATCCTGCGGGAAGTTGAGGGCGAACGGGTGCTCCCGATCTGGATCGGTCCGGGCGAGGCCAGTTCGATCGCGATGGAGCTGGCCAGCATGAAGTTCAGCCGACCCCTCACCCACGACCTCATCGTCTCGGTGATCGGCGGGCTCGGCGGCACGCTCAAGCGCGTGCTCATCACCCGCGTGCTCGACAACACCTTCTACGCCGAGCTGATCGTGCAGCGGGACGGCGACGTCGTTTCCATCGACGCGAGGCCCTCGGACTCGATCGCGGTCGCGCTCCGGACCGAGGCGCGCATCTTCGCCCAGGAGGATCTCCTCCACAAAACCTCGATCGAGGTGACGGAGGAGGAAGATGCGGCCTCTGGGGAAGGCGAAGAGGAGTCTCCGCCGGGGATGGACGCGGAGGAGCTCAAGGAACACCTGCGCAAGCTTCATCCCGAGGACTTTGGCCGCTTTACGCCCTGACTCCCGGGCGCTCCTGCTGGCCGCGTTCCTCACTGCGCCGGGCTTCGGGGCCATCTCTGCCCACGCAGCGACGGCGCCCACCGGTGATGCACGCCCGCCATCGGCGACGCGCCCGTCGTCGCAGGAAGCCGGCGCGGTCGCCGCGACCAGCGAGCAGGCTACCGCAACGCTCCGGGGCAGGGTAGTGCTTGGCGACGCCGGAGTCGGGTCCGGGCTGGTGACGCTGCACGAAGTGGCGCTCGGGGGAGGAAGCGAAATCGACTCCGTCGTGGTCGCGGACGACGGATCCTTCGCCTTCGAGCTGCCCCGCGTCCCGGACCCGGAATCGGGGACCGTCTTCTTCGCGTCGACCCTCTACGAGGACATCCTCTACTTCGGCATCCCCGTAAACAGCGTCATCCAGCTCGACAGCACCTACGTCATCCGTGTGTACGAGACCGAACCCGCCCCGCCGGGCGGCGCGGATTTCACGGTCTCGGTGCGCAACCTCTTCCTGCAGGACGTGGGCACGGGGTGGAGCGCGGTGGATCTCATCCAGATCCGCAACGACGGCTTCCGAACCCTGATCCCGGCGAATGGCGAGCCGGTGTGGTCGTATCCGCTGCTGGGCGGCGCGCAGGACTTCGAAGTGGGCGAAAGCGATCTCGCGGAGGACGCGGTGCGTTTCGCGGACGGACGCATGTTCGTCGCGGCTCCGGTGCCGCCGGGAGAGCGCCTGTACGCGGTGCGCTACACGGTCCCCGGCCACCAGTTCGTCGCGCCGCTTCCGGGACTCACCGAGACCATGGAGCTGCTGGTCCTCGAACCTTCTCCGCCGACCGCCGTCACCGGGCTCCAGCCGCTCCCACCGATCGAGGTCGAGGAGGGCGTGACCTATCGGCGCTACGCCGCCGGCGACATCGTCGATGACGCGGTGGGCTTGCTCCTGGCGGAGGAAGAGGAGGGACTTCCGCTGGAATGGATGGCGGTGATCCTTACCGTCGTGCTCGCATGGCTCGGGCTGTACGCGGTCTACCGCGACCCCGTGAGGGCGGCGGCTTCCGCCGCCGATGAGCGACGCAGGCTGCTTCGCGAAGTGGCCATTCTGGACGAAGCGTATGCGCGCGAGGGGAAGGTGGGGAGCAAGGCCCGGAAGGCGTATCGGCGCAGGCGTGAGCGGTTGCTGGCGCGCATCGGGCTCGCCGACGATCCCCGGATCTAGAGGATGTCGCTTCTCTCGACGCGCGCCATCCTGCTCAAGGCTCATCCCTTCAGCGAAACCAGCCTGATCCTGCGCTTCTTCACCCGCGAGCGAGGCCTGGTCAGCGTGATGGCGCGAGGCCTGCGCAGGCGCGGAACCCCTCCCGAGATCTTCTCCTCGGGGGTCCTCGTGCTCTACTACCGCAGCAACCGGGATCTGCAGAACTATCGCGAGTTCTCGGTCATGCACGCCCACCGGGAGCTGGCCGGTGACGTGCGGCGGTTCGCGGGGGCGTCGCTGCTCGCCGACCTGGTGCTGCACCACGCCGGCGAGGAACCGAGCGCGGCCCTCTTCGCCGGACTCGACGCGTCGCTGGGACGCCTGGCCGAGGCTCCTCCGGAGATGATCGCGGTTCTCATCCTGTCCAGCGCCTGGGCGTTGGTATCGTTGATGGGGTACGCTCCTGAACTCGCCGTATGCGTGGCGTGCGGGGACGAACTGGAGAACACCGCCGTGGGTCGCCTGGACCATTCGGCGGGAGGGGTGCGCTGCCCGCGTTGCGCGGGGCCGGCCTCCGAGGCGCCGCGTGTCGGGCCGCGCGCGCGGGAACAGCTTAGAACGCTGCTCCTGGGAGAACCGGTGGACGGGCTCGACCGCGTCACCCAGCACCTGAAGGTGCTGCGCAACTACGTGCACCATCACATTTCCGGATCCCGTCCGCTGCCCTCCTTCCCCTTTCTCGAGAGCGTCGTTGGCGAAGCCGTCTGAACCGCGGGAGAGCCCATGCGCCGGCTGATCCTCGGCACCGCCGGGCACATCGACCACGGCAAGACCGCTCTCGTCCAGGCGCTCACCGGCGTGGACACGGATCGGCTGGCCGAGGAGAAGCGGCGCGGCATCACCATCGACCTCGGGTTCGCCGAACTGCCGGTGAGCGACGATCTGGCCTTCGGTGTGGTCGACGTGCCCGGCCACGAGTCCTTCATCCGCAACATGCTGGCGGGCGCGACCGGGATGGACCTGGTGCTGCTGGTGGTGTCTGCGGACGAGGCGACCATGCCGCAGACGCGCGAGCACCTGGCGATCGTGCGCCTGCTCGGGGTCGAACGGGTGGTGGTGGCGCTCAGCCGCATCGACCTCGTGGAGGAGGAGTGGCTGGAGCTCGCGCTGGACGACGTGCGCGAGCTGCTCGCCGGCACGCCCTATGCGGATG
Organism: Gammaproteobacteria bacterium; assembly: GCA_009841185.1. GTDB lineage: Bacteria > Gemmatimonadota > Gemmatimonadetes > Longimicrobiales > Gaopeijiaceae > BD2-11. Next base: position 34,974 of record VXMG01000028.1, read on the forward strand.
CGCCCATCGTGCCGACCTCCGCGGTGACCGGGGCGGGTCTGGACGAGTTGCGGGCGGCCCTGGCACGCGAGGGCGGAAGGGCGCGCGCGCGCCTGGATGCCGACATCGTGCGCCTGCCGGTGGACCGGGTGTTCACGGTGCGCGGTACCGGAACCGTGGTGACGGGCACACTCTGGTCGGGGTCGCTCTCCCTCGACCAGCGCATCAGGCTCGAGCCGGGCGGGCTGGCGGCGCGGGTGCGCGGCCTGGAGGTACACGGGCGCTCGGTGCGGACGGCGCGCGCGGGGGAGCGCACGGCCGTCGCCCTCGCCGGCAGCCGCGTGGGCAGGGAAGCGGTGGGGCGCGGACAGGTGGTGGTCGGCGCCGATCCATGGGTGGCCGCCGACCGGGTAACCGCGCGCATCGAACTGCTCCCCGACACCGCCTGGGGCATCGAGCGCGGCCAGCGGGTGCGCGTACACCTGGGGACGTCCGAGGTGATGGCTCGGGTCTTCCTGTTGGACTGTGCCGAGATCGTGGCGGGCGAGGTAGCGTGGGCGCAGCTCCGGCTGGAGGCGCCCCTGGTGGCGAGAACGCGCGACCACGTGGTCCTGCGCTCCTACTCACCCATGACCACCATCGGCGGGGGTATCGTGGCCGAGCCGTCACCGCCGCCGCGGACGCGGCTTCGGGGCAGGGAGGGTGAGCTTCTCGCGGCGATTGTGGGACCGGACCCGGGCCTCCGCCGCCGGGCGGTGCTCGACCTGGCCGGGTGGGCGGGCGTCCCGGACGAGGAACTCGCCATCCGCACCGGCGATCCACCGGAGACGCCTGCGTCCGGCGAGGACGAGACCGGCTTCGCGACCGCGCGGGCCCTCTATTCCGGAACCGTGGCCGACGAGGGCCGACGCCTGCTCCGGCGCCAGGTCGCCCGGTACCACCGAACCCAGCCGCTCCGACCCGGCATGCCGCTCGCCGAGGCGCGCGAGGCTCTGCCCCCCGGCACGGGCGCGGAACTGGCCGACGCCCTGCTCGCACACCTGGCGGAAAAGGGCGAACTGGAGGTCCGCCGCGACCTGGTGCGCCAGCCCGGCTTCACGCCCTCCCTCACCGCGGAGCAGGAAGGCGTGCGGTCGCGCCTGGCGGAGCAATACCGGGCCGCGGGTCTCTCTCCGCCCTCCATCCGCGATCTTCCCGGCGCGCTCCGCGACCATCCAGACCTGTGGCCCATCCTCAAGCTGATGGAACAGGCCGGCGACATCGTCTTGTTGAACGACGACTTCTTCGCCGACGCAGATGCCGTCGAACGGGCGGCACGGGACGTTCAGGAACGGCTCGTGGGTCGATCCGGCCTCGGTCCCGCGGACTTCCGCGAGGTTCTGCCCGTCACCCGCCGGCACCTGCTCCCTCTGCTCGCCTGCTTCGACCGGCTCGGGGTCACGGTTCGGCGCGGCAGCGGGCGGGACGTGCCCGCCTCCCCGGTTCCGATCTCCTGAGCGACGCCTGTCGCGCCCTGACGGAAAAGTGAACATTTCGAGCCTGAGCGGTGTCCTATCGAAGCAGCGAGGCACGGCAAGCCGGCACCCGTCGATGTTGACAGAGAGGGTGGCGCCCTCGTACCATGCCGTGGTGGTGCAGACTCATTTTTTCCAGGATGCCTGGGAGGGCTATCGTTCCTAAGCTACTGCACAGACAAAACTGTGCGGAGGGGTTGATATGAGACGCTTCCTACGCGTCTTGACAGGCCTCCTCCTCATCCCGCTCGTTGGTCTGGATCCTACCTCGGCCCAGGAAACGGGTGATCGGGGACGCCAGCAGAATCCCGGATTCGAGTTGCGTCAGAACTATCCGAATCCGTTCAACCCGGAGACCCGCATCCCCTTCTCGTTGGGTGAAGAGCTGTTTTCGGGCGGGGAGCCGGTCGTCGTGTCGATTCGCATCTACAACGTGCTCCAGCAGTTGGTCGCCTCCCCCACGGCCCTGCGCAACCCGGGCAGCGACGGCTTCCCCGTGTCCGACATGGAGTACGAAACACCGGGGGACTATGAAGCCTACTGGGATGGCCGGGACCTCGAAGGCAACCAGGTTGCGTCCGGGATCTATCTCCTCGTAATGGAGGTGAACGGTCGCTCGAACGTCATCAAGATGTTCGTGACCAAGTAGGCCTGCGGCTGGCCGCCGCTTCTCCCGCACCCTACGATTAGCCTGTCCGCGCCCGATTCGCGGGTCGCAGTCGGCCATCGCCCGACTGTTGCGGGCGACCGCTTCAGGGGAGGAGCCGCATGACGCCGCTCGACCGCCGCAACTTCATCCGCACCACCGCGGCCGCCGGTCTGGCCGCGCTTCCCGCCGGAGGGCTGGCGGCCCGCATCGCCGAAGGGGCCGAGTCCGCATCGGGCACCCCATCGTCCGGCTCCGCGCCCCCGAGTCTCGCGCTCGACGACCCGCTCGGCGTCCGCGCCGGCTTCCCAGTGACCGAGGAACTCGCGTACCTCAACACGGCTTCCGTCGGCCCCATCCCGATCCCGGTGCGCGACGCGTTGTACGCGTACGCGGACGGCAAGATGCGGAGACAGGGTGCAGGATCCGGCCCTTCCCCGCGGCAGAGGGCCGTCGCCGGGTTCGGCGGGTTGTTCGGGGCCGGCGAGGACGAGGTCGCCCTCCTCTATTCCACGACGGACGCGGAGAACATCGTCGCCAGCGCGCTCGACTGGCGCGAGGGCGACAACATCGTGGTCGACGAGCTGCACTTCGTCTCCACCTACGTGCTCCACCGGCAACTGGAGCAGCGGATGGGCGTCGAACTGCGGGTGGTGCCGTCGCGCGACGGCGTGGTCACCACCGAGGACTTTGCACGCCGGACGGACGCGCGCACCCGGCTCGTCAGCGTGGCGTGGGTGTCCAACCGGAACGGCTTCCGCCACGATCTGCCCGCGCTTGCCGAGCTGGCGCACGCGCACGGGGCCTATCTCTACGCCGATGCCGTCCAAGCGCTGGGCACCTTCCCCGTGAACCTGCGGGATGAGGGCGTCGACTTCGCCGGCTCCAACGGCTACAAGTGGCTGCACGCGGACTTCGGATGCGCCCCCTTCTTCGTCCGCCGCGAGCACCTTGAGTGGATGGCGCCCGACCGCTACGGCCACCGGCAGGTGGCGGAGACCCTGCCGGGGCGTCGCTACCGCCTGCGCAGCAGCGCCGCCAGGTTCGAGTACGCGAGCCTGGCCAACGGTCCGGTGGCCGCCATGGCGGCCGCGCTCGACTTTCTGGCCGAGGTGGGACTGGACCGCATCGCCGGGCACACCCATGCGCTGGCCAGCGAACTGCGCGACGGAGCGGAAGCGCTGGGGATGCAGCTATTCACCCCGCCGCGCAATCCTTCGCCCATCGTGAGCTTCTACCACGGCCTGGAACATGAAGCGCTGGCGAAGGCGCTCGCCGACGAGGGCATCGCCATCACGTTCCAGGAAGAGGGAAGGCTGCTCCGCGCCGCCGTCGCGATGTTCAACAACCGCGAGGACGTGGACCGGCTGCTGGGGGTGCTGGCGCGGATGGTCTAGGACGCTCGCCCGCGCCGGCGCAGGCGACGGAGGGAAGGCGGACCGCGAACCAACGTCAGTGCTCCAGCAGCGTCTCCACGTGCGCCGCCGCGGCGAGCGCCGTCCCGTCCAGGTTGTAGCCGCCCTCGAGCAGCGACACCAGGCGCCCCTCGCAGCAACTGTCGGCGTAGTCCATCGCCATGCGGGTCATGCGCCGGAAGGCGTCGTCGGTGAGGTCGAAGCATCCCAGCAGGTCGTCGCGGCGGCTGTCGAAGCCGGCCGAGACGATCACGAAATCGGGGTCGAAGGCGGCCACCGCGGGCGAGAGCGCGTTATCCCAGTACCGCAGCATGTCCGCATCGCTCGACCCGCACTCCAGGTGCACGTTGATGTTCAGGCCCGCGCCGTTTCCCTCGCCGGTGAGCGAAGGATCGCCCGTCCCGGGATACGCGTTCCAGTCGTGGGATGAGAAGAAGAGCACCGAGGGGTCGTCGTAGAAGGCGTTCTGGGTGGCGTTGCCGTGATGGTAGTCCCAGTCGATGACCAGCACCCTCTCATGACCGTGGATCTCCTGGGCGTACTTCGCCGCGATGGCTGCGTTGCTGTAGTAGCAGAAGCCCTCTTCGGCGCCGGTGTTGTTGGCGTGGTGCCCGGGAGGCCGGATGGCGCAGAAGACGTTGCGTGCCCGCCCCTCGGCGACCACGTCCACGCCGGTGAGTGCGCCGGACACAGCGAGTTCGGCAACGGTTGCGCTCACGCCCAGTTGGCGCACCGAATCGACGTGCTCGCCGGTGTGGTGAGCCCGAATGCGGAGCAGGGGATCGACGCTGGGCGCGACGGGCACGGTCGCCTCGATGAGCCCGCGCGCCTCCAGTTCGGCCCGCATGCGCACCAGCCGCTCCGGGATCTCGGGCGGGCGGGAGCCGTTCGGCCGAACGAGCACGTGATCGAGGTAGCGCGGGTCGTAGATGAGGGCGGTTCCGGCGGCCTGCCCAGGCGCCGCGGACGGGCGTTCGTGGCTCGACGGAGGAGCATCCGGGCCCGCGCGGAAGGGATTGCCGCGCGCGGGAAGCGGCGATGCCAGGGCGGGCAGGGCCCCAAGCGCCACGGCTGAGGATCTTACGAAATCGCGTCTGTCCATGACCACCCCACTTGTCGACCGGGATCGCTTTTCCTCCGGCGGGCATAATACTTCTGTTGTCGAGTCGCCCGAAAGATTGCCCGAGACGGTCGCCCCAGCCGGAGGAAGCCATGATGTCCGAACCCAGGTCGGCGTACCGACTCGCCATCGTTGCCGCGCTCGCGACGGGGTTGATCCTGCTCTGGATTATCGGTGCGGTCGGGCTCATCGGCGTCGAGGGCGATCCCTATGACCGCTCCTACGGGGGCGTGCTCGCCGTCGGCATGATCGGGGCGCTGTTCGCCCGCTTCCGGCCAAGCGGAATGGCACGCGCGATGGTCGCGGCGGCGTCAGCCCAGGCGCTGGTGGCCGTAATCGCCCTGATCATCGGCAAACAGCACTCCCCGGTCAGTTCCGTGGTCGAGATCCTGGGCCTGAACGGGTTCTTCGTGGTCCTCTGGCTGGTGTCGGCGCGGCTGTTCATCCGGGCCGCGCGATTGCGGAGCTCGGCGGAAATGACCACCCGCGCTATCCCGATCCTGATCGCCATTGGGCTGGCGTTGCCGGCAACGCTCGAGGCCCAAGCCGGCCCGCCGGGGCAGGCTTCCGCCCCGCCCAGGACCATCTTCGACGGGACGACGGTGATCGACGGCACCGGAGCCCCGGCCAGGCCCGGCATGGCCATCCTGGTGGAAGGGGAAGCTATCGCCGCCGTCGTCCCGGCTGCGGACGTGATTGACGAGCTACGCGAGGGCGCCGAGGTAGTCGATGCGAGCGGGTGGTTCGCCATCCCCGGTCTCGTCGAGTCGCATACGCACGTGGCCACGATGGCCAACCGCGCGCGGGCCGAGTTCATCCTCAACCGCCAACTGTATGCGGGGATCACGACGGCGCGGGACATGGCCGGCGACGTACGCTCGCTCATGGATCTGCAGCGCGCCTCGCTGGTCAAGGAGATCGACGCGCCCGACCTGTACTTCTCGGCCCTCATGGCGGGACCGGTGTTCTTCACCGATCCGCGCACGGTCTCGTCGGCGGCGGGCGAGACGCCCGGCGAGGTGTCGTGGATGCAGGCCGTCACGGAGGAGACCGATCTGGCGCAGGCCGTGGCGCTGGCGCGGGGCACGTGGGCCACCGGCATCAAGACCTATGCGGCGATCGACGGAGAGCTGCTGGCCGCGATCGCCGCCGAGGCCGACAGGCAGGGAATTCCGGTGTGGTCGCATACGCACGTCGGGCCGGCGCGGGCGCTCGAGGTGGCCGGGACGGGCGTGCGCTCGATGTCCCACGTGTGCAGCGTCGGCAGCGCGGCGATTCCGGATGACGTCTTTCGCGCAGGGCAGGAGGGGCGCCGCTCCGGGTTCGTCGATGTCGACCTGAACCACCCCGCGGTGGACTCGGTGTTCGCCCTCATGAGGCGGCACGGCACGGTGCTGGATGCGACCATTCGGGTCGTCGTCGAGGTCGGGCTGAGGCGCATGGCGGCGATCGACACGGTCAACGCCCCCCGCCCCGGTGAAGCGGCGGACCGCGCGGGGGCAGGTCCGGGGCCCCGCCCGCCGCCCATCGACCGGCGCCGACGCGGCGTGCGTGCCGGGTGCGAGACGGCGGACGCGATCGCGCTCACCCGTCGGGCGTGGGAAGCAGGCGTCATGGTCGCGACCGGGACTGACGGCATGACTCCGCCCACCTCCGATTTCCCGGCGCTCTTCGACGAAATCCGCCACCTGCACGACGACGTGGGCATGCCGATGCTGGACGTGCTGAAGGCGGCAAGCCATCACGGCGCGGTCGCGCTGGGGCTGGAGGACTCGATCGGCACGATCGAGCCCGGCAAGCACGCCGACATCGTCTTCCTGCGGGAAGACCCGCTGGTTGGGCCGGAGAGTCTGCGTTCGGTGGAACTCACGGTGAAGCGTGGTACGCCGTACTACCGGCGGGACTTCGTCCTCGGAGCACCGCGGGCAGGGCCGCCGGGACGATGACGGCCGCGTCGCACCCGCTCGCGCTTCTCCGCGAGGTCAGCACCATCCTGGACGAGACGGCCGACCTGGGGTCGTCGGTGCGGCCGATCCTCGGAGCCCTGTCGCGGCGCATGGAGCTCGAGTGCGCGACCCTCACCGTTCTGAACCGCCGGACGTCCGAGATCCTGCTACACGAGGCGGTGGGCCTGACGGACGACCAGCGGGAGCGCGCCCGCTACCGGCTTGGCGAGGGCATCACGGGACGCGTCGTCGAGACCGGCGTCCCCGTCGTCATTCCTTCGGTGGCCACCGAACCGCGCTTTCTGAGCCGGGCCCGCCCGCTCGAGGAGCGCGACGGGACCGGCTTCGTCTGTGTCCCCGTGCGGCACGGCAACGAGACGATCGGGGCACTGAGCGCCGAGCGCCCGTGCGCGGACGCGGCTTCCTTCGACGAGGACATCCAGATCCTCTCCGTGCTGGCCTCCCTCATAGCCCACGCGGTGCGGCTCCGGCAGTTCGCGGAGGAGGAGAAGGCACTGATCGCCGAGAACCGGCGCCTTCGGCGGGAGCTGGCCGACAGGTACAGGCCCGACAACATCGTCGGCAACTCGCGGGAGATGGTCCCGGTGTTCGAGATGATCGGCCAGGTCGCGGGGAGCGACGCCACCGTGCTGATCCGCGGCGAGAGCGGTACGGGGAAGGAGTTGATCGCCCAGGCCGTGCACTACGGGAGCCGGCGCTCCGAGGGGCCCTTCGTCCGCGTCAACTGCGCGGCGCTCCCCGAGGGGCTCGTCGAAAGCGAGTTGTTCGGCCATGAGCGCGGCGCGTTCACGGGTGCGCTCCAGCAGCGGGCGGGCCGCTTCGAGCGGGCATCGGGGGGGACGATCTTCCTCGACGAGATCGGCGATCTTCCCCCGTCCGTGCAGATCCGTCTCCTTCGCGTGCTGCAGGAGCGCGAGTTCGAACGGGTTGGCGGCAACAGGATGCTCAAGACCGATGTCCGGGTTGTCGCCGCGACGAACCGCGATCTCGAGGCGGACATCGAGGACGGCCGCTTCCGGACGGACCTCTACTACCGGCTGAACGTCTTCCCCATCCACGTGCCGCCGCTGCGCGACCGCCGGACCGACATCATCCTGCTCGCGGACCACTTCGTCGAGATGTACAACAGGCGGCACGGGCGCGCGATCGTCCGCCTCTCCACCCCCGCCATCGACCTCCTCATGGCGTACCATTGGCCGGGCAACGTAAGGGAGCTGGAGAACGCCATCGAGCGGGCGGTGCTTCTGGCCGACGGCGACGTGATCCATGCCCGCCTCCTCCCGCCCAGCCTCCAGATGGCCACCCCGGGCGCTGGGCGTTCGGGGCCGCTCAAGGTCCAGTTGGATGCGCTCGAGAAGGAGCTCATCATCGACGCCCTCAAGGTGAGCCGCGGCAATCGCGCCGCCGCCGCCCGACAGCTTGGCATCACGGAGCGCGTGATGGGGCTTCGCGTCGCCAAATACGGGCTCGCCGGTCGCTGACCTCCCGCGACCTACAATTCTGTAGCTTCGTTCCTGATCCTACCAAAATGTAGGAACGGATGTTTGCGGTCGTGCCTTCATCCGCCTGCGGCGCGTCCCGCAAGAACAGCCGCAGCAACAGGTTGCGCACCCAGCACCTCCCCGGCACGCCGCTTGCTCTGCACCGCCCCGAACCGGTCGCGGACCGAGCAGCCCGCGGACGAATCCGCGCGCCCGCGCCCACGCTGGACCGACTCCCCGGGAGGTGAACCATGCCGTTCCTCATGGCGCTTGCGTCAGCCGTGCTCCTCGCCGCCATTCCCGATGCGGCCGCCGCGCAGGAGGCCTCGGCAGCCGAGGCGCTCTTCGCGGTCAACAACACCTGGATGATGGTGGCGACCTTTCTCGTCTTCGTCATGCACCTGGGGTTCGCCACCCTGGAATCCGGGCTGACCCAGTCGAAGAACACGGTCAACATCCTCTTCAAGAACATGGGGATCATCGCCATCGGGCTCCTCACCTACACCCTCGTGGGGTTCAACCTGATGTATCCGGACGAGTTCGCGCTCGGCGGGTTCCTCGGCTTCACCGGGATGGGCATCGGGACGGACGCAGCAGGGGTAACTGCCGAATACAACCCCGGTTACACGTATTGGACGGACTTCCTCTTCCAGGCGATGTTCGCCGCCACGGCGGCGACGATCGTGTCGGGCGCGGTGGCCGAGCGGGTGAAGCTCGGCTCGTTCCTGCTCTTCGCGACGATCTACGTCATGTTCGTCTATCCCGTGGTCGGGTCGTGGAAGTGGGGCGGGGGCTGGCTGGACACGCTGGGGTTCTACGATTTCGCCGGTTCGACGATCGTCCACTCCGTGGGCGGCTGGGCCGCGCTTGCGGGCGTGATCTTCCTCGGGCCCAGGCTGGGGAAATACGTCAACGGCGAGATCCGGCCGATCCTCGGGCACAACCTCCCGCTCGCGGTCATGGGGATGTTCCTCCTCTGGCTGGGGTGGTTCGGCTTCAACGGGGGTTCGGTGCTGAGCGCCGACCCGGGACTGGTTTCGTACGTGCTCGTCACCACCTCGCTCGCGGCCGCCGCCGGCATCGTCGGGGCCATGGCGACGACCTGGGTGGTCCACAGGCATCCGGACGCGTCGATGGTCCTGAACGGGGCGCTCGCCGGGCTCGTGGGGGTGACCGCCGGCGCGGACGTGGTGAGCGTCACGGCCGCGGTCATCATCGGCCTCGTCGCGGGGGTGATCGTCGTCATCTCCGTCGAGACGTTCGACCGCGCGAAGCTCGACGATCCCGTCGGAGCAATCTCCGTGCACCTGACCTGCGGCGTCTGGGGGACGCTCGCCGTGGGGATCTTCAGCGCGGATCACAGCCTCCTGACCCAGTTGGTGGGCGTGGCGGCGTGCGGGGCCATCGCCTTCCCGGCCGCCGCGCTCATCTTCCTTGTCCTCAGGAGTACCGTCGGCCTCCGGGTGAGCCCCGAGGAGGAACGGCGGGGCCTGGACCTCGCGGAGCACAACATGGAAGCCTACCCGGATTACACCATCTTCACGGCTCGCTGAGACCACCCACCCGAGACGGGAGTGCATGATGAAACTCGTAATTGCGTACGTTCAGCCCGATCGGCTGCACAGCGTCAAGGAAGCGCTGGCCGAGGTGGAAGTGGGACGGATGTCGGTGACCAACGCCCTCGGCTGCGGACAGCAGGGAGGGTTCACGGAGACCTACCGGGGAGCGGACTTCGAGGTGAGGCTCCGCAAGAAGGTGCGCTTCGAGATCGCCGTAAACGACAATTTCCTGGAACGGACCAGGCAGGCGATCATCAAGGGAGCGCGCACGGGGAACATCGGCGACGGAGTGATCTTCGTGCTTGAACTCGCGGAGTGCTACCGGATCCGGACGGGCGAGGAGGGCTCCCCCGCGATCGGCTGAGATCTACTTGTTGATCCGGTACATGCGGACGTACTGAACGTCCAGTTCGTCGGTCCAGACGCCGAGGACGTAGTCGTCGCCGATCTCCATGTAGGGTGCCTGGTACTGGATGAAGGCCCGGTGGAGCCCGGGGGGCAGCGTAACGCTGCCGAGCCAGGTGCCGTCGGGAGCGAGGATCTCGTAAGGCGGGGGGTCGGCGCCGGCAACGTAGTACGGCTGGAGCCACAGATGCCCGGTCCCATCCACGTGAATGGCACGGAGGACGGGGAGGTGCGGCGACCGCGGCATTCCCCGCCACATCCGCCGCAACCCGTCGACCCGTTCCGGAGCGGTCTGGTCCGGATCCGCGAAGGCGATCTCCACGATGCCGTCCAGGTGGAGCTCGAAGAGGGCGCCAGTCGCCTCCCGCGGAGCCAGGTCGCGGCGAAAAACGGCCGTAGTCGCGCCATCGCGAGATGAGATCATGCGCACCGACCAGGCTTCCGTGTCGATCACAGCGAGACGCCCAGCCGCGGCACCGTACTCTGGCTCCTTGGCGAAGACATAGGTGCCCTGCGACAAACCTCCTTCTTCCCGTGCCCGCACAACCTGTTCCCGGCCCGGCACCACGATCAGCGACCTCACTGTGCCATCCGCAGGGTCCAGCGTCGCCACGCGCTCCAAGGGCCATCGGACGACGCCAGTGGGAACCTCGTCGCCGGACTCGATGAAGCGCACGACGAGCAAGCCGTCCACGATACCTACCGCCTTGTCGGCCGCGATGGCCCTGTTGGCGCCCTCGCCCTCGGTGATCGCCACCCGGTAGCTTCTCGCCAGGCCGCCCTGCGGGTCGAAGAGCTGGGCTCGCAGCAACGCTCCGTCGTAGGTCACCAGGGAATCGCCATCCGTGATACCGACGAAGTCGAGACTCCTGAATTCGCCTGGTCCCTCCCCCGACCTCCCCGCGCGCCACTGGAAGTTGCCCGCTGCGTCGTAGCGGCGCAGTTCCGACGCAGCCCGCTCGGCGACCACGATGTCGCCATTGCTCAAACGCACGGCCGCCACCACATCGGTGAACTGGTATTCGGGCGCGCCGGTGATGGTGCCGATTTCGAGGAGAGGCTCGGATTCGACGGTCCAACCCTCACCGGGCTTCCACAGCGGCTCGACAGCCGTTGCGATGGAAATGCCGGCCGAGTCGGTATATATGGTGTGCATCGCAGGGGAGGCGGAGTCGCACCCGGCGGCCGCGACGAAGATCGCCGCGAAAGCCACGCTGGTCGCGAGTGATTCACGAATCTTCATCTTCATTCCCCTGAGTTCGCCTTCACGCCTCGTCGCGCGGACGGCTTGCCAGCTTTGGCATTGGCGTACCATCGGTCGCGGGATGCCGCAGCTGCAAGTCGCTGTATCTTCGAGCGAAGACAAACAACTCCCTTCCTCCACAGTGAAGGAGGCACCGTGCCGGACCTTCCGCTCCAGGGCCAGGTGGCCGTCGTCGCCGGTGCGACGCGGGGCGCCGGCCGCGGCATCGCGCGCATGCTTGGCGCCGCGGGCGCCACGGTCTACTGCACGGGCCGCAGCGTCAAGGGCCGGCCCGCCACCCCAGGGCGGCCGGAGACCTTGGAGGAAACAGCAGAGTTGGTCACGGCGGAAGGAGGCCGGGGCATCGCCGTCCGCGCCGACCACACCGTCGAGTCCGAGGTCGAGCAGCTCTTCGCGCGCATCAGTGCTGAAACAGGCCGGCTCGACGTCCTGGTCAACGACATCTGGGGCGGTGACGCGCTCACCGAGTGGGGCACGCCCTTCTGGGAGCTGTCAACGGCGAAAGGGATGGAGCTGCTCGAGCGCGCCGTCCACACCCACATCATCACCAGCCGCCACGGCGTGCCGCTGATGGTCGAACGCAACGCCGGGCTCATCGTCGAGGTCACGGACGGCGACACCTTCGGCTACCGCGGAAACCTCTTCTACGACCTCGCGAAGAACGCGGTCGTGCGCCTCGCCTATGCGATGGCCAGCGACCTCCGCGCGCACAACGTGACGGCATTGGCGGTCACCCCCGGATTCCTCCGCTCGGAGGCCGTGCTCGACCATTTCGGCGTCAAAGAGTCCAACTGGCGCGAAGCCATCGAGAAGGACGAGTACTTCTCCGAGTCCGAGACGCCGTTCTTCGTCGGCCGCGCGATCGCGGCGCTCGCCGCCGATCCCGACGTCGCGAAGAAGAGCGGCGGGCTCTACTCGAGCTGGGAACTGGCGAAGGAGTACGGCTTCACCGACGTCGATGGGCGCAGGCCGGACTGGGGCAGCTTCTTCCTCGGCAAGGTGCTGGGAATCGTCGACCGGGACGCCCCGCCGGACGAGATGGACCTGTTCGTCGTGCGCAGCCGCCTCTACCAGGCGGAACTCGAACCGTCCGCCGCCGCGGAGACCGAGCACCTGCGCGCCTGGCTCGAGCGGCACGCGTGAACCCCGATCAGGCCTCCTTCACCCACCTCACCAGCTCACGCAGGGTGGGCCGCTTCCCCTGCATGAGGATCCCGACGCGGTAGATCCTGCCGGCCACCCACGACGTGCCCACCACGGCGCCGGCCATGAAGACGAGCGACAGGCCGGTCATCCACCAGGGCACCGCTCCCTGCAATGCGCGCGGGAACATCATGATCGGGCTGAAGAACGGAAAGAGCGCCACCCAGTCCATCCACGGCATCGTGCCTCCCCCGAGCGTGGCCGACTGCAGGATCAACGGGATGATGAGCAGCATGATCACCGGGAACTGGGCGTGTCCGGCTTCCTCCTCGGTGGCGCACATGGCCCCGACCGCCGCGAACAGGGACGCATAGAGGAAGTAGCCGAGAAGGAAAAAAACGATGAGGAGCACCAGGGCGCCCGGCCCCGGCAGGACCTGCGTGAAGAGCTCAAGGTCCGCGTTCGGGATCTGGACCGCGATGATCGGTGCCGCGACGAGAAGCAGGATGCCCGCGCACGCCGCCCAGATGCCCATCTGGGTCAGCCCCATCGATCCCACGCCGAGCACCTTGCCCAGCAGGAGCCGCCACGGCGTAACCGACGAGATCACCACCTCGACCACCCGGTTCCGCTTTTCATCGAGGACGGACCGGAGCACGAAGGCCCCGTAGAGGAGCGTCGCCATGTACAGAAAGAAGGCTCCGCCAAAGCCGAAGGCCATCCCCGACATCCGGGCCGCCTCGGCCTCCGCCTGGTCTTCCACTTCGACGACCGATTCGAATTCCAGCCGCCCGCCCTCGATGAGCGACCGCAACTCTTCGCCGGTACCGATCGTCGCCAGGTAGCTTTCCAGCGCGACATCGTTCACCGTGGACTCGAACAGGGCCACGCGCGTGATACCGGGCGAGTCCTGCCCGTGGTAGGCGAACACCCCCTCCGACAGCGTGCGGTCGTCGAGCACCAGGTAGGCTTCCAGTTCGTCGTCGATAACCTGGCGATCCAGCTCTGCCAGGCTGACCTCCCGGCCCATTACCTCGACGTCGTAGCCCAGTTCGTCGAGCCGCTCGGCCACCTCATCCCCGATGCTGCCCGTCAAGTCCACCAGGGCCAGCTCCCGGTCGGAGTCCGCAGCCTGCACCGCAATGAAGATATTGAGCCCCATGATCCCGATCATGAAGACCGGCAGGGCGATCGTGCCGATGATGAATCCCTTCGTCCTGACCCGCTCCAGATACTCCCGCCGCAGCACTACCCAGACCTGCCTCACCGCGCGCCTCCCTTCGGCCGCATCGCCGGTTCGGTCGATTCCTCCCCTGCGTGGCGCACGAAGATCTCGTGCAGGCGGGGCTCCAGCACCTCGAAGCGGCTAAGGGTCACCCCGTCGCGCAGGGCGGCGCCGAGCAGCTCGTGGTGGGAGATCCGGCCCGGCGGGATGTGCCAGGCGCCGTTCACCTGCTCGGCATCGACGACGCCTGCCCGGTAGAGCCAGTCGGGGTCGCCGTCGAACTGCACGGCCATCGCGCCCGTCCGCTCCCGCCGCTTGAGCTCCCTGAGGTCGCCGTCCAGCACCTTGCGGGACCGGGAGATCATGCAGACGCGCTCACACAGCCGCTCCGCCTGTTCCATGAGGTGGGTGGAGAAGAGGATGGTCTTGCCGCGTTCCCTCTCCTCGCGGACGATCGACTCGAGCACGTCCTGGTTGATCGGGTCGAGCCCGCTGAAGGGCTCGTCGAGGATGAGGAGGTCCGGGTCGTGAAGGATCGTCCCGATGAACTGCACCTTCTGCTGCATTCCCTTCGAAAGATCCTGCACCTTCTTGGCTGCCCAGTCATCGAGACCGAGCCGATCCAGCCACCCTGCCGCCCGTCGCCGCGCATCGCGCCGCGCCAGACCCCGGAGTTCACCGAGGAAGACGAGCTGCTCGATCACCTTCATCTTCGGATAGACGCCCCGCTCCTCGGGGAGATACCCCACCCGGCTCCTGCGCTTCATGTCGGGGGAGCCGCCGAACAGTTCGACGGACCCCTCGTCCGGCAGGAGGATGGCCATGATCATGCGGATGGTGGTCGTCTTGCCCGATCCGTTGGGACCGAGCAATCCGAGGATGGTGCCCCGGGGGATGTCGAGGTCGAAGTCGGAAACTGCCGTGTGCGCCCCGAACGACTTGGTGACGCCCGAAAGCCGGACTGCTGTTTCGTTCACGTATCGGCTCTCTGGTGAAAAGGCTTGAGATGACGTGGATGGCCGTTGGCAGGTACGTTTGTAGAGCCGGAATGTTCAGAAGCAGGCCCGAAAGCCATGTATACTACATGTATGTTCTGCCAGCGCTCCCTGGGCGCCAACGAAGTGGTAGAGGCGTTTCCGGTGGGGCGCAGGCTGGCCTTCGACGCGGTCAAGGGACGCCTCTGGGTCGTATGCCGGAGGTGCGAGCGCTGGAATCTGACGCCACTCGAGGAGCGCTGGGAAGCGGTCGAGGTATGCGAAAGGCTCTTTCGCGAGACCCGCATGCGTATGTCCTCGGAGAACATAGGCCTGGCTCGCCACCCCGAGGGACTGGAGCTGGTGCGGATCGGAAAGCCGCTGCGGGCGGAGTTCGCCGCCTGGCGCTACGGGGACCAGTTCGGGCGCAGGCGGAGGCACAGCATCGTGAGATGGACCGCGGCGGGCGTCGGACTGGCCGGCGGCGTGGCTGTCGCCGGCGTCGTCGGGGGCGCCGTGGCAGCGCTCCTGGCCTTCGAGGGAGCCTACTGGGTGAATCTGTTGAACTACGTTCGTCCCTCAATCCGCTTTCGGCCGGAAGATGGGCTGCTCAGGCGGATGAGCGCCCGTGGTCTCCGTGAGATGCGCATCCGGCCGGCCGACGGCGAGTCTCTCTTTCGGGTGCTGGCGCTGCCTCAGCGCTTCGACATCACTTCGGCGGAGTGGTTTGAAGGAGAGGACGCGCTGCGCGTGCTCAGAGCGGCGCTCCCAACCCTCAACGCTCTTGGCGGCAAGGCCCGCACGGTGGAGGCCGCCGTCTCGGAGATCAGCGAACACGGGCATGCGCACGCGTTCCTCGAGCAGGTCGCCGTCCGAAGCGAGGGCTATCTTCGCCACGGAGTTCCCGGCTCTCTCGTCCGGATGCCCGGTCCGGTCCGGCTGGCGCTGGAGATGTCCCTCCATGAGGAGGATGAGCGGCGGGCGCTCGAAGGTGAGCTGTGGCGCCTGGAGCGGGCTTGGCGCGAGGCCGAGGAGATCGCCGCGATCGCCGATCGGCTCCTGCTGCCCGACGCCGCCACCGACAAACCCGACCTTTGCTGACCGGATCGGCGTGTAATTAGGTTGTCGGACGCCAGCGTTGGCGAAACAGCGCTTTCGCACGGACTTCCACACGTGTGCTCATCATGATCGAAAAAGGCAAGTCGAGGCCCAGGCCCCCATCGAGACCCGAACCCCGCGCACGCAGCCGCCGGGACTTCGTGAAGTCCGCGGTAGCCGGGTCCGCACTCGCCGCGGGTCTCCCTTCGCCGCTTGCAGGCGAGGGAAGTCGAACCGTCCGCCGGACGCTGTCCCGGGAGCCGATCACGCCCACACAGCTTGCCCCCTCCGACCGCGTGGGCCTGGCCGTCATCGGCGCGGGCGGCATGGGCATGGCCGACGTGGACACGGCGCTGCGCATCCCGGGGGTCGAACTCGTGGCCGCGTGCGACATCTTCGACGGGCGCCTCGACGCCGCCCGCGGGCGCCACGGTGACATCTTTACGACCCGCGACTATCGGGAGGTTCTCGCCCGCGACGACATCGACGCGGTCATCGTGGGTACGCCGGACCACTGGCATCAGCCCATCTCGATCGAAGCGCTGAGGGCGGGGAAGGCCGTCTATTGCGAGAAGCCCATGATGCACGACATCGCCGAAGGCCACGACCTGATCCGCGCCCAGGAGGAATCGGGACGGGTATTCCAGGTGGGCAGTCAGGGGATGAGCTCGCTCGGCAACGAGAAGGCGAAGGAGCTGTACGAGCAGGGCGCCATCGGGCAGCTCAACTATGCGGAGGGCTTCTGGGCGCGCAACGATCCCATCGGGGCATGGCAGTACCCCATCCCGCCCGACGCCTCGGAGGAGACCGTCGACTGGGAGCGCTTCCTGGGACCCGCCCCCGAACGTCCCTACGACCCCCTGCGCGTCTTCCGCTGGCGCAACTATCGCGACTATGGCACAGGCGTCGCCGGCGACCTCTTCGTCCATCTCTTCTCGAGCCTCCACTTCGTGGTCTCTTCGCGTGGACCCACGCGCATTCAGGCCGCGGGAGGGTTGCGCTACTGGAAGGACGGGCGGGAAGTGCCGGATGTGCTTCTCGGCGTTTTCGACTATCCGGAGACGGACGCGCACCCGGGGTTCAACCTGTCGCTGCGCGTGAACTTCGTGGATGGCACCTCGGGCAGCACCTTCCTGCGGCTGGTGGGAAGCGAGGGCGCCATGGACGTGACCTGGACCGACGTGGTGCTGCGCAAGAACGTCGCCGTCGATCCCATGGACGCCTTCTCGCAGGAGAAGATGGCCGAAGCGGCGGCGGGCGAGGGCGGTCTCCCCGCGCGCGTGCGCATGCTTCCGCCCGCGGAGGCCCGTTATGAAGTCGAGCGCGGCTACCGGGGCGCGCACGTCGATCACTTCTTCAACTTCTTCCAGGCGATCCGCGGAGGCCCGCCGGTCATCGAAGATGCCGCCTTCGGCCTGCGCGCGGCGGCTCCGGCGCTGGCGTGCAACCTCAGCTATTTCGAGGACCGGATCGTGCGCTGGGATCCCGACGCGATGAGACTCGCCTGATGGACCTGGCTCCGACGAGCGGGATGACATCCCTGCCGGCTGGACCCAATCCGGCGAACGGGACGGCCCGGGCTGCGAAGCACCGCCGGTCAATTTTCTTCTCCGTGGCAGCCATCCTGTGCCTGATCGTCAACTGCGGGGACGAAGTGCCCGCCGTGCTGGCGCCGCCCCCGCCGCCCGGGCTGGTCGCCACGACCGTCACTCTGGAGCCCTCTTCCGTAACGCTTGACGCGCTGGGCGACACGATTCGACTCGCCGCCACGGTGCTCAACCAGAACGGTGACGAGATGACCGAGGTTCCGATCTCGTACACGACCACCGACGCGTCGGTGGTGCGGGTGGACGGTTTCGGCCTGGTGACGGCGGTGGGGAACGGGAGCGCGGTGGTGACGGCCGCGAGCGGCGCGGCGACGGGGGTCGCGACCGTGACCGTCGAGCAGATGGTGGCGCAGGTGCGCGTGTCGCCCGACTCGGCCACGCTGATCGCCATCGGGGACACGTTGCGGCTGAAGGCCGAGGCGCTCGACTCGCAAGGCCGGGCGGTGCCGGGGATGCATGTGTTCGAGTGGTCCAGCAACGATTCGGTGGCTGCGGTGGACAGGGACGGCCTGGTGACCGCGGTGAGGAACGGGAGCGCGGTGGTGACGGCCACCACCGGGACGGTGTCCGGCGAGGCAACGGTGAACGTGGAACAGGCCGTGGCGGAGGTGAAGATTCTCCCCGGCTGGGTAACGCTCTTCTCCATCGGCACCACGGCCCAGCTCGATGCCAGGGCGCTGGACGCGAATGGGGCGGAGGTGCCCCACATGGAATTCGAGTGGTCGAACGACCGCGGGGCGGCGCGCGTGAGCGCCACGGGCCTCGTGACCGCGGTCCGTGAAGGGACCGGGGTGGTGACGGCCACGACCGCTTCGGTCTCGGGGAGCGCGGCGGTGACGGTGAGCCTGCTCGCGGGCGCCGCCAAGGACCGCGCGATCCTGGAAGCCGTGTACGATGCGACCGAAGGCCGCTTCTGGAGGAACAACCGCAACTGGCTCAGCGATGCCCCGCTGGGGGAGTGGTACGGTGTCGCTACCGACGCTGAAGGACGGGTCGTCGGTCTCGACCTGGTCGCCAACAACCTGGAGGGGCACATCCCCCCCGAACTCGGCCGCCTCGATGAGCTCAGAGAGCTCCTGCTCGACGCCGCTACGGTTCCCCAGACCTGGTGCTATCGGCCGTCCAGTCCTCCCGAGTCGAGTGCGCGCAACGGAAGCGACATCGGCTGGTCCGGATCCGCACGGGGAGGCGGAAGCCTGCATTGGCTCTCGTGGGCGAGGCGCACCGACGCAGGCCGCGAGCACGGAGCCGGTCTGGTGACCGACATCCCGATGGGTGCGCCGCACAGCTTCGCGACCGGCCTCCGGAACGGTGGCAACCGGTTGGCGGGACCCATTCCGCCCGAACTCGGCGAACTTGCCAATCTCGAGACGCTCTCTCTCGATTCGAACGAGCTGTCGGGGTCGATCCCGCCGGAACTGGGGAAGCTCGCCAACCTGAAGACACTGTCGCTCGCCCGCAACCGGCTTACGGGCACGCTTCCACCCGAGCTGGGCAACCTGATCCGACTCGAGAGCCTGAACCTCGCGGTGAGTTACGATCTTACGCTCACGCCCCCGCGCCCGCGGTATGTGCTCTCGGGACGGCTCCCGCCGCAACTCGGGAACCTGGTCCGCCTGAAGGAGCTGGATCTCAGGGGACACAAGTTCACCGGCACGGTCCCGTCCGCATTCGCCAG
This sequence comes from Gammaproteobacteria bacterium, assembly GCA_009841185.1. GTDB lineage: Bacteria > Gemmatimonadota > Gemmatimonadetes > Longimicrobiales > Gaopeijiaceae > BD2-11. Next base: position 54,049 of record VXMG01000028.1, read on the forward strand.
GCTCCGCGCGCTCGAATACCTGTCGCTGACCTGCAACTCGCTCGACGGCCCGATTCCGTCGGTCGTCCGGCAGCTTCGCCAACTGCGCCACCTGGACTTGTCCGGCAACCAGTTCGAAGGAGGCATCCCCGCGTGGCTGGATGACCTGGACGACCTCGAATTCCTCGATCTCGCCAGCAACTACTTCCTGACCGGGCCCATACCGACGAGCGTTACGCGGATGACCGGACTGGTCCGGTTGAGCCTCGGCACCAACCGGCTCTTCGGCCTGATCCCGCCGCGACTCGGCCGCCTGACGAACCTGGAATCGCTGGCGGTGGGCAACAATCTGCTGACCGGCGCGCTGCCGCCCCAGCTCGGGAATCTGCCGAACCTGGAGTACCTCTCGGTGTTCAGGAACGCTGGTCTCACCGGGGCGCTTCCCCGCGAACTCATGCAGGTCCGGTTGGACGACTTCAATTGGCAGGCCACCGGCCTCTGCGCCCCGCGCGATCGCGTATTCCAGTCATGGCTGGCGAGTATCCTCAACCATCAGGGAGGCCCTGGCTGCACCCTTCCGCCGCGCGAAATCTTCACCGCGTTCTTCGAGGCCACCGGCGGGGCGGGCTGGACCGACAACACGAACTGGCTCAGGGATGCACCCGTGGCTTCGTGGTTCGGCGTAACCGTGGAGGACAGTCTGTTCACGGCGCTGGAGCTTCCGGACAACGGGCTTGCCGGCACGCTCCCCCCCGCGGTGGGCGATTTCCTGGACCTCAAGCGTCTGGACCTGGGGGGCAACGCGCTGACGAGCCGTCTGCCCCCGGACCTCGGAAACCTGCTGGAACTCCAGGCTCTCGACCTGTCGGGCAACGGGTTTTCGGGACCGATCCCACGCGACCTTGCGCAGCTCGGGGCGCTTGAACGCCTGGACCTGTCCAACAACGAGCTGGCGGGCGCGCTCCCGGGCATCCTGACCAGCCTGGGTTCGCTTTCCGACTTCAACTGGCGCAGGAGCGGCGCCTGCGCCCCCGAGGTGGCCTGGTTCCAGACATGGCTCGAGTCGGTGGAGACCCGCTCCGGGCCGACCTGCGACGGGATCTTCTCGGTGTCGGTCGCGGAAGCACACCTGTCGCAGGCCACCCAGGGCGTAGGCGGCGGAGTTCCGCTCATCGCCGGGCGTCCCGGGCTTGTGCGGGTTCTGGCCACCGCGGACCGAGCCAACGACTTCAGGCCGAGTGCCCGCGCGGCGTTCGTCCTGGATGGCAGCGAGGCCCACGCGGCCGACATGGCGCTTGAATCGTCCCGCGGCCTGGCCGAGAGCCTTCCGGGGCAACTGGACCAGTGGTATCAGGCTGCGATCCCGGCGGCGGCGCTGCGTCCCGGAGTCGAGATGGCCGTGCGGATCGATCCCGACAGCACCATGCCCAGAGCGACGCTGGATGAAGTGCGGCTTCCCCTCGACGTGCGCGAGTTGCCGCCTCTGGATCTCACCATCGTACCCGTCGTGACCGGATCCAGCGCGGACGCGAACGTGCGGGAATGGGTCAAGGACGCCGAAGCTCCGCCGGTGAAGTTCATGCGGGCTGTGCTGCCGGTCGGTGAACTCAACCTGACCGTTCGCGAGCCGCTCAGGATCGCATCGGCTCCAGATGCCTCGAAAGGCGCAGAGTGGATCGTCATCCTGGAGGACATCGAGCTGGTCCGGAAGGCCGAGGGCGGCCGCGGATATTGGTATGGCGTGGTGAACCGCGACGGAGACGAAGGCATCAGGGGCATCGCCCTGGTGGAGGGCCGGGTCGCGCTCGGCGTCCCCGATGCCGAGGTCTTCGCGCACGAACTGGGTCACAGCATGAGCCTCATGCACTCGCCCTGCGGGAATCCATGGCAGATCGATCCGGACTACCCCTATCCGGACGGCAGTATCGGCGTGCTCGGCTACGACGCCCGATCCGAGGAGCTGGTGGACTCCTCGACGCACGACCTGATGTCCTACTGCCATCCGCAATGGATCAGCGACTACAACTTCAGGAAGGCGCTCGAGTACCGGCTCCGGGCGGAGACCAGCCCACGCGCCCTGGCCGCCCGGGACGAACCCCGGGGCAGCCGGTTGTTGCTACGGGGCCACGTGAGTGCGGAGGGCGAGCTGTACCTGGATCCCGCGTTCGCCCTAGACGCGCCGGCGCAGCTGCCCTCGGAGTCCGGTCCCTATCGCGTCGAAGGCTTTTCCACGGACGGCACCCAGGCGTTCGCGCTGGACTTTGGAATGGAGATGGTCTCGGAGGGGGGCGGCAGCTTCTTCTTCCTCCTCCCGTTCGCCGAGGACCGCATCGCCGCGCTCGATCGCATCGTGCTGTCCGGACCGGAGGGCACCGCGACACTGGACCGTGAAACGCGGGCGTCACCGGTGGCCATCGTGATGGACCGGACGACCGGCCGCATCCGGTCCATCCTCAGGGGTGAGGCCGCAGCAGCGGCCGGCGCGACGGTGGCGGCTGACGGGCGTTCCGGTGGCGCGCCCCGCGAGCGGGTGCTGGTGAGCTGGGGATTGCCGGGATCGGTGCCTTGATGGATGGAATACACAAAATGCGCAAAATACGTAAGACGATGAGACATGGCTTCGTGGCTGGAGGAAGAGCGGGGTCGCGAGTCGCCGGACCGCTCGCCGTGGCGCTGTTTGCGGGGTGCGTCCTGGCCGCGGCGTGCGCAGATGCCGCCGACGCTCCGCAGCAGACCTCGCGCGACTCCGACATGGACGCGGCGGCTCCGGGACATGCCGCAGCACCCAACACCCTCACCGAAGCCGAACGCGCCGCCGGCTGGCGCCTCCTCTTCGACGGCGAGACCACGGAGGGCTGGCGCGGTTACAACCGCGAGTCCTTCCCCGACACCGGATGGGCGGTGATCGACGGCATGCTCGTTGTAGGCGCAACCGCAGTGGATCCCGATATCCCCGTGGGCGGCGACATCGTCACCACCGAGTCTTTCTCCGACTTCGACCTCAAGTTCGAGTTCATGCTCTCGGAGGTGGCCAACAGCGGCGTCCTCTACCGCGTGATCGAGGAGGAGGGCGCCGAGATCTGGTTCAACGCGCCCGAGTACCAGGTGCTCGACGACACCGCGTACATCGAGATGGGCACGATGGACATGCGCACGCACCTCACCGGCGACAACTACGACCTGCACGCCGCGGGTGAGAAGACGCTGCTCGGCCCCGGCGAGTGGAACGAGGGCCGCATCCGCATCGCGAACAACCATGTGGAGCACTGGCTGAACGGCGTGAAGACGGTGAAGTACGAGCTCGGCTCGCCGGAATGGGAGGCGCTGGTTGCGGCCAGCAAGTTCGCGCCGTACCCGCTCTACGGGCGCGCGGCGTCGGGCCCCATCGGGCTCCAGGACCACGGGCGCAACGTCTTCTATCGCAACATCAAAATTCTTCCGCTGGGGCCGGTTTCGCTCTTCAACGGCGAGAACCTCGACGGCTGGCGCGTTCACGGAACCGAGCGCTGGTATGTCGAGAACGGGGAACTGGTGTGCGAAAGCGGCCCTGATGCGGAGTACGGTTACCTGACGACAGATCGGATATTTCGAGATTTTGACCTGACGGTCGATTTCAGGCAGGAAGCGGACGGCAACAGCGGCGTGTTCTTCCGCTCCAGCGTGGAGGGTACCGTGGTGACCGGTTGGCAGGCCGAAGTCGCGCCGCCGGGACTCTTCACCGGCGGGATCTACGAGTCCTACGGGCGTGGCTGGCTGGTGCAGCCCGATCCGGCGCTCGACGCTGCGCTGAGGATGGGCGACTGGAACACGCTGCGGGTCCGGGCGGTGGGCGACCGGGTCACGACCTGGCTGAACGGAACCCGCATGGTGGACTTCGAGGATGCGACGATCGGCGAGGCCGAGGGGTCGATCGCGCTCCAGATCCACGACGGCGGGGGGATCAAGGTACGCTGGCGGAATCTCAAGATCGTGGATCTTGGGGGGTGAGGCGCACGAAAGCTCCCGCGAAAGCCGTCCTCTTCGACCTGCTCTCGGCGCTGATCGACTCGTGGTCGCTCTGGGACGACATCGCGGGGAGCGAGGAGCGAGGCCGTCGTTGGCGTTTCGAGTACCTGCGGCTCACGTACGGGACCGGCGCCTACGTGCCCTATCCGGATCTCGTGGAGGAGTCGGCGGCCGCCGTCGGCATGCCACGGGGATTCGCTGCGGAGCTGGAAGCACGCTGGGACGAGCTCGCCCCGTGGCCGGGGGCGGGCGCGGCGTTGCGAGGGCTCGCGGGTGAAATGCCGATCGGTGTCGCGACCAACTGCTCCCAGGTGCTGGGCGTGCGTGCGGCCGAGCTGGTCGGAGCCCCCTTCCATTCGGTGGTCACCGCCGAGTCCGCCGGGTTCTACAAGCCCGACCCGCGCATGTATGAAGCGGGGGTGGAGGCCCTCGGCGTCCCTGCGGCCGAGGTGTTGTTCGTGGCCGGTTCCCCGCGCGACATCCGGGGCGCGGTCTCGGCGGGACTCCAGGTCGTGTGGCACAATCCGGCGGGGCTCGATGGGGGCGGGGCGGAGAAGCTCGCCGTCGTGGTGATCGACGATCTGAGGAGACTGGACGGCGTGATCGAGTCGCTCTGAATGATTTTGCCCCTGTTGTACCCGCTTCTTTCGCAGCCATGGGCGGGCATGGCCGTCGGGGCCGGCATCGCCGTGATCGGGTCCCTGGTCGCAATCGGCTTACAGCGCCTCCAGCCGGAGCCGCGCTCTGCGTGGTCAAGGGCCGGGACCCTCGTCGTCCTCGTCGCCGGCGCGTCTTCGGCGATTCTGCTCTGGGGCGGCATCACGTCCTTTGTCGACATCTCGCGACTTGCGCTCGACCATCCCCCGCCCGGGACACTCGTGGATGTAGGCGGCTACCAGATGCACATCCTCGCCGAGGGAGACCCCGGGGACGGGCCGACCGTCATCTGGATTCCGGGCGGTCACGGCCAGGGACTCGCGCTCTACCACCTGCACGCCGCCATCCGTGACGAGACCCGCTCGATCCTCTTCGACCGCCCCGGCACCGGCTGGAGCGACCCGGGGCCGTTTCCGAGACGCACCGCGCTCGAAGCGGAGGAGCTTGCGACGTTGCTTGATGGGGCCGGAGAGGCCGGACCGTTTGTCGTGGCCGGGCATTCCTACGGCGGGCTGCTTGCGGCGAACTTCGCCCGGCGCTATCCAGACCGGACCGCCGCCATCGTGCTCCTCGACGCATCTCCCCCCGATGCCTTCATCTACGCGCCGGCGTACGGCGCGGGCGCCCTGGAAGAACTGGTGAAGGACGCGGAGCGACAGGGACTCGCCAAGGTGTTCGGCGGATGGACCGACCCCGGCGACGCGCTGGCCGAGACGGACACCGAGATCGGCGAGATCGTGCGCAACCAGCGCCGACTGCTCGCCGAGGTGGGTGACGCAGTGGAGGCGAACCGCCGGCACCCGGCGTCGTCCTTCGCCGAGGCTTCCATCTTCCGCGAGTTCGCTGCGAACGCGGTTTCAGCCACGGCCCCCGACCTCATGGTGTACGACGGCGAGCTCGGCGACATGCCGGTCCTGGTCGTCATCCCGGACGAGAGTGCCGCGGGAATCATCGAACCGCTGGGGATGGACGACGTGTCGGCCACCCGAGCCATCAACTTCTTCGAGCGCGTGCGCGTGCGGTACCTCGAGGTGTCATCCGACGCACGCCTGATCCACACGCCCCCGGGGACGGAGCACAACTACCCGTACCAGACGCCGGAATTCGTTGTCGGAGTCGTGCGTGATCTGCTGGCGGAGCTCTCGACCGGATGAATCTGGAGGACGCCCAATGAAGGTCAACATGCACGAGGCCAAATCGCAGCTGTCACGTCTCGCCAGGCGCGCGTGGCAGGGAGAGGACGTCGTGATCTGCAAGTCGGGGCAGCCGTGGCTGCGGCTGATTCCGTATCGGGAACGGCTGGAACGCCGGCAACCGGGTGGCCTCGAAGGTCAGATCCGCATGGGAGCCGACTTCGACGCGGACGATGAAGAGACGGTTGAGGCCTTCGACAACTATACGCTCTTCCCTGGCACCGCGTGACGATGCGCCTTCTCCTGGACACGGACACGTTTCTCTGGTGGGTGTCGGATTGGGGTGAAATCGACGAGACCGCCCGGGATGCCATCGCCGATCCCGGGAATGAGGTTTTCGTGAGCGCGGTGTCGGGTTTGGAAATCGCGGTCAAGAAGGCCAAGGGTCGGCTCGTCGCACCGGACAACCTGAGCGCGGTGATCGAGGCGAAGCACTTCGAGCACCTTCCGCTGACCTTTGAGCACGCCGAAAGAGCCGCGGCTCTGCCGACGCATCATCGTGACCCGTTCGACCGGATGCTGATCGCGCAGGCGCAAGCGGAAGGGCTTGTCCTAGTTACAGCCGACGAGCGCATGCGCTTGTATGACGTCCTGACCATGGCGGCCTGACAGGCGCGCGGTCCGGCTGCACCTTACACCAGCACCTGCCTGTCCCGCTGCACGGTGCGGCCGTCGACGGCGATGGTCGGCTCCCACATGAGCAGGTCGTAGTGCGTGGGGGCGACGATCTCCCCTCCCAGGGTGTGGCTGGTGCCGATGCCGATGTGGATCGTGCCCATCACGCCCTCGTCCTCCAGCATCTCCCCGGTGAGGCGCGCGTTCGGGTTCAGGCCCACGCCCAGCTCCGCGACGTTGAAGCAGTGCCGGTCGCCGAACGACTCCAGGTGCTCGCGCAGGAAGTCGGCCTGTGCGCCGCCGGTCATCTTCACGATATAGCCCTCGCGCACCGAGCAGACGACGGGCTCCTCCAGAATGCCGATGCCGAGATAGGGTACGGAGGCGTCGGCGACGATCGTGCCCACGGCCGAACCGGTGACGGGCACGACGTTGACCTCGATGTCGGGGACCGGCGCCAGTTGGCCGGGATCGGGGATGTTGGTCAGCACGTTGGCGACCCGGCCCTCGATGCCGAAGCGGAGGTTCGTGCCGCGCGGGGAGGTGAGGCGCACCGTCCGGCCCTCCGTGAACGCCGCGCCCAGCCGGCGGCAGACGTGGGCCTGCGCCTTGAAGTCGGTCTCGAGCAGGGCGGGGCTGGTCATGATCGCGTCGGTGTAGGCGGTCATCATGCACACCCGCGCGCCCGCTTCGAGGGCGGCCCGCATCGCGCGCGTGTGGGTGATGGAGATGCGGACGGGGGAGAAGATCACGGCCGCCTCGGTCATGGCGCGCGCGACGGAGCGCGGCGGCTCCTGGCCATCCTGGTCGCGCACCGGGATGACGCTGACGGTGACGGCGGCCCCGGCCTCGCGCGCGGCTCCGGCGACGGCATCCGCGTAGCGCCGCATCGTGGGGTCGGTTACCACCAGCACCGCCTCGCCCGGCTGGACGCGGCCGTTCACGTGCACGAGCCGCCGCGCGCCGGGAGACAGGTCCACGCCCGTCTCAGACATTCCCGTCTCCGCCACTCCCCGCTCCAGTCACGCGCGCCTCAGCCACGTCGCCTCCCGAAGAACTCGTCGAATCGGCCATCGAAAATGATCGCGGTGTAGCCGTCGCCAGTACAGTTGGTCGCGGTGCGCAGCATGTCGGGAATGCCTCCGGAGAGGGCGATCCAGCTCGCGATGAACTCGCCCTGCGCCGAGCCCTCGAGCCCCAGAATGCTCGCGAAGAGGGTCGCGCTCCAGAGCGCCGTGCCCATCCCGGCCGGAAGCCCGGGGGCGGCGATGGTGAAGAGCACGACGGCCGGCCACGCGGCCAGCATCATCATCCAGCTCAGCTCCAGGCCGAAGACGTGGCTCACGACGAAGGGCCCGTAGGCGACGTAAGCCAGCGCGCTGGCATCCAGGTTCACCACCGCGCCGAACGGCAGCACGAAGTCGGCTACCTCGTCGCGCACGCCGACCCGCTTGGCGTTGGCGAGGTTGACGGGCAGCGTCGCCAGCGACGAACACGTCCCGGCGGCGAACACGGCTGTGGGGACGTAATACCGGCTCAGGACCGGTCCCACCGGCCGGCGCCCGACCCGGCGCACGAGCACGAACGTGTAGAACGTCCACCAGACCAGCACGAGCGCGCCCGTGTAAGCGGTCATGGTGAGGTAGTGGGACAGCCCCAGCCTCGCTCCGAAGCGGACGCCGAGGGTGATGCCGAAGGCGAGGATGAGCGGCAGCATCACGTACGCGAGCCCGCTGCCCGCGCTCTCGATGGCGTCGGCGATGCGCTTGAGCACCCGGTAGGTCGGATCGTGGCGGGCGCCCCAGAGCCCCAGCAGCACGCCCGCGAGGATCGCCAGGAGCGGCCACGAGGCGCCTCCCGCCCCGAGGCTCTCAAGCATGGTGGCGGCTTCGGTCCACACGCCCCGGCCGCCCGTCGTCAGTGGAATGCGGAAGATGACCGCGGACGTAAAGAGCGCGATGAGCCCCGCGACGGTGGACGTGAAGACGTACCAGAGCACCACCGCTCCCGCAAAGCGCCCGGCCAGCCCGCGCCGCACCAGGGTGGCGATGGCCGGGCTCAGGGCCGCGAGGATCAGGAGCGGCACGATGGCCACGACCCAGGCGATCAGCGTGGCGGTGGCGTCGGCGACGGGGGCGAGAGGGCCCGGGAGAAGACCCCCTGCCGCCAGACCCGCCAGCAGAGCCAGAAACGTCCACACGTACGTGGGGATCCTGCGGGTTGCCGTCAGCCTTGCCTCCTTTCGGTTCGGGCGCGCATATCATAGCCGCGGAAGGCGATGTTTGACAATTTCCGGTGCAGGTGCTTGGTTCGTTGGTTTGAACGACCGCGGCGTTTTCGTTTAGACGAACCCTATTCTTTCGTTTAGACGATAGAGAAGCTACGTTTGGACGATGATCGACACCACGTTGTATCCCCGTTTCGTCGAGCCGCACCTGCTTGACGCGCTCGCCGACTCGCCGGCGGTCCTGATTCACGGGCCCCGCCAGTGCGGCAAGACCACGTTGGCGCGGATCGTAGGAGCGTCGCGCGGATACAGGTACGTCACCTTCGACGACGATGTGGTTCGCGGCGCCGCCGAGGAGGATCCGCTGGGGTTCGCTGCTGCCCTCCCCGCGCGCGTCATTCTGGACGAGGTGCAGCGAGCGCCTTCGCTGTTCACCGCTCTCAAGATGGAGATTGACCGGCGGCGCGTCCCCGGACGATTCCTGCTCACCGGCTCCACGCATGTGCTCTTGGTGCCGAAGCTCTCGGAATCGGTGGCCGGCCGCCTTCAGACACTCCGGCTCCATCCGCTGGCGCAGTGCGAGTTGGAGCAGCGTGACTCCGATTTCCTGGATGCCCTGTTCGCGGCTGAGTTCGCGATCGAACACACCGCCCGGCTGGGTGACCGCCTTCCTGCTCGCATCGTCGCCGGCGGGTATCCGGCAGCGCTTACCCGTCCGCCGGGCCGTCGGCGCGCCAACTGGTACAACGATCACGTCAATGCGTTGGTACAGCACGATGTACGCGACCTCGCGAGCATCCGGAAGCTCGACATCCTTCCGCGGCTGCTCGCGGCCGCCGCAAGCCAGACCGCGAGGATGTTCAACGCGAGCGACCTGGCCGCGCCTTTCGAGGTGAGTCGGCCGACGATACGCGACTACACGACGCTGCTTGAGCGGGTCTTTCTTGTGGAGCGCGTTCCGGCCTGGCACAGCAACCGCTTGAGCCGGCTCATCAAGCGGCCGAAGTTACACCTGTGCGACACTGGAATCGCCTCTTCGCTTCTTGGCCTGGATGGTCCGGCTCTGGCGTACGACCGGACCTTGCTCGGCCAGCTTCTCGAGACCTTCGTGTTCCAGGAACTTCGGCGACAGGCCAGTTGGAACGATGCGCGCATGTCCTTCCACCACTTCCGCAACAAGGACGGGGCGGAGGTGGACATCGTCATCGAGCGTGGTGCTACCGGGGTCGCGGGCGTCGAGGTCAAGGCGTCGGGGACGGTGGGAACAGGGGACTTTCGCGGTCTCCGCAAGCTCCGGGAGGCACTGCGAGAGCGATTCGCCGCCGGCGTGGTCCTGTACGACGGGGAAGCCACGGTGCCGTTTGGCGATCGGCTGTTTGCGGTGCCGCTGCGGCAGCTTGTCGGGGGCGCCGGATAGGCCGTCCGTGGCGTGGAATGCCGCTTGGTACTTTCGTTTGGACGACGCTAAGCTTTCATTTAGCCGGACATCAACCTTTCATTCGGCCGCTGATCGGTCTTTCGATTGGTCGACGCTTCGCGTTCCCCGAGGCCCATAGCGTCAAAGGTCCCAGGCTCACCCGCACCGCACCGCGATCGCCTCGATCGCTGCGTCGATCTCGTCGCGGGTGTTGAAGAAGTGGATCGACAGCCGGAAATCGCGCGGCTGCCGAACCGGCGACGCGAGGATTCCATCGTCTTCGCGCAAATCGTTGTAGAGCTGCGTGGCGTCGCACCCTTCGGGGAGTTCGAGCACAAACACGCCCGACCGGTCCGGCCGCGTGCGCGGTGACGACACACCCAGCCCGTCCGTGCCGTCGACCGCCTCGATCGCGTGGTCGACCAGCGACTGGATCCGCTCCTCGACCCGCACGAGGCCGATGTCCTCCATCCACTCGACGGCGCGCGCGAAGCCGGCGAAGTCCGCGAGCGCACGGGTGCCGAATTCGTAGCGGGCGGCGCTCGGGAGCAGGGTGTACGCGCCTTCGTAGTCCATGGTCGCGTGGCTGTGGGAGCCGGCCCAACTGAGCCGCACGTCGTCGAGCACTTCCCGGCGCACGAAGAGCGCTCCCGTGCCCTTCGGGCCGAGCAGCCACTTGTGGCCGCAGGTGGAATAGCAGTCGCAGCCGAGTGCGCGGAAATCGGTGGGGACGCAGCCGGGGCCCTGCGCGCCGTCGAGGTGGTAGCGGATGCCGCGCGAGCGGAGCAGCGCCCCCAGTTCGGCGGATTCATCGGTACGCAGCGTCCGTCCATTGTTCCGGGACACATGGCTGATGCTCACCATGCGCGTGCGGTCCGAGAGCCGGCCGCGCACCTCGTCGAGGAGTCCCGTCCCCGTACTCAGGTCGATCTCGCGGATGACGATCCCGAATCGGTCCCGCAGGACGTACCACGGGATGACGTTCGCGGGATGCTCCGTGTTTGAAATCACGACCTCGTCGCCCGGCATCCAGTTGAGGCTCCATGCAACGATGGAGATTCCCTCGGAGGTGCTGTGGGTGAGCGCGACCTCGTCGGCTTCGGCACCGAACACGCGCCCGAGTTGCGCCCGCAGGTCGGGTTCGATGCGGCCCATGTCGGTCGCGATGCGGGGCTCGGCAGGGCTTTCGTTCTGGAAGGCGAGCCGTTCCCGGACGTGGTCGATGACCGCCTCGGGCGAGGGGCCGATCCCCCCGGTCTGGAAGTAGAGGCTTCCGGTCGAGGCCGGGATCTCGGCGCGGGCGCGGGCTACCCAAGCCTCCTGGGGCGCGGCCTGGCCGGTCGGTCGCAATGCTGCGTCCGTCGCCGGCGCGGTCGGGGTACCCGCCCCATCCCTCCCGCCCACCCCGCCCCCC
>VXMG01000145.1:0-7645 GCA_009841185.1 Gammaproteobacteria bacterium
GCCGGGTGGGGGTGGGTCACCGGAGAAGACGGCACGGGAGGAGACGGCAACGCTCTTTGCGGGGTGAGAGGCTCCGGCCTCACGCCTGATTAGACCGGGTGGCCGAGGCCCCTGCCCCGTCATCAGCTACTCCACATACGCCCAAAGCCATTCACGGCTCTCGCGGTCCAGCGCGCGGGTGTCGCGCACGTGGTACAGGTCGCCCGAGACGTCCCGGATCAGGAAGCTCGAATCTGACAGCCGGCGGGGCCAGTCGTCGCGCCTGGTCTGAAAGGACCGCGGGCCCTGGCGCGTCTCGACCCGCCAGTATCGGATCTCCACTTCATCCTCCACCGCGTGAATGCGCGTCACCTCGAGCACAAAGCCAGCCGCGGCGAGCGCGTCTTCGAGGGCCGCGCGCGACCTCGCGTCGAGTTCGCCGGGCTCGCGCACCAGGGCAACCTCGTCCTCCTCGCCATCCCGCAGCGAGACGAACCGTCCCGGCTCCGACCAGGGAAAGCACCGGTGCACCTTCACGCGAACCGCTCCGTCTCCGGTCCGCGCCCATAGCTGTCCGTCGATGTGTCGCTCCAACCGCAGGCCTTGCATGTCTCAATCCTCCCGTCGTCGTGGACGCTGCAGTTCCAGCTGCATCTCGTGCAGGCGGCGATAGATGCCGTCCGGGTGCGCCAGCAGCTCCTGGTGCGTGCCCGCTTCCGCCAGCCTGCCGTCCTTCATCACGAAGAGGCGCGATGCCCGATGCAGGGTGGACAGGCGGTGTGCGATCGCGAACACCGTGCGCCCGGCCACCAGCCGGTCCAGCGCCTCCTGAATCTTCCGCTCCGTCTCCGTGTCCACCGCGCTGGTAGCCTCGTCGAGGATGAGGATGCGCGGGTCGTGCAGGATCGCCCGCGCGATCGACACCCGCTGCCTCTCTCCGCCTGAAAGCGTCTGTCCGCGTTCTCCCACCACGGTGTCGTAGCCGTGCGGCAGGCGGCAGATGAAGTCGTGCGCGTTGGCGGCCTTGCCCGCTTCGATCACCCGCTCCAGGTCCGCCTCCGGATGTCCGTAGCGGATATTCTCGACCACGGTGCCGTGGAACAGGTACGGGTCCTGGAGCACCATGCCCATCTGGCGGCGGTAGTGCCCGATCTCGAGTGACCTGATGTCGACGCCGTCGATGCGGATGCTCCCGCCCGTGGTGTCGTGGAAGCGCGCGATCAGGTTGACGACCGTGGTCTTCCCGCCTCCGGACGGCCCCACCAACCCGATCATCTCGCCGGGCTCGACGTCGAAGCTCACCCCGCGCAGGACCTGGCGCACGCCGTCGTACCCGAACGTCACCGAATCGAAGGACACCCGGCCCGCCAGGGGCTCCAGGCGCACCGGCTGCGGCTGCTCCACGATCTCCGGCTCGGTGTCGAGCACCTCGAAGACGCGGTGCGCCGAACTCGTCGCCCGGTTCATGGTGCGCGCCATCTGGCCGATGATCTCCACCGGTCCGATGAACATGGTCGTGTAGAGGAGGAACGAGACGAAGGTGCCCGCGGACAGGCCGGGCTCCGCGCCGGGTCCCTCCAGCAGCCGCGGCAGGGCGAACGCCCACACCGCCACCGTGGTCCCGTGCACCGCGAGCATCAGCCCCGGCCAGAAGGTCGTCCACATGCGGTGGATGCGGTTGTACTCCTCCGTCACGCTCGCATTGCGCCGGTCGAAGCGCCGCGCCTCCCTCTCCTCCTGGTTGAATGTCTTCACCACGCGCATACCGGGGATCGTGTCGGAGAGGATGTCGGTCACGCCGGACCACTTGCGCCACGCGCGCATGAAGAGGCGCTGGATGCGCTCGCCGTGCAGGTAGATGGCCCAGCAGAAAACCGGGACCGGCGCCGTCATCACCAGCCCCAGCTTCCAATCCAGGCTCAGCAGCACGATGCCGAGTCCCGCGAGCATCACCAGCGACAGCGACACGTCCACCACGCCGAAGGCCAGGAATTCCCACAGCCGGTCGGTGTCCGAGCTCACGCGCGTGATGATGCTTCCGGTCTTCTTGCGCATGTAGAAGGACATGGAGAGCCGCTGCAGATGCTCGTACAGCTCGGTGCGCAGGTCGCGCGCCACCCACTCGCCCAGCACCGAGAGCATGCGCAGCCGCACGAGGGCGCCCGCCTGGCGCACGACGTAGACCAGCGCCATCGCTCCCACCGCGACCCACGCCGCCAGCGCGCCCCGGGAGACATCCAGCGTGCCGTCCTGCACCGGCTGGATGACATCGTCCAACAGGTAACCGGCGAGGTAGGGCGGGATCAGGCTCACCAGGGTGATCAGTCCCGCAGCCGCCAGCCCGATGGTTACCTCACTCCGGTACGGCCGCAGGTATCCGAGCAGCCTCCAGATCACGGCTACCCGCGAGCCCGCGACCATGGCCTGGGCCTCGCGGATCGGCGCCGCCACGCTCTCCGCGTAGGTCTCGTCCGGCTCCGCCGATTCGATGCGTCTGCCGCGCAACTGTTCCTCGACGACGAAGCGCAGATTCTCCATGGCGCGCCGCTGCCTGTGCGTGTAGCGCACCGTAACGAGGGGCGGCTCGTCGGGCTCGGCCAGAAACGACAACACGGTGCCGGAGAGGCCGGGCGATTCGCTGACCGCCTTGATCGCGGAGCGTGAAACGCTGCGAATCTCCCACTCGCCGGGTGCGTCCTCGTTGCGAGTGTCGTGACCTGCGGCCCCCCGCCGCGCGACTGCCAGATGTTCGGGCCCCAGAGCGACCCAGGTCTCCGACAGGCGGAGCCTGGCGTCCAGGTCGGCCAGGGCGTAGAGCTGCACGGGCGCACCGCTCCACGCCGCCTCGATGGCGTCCCTCGCCCCGGCGGGCATTCTCGCCGGCTGGTTGGTGTACCGGGCGACGATTTCGCGGTCCATTCCCCCGCCGCGCCTCTTCATCTCCTCGCTCTGTCGCATCTCTCTCACTCCGAAAAGGAAAACGGCCCATCGAGTCCGCCGTGGAAGCGGACCCGATGGGCCGGACTTTTCTGGGAAAGCCCCTGGCTCTGTTAGGGTTCGGCCTCCCTGGGCGGGGTGCCCCCGGCGACGCGCGCGACCGCGCGGCCTGCGGGCACGACGATCCGGAAACGCGCCGGAACGGGACGCACTCGCGCCCTCCGGGCCCGGATCGGATGGAACTGAAGGATTCTCATAAGCCGGTCGATGATAACGGGAAGCCGTGCAGTCGCCCCTGTACGCACGGCCGATGCGTCAGGTTTCAGGTTCCCGCGCGGACTTGCGGCCCGCCCGGCGAGTGGAGTCCGGGTCTGCGCCGCATCCGGTCGCCCTTGCAGCCGGTTTGGAGATTGCGGTATTCTCGTGCTCCCAAGCCCGTTAATCGCGATCGGATTGCCGTGCTGATCCGATCGTGATAAGCCCGGCGCGCTTTCGCCGCGCAAGAAGGCCCCAAACCACGAAGCCGCACAGAGCCGCTGAAATGCAATCGAGACCTTCGGCTTCCACCGCCGGACGGAGCGCGCAATGCTGAGGTTCGCGGAGGAAATCCTCGTTCTCGTCCTGGACGAGGAGCGGGGGGATCTGGCCCCCAACCTGCCCGCGCGCTCCCTGGACCTGGCGCTCGCCGGAGCAGTGCTGATGGATCTCGCGCTCGAGGACCGCATCGACACGGATCTGGAGCGCCTGATGCTCGTCGATCCCACGCCGTTCGGCGACGACATCCTCGACCCGACGCTCGCCGAGATTGCGAAGGACGGCCGGTCGCGCGACACGGTCTATTGGCTCGGCCGGACCGCCGGGCAGGGAGACCGGATCCGACGCGTCGCGCTGGCCCGCCTGATCGAGCGCGGCATCCTGAGATCCGAGGCCCACGGGCTCCTGTCCCTGGTCCCGTCGGTGTCGCGGTCGCGGCGCTATCCCACCGCCGACGGGAAGTCGGTCGAGGAAGCCAGACTGCGGATCATGCGCGTGCTGTTCAGCGACGACATCCCGGATCCGCGGGACATCGCGATGATCGCGTTGGCCAACGCCTGCGGTGTGTTTCGCACCATTCTGACATCGGAAGAGCGCGCGCAGGTCCGGGAGCGCATCGATCTGCTGAAGAATCTGGACCTGATCGGCCGGACGATGAGCCTCGCGATCGAAGGGCTCGAGGCGCCGGACGATGCGTCTCCGAAGCCCCGGCGCCCGAAGGAGATCCCGGTGGTGCCGGGCCTTCCGCTGCTGGGCAACGGGCTGGCCATGCGGAAGGGACTCGTGACCTTCCTTGCCCGACAGTACCGCCAGCTGGGTCCCATCTTCAGGATACGCGCTCCGGGACGCCGGTTCGTGTGCATCGCGGGGCCGGAAGCGGCCAATTTCCTGACCTCGCACGGCAAGACCGTGTTCCGGTCGCTCGAGCCGATGGCGAACTTCCACAACCAGATGGGTTCGTCGCGTTCGATCCTGACCATGGACGGGATCGATCACGTCACCACGCGGAAGGCCCAGGCCAGGGGATACGCGGTCGGGATCATGAGGGACCGGTCGCAAGAGGTCGTCGACATCACCCGCGACGAGATCGGCAAGTGGCCGGTGGGGAAGCCGTTCGAGGCGTTGCCGGCGTTCCAGAACGTGATCGCCGAGCAGATGGGCCACATGATGGCGGGCTACTCGCCGGAGGGCTACACGCACGATCTGTCCACGCTCCTGGGCGGGCTGCTCCTGAGCGCCGCGACGATTCCGCACGTCATGAGGCTCGGGCGATTCCGTCGTGCGCGCGAACGGGCCCGCGAGCTCGCCCGGGCGGTCCTCGCACACAAGCGCAAGGTGGGTCCGCGCAGAACGACGCCGGACTTCCTCGACCTGATGCTCGAGCTGCGCGCCGCCGATCCCCAGCTTCTTCCCGAGACCAACCTGCCCCTGACGGTGCTCGCGCCCTACATGGTCGGACTGGACACTACGGCGAGCACCTGTTCGTTCATGATCTACAACGTGCTGAAGCGGCCGCAGCTCATGGAGCGCATGACCGCCGAGGCGGACGCCCTGTTCGAGCAGGGCCTCGTGAGCGGCGAGGCCCTGAAGGGGCTCGATGTCTCGCGCCGGGTGGCGATGGAGACCCTGCGGCTCCATCCGGTCTCGCCCGCCGTCCTTCGGACGACCGCCAACTCGTTCGAGTTCGCGGGGCACAGGGTATCCGCTGGAACGCAGGTCATGATCGGCACGGCGGTCGGGCACACGCTGGAAGAGTACTTTCCCGACCCGGAGCGCTTCGACATCGACCGCTACACGCCGGCCCGCGGCGAACACAGGCAGCGCGGCGCCTACGCCCCCTTCGGGGCCGGCAACCACCGGTGCCTCGGCAGCGGTCTCGTTCCGGTCCAGCTCGCTCTCACCATGGCCACGATACTGAGGGAGCTCCAACTCGAGGCGCTAGCGCCCGGCTTTGCGCTGCGCGTGAGGTCGTTCCCGACCATGCAGCCCGTCCGTTTCAGCATTCGCGTCCTCGGACGCCGGACACACGAAGTCGCGATCACGGCGTAGATCCTCGTGACCGGCGCGCGGCCAAAGGCGAGCCTTCCGCGGTACCACTCCCTGGACCGCCTGCGCGCATCCATGATGTTGCTCGGGCTGGTTCGCCACGCGGCGGTCAGCTACGTGCCCACGGTCTTCTTCGAATGGCCCTACCGGGATGCGCAGGCCGACATGCTCGCCTACTGGGTGGTCGTGTTCATCCGCGTGTTCCACCTGCCCGTCTTCTTCGCGATTGCGGGGTTCTTCGCCGCGTACCTGGTCGAGACGCGCGGCACCCGGGAGTTCCTGCGGCATCGATGGAGCCGGATCGGCGTGCCGTTCCTGGTGGCATGGCCGGTCCTGGCGGTCACGATGTTCTTCATTGTGCCGTTTGCGGCCCAGTTCAGCTCAACCCCGCCGAACGCCGCCTACTCTCTCTCGGAACTGACCTCGGCCAGGGCGTTGGAACATCTGTTCATGCACCTGTGGTTCCTCTACGACCTGATGATCCTGTACGTGGCCGCGAGCGCCTTGCGCCCCGTCGCCGCCCGGATCCCCGCGGGGGTGCGCGCCCGGGCGATGGACGTCTTCGAGCGCCGCGTGCATCGTGGAGGCATCGCGGTGCTGGTTCTGGTCACGGGCCTCATCCTGTACCGGATGGATTCGTGGGCGATCGACTACTACGCCGGCCCGTTCCCGCCCCCGCGCCTGCTGGCCCTGTACGGCCTGTTCTTCGGATTCGGCTGGATGCTGCTGCGCCGGCGCGAGACGCTGGAGGGCTTCAAGAGCCCCGCGTGGCTATTCCTCGCTGCCGGAACCCTGTGCTTCTTCGTGTACCGGCACTTTCTCGAAATCGGTTGCACGCTCGTGTCGGAAAGGACGTGCGCGGGGGCTGGCGGCGGGTCGGGCGTCGAGCACCATCTGTGGGCGGTCGTCTTCCTCGCCCTTTCCATGTGGTTCATGGCGTATGGCCTGATCGGACTCTCCCTGCGCTACATGGACCAGGCGAGCGCGCGCTGGCGGTACATGGCGGACGCCTCGTACTGGATCTACATCGTCCACGTCCCGTTCGTCATGCTGCTGCCGCTGCTCCTGGCGACCGTGCCGCTTCCGGGGATCGTCAAGCTCGCGCTGGTCTCGGTCACGGCAACCGGCCTGATCCTGGTGACCTACCACTTCCTCGTACGACCGACGTTCATCGGGAAGCAGTTGAACGGGCGCCGCTATCGATCGGCCGCTCGTCGACGCGGTTGAGTCCGGCGCCGCCGTTGCGAACGAGCCGCGCATCGATTTCGAGCGGTTGGCCGTCGATTGCGTCGGCGAGCGAGCGCCAGGCCTCGGGAAGCGTCTGCGGCGGCAGGTGCTCGGAAGGCTCTCTCCATTGGCGCAGGACGTCGCGACGATACTCCAGACCGCACCGCGCGAGGACCCACTCCTCGTAGTCCGCGATGCGCCGAATGGCGGAGACGGTCAGGTCAACCGGTACGCGGAGCGACGGAGGAGCCTGTCCGGCCGGGATCATGTCGGGCTTCCAAATCGGCCCCCGGATCGTCTCCGATTGCAGCCAGACGGGTCGAAACTCGTAGCGGTTGAGGTAGATGCCACCCCTGCGCCGCGTTCCGTACAGGAGCCCGAACCCCCACAACATGAGGCTGTCCCCGTCGGATAGCGCGAGCGTGTAGCAGCTCGATCCTGCTTCTTCTCCGGGAGGCCGTCGCCTGAGGAAGCCCGCTTCGAGCAGGAGATTGCCCTCCGGGCGCACGATGTCCCGGCCCCAGTTCCAGCACTGACGGTGCAGCAATTCCTGCCCCTTGCTTCGGCAGAGTTCGGAGATCGGGCTCACAGCCATGCTCCGCCCCAGGCCAGCAGAGCGCTGAAGCCGGTGGCGGCCGCGGCCTGCCGACCCACCAACCGCAGCGCGAATGCGCGGCCCTGCTCGCGCCCGATCGTCAAGCAGGTGACCAGGCAGGGCAGCAGCACGCCGGCCAGATAGACGGCGGTCAACAGTTGGACGGCGCTCAGGCTTGCGGCGACGCCCGGCTGCGCCAGCAACAGGATGCCGTCCTTGCGCACGCTCGCCAGGACCACCGCCGGGGCCGCCTCCGGGGGCAATCGAAAGATGGCCATCGCCGGCTCGACGACGGCCGACGCAGCTTGCAGCGCGCCCAGCCAATGC
>VXMG01000088.1:0-7423 GCA_009841185.1 Gammaproteobacteria bacterium
GCTGTCCGGGGGTGAGGGGTTGGCGTCCGGGGCGCCGGCTGAACTCGCGAGCGACTTCATGGGCCGCGTCTCGTTTTTTGGGGGCGTGGGATCGGCATCGGCGCTGCTGCTGGTGAATGCCGAAACGGAAGCCCGGCGCGTGAGGTTCGAGGACGAGTCGGAGGGCCGCTGGAGGGACATCCTCTCCGAGGCCGACCTGCTTGCGTACTGGCAGCCCGGCGTGGGCTTCGCCAGGACGCTGGTTGCGCGGGTTTCGGCAGCCGGCGGCTGGAATACCATCTCGCCGTTCCAGCTCACCCTCGGCGGCCGCGAGGTGGTGCGGGGTTACAAGGAAGAGGACTTTCCCGCGGGCCGGCGGGTGGTGGCTTCGCTCGAGAACCGCGTCGATCTGGGTTGGCCCGCCCCCTCGTCCATGGACCTGGGGCTCACCTTCTTCGCGGATGCCGGCCGGGCCTGGGCGGGCGACGTGCCGTTCGGCATGGACACCGGCTGGAAGTCCTCGGTCGGCGCCGGGCTGCGCCTGGGATTCCCTGCGGGAAGCGTCCGGGCGACGCGCATCGACTTGGCCTGGCCGGTTGGCGCGGACTCGGGGCGCGGGCCCATGTTCCGCGCGACCACCGGCGACTTCATCGGTCTGGTGCGAGGATTCGCCGACGAGCAGATGGTGCGAAGCCGGCGCTCGGGAGTGAATCCCAACTTCGAAGGGGTTTCGAGGTAGTGAAGCGTTTCAGGGTCGTCGTCGAGCAAGACTGCGAGACTGGTCTGTTCGTGGGCCATGTACCCGGGTTCCCGGGAGCGCACTCTCAGGCTGAGACGTTGGACGAGCTTGCCCGGAATCTCCGGGAGGTCATCGCGATGCTTCTCGAAGACGGTAACGCGTAGGATCCGCCCATGTCGAACATCAGGGAGATATCCGAATCCGAAGCCACCGGCCTACTGCGCAAGCTCTACGGCGAAGCGCGGGACCGGGCCGGCCGGATCTGGAACATCGTGCGCGTGATGAGCCTGAATCCCCGGGTCATGCAGACCACCATGCAGTTCTACCGCACCCTGATGTTCGGGTCTTCTCCGCTGAACCGCTGGCGTCGCGAGATGCTCGCCGTGGTTACCTCGAAGGTGAACGGCTGCTTCTACTGAGAGCAAGCGCACGCGCATGATCTCCGGGAAGAGATCGAGGAGCTGTTCGAGAGCGATGAAGAGCGGGACGATTTCGTGCATGCGGTCGTGCGCGACTGGCGCGAGGCGGGGTTGTCGGAGGCGGACGAGGCGCTGTGCGACTACGCGGAGAAACTGACGCTCCGACAGGCGGAAGTGGGAGCGGAGGATCTGGAAGCGTTGCGCGGCCATGGCTTCAGCGACCGGGCGATCCACGACGCCACCCAGGTGATCGGGTATTTCAACTACATCACGCGGGTGGCGGACGGGCTGGGCGTGGAGCCGGAGACGTTTGTGCGGCCGTGGGGGAGACGCAGCTGAAGCAGCGGCACCGAGCCGTCGCGGAGCCGGCCGGCTAAACCCTCGTGCTCGCTCGCTCTGGTCGCTCCGCTCTCTCCGCGGGGCGGTCCTCACAGTGTGACATTTTCGATGTCCATTGACACCTGTATTTTCATCTGGCTTCCCTGGCTCGACTGCCGCATCCTGAAGACGCACACCGCAGACAAGCTGGAATACGAAACCCGGGAAGTTGGCCTTGTCCATGTCGGAGACCGCTTGCCACCTTGCCAAGCGCCGGGGTCGGAGCAAGCCGGAATCCGCCCTCACGTCACGCAGCCTCCTCTCTTTCCTGGTGGCGTTGCTGCTCGCCTGCGGGGACGGAGAGGCGACGGCGCCAGCGGCCCCGACACAACCCGCGCCGGCCCCGGTACCCACCTCGATGGTGATCACGCCTCCGTCGGCCACTCTGGCGGCGCTGGCGCAGACGGTCCAACTGACGGCGACGATCCAGGACCAGGACGGCCGAACCATGACCGGAGTTGCCGTCAACTGGGCGAGCAGCGACGGAGGTGTCGCGACCGTGGACGCCGAAGGGCTGGTGACCGCGGTCCGGAACGGAGCGACGAGCGTGACGGCGACCGTCCGGGGCGGGGGACCCTCCGCGTCGGCTGCGGTCACGGTCTCACAGCAGGCGACGGAGATCCGCCTGTCGCCCGTACCGGAGGTGTTCCGGGCGTTCGGGGAGACGCTGCAACTCACCGCGGAGGTGCTTGACGCGAACGGCAATGCGGTCGTGGATGCCGCGGTCGAGTGGTCGTCTGGCGATCCGTCGGTGGTCGCGGTGGATAGCGGTGGGCTGGTCACGGCCGTCGGCAACGGAAAGGCAAGCGTTTCGGCGGCATCTCGATCGACGCGGGCGGACGCGGAATTCGTCGTGGAGCAGGAGCCGGCAACGATGAGCGTATCTCCCGCTGCGGACACGCTCAGCCCCCTGGCGGATACGCTGCAGTTGCGGGCCGAAGCGTTGGACGCAAACGGCCATCTGGTCGGGACGGCACGGTTCACCTGGTCGTCGAGCGACGAAACCGTTGCCGCTGTGAGCGCTTCCGGGTTCGTTACCACAAAGGGGCCGGGATCGGTGGAAATCACGGCCGCGGCACGCGGGGCGGACCTCACAGCGACCGCCATGCTCCTGATTGTGCTGCGGGAGCGCGACATCCTCGAGCAATTCTACGTCGCGGCGAACGGATCGAATTGGAAGAACAACGAGAACTGGCTGACCGACGCGCCGCTGGGTTCCTGGTACGGCGTCCGGACGAATTCCCGCAGCGGATCGGTAGTGCAGCTTGACCTCTCCGACAACGGGCTCAGCGGATCGATTCCAGCTTCCCTGGGCTACCTTGTCGAACTCGGCAACCTGGATCTCCGCGACAACCAGCTAACGGGTTCCCTTCCGCCGGAACTCGGCAACCTGTCGAACCTCGTTTATCTGAACCTGATCAATAACAGCGTTGCGGGCTCCATCCCGCCGGAGCTGGGGAGGTTGACCGGCCTCCTGAACCTATGGCTCGACCAGAACGCACTCTCAGGAGCGATTCCGCCGGCACTCGGGGATCTCGGCAGTCTCAGGCAGTTGCGACTCGGGTACAACAACCTCACCGGTTCCATTCCGCCGGAACTTGGCAAACTATCAAACCTGATCAGCCTGTATTTGCCGGGCAACGGCCTGACGGGCGGGATTCCACCGGAACTCGGCGATCTGGTGAATCTCTCGGGTATCACTCTTCACCGGAACTCGCTGTCGGGCCCCATTCCCGAGCAAATCGGCAACCTCACCAGGCTGGTGTCGCTGGCCGTCAGCGAAAACAGGTTGTCGGGATCGATTCCGCGGGCGCTGGGGAACCTCACGGGTCTCCAATCCATCTACGCCGACAAAAACACGTTTTCCGGTTCGATTCCGCCCGAACTGGGCAACCTCACCAATCTGCGCCAACTATGGCTCAAAGACAACGACCTGACGGGTGGAATCCCGCGGGATCTCGGCGATCTGACAGATCTGAATGACTTGCACCTGTCCGGAAACGAGCTGACGGGCCAGATCCCACCGCAACTGGGTGACCTCCCCAGGCTGGTACAACTGTACCTCGATGACAATCAACTGACAGGTGAAATCCCGCCAGCGCTGGGAAGGCTCACGGCCCTCGATCACATCAAGCTCTCCGGAAACGCTCTGACGGGTTCGATTCCGGGAGAGTTTGCGAATCTCGCGAGCATCCGCATCCTCGAACTCCACGACAACCTGCTCTCAGGCCCGATTCCAGCGGGATTCGGGCGGCTCGAGAAGCTTCGCGTGATCTATCTGTCCAACAATCCCTTCACGGGCATCATCCCTCAGGAATTCGTGAATCTTCCGCTTGCGCAGTTTCACTGGACGGGCACGATGCTGTGTGCTCCCGCGAACCAGGCCTTCCAGACCTGGCTGCAAGGCATTTGGTCTCACAGGGGAGGAGAGACATGCGCGCCCTAGCGCGTTCCGTTCTGATGCTCCCGCCGCTGTTCCTGGGGTGTGGAGACGGGGAGACAGCACCTGGCCTGACCGAACCCGATCCGGGGCTTGTACCAGCTTCGATGTCGATCACCCCCGAGTCCGCGAGGCTGGCGGCGTTCGGCCAGTCCGTCCAGTTGACTGCGACGGTTCGCGACCAGGGCGGGCAACCCCTGACCGGTGTCGCCGTGAACTGGGCCAGCGGCAACGCGGGCATCGTAATCGTGGACGCGGCCGGGCTGGTGACCGCGGTCGACAACGGCACTACCGGCGTCACGGCCACAGTGGCGGGCGGTGGTGCGTCAGCGGCTGCAAGCGTCACCGTGGAGCAGCGAGTCGCCGAACTGGGCTTGTCGTCGACGCGCGAGGTGATGCATGCGCTGGGGGACATGGTGCGGATGTCCGCGCAAGCCGTTGATGCCAACGGCAACCCGGTAACCGGTGCCGGGATTGCCTGGTCGTCGAGCGACGAGTCCGTAGTGACGGTAGACGAAACCGGGCTGGTTACGGCGGTCGGGAATGGGCGCGCCCACGTGACCGTGACGGCCGGGTCGCATTCGGAGGTCGCTGAATTCACAGTGGAACAGCTGCCGACGGCGATCCAGGTGTCACCGGCGGCCGACACGCTTCGAGGGCTGGGAGATACGCTGCGCATGTCCGCGGCGGTGTACGACGCCAACCGTCATACCGTCGAGAATGCGGGGTTCGCCTGGTCGTCGAGTGACGAGCTGGTGGCGACGGTGGACGCCCGAGGGCTGGTTACGGCGACCGGCGCGGGATGGGTCGACATCATCGCCAGGGTGTCGGAGTCGGAGATCAGCGGGACGGTCACGCTGCTGGTCGAGGTCGTGCCCGCACGGGAGGCGCTCAAGGCCTTCTACAACGCAGCCGGCGGGCCGAACTGGAAGAACAGCGACAACTGGTTGACGGATGCGCCGTTGCGCGACTGGTACGGCGTCCGGGCCGGTCATCGCGATGGACTGCCGGTCGTTCTTGAGCTGCGCCTCGTGGAAAACGGTCTGACAGGATCCATACCGCCCGAGTTGGGAAACCTCGTGAACCTGGTGGACCTGGACCTTTCCAACAACGATCTGACCGGTCCGATTCCCTCCGAACTGGCCGCTCTTGGGAATGTGCTGAGACTGCGCCTGCGCAGGAACAGCCTGACGGGTTCCATTCCGCCGGAACTCGGCAATCTGGCGAAGCTCGAGCGTCTTGACCTCTCGCTGAACGACCTGGCGGGCTCGATCCCTGCGGAGCTCGGCGACCTGACGAATCTCAGGGCGCTTGATCTCACGTGGAACGAGTTGTCGGGCGCGATCCCCCCGGAAATCGGCCAGCTGACCAGGCTTGAGGACCTTGATCTTGCGCTCAACGACTTCTCGGGCCCGATCCCCGCGTTTCTCGGCAACCTGACGAACCTTCGACAGCTCCACCTTGCGGTCAACCAGTTCTCGGGTCAGATCCCCGCGCTGCTTGGCGGTCTCACCCGGCTCGAACACCTCGGGCTCAACAACAACGCCCTGAGCGGTCCGATTCCGCCCGAACTCGGCAACCTGACGAATCTCCGGAGCTTGTCACTCTCCCATAATGCCCTGAACGGCACGATTCCGTCGGAAATCGGGAGGATGACCAACCTGGAACAGGCTTTTATCCACAATACGGAAGTTACCGGCCCGCTTCCGGCAGAACTGACCCGACTGCGCCATCTCCGAGTACTGCGGATCGATGACAACCGGCTCACGGGTCCGCTTCCGGCAGAGCTGGCGGTACTCCGGAATCTGAGCGCCCTTTATCTCAACGGGAACTCCTTCACCGGTTCGATTCCGCCGGAGTTAGGCAGGCTGGCGACCCTCGGCGACTTGCGCCTGTCCGACAACGACCTCACCGGCCCGATTCCGCCTGAGCTGACCCGGCTCACCAACCTCAGGCAGCTGTTTGTCGACAACAACAGTGGGCTTATTGGGGGGATTCCACAGGGATTCGTAGATCTTGAACTTGAGACGTTTCGGTGGGAGGGTACGCAGCTCTGTTCGCCCGCCAATGAGGCCTTTCAGACGTGGCTGGCGGGCATCCAGCATCAAAGTGGTGGTGCGGCGTGCGCGCCGTAGAGAGTGCCGTGGAAGCTGGCCGTCGCAGCATGCTGCTAATGCTTCCCACACTGTTCCTGGCATGCGGAGACGGGGAGACGACACCGGGCCCGACGGAACCCGGCCGGGCTTCGGTACCCACCTCGATGGCGATTACGCCCGACGCGGCGACGCTGGCGGCGTTCGGACAAACAGTCCAGTTGACGGCGACGGTGCGCGACCAGGACGGACAGCCCATGGTGGGCCTTGCCGTCAACTGGGCGAGCGGAGATGCCGGCATCGTGACCGTGGACGCCGCCGGAGTGGCGACGGCAGTAGACAACGGGAGCGCCAGCGTGACGGCGACGGTGAGGGACGACGGACCGTCGGCCGCCGCGACCGTCACCGTGGCTCAGCGAGTCGCGGAACTGCGGTTGTCGCCGGTGCCCGAGGTGTTCCAGGCGCTGGGAGCCACGCTGCGGATGTCCGCGGTAGCGCTGGATGCAAACGGCAATCTGGTCGACAACGTCGAAGTCGCCTGGTCGTCGAGCGACGAGTCCGTAGTGACGGTGGACCAGACCGGGTTGGTAACGGCCGTCGGGAATGGGCGTGCACGCGTGGACGTGGCGGCCGGATCGCATTCCGCAGATGCCGAATTAACTGTGGAACAGCACCCGGCCGCGATCCAGGTATCACCCGCCGCGGACACGCTGCGGTGGCTGGGCGACACGCTGAGGCTGTCGGCGGAGGCCTTTGACTCGAACGACTACGTCGTGGACGGGGCGGAGTTCATCTGGTCGTCGAACGACGAATCGGTGGCGACGGTGGATACGACCGGGCTGGTCACGGGGGTGGGTGACGGCACGGTCGAAATCACGGCTTCCGTGGCCGGATCGGACATCATCGCCACGGCCGCGCTCGAGGTCGAGGTGCTGCCCGCCCGGGATGCGCTCGTCGCCCTCTACAACGCCACTGCGGGTCCGAACTGGAAAGACAGCGAGAACTGGCTGACGGACGCGCCAATAGGCGAGTGGTACGGAGTTTCGACCAATTCGGCAGGAGGTGTCACAGGTCTTGATCTTACGGACAACGGCCTGATCGGCGAGCTTCCACCGCAACTCGGAAATCTGGTCGATCTCCGGCGATTGGAGCTCAACTTCAACGAGTTGAGCGGCTCGATCCCCGTCGAACTGGGAACCCTTTCGCGCCTTACAGACCTGTATCTTGCCGGCAACCGTCTCACC
This sequence comes from Gammaproteobacteria bacterium, assembly GCA_009841185.1. Lineage (GTDB taxonomy): Bacteria > Gemmatimonadota > Gemmatimonadetes > Longimicrobiales > Gaopeijiaceae > BD2-11. Next base: position 7,293 of record VXMG01000088.1, read on the forward strand.
GGACCGATTCCGCCTGTACTGGCGAACCTTCGCTCCCTGTCCCGGATCTGGCTGGGCTACAATGACCTCACCGGCTCGATCCCACCGGAACTATATACGATTTTGTAAGCTGCGATATGTCAACAAGTTAC
>VXMG01000063.1:0-7377 GCA_009841185.1 Gammaproteobacteria bacterium
GGCGGGGACAGCACGGGCGTCTTCGAGGGCTTTCTCCCCCGCAACGACATCGACCGGCAGATCAACTTTGCGGGCAACGAGTTCCGCGAGCCGGGGCTGCTGCTCACGTTCGGGGTCGGCGATGGCGCCACGGGGGGACGCTTCGACCGCAGGCGCTGGCGCTCGATCACGGCCAATCTCGCGAGCACCGGCCTCGACCTGACCCGGACCGAGTTCCTCGATCTGTATATCGCCGGGGGCGAGGACCTCACCCTGGTCTTCGACCTGGGGACTGTGAGCGAGGATGCGCTGTTCGTGGGCGCGGGCGGGCTCACCGGCGGGACCCGCGAGGGCGGCAGCGCCTGGGGGCTGGGTGCCCTCGACCAGGAAGCCGACCCGCGCCAGGGCGAGATCTGGAACGACGAACTCGACCAGCGCGGGCTGTGGGACGAGGCGTGCCTGGCGACCCGGGCGGTGGTCTACCGCATCGGCGACCCCAGGGTCAACTGCACCCGGGGCAACGGACGACCCGACTCGGAAGACCTGGACGGGGACGGCAATCTGGACATCGACGAGCGCTACATGCGCTACCTGGTGGAGCTCGACGGATCCTCCCCCTACCTGGTGCGCGACACCATCGAGACCGGAACCCAATTCCGCCTCTACCGGATTCCGCTGCGGGGGCCGCAGGCGATCAATCCGGGCGGGATCTTCACCGACGGCGATTTTCGCGCCGTCAAGCACCTGCGTCTCACGATCACCGGCACCGGCGAGGGAGCGGCCGTGCTGGCGCGCATGCGCCTGGTGGGCTCGCGCTGGGTGAAGCGCGCGGGCGAGGGGGTGCTCACCGGAATGGCCGGGGATGATCCGGGAACCGGGGGCGCCATCGAGGTGAGCCCGGTGGGCGCGGTGGAGGTGGGCGCCGCCTACCATCCGCCGCCCGGCGTGGTGGAACAGCTCGACGATCCCGTCAGCGCCCTGGGGGCGCAGGGCGTGGAGTTCAGCGAGAAGGCGCTCGGCATCACCTACCGAGGGCTTCCCCCCGGGGAGAGGGCGGAGGTCTATCACCGCTTTCCCCAGCGTCCCAGGAACTTCCTCACCTACAGGCAGGCGCGCATCTGGGCGCTGGCGCGCCGAGGCGACTGGGGGATGGACCGTCCCACCTATTTCTTCCTGAAGGTCGGGAGCGACGAGGACAACTTCTATCTCTACCGCACGCCGCTGGAGCCGGCTGTCGATCCCGACGGGACGCGGGCCGAGGACTGGCTCCCGGAGGTACTGGTGGACTTCGACCGCTGGCTCGAATTGCGCAGCGAGGCGGAGCAGCGGCTCATCGAGGATCCGCCGGCCGCGGGCGCGCCTGCGCTGGTGGTATGGAGCGCCGACTCGACCTACGCAGTGGTGCTTCAGGACCGGGCACGCGCCCCCAATCTCTCGCAGGTGCGCGAACTCTCGCTGGGGGTGTGGAACGAGGGCGACTTCTCCGACGACGGCGAGGTGTGGATCAATGATTTCCGTCTCTCCAGGGCCGTCACCGACCGCGGACTCGCCAGCCACCTGAACGTGGACCTGAACGCGTCCGACTTCATGACCACGCGCATCTCGGTCTCCGACCGCGGCGCCCTGTTCCGTCAGTTGGAAGGCGATCCCAGCTACCAGCGCGACCAGCAGGTGACGGCGAACTCGACGCTGCAGCTGAGCCGTTTCACCCCCGCCTCCTGGGGCATCGAGCTGCCGCTGACCGTTTCGCATACCACCTCCGGCCAGGATCCCACCTTCCTGCTGAGGAGCGATATCCGCGCCGACCGGCTCGAAGGGCTGCGCAAGGTCGCCTTCGATCGAACCCGCGTCGGGCTGTCGTTCCGCAAGCGGACGCCTTCCAGCAACCCGCTGGCGGCCATCTTCCTCGACGGGCTGAGCGCGCGCGCCGGCTATTCATCGTCGCAGTCGGCGACCGCGACCTCGGAGGCGGATTCGCGGGTGGTGGACGCGCGGGTGGGCTACGACCGGGCGCTGGAGCCGCGCACCCTGCCGGTCGTTCCGGGCTTTCTGGGTGGTGTGGTGCGTGCCCTGCTTCCGGAATCGCTGGAGGAGCGGGTGCTGGCGAGCCGCCTGCGCTGGAGCCCGGAGCGGATCGGGTTCGGGGCATCCTACGCCAACCAGCGCAATCAGACCTATCGCTACGAGCAGATCCTGCGCCTGCCCGGGGACTCCGCCGCGACCCGCACCCGGTCTCCCCGGAGAGGCGTGGACACGGATGCGCGCATCATCTTCCGGCCTTTTCAGTCCGTGACCGCGACCACCGACTTCACTTCCACCCGCGATCTGCTGGCTCCGGAACTCGCGGTACGGGATCCGGCGGTGAGGCCGCTGCTGGCGCGGGAGCGGTGGTCGCCTGGGGGCGTCGACCTGGGCTGGGAGACCAATCGCCGGCTGCGCACCAACATGCGCTGGGGACCCCGGCCCGCCGACTGGCTGCAGTGGACGCTGACCTGGACCACCACCTACAGCTCCGACCGCAACGCCACCCTCGTGCGGCGCCAGGTGGTGGAGGCGGACACGCTGCGCGACCTCCAGCGCAACGTGGGCGGACAGCGGAGCGCGAGCGCTTCCGTCATCTTCGACCCGGGGACGCTCGCCCGGGGCGGGCCCCCCAGGCCGGGCGTGTCCGACGCTCCGCCCCAGGGGACGATGCGCCGTCTCGCCGGCGCGCTCTCGCCCATCTCGGTCAACTGGCAGGACGGCCTTATCTCGCGCTTCAACCGCGAGGTGCTGGACCCGGATGTGCGGTATCAGTTCGGGCTGAGCGACCTCGACGGGTTCCGGGTGGTGGACGGGGCCACCGCGGCCACCCTCGTGGACCGCAACGGCTGGGCCACGGGTTCGGGGGTCACGCTCCTGCCGGGAATCACGGCGAGCGTGGACTACTCGGTCACCGACATCGCCACCTTCGACACGCGCAGCGACCGCGCGGCGAACACCCGCAGCTGGCCCAACATCGTCCTGAGGGCGTCGTCGATTCCGTTGCCGTCCTTCATGCAACCGGTGGTCGAGCGCCTCACCGTGAACTCGGGATACCGGGTCGACACCCGCCGACTCTCCTTCGGCACGGGAACCCAGCAGCAGAGGCTGCAGGAGGACGCAACCATCCCGCTCGACGTGTCGGTGCGCTGGGGAGGCGGGTTTTCGGCCAGCTACCGGACCACCATGACCCGCGGCGAGGGCACCGATCCCACCGGCGACACCCGCCGCCGCCGCAACACCCACGTCTTCACCATGAGCGGCAGCTTCACGCCCCCGGGAGAGCTGGGAGCGCGGCTGGAACGGCCGATCCAGGCGTCGCTGCGCTACAATCAGGCGGGACAGAGCGACTGCCGCATCACCTCCGGCAACGACGAGTGCGTGCCCTTCGTGGACCAGAGCAACGCCACCTTCAACCTCACGCTGGACACCGTCGTTTCCGAGCTGCAGGTCGGCTTTCAGGCCAGCTACACCAACCGCCAGTCGAACATCGGCCAGCGGCTGGGTTCGACCCAGTTCCAGATCGGCTTCTGGGGCCAGTTCGTGTACAACGCGGGAGCCTTCGCGGGACTTCCCTGAGGATGGCTGGAGCGGGCCCGCGGCTGCTCTCGGTGGTCCGCTCGCGGAACGGCTGACGCGCGGTCGAGGCAGAAGGTCCCAAACCGCCATTCCTTCGCCCCCGCCGTGGAATGATCGTCGTGTCATGACACGCGACGAATCACGCACCCTGGCGATCACGGCCGGCGTCCTCTTTCTGGCGGGCGTCGCGCGGGCGGGGCTGGAAGCGGTGCGGCCTCCCCTCGCCCTCGAGGCCGACACTGTCTCGGCCAACGCGCTGGCTGCGGATTCGCGGGAGATGGTCGACGAGCAGGAGCGGCGGTCGGCCCCGCTTGCCCCGGGTGAGCGTCTGGACCCGAACATGGCGGGCGAGGAGGAGCTCGACCGGCTGCCCGGCATCGGGCCGGCGGCGGCCCGGGCCATCGTGGCATCACGGATTGCGGACGGTCGCTTCGAGGATGTCGAGGCGCTCATGCGGGTGCGCGGGATCGGGCCGGCGACGATCGAGCGGCTGGCGCCGCACCTGACTCTGGACGCGGTGGGCGGAGGACGGCCCGTGCGCGGGGCGGTCACGGCAACGCCCCGGCCGGTCAGGGGCGCCGCTTCGTCCGCGACCCAGCAGGTGGCGCCCGCCATCGACCTCAACCGTGCCACCTCCGAGGAGCTCGAGCAGGTGCGTGGCATCGGTCCCGCGCTCGCGGCGCGGATCATCGCGCGCCGGGACGAAGTGGGCGGTTTCGGGCGGGTGGATGACCTGATCGAGGTGCGCGGGATCGGGCCGGCGACGCTCCAGTCCATGCGCGGCCGCTTCTTCGTGCGACAATGACCGACACGATCGCGGCACTCCCGGATCCCGCCTCGGACCCGTTTGAAGACGGGCGCGGATTCCCTCCACCCACGTTGCGCGCGCTGCTGGAGGAGATGGTGGAACGGGATGCGTCAGACCTGCACATAACGGCCGGAATCCCGCCCAGGCTTCGCATCGACGGCGCGCTCGCCGACGCACGCCACGGCGGCGCGCTTGCTCCGCGAGAGGCGGCGGAGCTGGTGGGCTCGGTGCTCACGCGGGCTCGGAGAGAGCAGCTTGCAGCGGGAGGCGAGATCGATTTCGCATTCGATCTGGCGGGCGTCGCGCGCTTTCGCTGCAGTTGCCATCGCCAGCGGGGACAGCCGGCCATGGCCTTGCGCAGAATCCCGCACGAGATCCCCCGGCTCGAGGACCTGCGCCTTCCGGGCGTGGTGCGCCGCCTGGTGGAGCGGCCTCACGGCCTCGTGCTGGTCACCGGGCCTACCGGTTCCGGGAAGTCGACGACGCTGGCCGCCATGGTCAGCCGAATCAACGAGACCCGGAAGGGCCATATCGTCACCATCGAGGACCCGGTGGAGTTCGTACATCCGTCCCGGGGCTGCGTCGTAAGCCAGCGCGAGGTGGGCTCCGACACGATGAGCTTCGCAGCGGCCCTGAAGTCGGCGACCCGCCAGGACCCGGATGTCATCCTCATCGGCGAGATGCGGGATCCCGAAACCATTGCGGTGGCGCTGACCATTGCGGAAACCGGGCACCTGGTGCTCGCGACGCTGCACACCAATTCGGCCGCGGCGTCAGTCCACCGCATCATCGATGCCTTCGCGTCGGGACGGCAGGCGCAGGTGCGTGCCCAACTGGCCCTGGTGCTGGAGGGGGTAGTGACCCAGAACCTGCTGCAGCGGACGCGTGGGCGCGGGCGCGTTGCGGCGTGCGAGGTGCTCGTCTGCACACCGGCGGTGCGCGCCGCCATCCGCGACCGCAAGGTTCACCAGATTCCCTCGATGATGCAGGCGGGGAGAAAGCACGGCATGCAGACCATGAACGATGCACTGCGCCAGCTACGCATGCGCGGAGAGGTGTCCACGGAGGCCGCGATGCGGGTTTCCCCCGATCCCGCGGAACTGCTCCGGTCACTCGGCGACCCGCGGCTCTCCTAGCGGTCCGTGGGAGAACTCCCGGCGTTTGAGCGGGCGGGCCGATCCCGAGCGATCTCCCTGCCGCAACGGCGCCCGGGTGCCGGGGCGGTATGGCGGCGGATCCGTTCACCGTTCCGAGGCCGCGTGCCGTCGCGCGACATCGCGGTGTTCGCGCGCCAGTTCGCCACCATGATCCAGTCCGGCCTGTCCCTGGCGCCGAGTCTGGGCGTGCTCGCGGAGCAGGCCGGCAACCGGAGGCTGGCGGCGGTGGTGGGCGACGTGCGTCACGACATCGAGGCGGGCCGGACCCTTGCGGGAGCGCTCGGTGAGCATCCGGCGGCATTCAATCAACTGTTCGTCAGCATGGTCGCCGCAGGGGAGGCGGGGGGCGTGCTGGATACGGTGTTGGCGCGCCTGGCCGACTCGCTCGAACGAACCGACCGTCTCGCGCGCAAGGTGCGCGGCGCTCTGATCTACCCGGCGGTGGTGGTGGTGGTGGCCGCCTGCGCCCTCCTGGTCCTGCTCGAATTCGTGATCCCGACCTTTCAGGAGATGTTCGCGGCGTCGGATCTGCCCTTGCCGCTGCCTACCCGGATGGTCATCGGTCTTTCCGAGAGCCTGCGGGCATTCTGGTGGCTTCCACCTCTCTTTACCGCGGGTGCGTGGGTCGGGTGGAGGCGCGCCCGCGCCACCCCTCGCGGCCGCCTGATTCTGGACCGCCTGCTGCTGGCTTCCCCGGTGGTCGGCCCGCTGTGTCTGAAGATGGCAATGGTCCGGTTCGCGCGCACGCTGGGCACCCTGGTGGCCTCCGGCGTGGCGATTCTGGAGGCGCTCGAAATCACCGCCGCGAGCACGGGCAACCGCGTGGTGCACGACGCCGTCATGAACTCCCGCAGATCGATCGCGGGGGGCAACACCATCGCCGAGCCTCTCCGGGCATCCGGGATCTTCCCGCCCATGGTGCTGCAGATGATCCACGTCGGCGAGCAGACCGGCGGTCTGGACGAGATGTTGGCGAAGATCGCCGACTTCTATGACGATGAGACCGGGCGCTCGATAGAGGCCCTCCTGGCGGCGTTCGAGCCGGCGATGGTCACCGTCCTGGGCGTCGTGGTGGGTGGAATGATCGTGTCCATGTACCTTCCCATCTTCGACATGATCAACGTCGTGGGGTGAAGGGGGCGAGTGGAGAACTCAGCACGGGAAGGACGGCCACGGGCCTCGTGGGGCGGGCGCCTCCTGCTCGCCCTCCTGTCGCGGCTTCCGAGGGCGGTCGCCAGCCGCGGCTTCGGCCGGCTTGCGGACGCGGGAATCCCCCGCCCACTGCGGGCGTCCCTGATCGGAGGCTTCGCGCGCATGGTTGGCGCACGGATGGACGAAGCCGGGCAGGCGCCTGCCGACTACGCCAGCCTGAATGCGTTCTTCGTGCGGCGGCTCGCGTCCGGCGCCCGGCAGTGGCCGTCGGATGCTTCGCTGGTGACGTCGCCGGTGGACGGCGTGCTCACCCGGCTCGGCACGGTGGAGGACGGACAGCTCGTGCAGGCGAAGGGACGCCGCTACACCGCGGCCGCCCTGCTGGCCGGCGAGGATGCCGCAGCCCGCTTCCATGGCGGGCTGTATGCGACCATCTACCTCGCCCCCAGGCACTACCACCGCATCCACGCCCCTGTGGCGGGTCGGCTCCGCTCGGCGTCATACGTCCCGGGGGGGCTCTTTCCGGTGAACGCCGCCGCGGTCGCCGAGATACCGGATCTGCTCGCGACGAACGAACGCATCGTTTGCTCGATCGCGGGGGGCGCCGGGCGGATTGCGCTGGTGGCGGTCGGGGCCTACAACGTCGGGCGCATCTCCACCGCGTTCGACCAGGGGTGGGGC
>VXMG01000093.1:0-61946 GCA_009841185.1 Gammaproteobacteria bacterium
TCGTCCCCTGCGCCATCAGCGCGCCGGGGGTCAGCATGAGCAGCACGGCCCACGCAGCTCCCCGCATCGTCGTCAGCAACGTTCTCATCGTCTCTCGTCCTTTCCCTGAAGGGTCATTGGGGCGACGGACTCTCCACCGCCCCGGGTCTCGGCAATTCGATTGCGGACCCACGCGTCGAACTCCGACCTGATCCAGCCGACCACGCGCGGACCCAGGTGGATCGGCGGGGGAAAGCGACCCGCCTCCACCCAGCCGTAGATCGTCGGCCGCGCCACCCCCAGCCGGGCCGCGATCTCGGATGCCCGGATGAAGCGGATCGGCTCGTCCGTTCTCTTCTCGCTCGGCCTATCGGCCATCTCCCCACTCCCTCTCGTTCGTCCCGCGGCAGCTTTCGACCACCGAGGCCAGTGGCGGCGCGGTGGAGCGCGTGTGCCGTCCGAGTCCGCGTCGTAGCCGTCGATGAAGGCCAGAATCCGGTCCGCCATCCGTAGCGACAGCGAGCGCCCGGCGGCGATCTGGCGCATCAGGTTCGGGTCGCCCACGGCCCTCATGCCGAACGTCGTCGGCGGCATGCCCGTGCGGTCGAGAAACGCGGCGACGCGCGCGTTGAAGTACCGCTCCAACGTCTCCATGGCCGTACTGCTCTCGCGTCTTCATGGCGAAAACGGTGAAGACTTGTCCGCAGGGGAGTCAACAGCTAGGAGATCGCCTAAGTGTCGATAACGTCGAGGAGGTCCAATACCGTAGGGTCGGCGCTGGACTCCGCCGCCAGCGGGGCGGTGAAGCACCCCCGCGCACGCTTGCGGGCAGTCTCCCGAAACGATCTGAAGGTGGACCGTGCGGTAGGCGCGGAAACGGCGGACTCGGCGTCGCCGGCCAGCGAGTGGCGGGTCACGTATCCGGACGTGTAAGGCGATGCCGGGCCGTCGGTCGGCGGTTTCCCCCTCCGCCTTGCGAAGCCGACCGGAATCGGGACTATTTCAATCCATGAAAAACAAAAGGAAGACGGCCTCGGCGCGGCTCGATCCGGTGCGTCGGCGGCTACTCCAGCTCCTGACCACGAAGGGCTCGACCTTGCAGGCCGCGTCGATTGCCATGGGCCGCAACGAGGCCTACCTGCAACAGTTCGTTCACAGGGGCACGCCGAAGATCCTCGCCGAGGACGACCGCGAGATCCTGGCGGAGCATCTGGGTTGCCGGCCCGAGCTCCTCAAGCACGGCCGGAGCTACCGGCTCTCGACGCACGCCAAGCGGCCGCCACCGCCTTCCGACGCCTACTCCGCGCCGGTCGGCTACAGCGTCGTGCCGGAGGCCGATGTCAGATTGGATCCGGACGCGGAAGCTTGGAACGGTGCGTTGCGGGAAACCGGGGAGGCGTGGCTTTTCGCCGATTCGTTCATCCGCCACCGGCTCCGGGCCGATCCCGGCGACCTGTGGGTGATCGAGGTGGACGGGGACTCGATGGAGCCGCTGCTCTCAAGCGGAGACCACATCCTGATCGACGCGAGCCGGACGGTGCCCGCGCCGCCGGGGATCTTCGTGATCTGGGACGGCATCGCGCTCGTCGCGAAGCGGATCGAGCATGTGCCGCACTCCGACCCTCCCCGCGTGGTTCTCAGATCCCTCAACCCCGAATACGACAGCCACGAGCGGCCCGCCGGAGAGCTCCAAGTCGTCGGACGGGCCGTCTGGCTCTCGGGGCGGCTGTGAGACACGAAGGGCAACTCCAGGTCGCGTGGAAATGGGACGCGCCCGTGGCGAAAGCCTCAGGCTCCACTTCCCGTGCGATGCGTGCCGACGCTAGGTTCCGGCGGCTGGGCGACGTTGCCCGAGGCGGCGTTCCGATTCAGAATCCATGAAGTGTTTTCGACGACCCCGCCGGTAGATTATTCTCCCGGCGCTTCCCACCCGAGCAGGCGATAAGGCAGTGCCAACTTCCTCTCACACCGGGCAGACACCAGGGCAGACCTCGAAGGCGCCAGCCGTCCAATCGGCGGAGCAAGCGAAGTTTCGAGAACTCCTCAGGGAGCTCTTCCAATTCGACTGCGCTGATCTGGACTTCGGCATCTACCGGATCATGAACCACAAGCGGAAGATCCTCGACCGCTACATCGACCGGGAACTGCCGAGCACGATCGAGGAAGCCGTGGGCCAAGGAGCACTCGACACCGAGGTGGAGCGCGCCCGCACGTTCCAGAACACCCGGAATCAGATTGTCGAGGTTTTCGGCGAGGACGCGATTGCGCCAAGCGGGGAGCTTCTCGAGTACCAAGAAACCCCGCTCGGGAAGAAGTACATGCTGTGGAGAGAACGGGCTCGTCACTCGGAATCGGCTGGCGACGTACGGCGGGACATCTACAACCACCTGTATTCCTTCTTCAGCAGGTACTACCAGGACGGCGATTTCATTCCGAAACGGCGTTACTCTTGGGAAAACCCCTATGTCGTTCCGTACCACGGGGAGGAGGTCCATCTTCACTGGGCGAATCGCGACCAATACTACGTCAAGTCGGCCGAGCACTTCAGGGATTACAGGTACCGAACCGGCTCGGGAGTCTCGGTCCATTTCTGGCTGCGCTCCGCCAACGTCGAACAGAACGACGTCAAGGGCCAGAAGCGATTCTTCTTCCCCGTGCCGAACGAGGCGGATTGGGAAGCGGAGCGCCGGACACTAAGTCTGCCCTTCGAGTATCGTCCGCTCACAGCGAGCGAGACGAAGGAACTCGGTCGAACCGGACAACAGGATGCGATCATCGAGCGCGCCTCAGCGCTGATTCCGGCAACCTTTGCGGCCGTGCCGGAGGCGGCCAAAGCGCTACTCGATCCCCGGACGCCACACGCTGATGGCCGGGACCCTCTCACTCAATTTGCATACCACGCCCGCCGCTTCACCCGTCGTAGAACTTCGGACTTCTTCATCCATAGGGATATCAGGGCCTTCCTCGCGAGGGAACTCGAATACTACCTCCGCTCGGAAGTCCTGAGCCTGAGTTCGCTCGCAGCCGGCGGCGAAGCCCGGGCGGACGCCTGGCTCGACAAGATGCGAGTCATACGTGCGGTGGGACGCGACCTTATCGACTTTCTCGCGCAGATCGAGGGCTTCCAGAAGATGCTCTGGGAGAAACGGAAGTTCGTAGTGGCTGTCCACCACTGCGTGGCCGTAGGATTGGTCACGCCTGAGCTTCTTCCCACGGTCTTGGAATGCGAGGCTCAATGGGCAGAATGGCGTGACTTGGGGTGCGTCGCTCGCGACGACACCATCTTCACCAACGTGGAGGATGGCGGAGCGCGGGCCGATTTCATGAAGCGTCATCCTGGACTCCTTCTCGACACCCGGCACTTCGACGTGGCGTTCGTCGACCGACTCCTCGCCGCGCTGGACGACATCGATGAGAAGACCGACGGCGTGGCGATCAAGAGCGAGAACTGGCAAGCGCTGAATCTGCTTGAGGAGCGGTATCGAACAGACATCCAGTGCTTCTATATCGACCCTCCATACAACGCAAAATCGTCCGAGATCTTATACAAAAACGACTACAAGCATTCTAGTTGGCTGGCTCTGATGTCTGATCGCCTTGGTGTCGCGCGTAATCTCTTGTCCAAAACTGGAACCTTCGTCGTGGCAATTGACGAAGTCGAACAGGAGCGGCTTGGTCAGTTGTTGTCGCTGGAGTTTCCAGAATTAGAGAAGCACTGTATTGTCATCGAACATAACCCTTCGGGTCAGCAGGGAGACAATTTCTCCTACACGCACGACTATGCATACTTCCTTCATCCAACGCCAGGGCGTTATATCGCAGAACAACTCCGTGAGAATGAAGCCCAATGGGATGAACGCAACTTCAGAGATGTGACGGGTCAAGAATCCTTGCGTACTGCCGCAAAGACTTGCTTCTATCCGATATTGATACGCGGTGACCGAATTGTCGGTTTCGGGGAGGTTTGTCCCGACGATTTTCACCCATCGGTCAACGAACAGCGTGACGATGGCACGATCGCCGTGTACCCCGTCGACCCCAAAGGGATAGAGCGCAAGTGGAGATTCGCAAGATCGACCGTAGAAACGATAAGGGACGAACTTAGAGTGCATCGCGTTAGGACACGTGGGGTCTTTGACATCAAGCGTATCAAGAAGAAGTTCAACTACAAATCTACTTGGACAGATGCTCGCTATTCGGCAAACAATCATGGGACACAACTCTTGAATAAGCTGATTCCCAACGCCGCTGCGCTGTATCCAAAATCGCTGTATACGGTACGGGATTGCTGCCACGCTGCGTTGAATGGCAGGGAGGATGGGTTGGTGGTCGACTATTTCGCAGGCTCCGGGACCACCGGTCATGCTATCATCCATCTCAACCGAGAGGATGGGGGACGCCGGAAGTTCATTCTAGTGGAAATGGGAGATCACTTCGACACGGTGCTCTTGCCACGCCTAAAGAAGGTCGCGTTCTCGCCAGAGTGGAAAAACGGGACGGCGACACGCGAAGCGACTCCGAGGGAGGCAGACCGTGGGCCGCGGGTCATCAAGTATTTTCGGTTGGAGAGCTACGAGGACGCGGTGAACAACATTGAGTTCGAGCGAGCGGACGAGGGTTTGTTCGGTCTTGAAGACTACATGCTGCGCTACATGCTCCAGTGGGAGACGAGGGGAAGTAGGACGCTTCTGAACGTCGCCGCACTGAACCGCCCCTTTGACTACAAGCTTCGGCTCAACGGCAACGGAGACGGAGTGAAGATGGCCGTCGACCTACCGGAGACCTTCAACTACCTGGTGGGCCTCGTAGTGCGGACGCGACGGGTCTACGACGACGAGGATCGTCGGTATCTAGTTTATGCAGGGAGTATGCGAGACGGACGGAACGCCGTTGTCATCTGGAGAAACACGGACGGATGGACCCTTGAGGACCGCGAGCGGGACCGCGACTTCGTGGCGGCCAATGACATGACATCTGGAGCGGACGAGGTCTGGATGAACGGCGACTCGATGGTGAAGGACGCGCGGCCGCTGGACACGGTTTTCAAGCAGCGGATGTTCGCCTCGGTACGCGACTGATGATTCGACGGAGACGAGCGGGGCACGTCCCCATGGCTTCGACGAGAACTCTCTATCGACTCGAATCGCAACTCATGCTTCTCGGGTGGGCTAACCGACAGTTCGGGTTCGAGTCCAACGAAGAGCTCTTCGATACGATGGTGGAGGCGGGGGAAGGTTACGACTCGGACGGCCGCAGCCATGTGGCCCGTATGCTCGGCAGCCGGAACCGCTGCTTGATCCCGCCCCGCGACTTGTCCCGCTACGACGACAACGTGCGGCGCCACTTGGATTCCATCAACCGAGGGAGGCGTGAGCCGATCATCTTGAGGTATTTCCAGCAACTTGCCGCCCTCTACGCGGAGCTGTTCCTGCACCGGCACTCAACCGCCCCCGAGGCTCTCGCTCAAGAGATTCATAACTATGTGCGACAGAAGGTTCATTCCCTGCACAGCACGTACCCGATTCGCGGGATCGAACCGGCCGACCTGAACAAGCTCGCGTTCTGGATGGCGACGGGCAGCGGAAAGACGCTGATCATGCACCTGAACTACCTCCAGTTCCTGCACTACTGCGGCAGCGAACGCTTGGACAACATCATCCTGATCACGCCCAACGAGGGGCTGAGCGCTCAGCATATGGCCGAAATGGCGGAATCCGGCATCCCGTCGGCTCGGTTTGGCGACACCGGACTGGTCGCGGGTCATCCCCAAACCGTCCGGGTGACCGAGATCACGAAGTTGGTTGAGAAGAAGAAGGGGAAGGGGACAGGCGTAAGTATCGAGGTGGACGCGCTCGGCGACCGCAATCTCGTCTTTGTTGACGAGGGCCATCGGGGAGCGAGCGGTGAAGCTTGGCGTACCGTGCGCGACGCCGTGGCCGCTCGCGGATTCACCTTCGAGTACAGCGCCACCTTCGGGCAAGCGTTGGCCGCCGCCCGGGAAAATAAGCTCACCCTAGACTACGGTAAGTCCATCGTCTTCGACTACTCTTATCGCTACTTCCACCGGGATGGATTCGGAAAGGACTTCCGGGTCCTGAACGTGTCGGGGGACGATCCCCCGCCGGAACTTACCGACCTGCTTCTCTTGGGGAATCTTCTGTCCTTCTACGAACAACTCCGCGCCTACAGTGAGAACGCCACCGACCTGCGCACTTACAATCTGGAGCAACCGCTTTGGGTCTTCGTAGGAGGAAGCGTTAACGCAGTTTACAAGCGGAAGAAACGGGACACCAGCGACGTACTGGCAGTGCAGTTGTTCCTCCACCGAGTTTTGAGCGAGCCCAGTTGGGCTAGGGATGCCATCGACAAGCTCCTGCGGGGAGAGTCTGGGCTGCACGTAGCCTGGAACGTGGATTTGTTTTCGGGCCGATTCCGTGACTTGGCGACGAGAGGGGACTCCTCGCAGCGGATCTACGCTGATCTGCTTCGCACCGTTTTTCACACCGATAGTCCAGGCGGTCTGCGGCTGTGCGACATTCGAGGCGCACCCGGCGAACTCGGCCTGAAGGCGGTAGGATCGGACCACTACTTCGGCCTTACATACATCGGTGATACGTCCAAGTTCAAGAAGCTGGCCCAAACCTCCGGGGCAGGAATCATCATGGAGCAGGAAGCTGTTGGCGGCTCTATGTTCGACCGAATCAACGAGACCGGGGCTACCGTCAATGTCCTGATCGGTGCCAAGAAGTTCATCGAGGGCTGGAACTCGTGGCGCGTCTCCAATATGGGGCTCATGAACGTGGGGAGAGCCGAAGGTTCGGAAATCATCCAGCTCTTCGGCCGTGGGGTGAGGCTCAAGGGCAAGGGGATGTCACTCAAGCGGAGTACGCATCTGGAGGGTCCGCATCCAGACCATGTCGGCCTTCTGGAAACGCTCAACATCTTCGCCGTCCGCGCAGACTATATGAATAAGTTCCGTGAGTATCTGGAGCGCGAGGGGCTGGAGGCGCTGGACCCGGTGACCCTCCGGGTGCCGGTGCAGGCGAACGAGGATTTCTTGGGCCGGGGCCTTGTCGTCCCTGCTCTCCCGGACGGCAGCGATTTTGGGACGGATGCCAACTTCGCGCTCGACCCGGCCAATATGATTCCGGTCAGGGTGGATCGCGCCACGCGAGCGTCGTCATGGGAGAGCGGCGCCAGCGGACAGGAGACCAGCGAGGGCTCAGCCGGGTACGAGCGGGCCGCCAGAGAGCTGCCGCTGGACCTCGTGGACTGGGAGAACGCCTACCTAGATTTGATGGAACACCGGCGTGTGAAGGCCATGCGGGCGATGGCGATCCCGCGGGCGGATGCTCTGAAGATGGTCGTGGCGACCGCGCCAGTCACCGTATTGGCGGATGAACATGTCTTCGCGCCCCGGCATTGGGACGACCGCGAGGACCTACAGGCGACCGTGCATGCCGTGCTAAGGCGCTGTGCGGACCGGTGCTGGCAAGGCGAGCGGCAGAGGTGGGAGGGCGAGCGCATGAAGTACCGCGAAGTGGACGAGGCCGACCCCAACCTTCTCCTGAACGTCGATCCTGCGCTGTCGAAGACACCGGACGCTGAGTCGCACTACGTCGTGAGCGTCCCGCACGCCGACGCCAGCCTTCGAGAGCGAATCGAGGAACTCATCAACCAGCAGGGCAAGCTCTACCACCAGGAGCTCGGGGAGCTGGCCCGAATCCACTTCGACCGCCATCTGTACCAACCGCTCTTGATAGAAGGCTCCAACCCAGACATCAGGGTCTCGCCCCCGGCGCTCAACGAGGGGGAAACGCGCCTCGTGCGTGATCTACGTACTTTCTGGAAGGAGCGCGGGAGCCAGCTTTACACCGAATCAGAGTTGTTCCTGCTGCGAAACCAGGGCCGCGGTCGGGGCGTTGGCTTCTCTCTGGAGGGAACCGGATTCTACCCGGACTTCATACTGTGGATGATCTCCGGTGACCGGCAGCGTGTCGTTTTTGTCGAGCCGCATGGAATGATGCACGCGAAGACGTATGAGGAGGACGAGAAGGCAAGGTTGCACGAGCGGTTGCCGGCTCTCGCGGAGGGAATTGCACGGCGGAGCGGAGTGGTGGGGGAAGTGAGCCTCGATTCGTTCATCGTATCAGCGACGGCGTATGATGAGTTACGCCTGCGATACGGAGCATCTTGGACGAAGAAGGAGTTCGCTGAACGACACATTCTCTTCCCAGACGAGAAGCGCCAGTATCTTGAGATGCTGCTGGCGGAGGGGTCAACGTAACCGTGTCGCGCACGATGCCGATGGGCACGGCGGGTCCTCCGCCCCTTGCGCAGACCGGATCAGTCGTTTCACCATCTCCGGCCAAGTTCCCCGCCTTTATCACGACCAAAGCTCTACATTACACCAAACGAAACGGTGTGACAGTAAACCTAGTCGCTGATGTCTTCTGCGGTTGCGGCACAACCGCTGTGGAGACGGGCCTGTTCGGTTATACCATTGGCCGCCCAAGCCTCGGCGAGGACGGGCGCTACCAGATTGACCGCCGGCGCCAGTCGGGCGAGCGTAGCGTTGCTGAAGACGAAATCGACTTGGACTCCGGCTTTCTCATCGCGCCGCCCGCATTGCCCGCGAAGCCGATCCTGCCCGACGACTCGGCCGCCGACGGCGAGACGGATGAAGATTCGTCTGCGCACGAGGACGACGAATACGACAGTGCCGTCGATGTTGCGGGCCATGATTCAACGCCGCTTGGCGAACAGAGCGACCGCGAGATCGCGGTCTCATTCACCGCCGATGCAAGCAAGCTTTACGCGGCATGGTATGCTCTCGCCAATCTCGCGGATGTGGCCTGGGGAGGTTACGGCCAGCGCCAGCGCGACCGCCGCGAGCGGCTAAGACAAAGCCAAGCTCGAGAATGGCGTCTTGGAGCCGCTTTGGGAACTCGGGCTGATCGAGGAGGACGACATGTGAAGCGATTCACGGCCGAGAGGCCCTTACCGAGGATACCGGGGAGATGAGACTCACCAATGTGAGAATTACGGAGTTTCAGAGCGTTAAGGACTCGACCGAGTTTGAGATTGGGGACGTTACTTGCTTGGTTGGGAAGAACGAGTCAGGGAAGACCGCCGTCCTTCAGGCTCTATACCGCCTGAATCCCATCATTGAGGCGGATGACATTTTTGACGCCACCGACGACTTCCCCCGGCGAGGGGTCGTGGACTACAAGAAGGCCGTGAAGTCTGGACGCAGAGAGCCTGCGGAGGTGATTCGGGCCACCTACGCGCTCGAATCTGACGATACCGAAGCTGTTGCGGAGCTTTTTGGAACTGAGTGTCTATCAGAACGCGACCCGGTCGTTTCGCTCCACAAGGGATACTCAAACGAGATTACGTACAGCGATTTGAACGTCGATGAGGATGCGGCTCTGAAGCATCTCGTTACGTCCGCAGGCCTCCCCCAACCGCTCACGGAACAGGTGCTTGAGCAGGAAACCACCGAGGCCATGGTGTCGGCTCTTGCTAGCGCCGAACAGACGGAGGCTGTCCAAAGGCTTCTGCCTGTCCTTCGGCAGATCGCCGATGGAGGTGTTTCGACCTTCCTCTGCCACCATGTTCTCCAGGAACGTATTCCCCAGTTCCTCTACTTCGACGAGTACTACCAGATACGGGGGCAGGATAACCTCGACGCGCTTCGACAACGAGTCAGAGAACAGTCGCTGGAGAATGCAGATTATCCACTGCTGGGACTGCTTGATCTTGCAGGACTGGACGTGAACGAGCTCGTTGAGACGGAGCGCACAGAGGCGCTGCTGGCGAGTCTCGAAGCCGCCGAAAACCAGCTCACACAGACGGCGCTTACCTATTGGTCTCAGAACCGACATCTTCGGATGAGATTCGACATCCGCCCAGCTCGACGCGGAGATCCGACGGGCATGACCACGGGTATGAACATCTGGGGACGCATACACGATACGATGCACATGGTCAGCACGGCGCTTGGTACGCGATCCCGAGGGTTTGTCTGGTTCTTCTCCTTTCTCGCTTGGTATTCTCACCTTCGGAGGGAGGGCAAGCCACTGATCCTTCTTCTGGATGAACCAGGCCTGTCCCTCCATGCCAAGGCTCAGTCAGACCTTCTTCGCTACTTCGAGAAGGAACTCAAGCCCAATCACCAACTGATCTACACAACCCACTCACCGTTCATGGTTGATCCCACGCATTTCGAGCGTGTCCGCATAGTCCAGGATCTTAGCATCGAGCCAGCCGCCGACGATCTTCCTGACGACAAGCGAGGGACTAAGGTCATCACGGAGGTTCTCGATGCCACTCCGGACAGCCTGTTCCCACTCCAGGGCGCACTCGGTTACGAGATTCATCAAACTCTTTTCGTCGGCCCGAACAACCTTGTCGTAGAAGGTGTCTCAGACCTGCTTTATATCCAGACCATTTCGGCGCTTCTTCAAGAAGAGGGCAGGGTGGGTCTGAGCGCCGGGTGGACAATCACTCCGGTTGGTGGCTCTGATAAGGTTTCAACCTTCGTTGCCCTAATCGGTGCGCAGTCGGATCTGAACGTTGCAGTGCTCATCGACTACCAGGAGAAGGACCAGCAGAGCATCGAGAACCTCTACAAGCGGAAGCTACTCAGCAAACGGAAAGTGCTCACCTATGCTGACTACGTCGGAAGTAACGAAGCTGATGTTGAGGACATGTTTGATCCCGATTTCTTTCTGAAGTTGGTGAATGGTGCGTTCGGGTCGTCTATTGATCCAACCGACTTGGCCAGCGGGCATCCTCGGATTCTGCGCCGAATCAAGGAATACCTGGAGAGCAATGCGCTCCCCAACGGTGCGAGTTTCAATCACTACCGACCCGCTCGCTACCTCGGCGTCAACATCGACGACCTGTCGGGAGACTTGACTGACCAAGTCTTGGATCGCTTCGAACAGGCCTTCAAGGCGCTCAACGAACTGTTGTAGATGGGAGGGAATGGTTGATCCGTCACACGGAGCGAGCCCGGCGTTGGAGATTCGTCCATGGCGCTTGAAGAGATCTTGGCGCTGGCTGGTGGGCGTGAATCCGAGATGCTGGAGTTCAAGCGTACAACGGGCACACGTCGTGAGGCAGCGGCCACTGTGTGCGCCATGCTCAATCATCGCGGCGGACACGTGCTGTTTGGTGTGACGCCGGAGGGAGATGTCGTCGGCCAGCAGGTGAGCGATCGCACGATGGAGGAGGTGAGCGCCGAGATTCAAAGGATCGATCCGCCGGCTTTTCCGGAGATCAGACGGATCCGTGTCGCAGGAGAGCTGGAGGTCATAGCGGTCAGCGTGAACCAGGGGTCCGCGCGTCCGTATCAGTACCGGGGTAACGCCTATCGTCGGTTCGGCAACACGACGGTGGTCATGTCCGCCGAGGAGTACAACCGGATGCTTTTCGAGCGGATGCACAGCGAGCAGCGCTGGGAGAACCAGCCCGCTACCGGATGGAAGATCCAGGACCTGGATGTGGCCGAGGTGCGCAACACTGTGGCCGAGGCGGTGCGAATCGGCCGGCTGAACGAGCCAGGGAGCCGACAGCCGGAGGACTTGCTCCGCGGGCTCGGACTTATCCGCGACGGCGTCCTGTTCCGCGCGGCGGCGGTGTTGTTCGGAAACTCAGAGCGTCTCGAAGTTGGGTTGCCACAGTGCTTGCTTCGTGTGGCTCGTTTCCGGGGTACCGACCGAAGCGAGTTTCTGGACAACCGACAGTTCAGTGGCAACGCGTTCGCGCTGCTCTCGCATGCCGAACGCTTTCTGCGCGACACGATTCCCATTGCGAGCCGGTTCGAGTCGGGCCGCATCCAGCGTATCGACGAGCCGCTCTACCCGCCTCTTGCCACACGAGAAGCAGTGGCGAACGCCCTGTGCCACAGGGATTATGCGCTGGGTGGCGGTTCGGTGGGGCTCGCGGTGTACGACGACCGCTTGGAGGTCACGTCGACCGGTCGATTGCATTTCGGCCTGACTCCGGCTGCGCTGTTCGGGCCGCACGAGTCGAGACCGTGGAACCCGCTGATTGCCCGCACGTTCTACCGGCGCGGCATCATCGAGGAGTGGGGCCGGGGAACGCTCAAGATGACCGAGTTGGCGACTTCCGCCGGGCTGCCACGGCCCGAGATCGAGGAACGCGGCGACTGCGTGACGGTGTGCTTCCGACATGGACAGATCGTGCCGTCGCTACGCACTGGACACAACCTGATCGAACGGCAAGAAGCGATTCTCGCCTTGTTGGATCGGGCGGACGACGGCTTGGCACTGCGTGAGATACGTGCCCAGCTGGCTCTACATGCCAGCGAACGCCAAGTGAAAAGGGCCTTGGCAGCGCTGAGGAACCGCGGGCTGGCCGTGTCCACGGGTCGCGGTCCAGCAGCTAGGTGGAGACGTGCGTCCAAGGCTGTCGATGATGAGTTAGACCCCTGAATGAGTCCCCGGGGTCTTATTGGGGGGTCCTATTGGGGCCTCACTCGTCAGTCCCGGCACCCACTCGTCTGGCCGATATGGTTACTCACCGTTTTTGTTGGCGACGCTCGGCGGGGGTGGCGCCATTACCTGGCACAAGAGACCCATAACCCGGAGGATAAGGAGAGTGTCGACGCATGTGTGCAACTGCCGCAGGCGAAAGCCACAATTGAAAGGGGGTATGTATAATGTCGAGTATTGAGCCTCGCACATCGAACGAAGAAGTCACAGTGAACCAGGAGCGCACGGGGATTATCAGCAAGCAGCTTTCGTCAACGATGCGAACAATGTGCTTGATGTCGCTAGTCTTCGCCATAGCACTAACAACCCTACACGCGTTGGGCAAGACGGCTGCGGGCTTCGACACCAATTTGATCCTGTACTTTCTCGGGGGAGCATTCGGGGGCAAGGCGATTCAGAAGGCTGCGGAGCGCGGACAAGGTCAGGGATGAGCAAGCTGCGCGACTAAACTGCGCGGATTCGGATGACAATTGCCCTTCCGCAATGACAGGACGCATCCCGGGGTGATGGCGATGGCTGGCCTCGGCTGTGGGGTTACCCAGCGTCACGCACGGAACCGTATACGTCCTCGCGGATCTCACCATAAACGTTCGGGGTGGCGCGGAGAGCTGGCACTAGGAAATCCACGGCGAACTCTGCTCGGTTGCTGCCGAGGTTCGACAACTTCGATTCACGACGAATCGCTTCAAACAGCTTCCTTGACACTTCCTTGATGTTCTGCGGTCCCGCCTGGTTGTTCACCAATCCGTCTCGCGTCTTTAGGATCGTATCGATCACCGACTCTTCGCAACCGGCGGTCTGGAGGAACGTCCGTAGCACGTCGGGATCGTAGAGATACTCCTCGATCTCACGTCGACCAAGCACACGGATCCCCTGCGCAATCTTTCTATCCCTCTCCCCATCTGACATGTTATCCCGATCGATCACCTTAGTGACGTCAATGCCGCTTGCGACGGCCTTGAGAATGCCAACAAGGTGCCTTGAGCGGACTACTTCGCCGGCGCTGCCTCGGGAGATGAAGAGTGTTTCTGGAAACTCGTCACTGAACAGCCGGTTATAGCACCTCGCGTCGAAAGACCTCACATGTTTCTTGGTACTACCCTCGCAGATGATGATCCGTTGCGGTGCGACTAGGGACGACAAGTCATCGAGCGCTACCTCATACATGTTCTCCCAGAACATCCTGTTAGGGACGCTGGGCGTGATGGTGACCGGGCCATCGAAATCTCTGTCGGAAAAATCCAGAAACACCACCTCGTCAGGTCGTTCCTTGAGCAGTCTGTATGCTTCGCGGACGATCCCGATGGAATGCGTGGCGATCCATAACTGCGAAGAGTCTCGCAGCAGTTCGAGGACCGAGGAGATTAACCGTCCCTGTAGGGCCGTCGCCACATGTAGTTCGGGCTCATCGATGCAGAAGACCGCATCCGGAGCCTCGTCTCGCTTGACGAAGGCGTCGAGGAGGATATCAAACGCCGCCTTCTCTCCGCCCGAAAGGTTCTTGTAGTGGAAGTCGGAGGCTTGACCCTTGGAGAACCGGAAGGTGCCTGCTTGGGGTCCACCGAAGTCCTGCAACAAGAGATCTGGGTCCGAGAAAAGTCGCGACATGGCCTTCTGCAAATCGTCTAGGTATTCCTTCCAGTACTGACCGATCGTGATTCCTTGCACTTCGTCGCGGCGTTGGTCCTGCCAACTCTTCCATACCAGCCGCGTGTAGTTCTTAGAGACAGATTCGTCGGGATCGATGATGCGATCGATGTGGCGCTCCGTACCGATGGGTGTCGTCACCGGCACCGAATCGATCCGGAAGTCGGATTCGTTCCGGTACGCGGACCGCATCTGGAAGACAGACTCCCAGCGCACATCGTTGCCACCGGCGTCGTGGAACTCGATCCTGACCCGATTCGCGACCTCATGAGTAGATCGGGATTGCTGAAGCTTGTCGTAGTATTGCTCTCTGGTCCCGTCGAGGCGCCAATTGTTCTCGGCCGCCCCCGCCTTCAGCAGGAACGAATCGAAAACGGAGGACTTGCCGGTGCCGTTCGGCCCGACGAGAACCACGAGTCTCGCAGTCTCCGGGAGATCGGTTATCCTGAGTTCGGTGAAGCGTTTGTAGTTTTCTAGGTGGACGCTCTTTATCCGCACTGGTTCTTCCTCAAGGTTATGATGGGGCGACCGCCCTGCGGATCCTGTTGGTCGGCGCCAATCCGTGCAAGCCGAAGTTGCGGTTGGTTCTCCGAACTCTCCAACATAACGACCCCACCCCTCCAACGCCCGAACGCAGTCTTCCTTCAGCAGCGTCGAGAGGACAACTGCGGCCATGGGTGTCTGAACCGGTCCATGTTGTTTGGCGTCGGACGCAGCTGGGCCGAGACGACTGGCCTCCCACGATTGGTGTCCGCAGGTGCCGGCAGGCTGATGCGGGAGCCGCAAAGGCCATCATCGGCTCCTAGACTAGTCGTCCTCATCGATGACCCCGTCGCCTTCGGCTGTGCGTGTCGGTATCGCGTGGGCACACGTGCCGTGCGCCCCTCACCCGCCTCGGGCGCGGTATGTCCCGCCATTTCAACTCGTTTTCCCCGCTCTCGCGGCCCGCTTCAGCAGAGATCAGTAGGACGGCGGGAAACGCAGATCGTGCAGTCCTGATTGACTTTAGAAGATTCCCTGCCGTGATTCACGCCATCCGTAATCCGCTGATCCAGCGATGGCCCCGGTGCCGATACATGCGGGCGTCCCCGGGGTGCTTCTCGATCCCTTCGCTGAAGACGTCGATGGCCTCGCGATAGAGCCCCGTATAGCCGATGCGGCGTCCCAGCCAAATGATGGCGTCGGCATCGTCGGGATCGGCGTCGTAGTCGGCGCGGGCGACGTCGATGTCCTCGGCCTGCTGCGCCGCGATGTCGGGTGGCGCCGCGTTGGGGTACAGAGGCTCGCCGAGGAGGGAGAAGGCCTGGGCGCCTTCGGGGAGCGGGCGGGTTGCCTCGGCGGCGGGCTCGTCCGCAGGAGCGTTCCCGGGGGCCGGTGCGTCCGCGGTGCAGGCGGCGAGGACGAGCGCCGGGAAGAGGATGGTGAAGACGGCGAGGGGTTGATGATTCATCGTGCTGTCCCGGAGATGATGAGGATGTGGTGTCGAACTAACCCGTCCCGTCTCGCAGGAACTCGCGGACCGCTTCCGCGAGCGTCTCGATTTCGGCCCGGGTGTTGTAGTAGTGGGGAGAGACGCGCAGGGTGCTCTCGACGCCCTTGGCGTCCAGGTCGATCAGGGCGTAGCCGTGGGGCGTGGCGGAGGTGTTGATGCCCCGCTTGCGCAGCGCGGGGACGAACTCGACCGCGTCATGACCCGTCAGGTGCACCGAAACGATGGCCGAGCGGACCCGTCCCTGGTCCAGGACGGTTACGCCGTCCAGCGCGCCTAGCGTTTCGCGCGCGAAGTCGGCAAGGCTCCAGGCCCGTTCGCGGATGGGTTCGAGACCCAGCCGGGTCGCGTAGCGCACCGCCTCGCCGGTCGCCAGCACCAGCGCGTACGCGAACTCCCAGTTCTCGAAGCGGGTCGCGTCGGGGGCGGGCTGGTAGAGGTCGTCGTCGATCCAGTGCGCGCCCCTCAGGTCCGGCATCAGGGGTTCGAGGTCCATGTCCAGGACGCGGTCCGAGACGTAGAGGAAGCCCGCCCCGCGCGGCCCGCGCAGGAACTTGCGGGCGGTGGCCGAGAGGAAGTCGCAGCCGATGGAGCGCGCGTCCACCGGCATCTGCCCCACCGACTGGCAGGCGTCGACCAGGTAGAGGACGCCGCGTTCGCGGCAGGCCTGTCCCACCTCCTCGACCGGCTGCACCAGCCCGGAGCTGGTGGGCACGTGGGTGAGCGCGACCAGGCGCGCGCCCCGCCGGTGTATGATGCTGGCCACTGCGGCCGGGTCGACGCCCCCCTCGGGCAGATCGGGCGCCCGCACCACCTCCACCCCCAGGCGGTCCTGCAGCGACAGGTAGGCGATCTGGTTGGAGACGTAGTCGTTGGTGCTGGTCACCAGCACGTCGCCGCGCTGGAAGGGCACGCACGAGAGCGCCTGGTTGAACGCGGCGGTGGCGTTCTCCATGAAGGCGATGTTGGCGGGCGCCACCCCGTGCTGCCCGGCGACCGCGTCGTTGGCGGCGGCGCCCTGGGCGGCGCGCGCATGGGCGGCCTCGTAGCCGCCGATGCGGGCCTCGAGTTCCAGATGGTCGCGTGCGGCACGCAACGCGGGCGCCGGCATGAGGCCGGCGCCCGCGTTGTTCAGGTGGACCCGCTCCCGGCAGCCGGGGGTGTCCGCCCGCAGCCGGGCGATGTCCAGGAGCGCGCGGCCGGAGGCGGCGGTCATCGTGCCGGGGAACAGCCGTCGCGCGGAGGTCTCGTCCCGCAGCTATCGCCCGCTGTCGTCCGAGACCGCCGCCCGCGCCTCCTTCGCCTGACGCACCATCTCCCTCACGTCCTCTAGCAACTGCTGGGCGTCGTAGATGATGCCGTCCTTGATCGTGTACTTGATTCCCCCGACACGCCCGGGCACCCCGGTTTCGTCGTCCAGCTTGGGCGCGCCGTTGCCGTACAGCACCTTCAGGTTCTCGAGCGGATTCTCATCCACCAGAACCAGGTCGGCGCGCGTATTCGGGCGGATGATGCCGAAGTCGGCGGGGGCATCGTCGTACTTGGTGAGCATCTGCGCCGGGTACAGGGTCGCGGAGCGGATCACCTCGACGGGATGGAAGCCCGCCTCGCGCAGCAGCTCGAACTCGCGGATGTAGTCGAAGCCGTAGAGCTTGTAGATGAAGCCCGAGTCCGAGCCCGTAGTCACGATCCCGCCGGCGTTCTTGTAGTCGTTCAGGAAGTGCATCCACTTCTGGTAGAACCTGCGCCAGTGGTACTCGTCCTCGGTGGTCCAGTAGAACCAGTAGGACCCGTGCGCTATCCGGCTGGGCTGGTAGAAGTCCTCCTGCGACGGAAGCGTGTACTCCTCGTGGTAGTCCGCCTCGCGGGCGCGCATGACGTCGCGGCTGGCCTCGTAGATGGTCATCGTCGGGTCGAGCCCGAAGCCCAGCTCCAGGAACTCGTCGATGAGGTCTTCCCACTGCTCGCTCCCGGGCTCCGCGGCCTGGTACCAGAGGCGTCCCACGTTGCCGAAGCGGTGCTGCTCGTCGTTGTAGTTGTAGTTGAGGGGCCAGTCCTGGACCGAGTAGTCGGTGAGCATGGACTCCATGAGCCCGTAGTAGTGCGTCATCATGTCCAGTCCGGACCGGGCCGCCTCGACCGCCGTCATGCGCGCCATGCCCATCTGATCGAGGTGGGCGACGGTCTCGAGGTCGAAGCGATGCGCCTCATCGATGAGCGCGGCCATGATCTCGGGGTCGTAGGCGCCCAGCTTGAGGCCGTCGATGGTCTGGCCGTCCACCTCCTGCGACGCGGCCCAGCGCACCCACTCGCGTGCATCCTCGGGGGTGATGATCAACCGTCCGCCCCAGCCAAGGCCGCTCCCGGGACGCGCATACGCGTACATGTGGGGCGCGACAATGGTGTTCTGGGCTGCCTTCGCCTTCTCGCGCAGCTGCCACTCGAACTCACCGTGGGGCACGCCCCGCGACGTGGTGATGCCGTGTCCCATCCACAGCTTGTAGACGTACTCACCCTGCGGGGCCTTGGGGACGCCTCCCGTGTGGGCGTGCATGTCCACGAAGCCGGGGAGCAGGAACATGCCTTCGCCGTCGATCTCGTGGTCGCCCGCCTCGGGACGCCGCTGCTCGTTGATATTCACCAGCGGGTAGCCCACCGAGGCTATCTCGACGATGCGGTCGTTCTCGATGACGACGTCCATCGGCCCCCGGGGCGGCGAGCCGGTCCCGTCGATGACGGTCACCCCACGGATGACAAGGCGGTCGAAGGGGCCCTGGCCCTCGTCGGCTCCGCGGGGGGTGGTGGGCTCCATCTGGGCCTGCGCGGCGATGGGCGCGAGGGAGACCGCCAGCGCACAGAGCACGAGGGACGACAGGAACGGGAGCGGGCGCCGGGATGACCGATAATGCTTCATGGGGTTCCTCCAGCGTGAGCGGGTTTCATTAAGGCGCAGGAAATCTAGGGAAAGCGCGGGTGGGGTGCGAACGGGTGAACGCCGTCCCGGGCCCGTGGGGACGGACGGTCCCGCCTCGTGAACCTCCTCCTCGATCCCCCCGTCTGGCTCTGGAGCCTCTTGTCGATAGCCGCCGTCAACGGCCGACACCCAGCCGCTCGCGTCAACGACCAGGGACTTCAACCTGGTTCGAGCCGATTCCGATCGGCTTCAAGGTGCTCGAGCGCGGTGGGCCCGGGCGGCGCCTGTTCCATCGCGGCATGGCAGTCCCTCAACCACGCGCGGAGCCATTCCTCAGGCGTCTGCTGGTCCGCCGCTTCATTCTCGATGGTGGCTATCATGTCGCTTTCCTGGCCAGCGCGCCCACGCAATAGGTCGTCAATCCCCGAACGCGGCTTCCGCCAGCCGCTTCTTGTACCACTCGGGGAAGCCCTTGGTGATAGCGCCGTCGAAACGCTTCTCGAAGTGCTTCCACAGGCGGTCCTTCAGGTCGTCCAGGCACTCCTCGCGCACGTCCTCGCGGATGTGGCGGATGATCCTGCCTATCTCGACCGGGGTGCCGCCTTCGATCAGCCCCTCGGCCAGCAGCCCGGTCACCACTTTCTCCCAGCGGGCCGGGCCGGAAACCGAGTCCGCCAGCACCTTGAGGAACTCGGTCTGCCTGAGGCGCTTCCAATCGGGGTTGCCGGCGTGGGCCTCCTTGAACTTCTCCGAGACGAACTTGGCCCGGATCGGAAGACCATCCTCGCCGAAGAGGGGAACCTCGTGGGCACGCTTGATGACCACGCCCTCGATCCCGGGCCCGCCCAGGAACGACTCCAGCTCCAGCAGCTTCTCCAGCCGGGCCGGGCTCGACAGCATCCCCTCGAAGAGGAGGGGCACCGCCTCGATTCCCAGCCGGGTCGCCACCCGGGCCTTTTCCTCGTAGCCGAGGTAGTCCTCGGTGCCGGCGTCGACATCGAAGAGAGCGATGTGGCCCAGCGGCACACGGCCATACGACAGCGTGTTGTGCCGCGGCCGGCCCACCGCCTCCCCGCGATAGACGACGCCCGGAGTCAGCAGGCCGTCTTCCGCCATCCGGCGGATCGACGCGACCGACGGGGCGAAGAGGTTCGGCGGGTCGTCCAGATCGAGCGTAAGCCGCTTCGAGCGGGCCCACAGTCGCGGCGGATCGCCGACCAGACCCCAACTGATCTGCGAGCCGTCCACCTTCTCTTCCACGACGACGGGCTTGTCGAGCAGTCCCTTCGTGGCACGGTGGCCGAGGGCGAAGATCTTTCCGTAGCGTCCCAGCATGGTTCTCGTCCGCGTGGAGGTCTGGCTCGCGACAGGGTGTCGAGAGCTTCTCGCGGCGCGAGAACCTGGAACGGCGGCCGACGGAAGTCGGCTGTGGCTTCGCGTGATGATGCGCCGGGCTGCAGCGTGACGGAATAAGCAGGGCCGATGCCTTCCGGTCAAGAGGGCCATTGGCGCTCTCGGCCGCCAGACCGGGTGGCTCTCCGTTGGGGGCGAATCCCCCGGAGCGTGGCCCTGGCGTTGAGGTTATCGTTGTGTGATTCGTCATCGCTGGCGGGCACAATCCGCATCCGGCCCGGCCCGAGGAGCCTCCCCGACCCCTTGAGAACCAGGACGTGACCCCGACCGAGGCGGAAGTTCGGCGCCGAGCCGACCGCCTGCGCGCCGAGATCAGGCGCCACGACCACCTCTACCATGTCGAGAATCGGCCGGAGATCTCGGACGGCGCCTACGACAGGCTGTTTCGGGAGCTGCAGGCCATCGAGAAGGCCTTTCCGCACCTCCTGACCCCCGATTCGCCCACCCAGCGGGTCGGGGCGGATCCACTCTCCGAACTGCCGGTGGTGCGGCATGTGGTGGCCATGCTCTCCCTCGACTCGTCCGAATCGGAGGAGGATCTGCGTCGCTTCGACGAGCGGGTGCGCAAGGCCGTGGACGGGCCGGTCGAATACCTCGTGGAGCCCAAGCTGGATGGGTCCTCGCTTGAGCTGGTCTATGTGGATGGGGTGCTGGACCGCGCCGTCACCCGCGGCAATGGGAGGGAGGGCGAGGGCGTCACCGAGAATGCGCGGACCATCCCGTCGGTGCCGCTGCGACTGAGGTCGGCAGAGGAGCCGGCGACCCCCGGTTCCTCCGATAGTGACTCGTCGGAATCGGCCTATGCCTTCCCGATCCCATCCCTGCTTGCAGTCCGCGGCGAAGTCCTCATGTACCTCTCGTCCTTCGAGGAACTCAACCGGGGCCGGGTCGAGGCTGGCCTCGAACCCTACGCCAACCCCCGCAACGCGGCGGCGGGGGCGCTCCGGCAACTGGACTCGCGCATCACGCGGACCCGGCCGCTGGAGTTTTTCGCCTTCGACATCCTCGACATCAGGTGGGCGGCCTCCGGCACCGAAGAGGGACAGGCCCCCGCCACTGAAGAGGCGATGGGCTTCGACACCGACGAGCAGGCGGTTGAGGCGCTGCTCGGGTGGGGACTGAGGCTGCCAGACCGCACTCGCAAGGTGGCGGACATCGACGAGGCCATCGCCTATCACGCCGAGTTCGCGCGGGACCGGGACGACCTCGACTACGAGATCGACGGAGTGGTGCTGAAGCTGAACGCGCTGGCTCCGCGTGCCGCGCTGGGGAGCACGTCCCACCACCCGAGGTGGGCGTTCGCATTCAAGTTCGCGCCCCGGCAGGAGGTGACGCGCCTGGAGCGCATCACCGTGCAGGTCGGCCGCACGGGCAAGCTGACTCCGCTCGCCCTGCTGCGCCCGGTGGAGGTCGGGGGCGTGACCGTGTCGCGCGCTTCGCTGCACAACCGCGAGGAGCTGGAGCGCAAGGATGTGCGCGCGGGCGACCTGGTCCGCATACAGCGCGCGGGCGACGTCATTCCGCAGGTAGTCGAGCGGGTGGAGGAGCCCGGGCGGGCGCGCGGCGAACCCTTCCGAATGCCCGAAGAGTGCCCCCGTTGCGGCGCGGCCTTGGTGGAAGAGGGGCCGTTCGTGGTGTGTTCGAACCGCCTGGGCTGTCCGGCGCAACTGGAACGCGGCATCGAGCACTTCGTGTCGCGGGGCGGGCTCGACATCGAGGGCCTCGGTTCGGAGACGGTTGCGCTGCTGGTTGGTGAGGGCCTTGTGCGCGAGCCCGCCGACCTCTTCGATCTGACCCCGGACGACCTCCTCAAGCTCGAGGGGTTCGCGGAAACCAGGTCGCGCAAGCTGACAGCGGCGATTCAGAGCGCGAGGAAGACGGAGCTCGCACGCTTCATCTACGGCCTGGGGATCCCGGAGGTGGGGGCCACGGTGGCGCGAGTCCTGGCCGCCGAGTTCCGCGATCTCGCGACCTTGCGCGAAACCACGACGGAGCGGCTGGAGGAGGTGGAGGGGATCGGGCCCATCATGTCGGAAAAGATCACTGCATTTTTCTCCGACGAAGCCCGGGCCGCATCTCTCGCCGCCATCCTGTCCAAGGGTTTCGAACTCGTCGCTCCACCGGAGCAGGAGAGCGGGAGGCGCGAAGGCGAGAGCGTCGTGTTTACCGGCAGACTCAAGTCGGTCACGCGGTCCGAGGCGAAGAAGCGCGTCGAGAACCGGGGCGACAGGGTGGTCTCGTCGGTCAGTTCCAGGACCGGCTATCTCGTGAAAGGCGAGAAGCCGGGATCCAAGGCCGACAAGGCGGAACAACTCGGCGTGACTGTTCTGGACGAGGAGGCCTTCCTGAACCGCTACCCCGCCCCGGAGACCTGACGTCCGGTGCGCGATTGCGGCCCCGTGTTTATCGTTCGTGACATGAAAACCCCGAATCGCGCCCCCATCCGCCGCTCCGCGGCCCCTCCCGGATAGCCGGATTTGATCCTCCCCGCACTGGGACTGTTCGGCGGTGTGATCGGCCTCTATCTCGGCGCCCACTGGCTCGTCTTCGGCGCGGCCGGCCTGGGCAGGACGATCGGGGCGCGGCCCATCGTGGTGGGCCTGACCGTGGTCTCCCTGGGTACGTCCGCGCCCGAGCTGGTGGTGTGTGTGCTCGCGGCCATCGGGGGGAGTTCCGACCTGGCGATCGGCAACGCCCTCGGCTCCAATCTCGCCAACGTGGGCCTGATCCTCGCGGTCACCGCGATCGTCCAGCCGCTCGGCGTCAACCGGCGCATGGTGGTACGCGAGATTCCGGCCATGCTCGCGATCACCGTGCTGGCCTATCCGCTGATCGCCGACCAGTACGCATCTCGACTGGACGGGGCGGTTCTTCTGGGCGTGCTCGTGATCTACCTGGGCGCTCTGCTGCGCTCGGCGCGCCGCGAGACCCCCGAGATCCTCAAGGAGTTCGAGGCGTTTTCCGAGGATGATGCCCGTGCCAAGCCGACATCAGTCACGAAGAACGTCCTGCTGGTCCTCCTGGGATCGGGGCTGCTGGTGCTGGGCGGACGACTGATCGTCGTCAGCGCAATCGATATCGCCACGGGGATGGGCATCTCGGAGCTGCTCATCGGCGGCACCGTCGTCGCCATCGGCACATCGCTGCCCGAACTGGCCACCTCGGTGGTCGCGGCGACGCGCAACGAAGCAGATATCGCCGTCGGCAACGTCATCGGCTCCAACATCTTCAATCTGACCGCGGTCCTGGGCACCGCAGCCGTCATCGAACCGCTCTCGGTCGCCTCGGGCGTGCTGGGCCGCGAGTTCCTCGCGATGTTCATCCTGTCGGCGCTGGTGTGGCCGATGGCGTGGTCCGCGCTCAAGGTGCGGCGCTGGGAGGGAGTTACGCTCCTGGCGCTCTACGCCGTATTCTGGCTGTGGCTGGGAGGGAGCGCATGAGCAGATCCGACATGGAATCCGCGCTGGAGCGCTGGCAGGAGGCCGGGCTCATCTCCGGCGAGCTGGCCGAGCGGCTGCGGGAGGAGCACGAGCACAGCCAGCGTCGCGGGCGCCGGCGGTTTCTGCAATACGCCGTCGCGGGAATGGCGGGCATTCTTCTGGTGATCGCGGCGGTCACGTTCTTTGCCTGGTCCTGGCCCGAACTGGGGCCCGGGGCGCGCACCGGCGTGATTGCCGGGACGGGGATCGCGATCATGCTCCTGGGGATGCGGCTCGAGGCCGCGCGGCGCTACGTGCCGGTGACCTACGCGCTCCAGACCAGCGGTCTGTTCCTGCTCCTCACGGCGTACGTGTACTCCATGGAGGCCTGGGACAACACGACGCCGGGCGGCGTCGTGGTCGGCCTTCTCGCTCTGGCGACTCCGGTCGCGACCATTCCGGTCTTCGTGCGGCGCAACCCGGTGATGCCGGCGGTGGGTACGGCGCTCGGCTACGGTTTTCTGGCGGCGTTTCTCTTCAGGGCCTTCGATCTGGACACCGACAACATCATCTGGATCCTCGACGGTGCGCTGGCGGCTGCGCTGGTGGTTCTTGCCCTGCTGCTGCGCGCGGGACACGCACAGTCGGTCTCGCGCCGAACGTTGTACGCGTTCACCGTCAGCCTCTACGTAGGCTATCCGATGGCGGGCCTTACCGTGGCCGGGCCCTTCGAGCTCGGCGCGGAGACGCTCTTGGCGCTGGACGCCTGGCTGTTGCTGGTTACGGCCCTGGCCCTCTGGGGCATCCATCGGGCTCCGGCGATGCTGCGAAGCGCACGCTACAGCCTGCACCTTGCGGCATCGGTCCTGATTGCCATTCCTCTGGGGTTCGGAACCGCGCTGGAGGTGTACGACCTGCCTCCGCTGGGCGCGGCGGCCGTGGTGGCCGGGGCCGGAGCGTGCGGGCTGTGGTACGGCCTTCGCTCGGCCGCACGGCCGCTCGTGCTGTGTTCCTGCGCGACAATCGTGTGCGCGGCATGGTATCTGGGTGTCGATGCAGGCGACCGGCTGGGTTCCGTGCTGGCGCTGGCGTTTACGGCGGCGCTCTTCTTCTGGGTGGCCATCCGGTTGGGCAGGGGGAAGGAGGCATGAAATGCTGGGGATAGATCTGAGCGGCAAGCGCGCGTTCATCGCCGGGGTCGCGGACGACAGGGGGTACGGCTGGGCCATCGCCCGGGCGCTGGCTGCGGCCGGCGCCACCATCTGCCTGGGCACCTGGCCCCCGGTGATGCGCATCTTCCGGATGAGCCTGAAGAGGGGAAGGCTGGATCGCTCGCTCCCGGGCGGAGGCGAACTCGAGATCGAGAAGATCTATCCCCTCGACGCCATCTTCGACACGCCGGAGGACATTCCGGCGAAGTATCGGGACGACAAGCGCTATCGTGCGGTCGACGGCTACACCATCCAGGAGGTCGCGGACACCCTTCGCGCCGATTTCGGAGATGGGTGCCTGGATATCCTCGTGCACTCGCTCGCGAACGGCCCCGAGGTGCGCAAGCCGCTCATCGAGACCAGCCGCAGCGGCTACCTGGCCGCGATCAGCGCTAGTTCCTACTCCCTCGTGAGCATGGTCCAGCGGTTCGGTCCCCTCATGCGGCCGGGCGCGGCGGCGGTCTCGCTGAGCTACCTGGCTTCCGAACGGGTCATCCCCGGGTACGGCGGGGGGATGAGCGCGGCCAAGGCGGCGCTCGAGAGCGATACCCGCGTGCTCGCCTTCGAGGCGGGGAGGCGGTGGGGGATGCGGGTGAACACCATCAGCGCGGGTCCGCTGCCCAGCCGGGCGGCGTCGGCGATCGGCCTGATCGACCGCATGGTCGAGTACTACCGTACCAATGCGGCCCTGCCGGAGGTGAACACCGCCGACGAC
This sequence comes from Gammaproteobacteria bacterium, assembly GCA_009841185.1. Taxonomy (GTDB): domain Bacteria; phylum Gemmatimonadota; class Gemmatimonadetes; order Longimicrobiales; family Gaopeijiaceae; genus BD2-11. Next base: position 25,312 of record VXMG01000093.1, read on the forward strand.
GTGGCCAACGCGGCCGCCTTCCTGTGCTCGCCGCTCGGGGCGGGAATCACCGGCGCGACCCTCCATGTGGACAAGGGCTACCACGTCATGGGCATCGCCGCGGAGCCGCAGCTCTAGGGTGATGGGTGGCGGGCGTCCCTTCGGCGATGCCCTGCCACACATCCGGGTCCCGCCCCCTGGGCCGCGCTCGCGGGCGCTCGGGAAGCGGCTGCGGCGGGCCGAATCCCGCAACGTAACCTTCATCGGCGACCGCTTCCCGGTCTTCTGGGAGGAGGCCCTGGGGTCCAACGTGCGCGATGTCGACGGCAACGTGTACGTCGACCTCACGGGGGCGTTCGGGGTGGCCTTCGCCGGGCACCGCCATCCGCGCATCATGCGGGCGGCGGTCGAGCAGCAGCACCGGCTCACGCACGGCATGGGCGACATCCACCCCCCGGCGGCGAAGGTCGAACTGCTGGAGCGGCTGGCCGGGCTCGCGCCCTGGCCGGAGGCGCGCGCCGTTCTGGCCTCTGCGGGATCCGAAGCTGTGGAAATCGCGCTGAAAACCGCCGAGTTATCCACGGAACGATCGGGTATTCTCGCCTTTGAGTGTGGATATCATGGTCTGACCCTCGGTGCTCTGGCCACCACCCACCGCAACAACTTCCGCGCACCCTTCCGCAAGCGCCTCTACGATGGCGTGGCGTTTGCTCCGTTTCCCGTTCGCCCGAAAGAGGTGGCGCCGAGCCTCGCGGCGTGCGCGCGGGCGTTCGAGGAAGGCGCCCGCCGCGGGGACGCGATCGGCGCGGTGCTGGTGGAGCCGGTGCAGGGCCGCGGAGGTGTGCGCATCCCGCCCCGCGGGTTCTTTCCGGCGCTGTGCTCGCTCGCCCGGCAGCACGGCGCGGTGGTCGTAGCCGACGAAGTTTTCACCGGCCTCGGCCGCTGTGGGAGCATGTTCGCCGGGCCCGCCCTCGGCCTAGACGCCGATCTCATCTGCCTGGGCAAGGCGCTTGGGGGCGGCTTTCCGCTGAGCGCGTGCCTGGGGACAAGAGACGTCTTCGACGCCTGGCCGGAGTCGGCCGGCGAGGCCCTGCATACCAGCACCTTCCTCGGACACCCGGTCGCCTGCGCCACGTCGCTGGCCTTCCTCGACCTGGTGGAGTCCGACCGCCTCGACCGGCACGCGGCGAGCATGGGGGTGCACCTCCTGGCCCATCTGCGCGAGGCACTGGATAGTGTCGCGCACGTGAGGGAGGTCCGGGGGCTGGGCCTGCTGACCGGAATCGAGATCGCCCGTCGCGCGCGGGCATCGCATGGGCCCGCTGAAGCCGTGCCCTGGGAGGGAGCGGGGGGCCGCATCGCCGCCCGGCTCCTGGCACAGGGCATCATGGTGCTGCCCGCGGGCGAGCAGAGTCAGGTGATCGAGCTGACCCCTCCCGCAACCATGTCGCGCGATCTCCTCAACCACGCGCTGGACCGGCTGGTTCGCGCCGTCATCAATCTTTCAGAATAAGCCGCTCGCCTTCAGATACTCCAGCGTCGCCGCGGCGCACGCCTCCGGCTGCTCCAACTGCGCGAGGTGCGTTCCTCCGGGGATCCAGGCATAGTCCACGGTTGGAATATGATGGAGTTCGGTCGTCGGGAAGTAAGTGTAGGGGATGCCGGGGTCCGCCCCGATGACCATCGTCGGACAGGCGAGCGCCTCGAAATCGATCAGCGCAGCGTACTGTCCCCCGTACCTGTAGATCCGGGCCTCATACTCGCGGGGACAGCGAAGCGTGTACCCGTCGCCGTTCGCGGATCGGCGCAGCGTAGTCCCGGCCATGAGGCGGCGGACTCCGCTGGCCACGTACTGGAACGCGGGCATGTACAGAAGCACCTCCGCGAACTCCGCGCGGGTCCGATACCGATCCGCGCGCGCAAGCGTCATCGTGGCCGCACGCCTCGCCACGTCCGCACATTCCTCACGCGCGGGTCCGAACTCGCACAGCGGCGGATCGAAGAGTACGCGCGCGACGAACTCCCCCCCGCGCGTAGGAGACAGCAGCGAGACGAGGCCCGAGAGAGAATGGAATACACCGGCGTGCGGCTTTTTGCCGAAGCCCCTCCCGATGGCTGCCTGGATGCGGAGGTGGTCGTCGATGAGCGTGGGCACAGTGTGGCGTCCGAGCGGCCCGGGCGTATTCCAGCCGTGATTGCGGAGGTCGTAGAGCACGAGATCGAAGTCGTCCGCGAACAGCGACCAGAAAGGGTAGTAGAGATCGATCGCGAGGCTGTTGCCGTGGCTCAGCACGATGCGCGGGCCGGAGGGATTCCCGTGGCGGCGGAGCGTGGTCACGGCGCCATCGCCCAAGCGCACATCGCAGACCGCAAGAGGCTCGGGCACCTGCCAGACCTGCGTACGTTCAGGGTCGCTCATGGGCGGAACCGGGCTGGGGTTGATTCAACGCGGGGGAAGTCGGTATCTTACCGGCCCTTTGCTTGAAGACGCCCCCATCGTCTAGTGGCCTAGGATACTTGGTTCTCAGCCAAGAGACCGGGGTTCGACTCCCCGTGGGGGTATCGCGGAACGCGGGCCGTCGCTTTCGGGTGCGGCCCGGGTTTCGTTTGGCCGCTTAGCTCAGTTGGCAGAGCACTACGCTCACATCGTAGGGGTCGCTGGTTCGAGTCCAGCAGCGGCCACTCCTCCGCCTCATCCCGCCAGCCGCCTCGTCATCTCCACTGGCCGTGGCCGGGCCCCCGGCTTCCACGCGGTCACGTAGCCCGCCACCGCGCTCGCCGCGACGGAATACGGCGAAGCCAGGTACAGTTGACCCGGCCCGGAGCGTCCCGGAAAGTTCCGGTTCTGGGAGGAGATGCTCACCTCGTCGGGGCGGCGCGTGACCCCGGGTCCGGCGTTGATGCAGGCGCCGCATCCCGGCTCGATGAAGGTGGCCCCGATGCGCCGGAAGAGATCCAGGTAGCCCCGCTCGCGGCAGTACTCGCGCACGTCGGTGGAGCCGCACTGGATGAAGCACTCGACGTCCGGGTGCACGCCGAGTCCCCAGCGGTCTTGCATCTCGCGGAAGACCCGGGCGTACATGTCCATGTCCTCCTTCTTGCCTGCCGTGCACGAGCCCGCGTAGGCGATGTCGATGCGGATGCGCTCGGCTTCGAGGTCGTCGAGCGGGACCCCGTTGCCGGGGTCGTTGGGGAGCGCCGCCATCGGCTGGATGGCGGAGGCGTCGATCTCGATTACACGGACGTAGTTGGCGCCGGGGTCGCTGTGCATGTCGCGCGCCAGTGCCTCCGCCCGCGCCCGGTCCATCCCGCGCTCGGCGACCAGGTACTCCACGGACTCCTCGTCGGCGGCGACCAGCCCCGTGAAGGCGCCCACCTCCGCGGCCATGTTGGTCATGGTCGCGCGCTCGTCCACGGGGAGGGCCTCCACGGCCGGTCCCGCGTACTCGATGATCTGCCCGATCGCGTGGCCGTCGCGGATGTAGGGGTGGCGCAGGATCTCGAGCATGTAGTCCTTGGCGGTCACCCCCTCGGCGGGCGTCCCCGAGATCACGACCTTGAAGGAGGGCGGGACCTGCACGCGCACGTCCCTGGTGATCCAGGAGTTGAAGATGGCGGTCGTGCCCACCCCGAACGCCAGCGCCCCGATCGCGCCCGCGTGGGGCGTGTGCGAGTCCGAGCCGATGATGAGCATCCCCGGCTCCGCGTAGTCCTCGAGGATCTTGGAGTGGCAGATGGCGACCGATCCCATCTGGTGCCCCATCTGCTCCCCGTAGAGGCGGATGCCCTGCTTCTCGGCGAACTCGCGCTGCTTCACCTCGAGCTGGTTGGCGACCTCGAGAAGTCCCTCCTCGATGCGCTCCTGGCTCATCGCCTTGTGCAGGAAGGTCAGATGGTCGCGGAAGAAGAGCACGCTGTCCGGGTCTTGCACCCGGCCCTCGGGCCCCAGCTTCTGTTCGAAGAAGATGGCCGCCATGGGGGTCACGTATTCGTGCGAGAAGCGGATGTCGGTGCGGAAGAAGCCGGCCTCGCCCGGGGTGACCGCGTCGACGCCGACTTCGCCGCCTGCCGGGTCCACCACCCAGTGCCGCGCGAAGATCTTCTCCGCGAGGGTCATCGGGGGGCTTGCGCCCGAAGCGCCGGGGTCGGCCGAGGGCGCAGGCACCGTCGCCCTGCCCTGCATGCGGGCCACGTTGAACTCGAACAGCCCTCCGTACTCGATGATCTGCCGGGTGATGTCGTCCTTGCCGCGGGTGAACTCCTCGAGCCGGAGCGGCTCGCCGCGCGCGATGCGCTCCGCCACGCCGAAGTCGGTGGTGGTAAGCACGCCCAGGTTCTGGCAGTTCTCGTTGTAGATGCGCTCGATGCTCTCGCTGACCACCACCCGGATGCCGGCCATCAGCTCCGCGTACGGGCTCTGTTCCCGGCTTGAGCCCTTGCCCCGCCGCGTGCCCGCGACCGAGCATACGAAGCCGCCGTCGCGCACACTCGCGCGCCCGACCGGATACTCCTCCGCCCCGCTCTCCGTGTTCGTCGTGCGCAGCCCGAGGTACGGGAATTCCCCCAGCGTCTCGTCGTAGAAGAAGCAGATGTACGCAGGCGTGATCTCGTCGGTCGATATCTGGTCGCGCAGGCCGGCGCGCAGCTCCTCGCTCAGTTCCAGGTCCAGTCCCTCGTAGAGCTGGGCGCGCACGAGGTCCGTGTCGTCGGCCAGGTACAGCACGCGTCCGCGCACGTTGAGGGTCGCGGGTCGCTTGGGCGTCGGACGGGTGAGGAGGTCCCCGGCCATCCGCGCGTCAGCTGAAGTCGACGCCGAAGACCACGGCGATGATGATCGCGGCCACGGCGATGGGCGCCACGAAGCGGATGAAGAAGCGCCACGCGCCGTAGTGGAACCAGCGTGGTTGGGTGCCGTCCTCGAGCTCGCCCCGGGTCGCCTCGCGGGTCATGAACCATCCCGCCGCCAGCGTGATGAAGAACCCGCCTGTTGGCAGCATCCAGTTCGACACGAAATGGTCGGCGTTGGCAAACCACCCCACCTTCCCGCCGCCAAAGAACGGGACGCTCATGGTCGAGAGAAGCCCTCCGCCCTCGACACCCAGGAGCCCGGGGATCGACAGCACGGCGAGAGTGGTGAACGCGAAGATGGCCGCCCCGGCGCTGATCGTGGCCTTGTGGCGAGTCAGGCGCCGCTCGTCGATCAGGTACGCGGAAACCACCTCGAGCAGCGATATGGTCGAGGTGAGCGCGGCCAGCGCCACCAGAACATAGAAGAGCGGACCGAGCACCACCCCGAAGGGAACCTCGCTGTAGAAGAGCTGGGGCAGCGAGATGAAGAGCATCCCTACCGTCGAGCCGCCTACCTCGTCGCGCATCCCGGCCACCGAGAAGATCACCGAGAACATGACCACGGTCGCGACCAGGGCAATCAGCGTGTCGAGCGCCACGATCGCGCCGGACGCCTTCACGACCGAGTGCTTGCGCGAGATGTAGGACCCGTAGGTGATCATCGCGCCCATTCCGAGCGAAAGAGTGAAGAATGAGTGGCCGAGCGCCTCGAGGATCGCCCCCCTCTCCAGCTCCGCGAAGTTGGGCCGAAAGATGTGGTTGAGCGCCTCGCCCGCTCCGCTCATGCCCAGCGCGCTCACCAACATGAGGAGCAGGATGCCGAACAGGATGGGCAGGAAGATCCGGGCAATTCGCTCGATCCCCTTGCTCACGCCGAAATAGACCACTGCGATGGTTCCGAGGCTGAACCCCAGGGAGAGCAGCAACTGCAGGCCGGTGTTGAGCGCCTGCGAGTTGAAGAGGTCACCGGCCGACATGTCGGCGGGGTAGCCGCCGAGGGTCCACCCGACCGTCTGCGTGAAGTAATAGAGCGACCACCCGGCGATGACCGTGTAGTAGCTGAGCAGGATGAAGCCGGCCAGCACGCCCCAGCCCCCCACCAGTGCCCCGAGCTTGCGTCCGCCGGGCCACTTCGACGTCACCGCTTCCTTCAGCGCGCCCACCGCGCTCTTCTGGCTGCGCCGCCCGATCAGCAACTCGGCCAGCATGATCGGCAGGCCGACCGCGGCGATGCAGATCAGGTACACGAGGACGAAGGCCCCGCCGTTGTTCTCCCAGGTGATGAACGGGAATTTCCACAAGTTGCCGAGGCCGATCGCGCTGCCGGTGGCGGCAAGCACGAGGCCTGCGTTGGAGCTCCAGTGGTCTCGCTGCTGTGACATGGCGTCTGCTCGGGGCTGGACGTCCCGGTTCATCGGGACGAGGGGTCGGGTCGAAGTTGCCGCGGGACGGCTCTATATTGCGCGCGGGACAAGGCGGTGCGCCAGTCATGACAGGCTGCCTCGAGCGGGGACGCTCCCGCTCCGGCCGATAGATCCAGGCGTCCGGAACAGGGAGATACTCATGAGCCATTCGAGGATTCGGCGTTCGGTCCCCGCGCTCGCCGCGGCGTGCTTCCTGGGAGGGTTGGTCGTCGGCTGCGGGGGAGGAGAGAAGGACTCCCCGGACGACGCGTTGCGCGTCGCGCTGCTGACGTCCGGGCCGGTGAGCGACGCCGGGTGGTACGCGGGGGCGTACGAGGGCCTGCTGCTGATCGAAGAGTCGCTCGGGGCGCAGGTCAGCCATCAACAGACCCGCTCCCCGGCCGAGTTCGACGAGGCGTTCTTCTCGTATGGCTCCTCGGGCTACGACCTGGTCTTCGCCCACGGCTTCGAGTATCAGGACGCGGCGTTGCGCGCCGGGGAGGAGTTCCCGGACCTGACCATCATCGTCTCCAGCGGGGGACGGATTTCGGACAACGTGCGCTCGCTGATCTTCCGCCTGGAGGAGGGCAGCTATCTCGCCGGCATGATGGCGGGAGGCCTCACCCGGTCGAAGGTGGTGGGGATGGTCGGGGGCGTGGCCATTCCGCCCGCCCAGGGGACCTTCCGCGCCTTCGAGGCGGGCGCGCGCGCCATCGACCCGGACATCGAGGTGCTGGAAGCCTTCATCGGAAGCTGGGACGACGTGGCTGCTGCCAGGGAAGCGGCGATGGCGCAGTTGAACCGGGGCGCCGACGTCCTCGTGCACAACACGGACGCCGCCAGCTTCGGCGTGTTTCAGGCGGTTCGGGAGGCGAACGGGGGCGAGAACCCGGTGTGGGCCATCGGCATGAACCGGGATCAGAACGACGTGGCCCCCGAGGTCATCGCGGGCAGCGCCGCCATCGACATCCCCAGGGCCTTCCTGGACGTGGCGAGCCGGTTCACGGCCGGGACGCTCCCGCCGGGGGCGCTCGATCTCAGCCTCGGCGAGGGGGTTGTGGACTTCATCGTCAACCCGGCGGCCCTCGACCGCATCCCCGCCGATCTGCTCGCACGCATTGACGAGGCGAGAGAGGCCATCAGGGAAGGCATGCTCGAGGTGCCCCGGATCGAGTTCCTGGAGGAGGAACCCGGAGGCCCTTGAAGCCAATGGGCGGCGCGGCCGTCGAGATGCGGTCGGTATGCAAGCGCTTCGGATCCGCCGAGGCGCTCGCCGACGCGAATCTCAGCGCCCGTCCCGGGGAGGTTCATGCGCTCCTCGGCGAGAACGGCGCCGGCAAGACGACGCTCATGCGGGTGCTGTGCGGCATGCTCCGTCCGGACGGCGGCGAAGTTCTGGTCGAGGGTCGCCGGTTGCCGCCGGAGGGTGCGCGCGCGGCGACCGCGGCCGGGATCGGGATGGTGCACCAGCATTTCACCCTGGTGCCCAGTCTGACGGTTGCCGAGAACGTGGCATTGGGCACGCGGGAGGGCAGCGGGTTCCGCCTGGCCCTCGAGCGCGTGCACGAGCGGCTGGCGGAGCTCGAGCAGGTGACGGGGCTGCCGGTCGACCCCGGGGCTGCCGTGGCCGGTCTGTCGGTGGGCGCGAAACAGCGGGTGGAGATCCTGAAGGCGCTCTATCGGGACCCGCGGGTGCTGGTGCTGGACGAGCCGACGACGGTGCTGGGGCCGCAGGAGGTGGACTGGCTGTTCGGCGTGCTGCGCTCGCTGGTGGAGGAGGGACGCACGGTCCTGCTGATCGGGCACAAGCTGGACGAAATCCTGCGGGTGGCGGACCGGGTGACCGTGCTCCGGCGAGGGCGGACCGTGCTGGCGGAAGGGCGCGAAGCGGTGGACGCGCCCGGGCTGGCGCGGGCGATGATCGGCCGGGAGACGACCCCGGCGGCCCGGCCGGTACGCGTCGACAGGGGGGAGCGGGTTGCGCGCCTGAAAGCGGTGGGAGCCCTGGGCGAAGACGGCCGCACGGCGGTGCGGGACGTCACGCTGGAGGTGCACCGGGGCGAGATCGTGGGCATCGGCGGGGTGGAGGGCAACGGCCAGCGCGAGCTCGCTCTCGTGCTGTCGGGGAGGCGGCACCCGGCGGCCGGCAGTGCGGACCTCTCCGCCACCGTCAGCCTGATCCCGCAGGACCGGGGCGCGGGCGGGCTGGTCCCCGGTTTCGACCTGGCCGAGAACACCGCGCTGGCCTTCCACGACGACGACGCGCACCGTCGCGGGCCGCTCATCGACTGGGCGGCGATGCGGCGCACCGCGCGCGAGATCGTGACCGGGTTCGATGTGCGGGCGCCGGGGTGGCGGGCGACGGCGCAGTCGCTCTCGGGCGGCAACCGGCAGAAGCTGCTGGTGGGCCGCGAACTGGCGCGCGCCCCCGACCTGCTGGTGGCGGAGAACCCGATGCGCGGGCTCGACATCGCAGCAGCCGCCTTCCTGCGCGACAAGCTCGTCGAGTTGAAGAGAGGCGGTCCGGGGATGGAGGAAGGCGATGGGGCAGGTAGTCGGCCCGCGCGTGCGCCGCCGGGCATCGTGCTCTTCTCCACCGACCTGGACGAGGTGCTTGACCTGGCCGACCGGGTCTTCGTGCTCGTGCGCGGCCGGCTGATCGCCGTGCCGGAAGAGGAGCGCAACCCGGCGGGGATGGGCCGCCTGATGCTCGGATCGGAACAGGCATGATCCGCCTCGCCCGGATCGCGCGGCTCCCATGATCCGGCCGTTCTTGCGCCCGCGCGCCCGGTCGCGCTGGATCGGCCCGCTGGCGGCCGGCGTGGTGGCGCTCGTGGCGGCGGCGCTGCTGGCGGCCGCGGGGCTGGCGCTCGCCGGATACGATCCGGTCGCCGCCGGGCGGGCGCTGATCTCGGGCGCCTTCGGCTCCTGGGAGCGGCTCGCCTCGATCACCCTGGTGCGCGCGACTCCGCTCATCCTGACCGGGCTGGCGGTGGCGCTCGCCTTCCGCGCGGGCGTGTGGAACATCGGAGCAGAGGGGCAGCTCTACGCGGGCGCGGTGGCGGCCGTGTGGGTGGGGCTCACCTTTCCGGGCGCGCCGGCGTGGCTGCTCCTCCCCGGGGCGATGGCGGCTGCGGCGGTGGCGGGGGGCCTTTGGACGCTCGTACCGGTGGGGCTCAAGTTCCGGGCGGGGGTCGGAGAGGTCATCACCACCATCCTGATGAACTTCGTCGCCATCCACACGGTGGCGTGGCTGGTGCACGGCCCGCTGCAGGAGGCGCGCGGGGTGTTTCCCCAGACGGACCCGGTTGCGCTTGCGGCCCGGCTCCCGCGCCTCGGGTCCGGTCGGCTGCACGCCGGGTTCCCGGTTGCGGTCGTGCTCGCGGGGGCGCTCTGGTGGCTGCTGAGGCACAGTGCCTGGGGATTCCGGGTGCGGGCGGTGGGCGCCTCGGTCCGCGCGGCCGCGGTGTCCGGGCGCATCCCCACGGGAAGGGTGGTGCTGGGGGCGTTCCTGTTCTCTGGGATGCTCGCCGGGCTGGCGGGCGGTGTGGAGGTGGCAGGGGTGACCTTCGCGCTCTACGAGAACCTCTCCCCCGGGTACGGCTACACGGCTATCGCGGTCGCCCTCCTCGCCGGCCTGAACCCCCTCGCGGTACTCCTGGCGGCCGGGTTCTTCGGGGTCCTGCAGGCGGGAGCGGCCGCGATGCAGCGCGACGTGGGGGTGCCCGCGGTCTGGGTCAGCGCCATCGAGGCGCTGGTCATTCTGGCGGTGGTGGCGGCGGACCGGTTCCTGCGCCGGGGCATGGCCGGGAAGGGAGGAGGCTGACGGTGGACGCGGCGGCTCTTCAGGCCTTCCTCGAGGCATCGGTGCGGCTGGGCGCACCCCTTGCCCTCGCCGCCCTGGGCGAGACCATCAGCGAGCGCGCGGGCGTCATCAACATCGGCCTGGAGGGCTCGATCATCGGGGGCGCCCTCGGCGGGGCCCTCGGGACGCTGCTCACCGGATCGCCAGGTGCGGGCGTTCTGGCGGGGGCAACCGCCGGAACCGCGATCGCCGGGGTCTTCGCGATGTTCGCCATCACCCTGAACGCCGACCAGATCATCGTCGGCACCGCGGTGACCCTCGGGGGACTGGGCATCACGGGCGTCGTCTACCAGAGCGTGTTCGGCGCCACCGGCACGGCGCTGACCCTTCCCACCCTGCCCGCGCTCCCGCTCCCGGGCCTGTCGGCGCTGCCCGCCCTCGGACCCGCGCTCTTCAGCCAGGCATGGACCACCTACCTGGCCTATCTGCTGGCGCCCGCGCTCTGGTACTACCTGTTTCGCACCCGCTGGGGACTCGAACTGCGGGCCGTGGGCGAAGAGCCGGGCGCGGCCGACGCGGCCGGAATCCGCGTGCGCCGTACCCGCGTCCTGGCGGTGCTCGGCGCGGGCTTCCTGGCGGGTATCGCGGGAGCCCACCTGGCGCTCGCACACGCCGGCACCTTCGCGGAAGGGATGTCGGCGGGCCGCGGCTTCATCGCCATCGCGGTAGTCGTCCTGGGCCGCTGGAATCCCCTCCTCGTTCTTCTCGCCTCCCTGTTCTTCGGCGCGGCCTCGGCGCTCCAGTTCGAGCTGCAGGCGGTGTTCGCGAACGTGCCCTACCAGCTCCTCCTGGCGTTCCCCTACCTGCTCACCCTCGCGGCCCTCGCGGGGTGGATCGGCCGGTCCCGGGCGCCCGCGGCCCTCGCGCGTCCGTGGCCCCCGCGGTCCGGCGAGTGATCCCGCAGTACCTGCCGCTTCCAGGCTGCTTCAGAGTAGCTCGCATCCGATGCGCGCGATGCGGGTGAAGTGGGCGTCGTGCGTAAGCACCACGCTGGACGTCCGCGCGGCGCACGCCGCGATCCAGACATCATTCGAGGGCAACGGCGTGCCGGCCCTCCTCAGCTCGGCCACGAATCGCCCGTACGCACGCGCAACCTGGTCGTCTGCAGCGATGATCTCGACAACCGGATGGGCAAGGAAATCCCTCAAGCGCCGGAGTTCCCGGGGACGGTTCCCCGTGAGCGAATAGCCCGTGTACAGTTCCCCGAGAGCGATCACGGGAAAGCCGATCCAGCTTGCGCTGTCGATCGCGTCTACGGTCGCCGCGTCACCGCGCAGGAAGCGGATGTAGGCCGACGTGTCGAGGCAGTAACGGGTCACTTCCACATCTCAGGGTCGATCTCACCGAACGGAGCAAGCGCTTCTTCCAGCTCTCGAACGCGCTCCTCGCTCCATCCCCCCGACAGACGGGCAAGACCGTTGGAGCGGGTCGTTCCGACTCCGAGCCCCTGCCTCAGAAGTTCGATTGCCGTGCGATTCAGCGACTGTCCCCGCCTCCGCTTCTCCCGGTCAAGCGCCGCGGCGAGGTCGGGAGGGACGTTCCGGAGCGTGATTGCCTTCATGAGATGACTCCAAACAAATGCATTCAACTGATGTCATAGGATCGTGTCATGCGTCCGGCCAGTCAAGGAGTGGGCGACCGGATCGGTCGCAGGAGTCGGCAAAACGCCGCGGACCGAGTATCCTTGAAAGGGATTCGGCGCTCCCTGCTCCACGCGCGCCGCACCTGACCCGGCCAGCACCTGAAATCGAAGGAGAAGGCCCATGAGACGGTTTACATTCGCCTGCATTCAGGGACTCGCGGTCCTCGCCGCGAACACGGCGTGCGCGGCGGCGACACCGGAGATGGCTGCCACGCCAGCGCCGCTCCCCGCGATGCAGGCCACCGAGCCATCGCCCCCTGCCGATGCGGCGGACGCTGCGGCGCTTCCCCGGGTGACCATCGTGGCCACGGGAGGAACCATCGCGGGAGTGTCCGACACCCGCACCAGCTTCCAGAGCTACCGGGCCGGGTCGCTCGGCATCGACGAGATGCTCTCGGAGCTCAGGCCCCAGATCGACGAGGTCGCGGACGTCACCACCGTCCAGTTCGGCAACCGGCCCTCCGGCGGCTACGCGATCGCCGACTTCTTCGACCTCACCCTCGCCGTCGAGGAGGCGCTCGAGACGGCGGACGCCGTGGTCGTGACCTCGGGCACGGGCAGCATGGACGAGTTCGTCTACTGGCTCGACCTGACCGTGCAGAGCCGGAAGCCGGTCGTCATCACCGGTGCGATGCGGCCCTGGACCGTCATTGGCACCGACGCGCACGCCAACCTGTTCAACGCCATCGTGCTGGCCGCCAGCGGCGAGACCCGCTGTTTCGGCACCGTGCTCATGCTGAACGACGAATTCCACGCCGCCAAGGAGGCATGGAAGGGCGACGCCTACCGGATGGACACCTTCGTGTCGCGAGAGCTCGGCAACCTGGGCTTCATCGACGAGCTGGACGTGCGAACCTATCGGGCTCCCCCGCGGGTACAGCATTGTGCCGATCCCGAGCGTTGGATGACCCCCTTCGATCTGAACCGGATCTCGCAGGATGACCTGCCCCGGGTCGAGGTCCTCATCGGATACCAGGGGGCCGGGCTGGACGAGGCCATTACGGCGTGGGCCGAAGCCGGCGTCCGGGGCATCGTGCTCGCCGGGGGCCGCGGGTCCCGGGAGGTTCAGGAGAAAGCCGAGGATATGGGGGTGATCTTCCGGCGCACCCATCGCTTCCGCACCGGCACCGACAACCTCTATCCGCAGAAGGCAAGGCTGCTTCTGCTGCTGTCGCTCGCGTTCACCGACGACCCCGACCAGGTGGACGCCTGGTTCGAGGCACTGGGCGGGGCTGAATTCGAGATCGATCCGGGGCGGTAACAACCCGGGCGCCGGTCCGCGTGTCCTTGGAGGGGATGCGCTTTTCCCCGCTGAAGTGCCGGGCTACGTTGCGGGCTCGATTGCCGCGCGCATGACCAAAGGATGTATCCAGATGCCTCGATTTCCGCTTCTGATTCCCGTCGCCCTGCTGGCCGCATGGGTCGTCGGATCCGTTCCGGCCGCCGCCCCCGCGCTCGCCCAGGCGCCCCCGGATGATCGGGGCACGGTCGCGGTCGGGCTTCTGCTGCGCGAGCTGGACGGCGTGAAGCGGGTGCTGATGACCGCCGCGCACCCGGACGACGAAGACACCAACACGATCACCACCCTCGCCCGCGGCATGGGTTCGCGCACGGCCTATCTGGCGCTCACCCGGGGCGAGGGAGGACAGAACCTCATCGGCACCGAGTTCTGGGAAGGACTGGGGATCATCCGCAGCAACGAGCTGGTGGCCGCGCGCGCGATCGACGGCGGCGAGCAGTTCTTCACCCGGGCCATCGACTTCGGCTTCTCGAAGTCCGCGGACGAGACCCTTTCCAAGTGGCCCCGCGAGGAGATTCTCGGGGATGTGGTTTGGGCCATCCGGCGTTTCCGGCCCCAGGTCATCGTCTCGGTGTTCAGCGGCACGCCCAGGGACGGTCACGGTCAGCATCAGGTAGCGGGCATTCTCACGCATGAGGCCTTCGATGTGGCCGCGGACCCGAGCCGCTTTCCGGAACAACTCGGGGACGGCATCGAGGCCTGGCAGGCCGACAAGCTCTACCTGGCGCGGGGCGGATTCGTGGGAGGCGAGTCGGTCACGCTGCAACCGGGAACCTTCGATCCGCTCCTGGCTCGCTCCTATCTCCAGGTGTCGATGGATTCGCGCAGCCAGCATCGTTCCCAGGACATGGGATCGGCGCAGCCGATGGGACCGCGGCAGTCGATCCTGGCGCTGGTGAAGACGGCGGAGGGAGTCGACGGCACCGGCAGCTTCTTCGCCGGCGTCGATACGACCTTCGCGGGGCTTGTCGCGCAGGCCGTGCCGCCAAGCGAGGCATCCCAGGAGGAAATCGAAACCTATCGGGCGGCCATCGGCGTCGCCGAGGCTTCGCTGGATGCGATGGCGCCGGAGCAGGCGGCCCCGGCGCTGGCGCGCGCCCTTGAGACACTGGAGCGGATCATCGAGCGCGCCGACGGCCCGAACGCGCCCCCCGAGGTCACGGAAGCGCTCGCACACCGGCACGACCTGGTGCGCAAGGCCCTCCTGGCCTCCTCCGCGGTACTGACGCAGGTGCGCGCAAGCGACGACCTGGTCGTGCCCGGGGAGTCCTTCGAGGTGCGGGTCGATCTCTGGAACGCGGGACCCTATCGCGTCGAGGGAGCCGGCCCGGGGCTGGCGCTGCCGGAGGGCTGGAGCGCGGACCTTCTCGAGGGCAGAACCATCGACACCGGGGGATTCGGTCCCCGCCGGACCTCGCTGACGACGGTTTCCGGAACCTCGGAGACGCTCGCGCCCGGCGAGATCCGCCGCTGGGTGTTCCGCGTGGACGTGCCCGCGGACGCCGATCCATCCCGCCGCTACTACATGCGCGAGCCCCGGGAGGGCGACATCTACGCCTGGCCGGACGACTGGCACCTGCGCGGCCTGCCCCACGATCCCCCCGTGGTGACCGGCGGCGCGCGCTTCGAGCTGGTGCTGGACGGTGGCCCGACCGGTTCGCCGACCCGGATGGCCCTCGCCAGCGACGACGCGGCGCGCTACTACGGCGTCGACCCCGCCCAGGGCGAGTTCACCAAGCCGCTGCTGGTGGTGCCCGCCGTGTCGGTCACGGTCGCGCCCGCACAGATGGTGTGGGCGCTCGGCGACACCGGGGCGCGCACGGTCAGCATCCGCGTCCGCAACGAGGCACGGGATGGTGTCACCGGTGAACTCGCCCTGGAGGGCGCGGGGTGGTCGGTCGCGCCCGCCTCCGTCCCGGTGGAACTCGCCTCACCCGGCACCGAGCGCACCTACACGCTCACCGTGGCCCCCGAGGCGGGCCGGGGCGTCGGCCGCGACCGGCTGACGGCCACCGTGCGCGCCGCCGACGGCCGCGCCTGGAGCGAGCGCGTCGAGCTCATCGACTACCCGCACATCGAGCGGGCGGCCCAGTTCTTCCCGGCGGAACTGCGCACCTCCATCTTCCCGGTCACCCTGCCCGAGGGCCGGCGTGTCGGATACATCATGGGCACGGGAGATTCCGGCCCCGAGGCCCTCGCCTCCCTGGGCTTCGAGGTGGAGATGCTGGGGCCGGCCGAGGTGCTCGCCGGCGACTTCGCGCGCTTCGACGCCCTCGTGCTGGGCGTGCGCGCCTACGAAGCCCGCGAGGACCTGGCGGCCGCCAACGAGGCGGTCCTCGACTTCGCACGCGCCGGCGGCACCGTGGTGACCCAGTACAACCAGTACGCTTTTCCGGCGAGCGGCCACGCGCCCTATCCGGTCACGATCTCGCGGCCGCACGACCGCATCACCGACGAGAACGCCGCCGTCACCTTCCTGCATCCCGCGGCCCCGGTGCTGAACACGCCCAACCCCATTACCGATGCCGACTTCGAGGGCTGGAGGCAGGAGCGCGGCCTCTACATGCTGAACACCTGGGACCCGGCCTTCACACCCGTGCTCTCCATGGCCGACCCCGGCGAGGCCCCCAAGGAGGGCTCTCTCCTGATCGCTCCTCTCGGAGAGGGCGTGTACATCTACACCGGACTCGCCCTCTTCCGGCAGTTCGGCGACGGCGTCCCGGGCGCGTATCGCCTGTTCGCCAACCTGGTATCGCTCGACGGCCCGACCTGGCGACAGTACATAACGCCGGTCCCGGACGCGGACGGGGGCGGCGCCCGATGAACGCGCCGCGTTCCAGAGGACTCGTCTTGGCGGGGTTCCTGCTGGTCACCGCCGCCGTGCTCGTCGCCCCGACCCAGGCCCATGCCCAGACTCCGGTCTGGTCGGCAACGCTCACCGTGGGTCGAACGAATGCCGCGGACGCAGTCGGCTATTGCCGGGGCGCCGCCAACTGCAGCGGGGAAACGGCGCACTACGGCGAGCTGAGCGAACCGGGCTTCTCGATCGGCGACACGGACTACACCGTCACCAGCATCCGCTGGGGAGCCGGCGGGGAGGGCTACATCCACCTCACCCTGGACAGCGCCCTGTCCGACGAGGATGTGGCATCACTCGTTCTCCAGCTCGATGACACCAGCCTCAGCCTAGCAGAGGCCCGAGTAAACGAGCCTGCGGAACATGACTTCACCGCCAACTACACCTGGGACGGCAGCGGTCCCGTTCCGGGTGAGGGGGCGTCCGTCAGCGTGAGCCTCGGCAGGGGGCCCGCGCCCATCCGGTAGCGGGGTCCACGCAGCTCCAGGCCAACCCTTACGTAACGTCAGGGTTCGGGAGAGCAGCCGCCAACAGTCCCCGGATGCATCGCCTCTCTAGGACCGGGGGGTGTCCCCGGGCCGCGCGGGGACGCCAACCCGGCACCGTGCCCCAACACCGCTCAGACCGTACCTTCCCAAGGCCTGAAAGCAGGCGATTGAAGGGGTTGACCGAGGCCGCCGGGGGGAGGGATGCCTTCAAACGGTCGGGAGGAACGCATGCCAACCAGGCACCCAGCCACCAGGGACGTGCCGGAACAAGTGATTCCGACCGTGTCGGTGCTCTTGGCGCTGGTGTTTCTGATGACGGGGAGCATGAAACTCATCGGGGGTTGGTGGGACCGGTTCGAGGTGTGGGGCTACCCGGTCTGGTTCTTCTACGTCGTCGGGGTTACGGAGACGGCGGCGGGTCTCGCGCTGATGCGGAGGAGGACGCGGCTGTACGGGGCACTGGCCATCATGGCCGTCATGGCTGGCGCGCTCTTCACGCTGCTGCGGGCCGGCGACACCGACCGCATTGCGATTCCCGCGCTGGCGCTCGTGCTCGCGGTCACCGTGGCCAACTATTCGAGGTAGCCGTAGTTTCGTCGCTCGTCCGGGCACTCCGGTTGTCCCACACTCGCAACGCAAGGAGCAGAAATGGCGGACAAGGGAAGCAGGGGGATTACGATCGTATCGGTGCTGCTGGCGTTGCTCTTCCTGCTGAACGGCGGCATGAAGCTGGCCGGGATGATGGTCGAGCAGTTCGCGATGTGGGGATACTCCGGCTGGTTCCAGTACCTGATCGGCATCGCCGAGGCGGCCGCCGGCGTGGGCTTCCTGATGAAGAAGACGCGCTTCCTCGCCGCTGTGGCCATGGTCCCGGTCATGCTCGGCGCGATCTACACGCTGGTCACAAACGGTCAGACGGGGCAGGCCGTGGTCCCGCTGGTCGCGCTCCTGCTCTGCCTGCTCGTGGCGAAGAACTCGCGGTAGGACCGCGATCCACACTCGCGGGACCGGGCCGCGGACCCCGTTTCCGGTTCCCAGCGCGTTCCGGATGACCGTCTGCGACGGAGTCGCTCGGTAGCACGAAGGGACGGCTCACCCGATACGGCGGGCACCCACGCGAGGGCGAAAGCTGCCATGAGCGAACGACGCACCGCGCCGCCACGGGCAAAGGTCGCCGTCATCGGCGCGGGCATCGTCGGCAATTGCCTGGTCGAGCATCTGGCGAAGCTCGGCTGGGATGACCTCGTGCTGATCGAGAAGGGCCCGCTTCCCGATCCCGGCGGATCGACGGGCCATGCGTCCAACTTCATCTTCCCGACGGATCACGGGCGCGAGATCGCGCTGATCACCCTCGAGAGCCAGCGCCAGTACGAGGCGCTCGGCGTCAACACGACCTGCGGGGGCATCGAGGTCGCGCGCACCGAAGAGCGCATGGAGGAGCTGCGCCGGCGCATGACCTCGGCGCGCGTGTGGGGCATCGAGAGCGAGCTGCTGACGCCGTCGGAGGTCGTCGCCAGGGTCCCGTTCGTCAACCCGGATGTCATCCTCGGCGGCTTCTACACCCCGAGCGTCTCGGTCGTCAACTCGGTCGCGGCGGGCACCATCATGCGGGAACGGGCCCTGGCCAGGGGCGTGCTCACAGTCCTGGATGAGACCGAGGTGACCGGCCTCGGGGTGGAGTCGGTGCCGTTCCGACGCCCGCGTATCCGGACGGTAGACACGACCCGTGGAACCATCGAAGTCGACCACGCGATCATCGCCTGCGGCGTCTGGAGCCCGCGCATCGCCGCGATGGCCGGCGCCACGATTCCGCTGACGCCGGCGGTGCACCAGATGGCCGATTTCGGCCCGGTCGAACTCCTGCTCGGCACCGGCAACGAGATCGGCTACCCCATCGTGCGCGACATGGACTCGTTTATGTACGAGCGCCAGAGCGACGGGGCGATGGAGGTGGGCTCGTACGCGCATCGTCCCATCCTGATGCACCCCGACGACATTCCTTCCGTCGCCCAGGCGGAGCGCTCTCCCACCGAACTGCCCTTCACGCCCGCAGATTTCGCGCCGCAGCTGGAGCGGGCGCGTGAGATCATGGGCGAACTCCTGGCTGGCACCGGGATGCAGTACGCCGTGAACGGACTGCTCTCGCTCACGCCCGATACCCAGCAGTTGCTGGGCGAGACCGCCGAGGTGGCCAACCTCTGGTCGGCAGCCGCCGTGTGGGTGCGGGAAGGCCCCGGATCGGCCCGCCTGGTCGCCGAGTGGATGACCCACGGCTACCCGCGTCTTCTCGATCCGCACGAGTCGGACGTCACCCGGTTCGAGCCGCACGAGCGCACGGTCCATCACGTTCGAGCACGCTGCGGCGAGCACTTCCGCAAGACGTACGGGATCGTGCATCCGCGCGAGCAGTGGGAGTCCGCGCGCGGGATCAACCGGTCCCCGTTCCACCCGCGGACCGAGGCACTGGGCGCCGAGTACTTCGAAGCGCGCGGATGGGAGCGCCCGCAGTGGTACGCCTCGAACGAGGACCTGGTGGAGCGCTACGACGTCCCGGACCGCCCGCACGAATGGGATCGGCGCTGGTGGTCTCCGATCATCAACGCGGAGCACCTGCACCTGCGTGAGAACGTGGGTGTGGTGGATCTGGGCGCGTTCCAGGTCTTCGATGTGTCCGGGCCCGGCGCGCTCCAGTACCTGGAGACAATGACGGTCAACGCCTGCGACCGTCCGGTCGGCAGCTCGATCTACACGCCCCTCCTGACGCCCGACGGAGGCTTCCGCGCCGATCTCACCATCCAGCGGCTTGCCGAGGACCGGTTTCGCATCGTCACCGGCGTCCTGGACGGAGCCCGCGACGCGTTCTGGTTCCGCAAGCATCTGCCCGCGGACGGGTCGGTGCAGTTCGAGGACCGGTCCTCCGCGATAACCACCCTCGGGGTATGGGGACCCGCCGCACGGGCCTTGGTCTCGAGCATCGCGGACTGCGGCCTGAGCCAGGACGAGTTCCCATACGGCACGGCGCGGGACGCGCTCATCGACGGGATTCCCGCCACCTTGCTGCGCATCTCCTATGTGGGCGAGAGCGGCTGGGAGATCTACACGCGCACGGAGCACGGCCTGGCGCTCTGGGACGTGATTTGGGGCGCGGGCCGAGACTTCGACGCGAGGCCGGTGGGCATCGGCGTCTACGGCACCACGGCACGCATGGAGAAGGGCTACCTGCTGATGGGCGCCGAGCTCACGTCGGAGTACTCACCGGTCGAGGCCGGGTTGGCGCGCCGCCACGTCAAGCAGGCGGACTTCATCGGCAAGGCGGCCTACCTGAAGGCCCGCGAACGGGGTCCCGTGGCGAAGATCTGCACGCTCACCATGGACGACCACACGAGCGCATCCGGCCTTGCGCGTTTCCCCACGGGCGGAAACGAGCCGATTCTGACGCTCGATGGGGACCGCATTGTCGACGCGCTGGCCAGGGAGTCCCGCGTAACCTCCGCCGGGATGGGGCCGACCGTGGGAGAATACCTGCTGATGGCCTACCTGCCGGCCCAACTCGCCCGCGTCGGCGAGCGGCTGCAGGTGACGTACATGAACGAGTGTTTCCCGGTCACGGTGGCTGCGGTCGGCACCGCCGTGTTCGACCCGTCCGGCAGCCGGATGAGGCGCTAAACCGCCGCATCCTCGCCCCGCGCGTGCGCCACTTCGCGCGCACTCGGGTTGGCCGAGGGCCGGAACGGAACCTCGCATACCCTGGCGCGATCCGGCCTGCCCGCCTCGCTCGCGTATTCCTCCGGCAGCCAGACCGTGAGCTCCGTGCCGACCGCAGACATCCCGACGGGCACGTAGCCCAGCGCGATGTTGCACCCCAGCTCGGGCGCATGCCAAGGCGAGGTAAGGTAGCCGATCGGGTCACCTGCATCCGCGCCGGACACCAGCCAGAAATCGGGCGCATAGTCGTCGATGGGCCTGCCGCCCATCCTCATCCCCACCAATGTCATGGAAAACGGCGGCCGTCCCGCCTCGATCTCCGTCCGCATCCGTTCCAGCGCCGTCCGGCCGATGTAGTCGCGCTCCTTCTCGCGGGGCACCTGGTATCCCAAGTTGCACTGGAACGGGACGGTTTCGTGGTCCATGTCCTGTCCCCAGGAAAGGATGCCCGCCTGAATCCGGCGCTGATGGCCGGGGGCGATCACCATGAGCTGGTGCGCTTCGCCCGCGTCGAGCACCGCGTGCCACAGCTTCTCGGCGTGTAGCGTCGCGTCGCGCAGGTAGATCTCGTAGCCCTTCTCCCCCGAGAAGCCCGACTGCGAGATGACGACCGCGCACCCGGCGATCTCCGCTTCCATGAGCCCGTAGTAGGGGATGTCGCGGATGCCGTCGCCCACCAGGTCGGCCATGAGCGCCAGCGACTTCGGCCCCTGGATCTGCAGGGGGCACACGTCGACCTCGTCGATCTCGACGTTCATCCTCATCCCCACATTGACGCCCTGGAGCCAGAACAGCAGGTCGGAGTCGGCGAGGGAGAACCAGAACTCATCGTCCGACAAGCGCAGCAGCACCGGGTCGTTGAGGATGCCGCCCCGCTCGTTGCAGAGGATGACGTACTTGCCGTGCATCGGTTCGATGCGGGTGGCGTCGCGCGTGATGACGTAGTCGGTGAACCGCTCGGCGTCGGGCCCCTTCACCCGGATCTGGCGCTCGACGGCGACATTCCAGAGCGTGACGTGTTTCGTCAGCGCTTCGTGTTCGGCCGCCGCGCCGCCGTCCTCCGGCCGCACGTAGCCGCGCGGGTGGTAGATGCGGTTGTAGGTTGTTGCGCGCCAGCAGCCCGCATCGTGGGACAGATGCCAGTACGGCGACTTCCGCACGCGGGTGGAAATGAGCAGCTCCACGGGGGTGCGGCCGCTCTGGCGGAGGTTGATGGGTACGATGCGATCGGATTGATCGACGGAAACAGGATGGCTGACCATGGGTGTCCGGGATTCCGGGTTGACGGGATGGCGTATGTCCACAAAAGTCCGTCATGAGCGGCTTGGCGACAACCGGAGTGGCGGCGTGAGGGTCGTCGTCGATACCAGCGTCTTGCTGCCGGGCGTGTTCTTCGGCGGCCCGCCCCGCGACGTGCTCGCGGCATGGCGGGCCGGGCAATTCGAGGTCGTGGTGTCCAACGAGGTCCTTCGGGAATACGTTCGGGTCGGCGAACGGCTGTCGGCGCGGTTTCCCGGGGCGGGTTTTGAACGCGTGCTTGAGATGATCGCCGCCAACGCCACGCTGGTGTCGGCACCCCCCTTGCCCGAAGCTGTATGCGAGGACTCCGACGACGACAAGTTTCTCGCGTGTGCGGTGGCCGCCGAAGCCGGATACGTGGTGAGCAGCGACAAGGCGCTCCTTGCAACTTCTCCCTACCGGAACGTGAAGGTCATTCGTTCGCGTGATTTCCTGGACGTGCTTCGATGTCCGGCCGCTCCGGCGCAGGATGACCTCGCCGAGGGTGGCTCGACTGACCTGCGGCATCCCGCCGGCTGACGAGGCAACGCCATGACACGCGCATCGCTCGGCGCAGCAGTCCGTCTGGGGCTGACGGTTGTGGTGGCGGGGTGTGCGCTGGAGTTCGACCCGCCGAGCCCGGGATCGATCGTGGTGTCTCCCGGGTCCGCTACACTCACCTTTCTGGGCGAGTCGAGGGCGTTCACCGCGACCATCCTGGATGAGGACGGGAGCACCCTGGAGGGGACGGTATCCTGGACGACGGATGCCCCCGCCGTGCTCGGTGTGACTTCCTCCGGCGTGGTCACGGCCCTTGCGAACGGAGCCGGCACGGTCAGGGCCGTGTTCGAGGGAGTCAGCGGGACGGCCGCGGTGACCGTCAGCCAGACGCCGACCACCCTGGAACGGGTTGGCGGCGACGCACAGACGGGTAGTCCGGGCGGGCCGTTGGTCGAGCCGCTGGTCGGCCGCCTTCTGGACGCGGGCGGGAGTCCGGTCGCGGGGATGGCCGTGTCCTTTTCACCCGCGGCAGGGAGCGGCTCCGTCACTCCCGCCGCAGCGACGACCGATCCGGCGGGGGAGGCGCAGACGCTCTGGACGCTGGGCGACGCGGCCGGCCGCCAGTCGGTGGTCGCGTCCGTGGCCGAGGGTCCCAATGCGGTGTTTACCGCCATGGCCGAACCACCCCACGCCCTGCTCATTCACTCCGGCAACGAGCAGGTGGCCCGGACGCGACGAGAAACCGAAGAACCCGTGCAAGTACGGGCGATCTCCCGGTCGGGTGCCGGGCTGAGCGGGGTCACCGTCACCTTCGAGGTCACGGCCGGGGGCGGGTCGGTGCCCTCGTCCAGCGCCGTGACCGACGCCGACGGGATCGCCTCCCCGGGCCCATGGACGATGGGTGACCCCGGGCCGCAGGAATTGCGTGCCACCGCCCCCGGGGTGAACCGGGTGATCTTCCGCGCCACCGCCCTGGCCGCGCCGGTCGCCGAGCTGGTGGCCGTCGAGGGCGACGGGCAGCGAACGGAGATCGGGCTGCCGGTGCACGTTGCGCCCCGCGTGCGGGCGGAGGATGCCGACGGCAACCCGGTGGCGGATACCAGGGTCGCCTTTTCCGCGAGCGGTGACGGCAGGGTCGAGCCGGAGCAGGCGACGACCGACTCGGCCGGGTTCGCGATGGTCGACAGATGGATCCTGGGCAGAACCCCCGGAACCACCGACACGCTCACAGCGAGCGTAGCCAACGCGGACGGTACGTCGGCGACGGCAATCTTCACTGCGGAGGCGATGCCGGCGGTCTACGACATCGAACTCGAGCACGTTACCTCGTCTCTGCTCACCGCCTCGCAGCGCGAGGCCTTCGAGGAGGCCGAACGATTCTGGGAAAGCGCGATCACCGGCAATCTCTCATGGAGCACGCTGCGCAGGTCCTCCCTCGTCCAGTGCCTCGCGAGCAACGGCATTTCCGGAGACGTCCCCGGCGACCGGGTGGTCGACGACCTGCTGATCTACGTCGAAATCAAGGAAATCGACGGGCGCTCGGGCGTCTTCGGAGGCGCGGGGCCCTGCCAGATCCGCGAGGGCAACTCGCTGCCCGCCGTCGGCGTGATGTTCTTCGACATCGCCGACCTGGACAGCATGGAGGCCAACGACCAACTGGAGGAAACCATCGTCCATGAGATGGCGCATGTGATCGGGTTCGGAACCCTGTGGTCGCACCTGGGCCTTCTGCAGGACTCGGCCCGGGCCGACCGAAACGCCGATACGCACTTCACCGGCGCCGCGGCGAAGGCGGCCTTCGACGAGATCCGCGGCGACAACTACACGGACAGCGATCTCGTGCCGGTGCAGCACCAGGGCGGCGTGGGCGTGTGGAACGGGCACTGGCGCGAGCTGGTCTTCCGCACCGAACTGATGACCCCCTTCCCCGACCGCGGCCCCAATCCGATGAGCGCGGTCAGCCTCGCGTCGTTCGTAGATGTCGGATACCCGGAGGTCGACTACAGCGTGGCGGATGAGTATGTGCTGCCGCCCCCGCAGTACGCGGCGCAGGCTGCGGCGGGGGTCGAAGCGGTGGGGAGGGCGCGCCGGAACGCGATCGACTTGGGCAGGGAGATCCTGCTGATACCAATCGAGGTCGTGGACCGCGACGGCAACGTGGTGCGATACCTGACGCCGCCGGAGCGCTGAACATCAAAAACTTGTCTGTAAACTCATCGAAAACCTGTCTCCAGAACCGTTGAAAACATGTCTCCGGTCTGTTAGCCGCCTTGGGTGTCATCGTCGAACGCGGATACGGGTACGTGCGTCCGGACGGGGTGAGCGTCATCCCGCTGGGGGCGCTGGGGCCGTAGAGTTCTCCGCTACCCCTCCGCCTCCAGCGGCGCGTAGGGCTTCGTCCCGGGCACCATGATCCCGCCTCGCTTCGTGCCGAGGGCGATGTTCCCGTAGCGCTCTGCGTAGGCGGGCGGAAGTTCACGCCCGTCGCTCGCGGACAGCCAAAGCCGCAGCAGGTGCCGCTTGCGCTCCGGTTCGGGATGGTCCTCGTATCCGGTGCGCGAGTGGACGATCTGGTGGTTGTGCACGAACTGCATGTCCCCGGGCCGGAGTTCCATGTCGAGGCGGATGTCCGGGCGGGCGGCCAGGTCCTCGAAAAGGTCCATGGCCTCGGTCTGCTCGCGTGACACCGGCGGCACCCCCTCGTGGCGCTGGGCGCCATCGAAGAAGTCACGGGCGTAATACGTCGTAATACACCCGGCGTGATGGTTGAAGACGGGCATCCGATAGAAGGGGCCCTTGCCTTTGGGGATCTCTCCCTTGCGGTCGATATGGATGGGCCGGGAGAGCAGCTCGGCCAGCTCGGGCCGTTGCCGGTGCATTTCGCTGTAGATCGTGGCGGAACTGGAGATGCTGCTCAGCCCGCCCTCCTTCGCGGGGCGCACGCAGAAGAGCCCGACGAGGTCGCAGGAGTCGGTGTGAAAGCGATGGCGGGCGCGCGTCGCGTAGAGCCGGTGCTCGGGGTTGTGGGGGTCGTGGCCGATGTCCTTCACGTGGCCGAGCAGGTGGCCCTTGGCATTCTGGGAGATGGCTTCCCCGAGGTGCGTGCCGATCCCCCAGAAGGCGGTCGCGATCTGCCTCATCGACCGGCCGTCCACGGGAAGGCCGCGCATGAGCACGAACCCGCGCCCGCGCAGCAACTCCTCGCGGATGCGCGCAAGGTCGGGCGCCAGCCCGGGCAGGGGGAAGGCGTCCCGCGTGATGTCGGCGATGTCGAGGTCCTTGCGTTCCACTCTCCCGACCGCCAAGTGGATTTCGCGGACTTCCCCCTCCGTGAGGTGGCGGACCCATGCGCCGGATCCGCTCATCTCGGATCCATACCAGACGTCGGGGCCTGCTGCTTCAGGGCCCAAACCGGGGTTCGATGATGCTGACATGTCAGTCCGCCGGCGAGCCCTCCAGCAGTCCCTCCAGCGGCAGCTCGCGCGCACCGTTCTCGTCGCATACGGCGTACGTGACCTGGCCGGATGCATACATCGACACGCCCGCGTATTCGGCCCTCTTGTTGAGCGCGAAGAAGCGCACGTTGAAGTTGGGCTCGCCGCGCGAGTTCAGGAGGCGCTCCTCCACGGTGTTCGCGCGGATGCGTTCGAGCGCGGCCATCCCCGCGTCCAGCGGATGCATGCCGTCCCTCATCTTCTCGACGATGAGGAAGGAGCACAGGTTGAACAGGTTGGCCTCGCCCCGGCCGGTGGAGCCCGCGGCGCCGATGTCGCCGTCCACGTAGAGCCCGGCGCCCAGGATGGGGGAGTCGCCCGCGCGTCCGGGAATCTTCCAGGACAGCCCGCTGGTGGTGGTTACCCCGCAGATGTCCCCGCCCGGGCCGATGCCGTCGCAGTTGATCGTGCCCCAGAAGCTGTTCTCGTCGATGAGGCCCTCGCTCACCATGTCCAGACCGGCCTGGTAGCCGGCGTAGTGGCGGTCCCGCAGGGCTACCCGGGCGTGCGCGAGTTCCTCCGGGCCGGCTGCACCTGCCGCTGCTCCCGCGTCGAGACCGGCTCCGCTTCCCGTACCGCCCGGGCGCCCCCTGCGCGGATCGGGGAAGTGGCCGGGGTCGATGCGCCGCTTCCATTCCAGCCACAGCTCGCGGGAGCGGTCGGTGTTCAGGTCGTTCTCGATCTCGAAGCCCATCATGCGGGCGAATTCCTGCGCGCCCGCGCCCACCAGCAGGTGGTGGTCGGTGTACTCCATGACGGCCTTGGCCACAAGCGAGGGGGTGCGCACCCCCTCGAGCCCCGCCACGCCGCCGGCCTGCTTCTTCGGCCCGTGCATGCAGCAGGCGTCCAGTTGCACCACTCCGTTCGCATTGGGCAGGCCCCCGTAGCCGATCCCCGTCTCGGTGGGGTCGAGTTCGGGGATGTTCACCCCCGCGACCAGGGCGTCCAGCACGTCCGCGCCCTCGGTAATCATCCGGAACGCGCATTCCACCGCGCTTTCCGGGCCGCCGTTGGTGAAGCGGATGCCGCTGGTGTCGGAGATCACCACCGGGGAGACCGACTGCGGGGTGTAGACCGTGGGTGCCCCGTCCAGGGTACGTGGCTCAGCCCCTTCCAGGGTGCGCGGGACGGCGCCGGCCACGCCCGCGGCGGCGGCGGTCTTGACGAAGTCGCGACGTTTCATCTTCGGGAATCCGGCGGAGGGTTGGACAGGCCGGCCACATGGGCGCGTCCGCGCCCGCAGCCGGCGAACTGCGAAAGTATGGACAGGCCCTCTCGGGCCAAGCAAGTTTCAGCACATGAAGATCAGCGAGAAAGCGGTTCGCAAGGCGCTGCGCACGGTGAAGGATCCCGAGCTGCACCTGGATCTGGTGGTGCTCGGGCTGGTGTACGACATCGAGATCGAGGACGCGAACGTCCAGGTGCGCATCTCGCTCACCACGCCGATGTGCCCTGCGGCGCCACAGATCGTGGAGGACGCGCGCGCAGCGGTAGCGGGCGTGGAGGGCGTCGAGAACGCCGAGGTGCAGCTGACCTTCGATCCTCCCTGGACCCCGGAGCGCATCAGCCCCCTCATCCGCTCCTCGCTGGGGCTCTGACGAAGACCGCCCGGCGGAGGCCAGGTCCGCGCGCGGGGGGTCGCGGACGGGTTCGCGGACGCCGATGACCTCGGAAAGGACGGGTAGCCGTGCCCTTCACTGAAGAAGAACTCAAGGCCCGCGTGCAGAAGGGCTACATCGTGGAATCTCCCGAGGAGATGACCGAGGGCTACAGGAAGGCGCTCGCCATCCAGCTCACCGTCCAGGCCGACACCGAACTCATGAGCGCGCCTTCCTACTGGATGGCCGCGCGCCACGCGCCCTCCGCCAACACCCAGGTGAGCGCGCACGCCATCATCCAGGACGAACTGGCGCACGCCAACATCGCCTATCGCCTGCTCGAGGACATGGGCATCTCGAAGCAGAAGCTGGTCTACGAGCGGGAGCCGCACGAGTTCAAGCACCCCTACGGCTTCGACCAGCCGCTCGACAACTGGGCGGACCTGGTGGTGGCCAACGGCTTCTTCGACCGCGCCGGCATCTGCCTGCTCTCGGACGTGCACCGCAACACTTCCTACGGGCCGCTCAAGCGGGCGCTGGTGAAGGTGGACATGGAGGAGACCTTCCACCTGCGGCACGGGGAGGTGTGGATGCGGCGGCTTTCCCGGGCCGGAGGCGCGGCGAAGGAGATTCTTCAGCGGTCGGTTGACTGGATGTTCCCGATGACCGTCGAGTGGTTCGGACTTCCCGACGACCGCAAGCGCCACAGCGGCCAGCTCGAATACAAGCTGAAGGGGCTCACCAACGACCAGTTGCGGCAGCTTTGGATGTCGTCCACGGTGCCCCTGTGCGAGCGGCTGGGCCTCGACGTCCCGGCGCATTTCGACGAAGCCTCGCAGTCGTACGTGCTCGACTATCCCTTCCCCTGCCAGTACGACGCGAGCGAAAAGCGCTGGCTCTTCGAGGAGGGGAGGATCACGTGGGGCCAGGTCTTCGAGCGCTGGAAGGGGCGCGGCCCGATGAACGAGATCTACGTCGAGTCGATCCGGCGCTCGCGCGGCCAGGTGAGTTCGTGGCTGAATTGAGCGTCGGCCTGCCGCTGCATGTGGCCTCGCACATGAGCGGTGGGCGCGACCTTTGGTCCGATCCTCTTCCGGAGCGGCCCGATGACCCGGAAGCGGTCGTGTGGCGCGCGCTCGGCGAGGTGCTCGATCCGGAGCTTCCGGTGAGCGTGACCGACCTGGGGCTGATCTACGGGGTGCGGATGGAGGGAGGGCGGGTCGAGGTTCGCCTTACCTTCACCGCCACGGCGTGCCCGTGCATGGAGTTCATCGAGGAGGACGTGCGCGACCGGTTGCTCGCCGAGCCCTGGATCACGGCGGTGGAGATCGAACAGGTATGGGATCCGCCCTGGACGAGCGCGCGCATCAGCCCGGCGGGACGGCGCGCGCTCCGGGGTGCGGGGGTGAGCGCCTGAGGGCGCCGGCGGAGGGCACCATGGAGGAAGCCGTCTACGATGTCTTTGCGCGCAAGCAGAGGAGCGAGCCGCTCCGCCACATAGGCTATGTGGACGCCACCGACGATGCCCTGGCGCGCGTCTACGCCTGGAAGACCTACGACGAGGAGAACTGGTTCGAGATGTGCGTCGTACGCCGCTCCCACATCATCCCGGTGAACCGGATCGACGGCCCGTACGCGGCACGCGCGACCGGCCGGCTCGGGCGTCACGCCGTGGAGGGCCGGTGAACGCTCGGGACTTCTCCCCCGAAGTCCGGGAGGCGCTCCAAAGGCTCATCTTGTCGCTCGCCGACACCAAGCGCATGCTCGGCATCCGCTACAGCGACTGGCTGCTGGGGGCCCCCTCCATCGAGAGCGGCATCGCGACCGCATCGATGTCCCAGGACGAGTGGGGCCATGCGCGCCTCCTCTACGCCATGCTCAAGGACTTCGGCGTCGACCCGGTGGAGGTCGAGCATTCCCGCCCACCCGCCGAGTACTGCTCGGCGTCCTGTCTGGACGAGCCCTTTGCCGACTGGGCCGCGGTCGTCGCCGGCGTCGTGGTGGTGGACGGGACCCTCTCGCTGGCGCTGGAGGGATTCGCGACCGGCGCCTACGACGCGGCCCGCCGGCGCATCCCCAAGATGCTCGCGGAGGAGGCGTTCCACCGCGATTTCGGACAAGCCTGGATGCGCCGCATCAGCGAGGGCTCCGAGGAAGGACGGGAGCTGCTGGCCGACGCCGTCGAGTCCATGCTGTCCGACGCGGTCACCTGTCTGCTGCCCGGCGACGACGAAGCCGAGCTGCTCGCCGGGGTGGAAGTGAAGGGGCAACCGGGAGATGCGCGCGCCAGGCTGGCCCGGAGGCTGGCGGAGCCCCTGGCGGCGCTGGGCATGGTCCCAGCCACCGATCCGCCGCTCCCCGGCGACTGGATCGCCAGCCGACGACGCCCGGCCGGTGAGCCCGCCGGAGACGCCGTCGAGCGCGCGCGGGGAGACCGCAACCGCGCGTTGTTCGTCGAATGAGCGCCGACGAGGTCGCGGCCAGCGCCACGTCCGGTCTTCCCGCGACCCCCAGGTGCCCGTTCTGCGACCGCACCGAGACCCGGCTGGTCAATCCGTTCGGCAGCCAGCTCTCGGTGGCAACCTACTGGTGCGACCGCTGCCGCACCGCGTTCGAACACATCAAGTGGACGGGAGCCGGATCCCCGCTTGTCCCCTGAAGCATACCGGCGGCTTGCGGGTACGCATCCAGACAGCCTTGACACCACCACTTCCCATCCAGACGAGACTCATGGTGAAGCTTTCCACATCGCATCGCGGCGCCCTCGGGGCGGCGCTCGCCATGGTCCTTTTTGCCGCTTGCTCGGCCTCGTCGGCCCTGCCTCCCTCCCGCGGCCTGATCACCCTCTCGGGCGCGCGCGTCCCTCCCGACCCCGCGCGCATGGATTCCATCGACATCTGGCTTCGCCCAGAGCTGCAGAACATCGAAGAGGACCCCACGTTTCTCATCGTCACCGGCTTCAGCGACGGGCCGGTGATGCCCTGGGAGGGTTTCGTCATCGAGGGCGACACCGCCCGCCTCAGCCTGGACGGCGCCATCGCCGACGCGCGGCCCGTGTACCTGGTCTACGCGCACCTGCACCTCATGCACCGGATGGAGCGGCTGGAGGAGTGGCTTCCGGACGCGGTGGGGCTCGACGGGTACGAGCTCGAGCGGGCGATCGTGGCCCGCACCGCGGATGTCTGGTTCTACGGTCGATCGCTGTACGGCTGGGCTCCCTATCTGCCCATGGATGAACTGCTCTTCTCCAGCGAGAACGGTTACCTGGACGCCTATCTGCTGACCGCGCGCGCGGAGGAGTTCGCCATGGAGCGGGACGCCTGGCTGGACGAAAGCGCCGGGGCGCAGGAGGCATACCGTACCTGGTTCCGGAGCGCCTTCGAGACGAACCCGCCCGGCTTGCGCTGATGCCGGACCGCGACCCGCCGGCTCCGCACACGGGAGCGCGGGGTCGCGAACCTGCCGACGCGGGGCTGGTCGAGGAATGGGCCCGGACCGGGAACTGGCTCTTCCGCTGGCGCAGCTACCTTCCGCTCCTCGTCCTGGCCGCACTCGCCGCCCTGAGCTTCGCCTTCCCACCCGGCACTGCCGGCCAACTGGACGGCTGGGAACTGGCGGGGATGCTGGTGGCTTTGGCGGGGCTGGTGCTGCGCGCCTGGACCGTCGGACATGCGCCGGCGGGGACCTCGGGCCGGGGAACCCGTAAGCTCGAAGCCGCCTCGCTGAGCACCGAGGGGATGTACTCGGTGGTGCGCCATCCCCTCTACCTGGGAAACCTCCTGATCTGGGCCGGGGTGGCCACGACCACGGGCAGTCTCGCCGCCGTGGCGGTCACCGTTCTCGTGTTCTGGGTCTACAACGGGCGCATCATGCTCGCCGAGGAGCGCTTCCTGCAGGCGCGCTTCGGCTCCGACTTCACCCGCTGGGCGGCGCGCACGCCTGCGCTCCTGCCGGCTCCGCGGCTCTGGCGGCCGTACCGGCTGCCCTTCTCGCTGCTGTTTGCGCTCGGGCGGGACCACGCCGCCTTCTACGCCTGGGTGGCCGCGACCACCGCGCTGGAAGTCGCGGAAACGCTGGGCGCCGGGGGCGGTCTCGATCTGGCGCCCTTCTGGGGGATCTACTTCGGAGCCGGCACGGTGGTGTACGTTGTGCTCTGGCGGCTCAAGAAGGATTCGACGCTGCTCGATGTGGAGGGCAGGTAGACGGCGCCGGTTTGTGGGGAGCGATGGTCGCGATCCGTCCTCACGACGGTGTGAGCAGCCACTTGATCGACACCGGCTCGATATCGGAGGCGTCTTCCCGCACGTGGACATCGACGCGGCCCGTCTCGGCGAGGCGGCGGTTGCTGACCCTCCCTCCGAACGCCGCGAACCCCGTCACCGTGACGCTCTGCCGGGTCCCGTCGGGAGCCGTGGCGGTGAGCCGCGAACCCCTGAGGTCGCGAACGCGGGGCGGCGGGCCGTCCTGTAGCTGGAGGCGCAGAATGCGGCCGCCATGGGGCGCGTCCAGAGCGTCGATCACTCGAAAGACCGGGGTTTTCCGTACGCCGCCTGCGGCCATGCTACCTTGGGAGGTTGGAGTCTGCCACCGTGGCCCGGCGAGGAGTCCCGGGGCGATGGAGAAACAAACTGGAAACCCGGTATCTGCCCGTCAATGCCGGAAGGAGGAGAGGTGACCGGGCCCGGACCCGAACACTCGCGCGCCGAAGCGGGCGCGCTGCAACTGGACGGCGACCTGATGCGCCGCCTGGGATACGAGATGGTGGACCGGGTGGTGGCCCGCTGGACCGGCCTCCGCGACGACCGCGCCTGGGGCACCGCCGACCGGGCGTACACGGAAGCCCGTCTTCGCGAGGCGGCTCCCGAGACCGGCCGCGATCCGGACGAGGTCATCGACCGGGTCCTGCGCGACGTCCTTCCCTACGCGGGACGCATCGACCATCCCCGATTCTTCGCCTTCATTCCCTCGTCGCCCACCTGGCCGAGCTTCCTGGCCCACATGCTCACGGGCGGCTTCAACATCTTTCAGGGCACATGGCTGGAATCGGCGGGTCCCAGCCAGGTGGAGCTGGTGGTGCTCGACTGGTTCCGCGAATGGCTGGGCATGCCGGAGACAGCGGGCGGCGTGTTCACCAGCGGGGGCTCGGCCGCGACCCTGAACGCCATGGTGGCCGCGCGCCACGCGGCGGGCGACGGCGAGCGGCTGATGCTGTACGAAGGCGATCAGTGCCACGCGTCCGTGGAAAGGGCCGCGCGCATCTGCGGCTTCCGCGCGGACAACCTGCGCCGCGTGCCCACGGACGACCGTTACCGGCTCGATGTCGAGGTGCTGGAGCACATGATCCGCTACGACCGGGCCGAAGGCAGGACGCCCTTCATGGTGTCCGCCAACGCCGGAGCCACCAACACGGGGGCCATCGATCCGCTGGACGCCATCGCCGATCTGTGCGAGCGCGAGGGGCTCTGGTTCCACATCGACGGGGCCTACGGCGGCTTCGCGGTTCTCGACGAAGGCGCGCGAAGGAGCCTCAAGGGCATCGAACGTGCCGACAGCGTGGTTCTGGATCCGCACAAGTGGTTTTTCCAGCCCTATGAGACGGGGTGCCTGATGGTGCGCGACCCGGCGCTACTGCGCGACGCCTTCCGCATCATGCCCGAGTACCTGCAGGACACGGACATGAGCCTGGAGCACGTGAACTTCGCCGACCGCGGACTCCAGCTGAGCCGCTCCTTCCGGGCGCTGCGGGTCTGGATGTCGGTCCAGATGCTGGGGCTGGAGGAGTTCCGGGTCGTCATCGGACGGGCGCTCGAGCTGGCGCGCAGGGCGGAGGCCTGGATCCGGGGACGCGCGCGCCTGGAGCTGCTCAGCCCGGCCAGCCTGGGCGTGGTCTGCTACCGCTTTCGGCCGCCGGGCATGGATCAGCCGGCGCTGGATGCGCTCAACCGCGAGATCCAGGACGAGATCGTCGAGAGCGGTTTCGCGATGATCTCCTCGACGCGGCTTCAGGGTGCCTACTCGCTCCGCCTTTGCATCCTCAACTACCGGAGCACCTGGGAGGACGTGCGCGCCACCCTCGAGCGCGTGGAAGAGATCGGGCAGCGGCGCGTGAAGGCGGCGGCGTGCACCTCGTAGACCAGATCCTGCTGGTGGTGCTGCTGGTCCTCGCTCCCATCAACGGTGTCGCGCAACTGTGGCTGGCCAGGAAGAACCAGGAGCTTGCGCGCATCCCCGTGTACGTGAGTTCGGGGCTCTTCATCTTCGTCCTGGGAGCGGCCAGCACGATCGTCGGGGTGACCGGCGCCGGGCCGGACGCGTTGGGGCTGGCCCCGCCCGACCCCTTCGCGTTCGTGGCGTGGACGGCCGCGATCGCCGCGGCAGTCCTGGGGATCATGATGCTGTTCACGTGGATCGCCCGTGCCGCCGGCCTGCGCGACTCGCCCTTCCTGGCCCGGCTGCTGCCCCGCACCCGCCGCGAGAGGGCGTACTTCGCGGGCCTTTCCTTCGTTGCCGGGACGGGGGAGGAGATTGCCTACCGGGGGTACGCCATGTCGGCGCTGGGGGCGATGTCGGTGGGTCCGTGGATGGCCGCGGCGGTCACCTCGGCGGCGTTCGGGTTGTTACATTCCTACCAGGGTGCGCGGGGTATCGTAACGACGGGCGTGGCCGGGTTCGCCTTCGCCGCGTCGTTCGTTCTGACCGGGAGCATCTGGCCCGCGATGGCCGCGCACATCACGATCGATCTGGTCGCCGGGCTGGTTCTCGGCGAAAGGCTGCTCACCCATCGAGACGGAGGAACCGAGGCGTGCGCGTAGACCTCGCTTTGCTGGCGGACGCCGCCACGGTGGACAGCGCCGGCAAGCTGAACATCCTGGGCATCTTCGATTCGATCACCTCCACGCGGTTTCCGGCCAAGCACGGCCTCATCTCCCTGGTGCTGCGCTTCTCGGCGGGGCTGGAGCAGGCCGGGGAACACGCCATCAGTATTCGCCTGCGCGGGCCATCGGGGGAGGACGTTCTGCGCCTGGACGGCAAGGTCAAGTTCGGGCCCGGCCCGGCGAGTGATGGCGGACAACTGAAGATCCCCCACATCCTGAACATGGACGGGATCGTCTTCAGGACCCCGGGCCGCTACGCCTTCGATGTCGACCTCGACGGCGAGCATCAGGTGTCGCTGCCGCTGCGGGTGGTGTCGTCCGCGTTCGCGGAGGCCGCCGAAGCCTGAGCGCCCCAAGTTTGCAATCCCCGGCCGAGGAGTAGTCATGATGCAGATAGCCCGGTCGAGGGAACGCATCCTTCCGCGTCCCATCGAGCAGGAGATGCGGGAGTCGTTCCTCGACTACTCGATGAGCGTCATCGTCCAGCGGGCGCTGCCGGATGTGCGCGACGGGCTCAAGCCGGTGCACCGGCGCATCCTCTTCGCCATGCACGAGCTGGGGCTGGCCCCGGACCGGAGCTACAAGAAGAGCGCCACCGTGGTCGGGGACGTGCTGGGCAAGTACCACCCGCACGGGGACAGCGCGGTCTACGACGCCCTTGTGCGCATGGTGCAGGACTTCTCGCTGCGCTATCCGCTGGTGGACGGTCAGGGCAACTTCGGCTCCATCGACGGGGATCCGGCCGCGGCGTACCGCTACACCGAGGCGCGCCTCTCGCGGGTGGCCGCCGATCTGCTGACCGACATCGCCCGGGACACCGTCGACTGGACGCCCAACTTCGACGACCGCCTGAAGGAGCCGGTCGTGGTGCCCTCGCGCCTCCCCAACCTGCTGATGAACGGCAGCGCCGGGATCGCCGTGGGCATGAGCACGAACGTGCCGCCGCACAACCTCGGGGAGTTGGTTGCGGCGATCAGGAAGCTGACGGACGACGACGAGCCGACGCTGGACGAGCTGATGGAGGTCATTCCCGGGCCGGATTTTCCGACCGGCGGCTTCATCGTCGGGCGCAAGGGCATCCGGGAGATGTACCGCACCGGCCGGGGACGCATCGTCATGCGGGCGCGCGTGGTGCGCGAGAAGATCCGCGGCGGGAGGGAGCAGCTGGTGATTGCCGAGCTGCCCTACGCCACCTCGAAGTCCAAGATCATCGCCCAGATCGCCGGGCTGTCGCGCAAGGGGGCGCTGTCCGAGGTGTCCAACCTGCGCGACGAGTCCGACCGCGACGGCGTCCGCCTGGTCATCGAGCTGAAGCGCGGCGCCGATGCCGGCACGGTGCTGAAGCGGCTCTTCCGGCGCACGGGCCTGCAGTCCACCTTCGGCGCGATCCTGCTGGCGCTGGACGGGGGTGAGCCGCGCGAGTTCACGCTGAAGGAAATGCTGGAGCGCTTCCGCGATCACCGCGTGGAGGTCATCCGGAGGCGGTCGCAGCATGAGCTGGCCAGGGCGGAAGACCGCGCGCACGTCGTCGAAGGCATGCTGCACGCCCTCGATTTCATCGATGAGGTGATCGCGATCATCCGCTCATCGGAGGACCGCGCGCAGGCGGCGGAGCGGCTGCAGGGCGAGCTGGATCTGACCGAGCGGCAGGCCGGCGCCATCCTGGACATGCAGCTGGCGCGCCTGACTTCGCTCGAGCGGCAGAAGCTGGAAGACGAGCTTGTCGGGCTGCGAAGGACCATCCGCCGGCTCCGCCACATCCTGTCGAGCGAGTACCGGCAGCTCCAGGTGATGCTGGAGGAGCTGGAAGAAGGGGTGCGGCAGTTCGGCGACGCGCGCCGCACGACCATTCTGGACAGGAAGACCGCCTCGAAGGAGACCGTGGAGGCCGCGGAGGCGGACGAGGATGTGGTGGTCACCGTCAGCCACCAGGGGTTCGTGAAGCGCATGCCTGTGCATCTGTACCGCCGCCGGCTGGCGAGCGGGAAGCTGCTCGCGGGGATGGCGCGCTACCCGGACGACTACCTGGAGCGCCTCTTCGTCGCGCGCACCCAGGGGTGGATTCTCGCGTTCACGGAGGGCGGGCATGTCCACTTCCTGAGCGTGGCCGATGTGCCCGAGAGCGGCCTGGCGTCGCGCGGGCAGTCGCTCTACAGCCTCACCGCGGGCAGCCGCGCGGATCCGTTCACCGCGCTCCTGCAGGTCGACACCATGACCGGGGAGGGTCAGGTGGTGTTCGTGACCGAGCGCGGCACGGTGAAGCGGACGCGCCTGTCGGAGTTCTCGAACCCGCGGCCGGCCGGGCTGGCCGCCTCGCGGGTGCGGCCGGGCGACCGCATCGTCACGGTGATGCTCTCGGAGGGCGGCGCAGACGTCATGCTGGCGACCCGCCACGGCCGAGCGATCCGCTTCGCCGAGGGGCAGGTGCCGGTCGTGGGTCGGACCGCCTTCGGGGTGAAGGGCATCCGGCTGCGCGGCGACGACTTGGTCGTATCTGCGCTCCTGATCCGCCGGGAAGGCACGGTGCTGGCGGTGTCCGACCAGGGGTGGGGCCGGCGCACGGACGTGAACGACTACCCGCGGCGGAAGCGCGGCGGCCTAGGCGTGGTGATGCGCGCGCCCGGCGACCGCCAAGGAAGCCTGATCGGCGCGATCGAGGTCCTCGACCAGGACGCGGTCATGCTGGTGACGGCCGCCGGCCGGATCACCCAGGTGGTGGCTGGGGACGTGCCGGTGACCGGGAAGGCCGCGCGGGGCACCCGGTTGGCCGAGGTGGAAGTGGGCGACCGGGTGGTCCGGGTG
>VXMG01000144.1:0-7240 GCA_009841185.1 Gammaproteobacteria bacterium
CCCGGCTGTTGTCGAGCGCCTTCTGGCGGGCCTCGGCAAGCGTCACCTCGGGATATGGCCCGAGCCCGATCGAAGTCAGGCGGCCTTCGATCCTCACGCGCTGACGCCATGTCTTGGTGATCCGGCCGTCCAGTGTCCGGTGTACGCGGAGGCTCAGCCCGCGTCCGCCGCGTCCGTCTCCGTAGACTCCGGGTCGGCTGACCGTTCGCACGAACGCGGCGCTCAGCGTTCTCGGTCGCTTCGTCATGGTGCTTCCTTCCTTGTGGTGTATCACTTATTGCAGCACTACACCGGGAAGAATACACGGGATCGCGATGGACGGCAAGAGACGAACGGATGCTGTGCATCCTACTGAACACGTTGTCCAGTAACGTGTTATACCCTGCTAGGCAGACCCTAGAGGACTACACGGGAAGATGTGTGGCGAGTTCCGGCGGAACTGGGCAATCTGGGCAGCCTGGAGGACCTGGACCTCTCCTTCAACCGGCTGACGGGGTCGATCCCGGCGGAGCTCGGCGACCTTTCCAGCCTTCTCCGGCTGAATCTCTGGGCAAACCAACTGACGGGGTCAATCCCGGCCGAGCTCGGCGACCTTGCCAGCCTCGAAGTCCTGGATCTCGATGAGAACAGGCTCACGGGTTCAATCCCGGCGGAGCTGGGCGATCTCGGCAATCTCGCTTCGTTGTACCTGGTCTCGAATCAACTGACAGGATCAATTCCCGCCGCAATCGCGGAGTTGGCCAATCTCGAGGAGTTGATGCTGGCCGGGAATCAGTTGACAGGATCGATTCCTGTCGAACTCGCCGAACTGGCCAACCTCGTAGGGTTGGCGCTCAGCCGGAATCAGTTGACAGGATCGATTCCATCGGAACTCGGCCGAATGGATGGGCTCCTGTATTTGTGGCTGGGCGGGAACCGACTGACGGGTTCCATCCCACCGGAACTTGGCGACCTGGACAACCTCGAGGTACTGACCCTCGAAGATCTCGAGTTGACCAGCGTCCCGTCGGAACTTGGCAACCTTGGCAATCTCGAAGTGCTGTACCTTTCGGGAAACAACCTGGCTGACATCCCATCGGAACTTGGCGACCTCGCCAGCCTCCAGTTCCTCACTCTTGCCCACAACGAACTGACCGAGCTCCCGCCAGAGCTCACCAACATCGACAATCTCAGGTTCCTGCTCCTCAACGACAACGAAATCGCGGGGTCGATCCCGCCGGAGCTGGGCGACCTGTCCAGGCTGATGGACCTGTCCCTTTCCGGCAATCGGCTGACGGGCTCGATTCCGCCGGAGTTGGGCCAGCTCGACGGCCTCAGGGCGTTGGAACTGCAGGACAATCAATTGACCGGTTCGATCCCGCCGGAGCTCGGGGATCTGGAGCTGCTGGAAGTCCTGTGGCTTGACGACAACGACCTGTCGGGTCCGATATCGGGGGAGTTCGTGCGGTCGGCATTCCTGCATGACTGGGACAGTGACCGATACCCCCTGGCTTTCCTGTTCGCGGACAACAACCGATTCTCGGGTCCGGCACCGGCCGAACTGGACAGCCTTTCGCTCTACGAGGTCGAGAGCTTCATCTCCCTTGCAGGTAACGAGTTGACAGGATCGCTGCCCCTGCTCCCCGCCGGCGACATCCGCCGAAACTACTTCTCCGGCTGCATCCCCGTGGCGTGGCGGATGTTGGGGAGCCTCTGGCATTTGCGTGTGAATCCACAACGCACGCCCGCGGGCGGCACCGTCAACCTGAAGGAATGCATCGGGCGAGATGGGGCGGCCGCTGTGACGGGCGTGACCGGTGTCACCGGGCAGGGCGGCGACATGCTGCGGGCGAGTCTGCGGGAGGATCTGGAGAAGACCAGACAGAGGGCTCTCATCGAGCGCATGCCGCGAAAACAGCCAATTGCCAGGATGGCGGAGCGGGAGCCCGGCATCCGGTGACGGGTCGCGAACGGCTCAACGGAACACGCCTCACAGCCTCGTTCCTCGTGCTGATGTTGCTCGCTGGCTGCGAAGGCAGTCCGATCGATCCGGTCGGACTCGTCCCGAGTGCCGGCATCCTCGTTTTCGCGCGCGCGGACTACCACGGTCCGTACCGGATCCTTGTCGACGACGTGAGCGACCTCTCGCTGGTGGATGACGAGCCTCAACCCACTGCGGGGGAGTGCGCCGCCAAGATCTTCGGTCAGGAACATTGGACCGATTGTGTCTCTTCCATCCGAGTCGCCGATGGATGGCGGGCGGTCGTATATCAGCACGATACCTTCCGAGGGGACAGCCTCACCGTCACGTCCGACATCCCGGACCTCAGCCGGATAACACTGCCATCCGACTCGACGTGGACCTGGGACGACGTAATCTCGTCGATACGAGTATTTCGGTGACGGGACGTGACTAGGGACACACTTTCGCCTGCAGTTCAGTTTCAAGGAAACGACAATGGTTTGGGTCTCGGCTGGTAGTGCCCTGCACGTTCTCCGCGTACGCCACCCGTTCCGGGCCGCGATCGGCGCCGCAGTTCTGGTGGGCGCGATCGGTTCGTGCGTGACCAACGTCCGGTACGAATCGGTCCCGCTGGCCGGGCCGCGCGTGGTTCGGTCACCAGTCAAGGCGCACCTGGTGGACGGTTCCACGATCGTATTCTCTGACGGGATCACGATCGACAACAGCCTGGTAACGGGCGATGGGGCGCGATACGACATTCGTCTCAACCCCGTCGGCGCCGTCCCGGGAGTCGCTCTGGACAGCGTGCTCGCCATGGAGAGCTTCAGGACGGAAACGGATGTCATTCGGTCGATCTCTTCCGTCTACCTGCACACCGCGGCAGGCGCTCTTCTTGCTGCCGCGATCTTTGGTTCTTGCCCCACGGTGTACTCGGATGGCACGGGAGTCGAATTGCTGGAGGCCGAAGCGTTCTCATACAGCATCGCTCCGCTGTTCGAATCGCGAGATGTCGACCGACTCGCTGTCGGCGTTGACGACCAGGGCGAGGTACGTCTCGAGGTTCGCAACGAAGCGCTGGAGACGCACTACATCAACCACTTCGAACTGATCGAAGTCGGGCACGCGTCCCACGAGCAGGTGGTCCCGGATCCCGAGGGAAGGCCCGTCAGGCTCGGAAGCCCGCTCGCGTTGCAGCACGCTGCGGACCGGGATGGCCGCGACGTGACGGAGCTGCTCTCAAGGCCGGACGGAATCCTGTACACCAGCTCCGTGTCCCGCATCGAGAATGCCATAGCTTCGGTTCCCGGAGAGGTCGAGGACCATATCGAACTGGATTTAACGGTTCCCCTGGGGACCGGGCAGATCGGGCTGCACCTGCGCCTGAGGAACAGCCTGCTCGCCACGGTGCTCTTCTACGACATGATGCTGGGCGACCGAGGGGCGCGTGCACTGGACTGGCTCGGCCAGGATCTTGGGGAGATCGGGCCGGCGGTCGAACTCGGCCAGTGGGCCGCCGACAACCTGGGAATGCGCATCAGCGTACTCGAGAGCGGCACATGGCGTGAGGTTGCCCGGATTCCCGACAAAGGGCCGCTGGCGTGGGATGATGTCGCCGTCGTCGTTCCCGTGAGCCCGGACCGGACGGAGGCGTCGGTGAGGATCCGGCTCGCGTTTCCGGCCGATCACTGGCGGATCGACCATGTGACGCCGTTCGAGACCGCGCGATACGCCGAAGGCCGAGTGGTTCCGCTCTCGATGATCCAGGCCCTGGACGGTAGCGATCAGACGGACATGCTCGCCAATCTGGCGTCGGCGGACGACTCGTATCTTGTGACCTCTCCCGGGCATGCCTTTGAGGTCGTCTTCCGGCCCGGTGTCGATGCCCGGCAAGACGGGCGGAACCGCAGTCGCACGTTCTTCCTCGCGTCGCAGGGCTACTACATCGAGTGGGTCCGGCAAAGCTGGCTGGCCGCCGGGCGCGAAACGGAACCGTTCCGGCCAGGCCCCGAAACCCTCGTCGAGGCCCTCCGCCGGTGGCACGCGGCACGTGATACGATGGAGGAGCAGTTCTACGCCACCCGAATCCCGGTGAGGTGACCCGTGCCGCATATGAAGACCCGGTTCGTTCTCGCGGGGATGGTCTCCCTTCTGATGCCGGCCTGCTCGTACGGCCCCAAGGTGGATCGCTTTCCCCCCGCGCAGCACCCTTCGGGCATCGCATCACTGCTGTATGTCGCTGGCGATACCCTTGACGCGGAGGTGCTTGCCGTGGAGGAGGACGCCCTCCTCGTCCTTGTTGATTCGTCGGGTCAGCACCGGCTCGCGGGAAGGCTGGCGCGTATTCCGTTCCCGGGAATCACCCGAGGCCGATTCGCGCATGCCGGCGGCGTCCGCCGCGGCTTTTTCGGCGGCGGCTTTTTCGGGCGCGGCTTTTCCCTGTCAGCAAATGTCCGACCCTATGAAGCGACGGGCGAAGACTTGGCCGCGAATCCCGAGGACCGCGCCAATCTGCAGCTCCTTAGCCGCTATCCGCAGGGCGTAGGCGATGAGTTGCTGGCCCGTCTCGAGGCAGCGTACGGCGAGCTCGAGACCCTGGATCCGGATGGCGAACCGTGAGGACGATTCGCTGCCTGGTCTCGCTGGCCACCTGGCTGTGCTGGTGCTGCGGTGTGCAGGGACAGGAGCATTCGTCGTGCGGACAGCCCTTGCCATCCTGGTGCGGGTTGTCGGCGGAGCAGACCGATTTCCTGGTGGTCAGCCAGCGTGCGACCGAGCGTTACCATGACCCCTCGGCCGCTGTCGCTGATGGATTTCGGCGGGTGGGAGCCGATGCCCCCGCCATGGGGCGTCATTGGGTCAGCCTGGCGCGGTTGTTCGATGGCGAGATCGATCCCGCGAGACCCGAAATCCTGATGTACGCGGCATTGGACGGGCGCGAGACGCTGGTGGGAATCGGCTTTGGATACGTGGTGGGATCCGGAAACGGCAAGGTTCCTCCGGGGAACCCATTCGAACCTGGCTTCTGGCACGTCCATGCGGGCGGGCTCGACATGGAGAGCCACCGCACGGATCACGAGGACCATGGCCTGCACGACGCTCGTTCAACCGTTCAAGCGCGGGAGGAAGCCGGGATATCGGTCCTGCACGCGTGGGTGGTCGTGGAGAATCCTGCGGGTGTGATCGAGCCCAACAACTGGACGCTACCATACCACCGGCTGGGGTTGCCCCGACCGCCCGAGGCCACGCCGCAGGCCGATCGAGCCATCTCGCTCGCGTCGCTCGGAGGCGCGTTCTTCATGGGTAGAGCGAAGCTGTTCGCGGACCAGGGCTCCGGGCCGGCAGCCGGCTGGGCGGCGGCGTTGCGAGGTGCCGAGACGGAGGTCATGGAGTGGTGGCACGCGCGCTCAACCGGACCACTCACACCCGACGAAATCGAGTGGCTCGACGATCTATGGAGGCGTTTCGGGCTGACGGGGCTTTAGGACGGTCTTGCCCCGCCCACCGGCGTTGACGGGGTGGCCGTGAATCCGCAGTCTTTGGCTCCACGTCTGGACCCCTTGGGACCTTCGGACCTGAGCAGGTCGAAAACTCATGTACACCTCCTGTATGTTCTGCCGGAAGCCGCTGGGGGCGAACGAAGTGGTGGAGTCGTTCCCTGTTGGGCGGAGGCTGGCCTTCGACGCCGCGCGTGGCCGCCTCTGGGTGGTCTGTACGAAGTGCGAGCGCTGGAACCTGACCCCTCTCGAGGAGCGCTGGGAGGCGGTTGAAGATTGCGAGCGGCTCTTCCGCGACACCCGCATCCGTGTCTCGACGGACAACATCGGGCTGGCGCGCCATCCGGAGGGCCTGACCCTGGTGCGCATCGGCGAGCCCATGCGTCCCGAGTTCGCGGCCTGGCGCTACGGGGACCAGTTCGGGCGTCGGCGAAAACGGGCGATCATGTACGGCACCGCAGCCGCGGTCGTGATCGGAGGGGTCGTGGTCGGCGGAGCCGTAGCCGGCGTGGGCGCGGGCATCATCAGCCAGGTCCCCAACTGGTTCAACGTCTGGCAGAGTCGGCGCACGGTCGTGAGACTGCGTCCCGAGGCAGAGCGTGTAATCAAACTCAACAACCATGACCTTCTCGGCACGCGCATCCGTCCCGCCGACGACGAGCAGGGCTTCAGGCTTCAGATCCGCAAGGGAAAACGGAAGACCTGGCACGACGGCGCCGAAGCGCACCGGTTCGCAGCGGCTATCCTCCCGAGGATGAACGCGTCCGGCGGAGCCAGCGGTGCGGTGCAGAACGCCGTAGGCCTCATCGAGAACACCGGACATCCGGAGCGTTTTCTGACGAGAATCGCGGAGGGACAGCGCTTCGAAGACAAGAAAGGGATCCCCGGCTACGTCAACAAGATGCCCAAGCCACACAAGCTCGCGCTCGAAATGGCGCTCCACGAAGAGCAGGAGCGACGCGCCCTGGAAGGCGAATTGTGGCTACTGGAGCGCGCCTGGGAAGAAGCCGAAGAGATCGCGGAGATCTCGGACAAGCTGCTCCTGCCGGAGGGGGCGGAGGAGCTCCTGCGGCAGAACCGTCCGGCTGCCCCCTAGAGCCCGAACGCCAGCAGCGCGGCTCCTTCGCGTTCGCCTGTCGCGATGACCACAAGCTGCCGGCCGTCACGGGTCTCGAAGGTCATCGGATTGGCGTATGCGCGCGCCGGCAGCCGACCCTCCCATAGCACCGCCCCGCTCTCCGCGTCGAAGGCGTACAGGATGTCCGAGCCGCCCGTGAGGAACACGAGGCCGCCGGCGGTCGCGAACGGGCCCGGCGCCCCCACCACCCCCAGCCGGACGGGCAGGTCGAGCTCGGCCAGCGCCGGATGTCCCGCGATCTCGGGGCGCTCGCCGACCGCCTCCTGCCAGAGGATCGCGCCTCCGTTCATGTCGATCGCCGTGAGGGTCCCGTACGGCGGGTTTGAGATGGGCAGCCCGTCCACCGTCAGGGTCCGGGACGCTGTGCGGTCGATGGCGTAGTCGGCCACGGTGGTGGCCGGGTTGGCGGGCGCGATCTTGAGCAGGCTGGCCTCTTCGGACGACTTCACGAACAGGATCGCGCTGGCCGGATCCACCGCCACTCCGCCCCAGTTGCCGCCGCCGAGGATGCCCGGCATGGCGATGGTCCCCTCCATGGAAGGCGGCTCGTAGAGAGGGCCGAAGCGGTAGCCGGCTGTGAGTTCTTCGGCGCGCTGCCGCAGCTCGGGCGTGAGGTCGATGAGGTCGGCGGGGGGGCCGATGACCCCAGCGGCGGTGTCTGGGTCG
>VXMG01000131.1:0-60691 GCA_009841185.1 Gammaproteobacteria bacterium
TCGCCTCACGGGCCATCGACAACCGCATCGGCGCCTACGTGGTGCTGGAAGCGCTGCGCAGGCTGGCTGAATCCCCGGGCTCCGCGGGCGCGGTGGCGGTCGCCACGGTGCAGGAGGAGATCGGCTATTCCGGAGGAGGGGCGCGCACCAGCGCCTATTCCGTGGATCCGGATGTGGCGCTGGTCGTCGATGTCACGTTCAGCACCGATGCTCCGGACATCAACAAGAAGGAACTGGGCGAGCACAAGCTGGGGGGCGGACCGGTACTGAGCCGGGGTTCCGCAGCTCACCCCGTGGTGTTCGACCGCCTGACCAAGGTGGCCGAGGCCGAAGGCATCTCCTACAGCATCCAGGCTGCCCCGCGCGCCACCCGCACCGACGCGGACGGGATTCACCTGGTGCGGACCGGGGTCCCAACCGGGCTGGTGTCGGTTCCCAACCGCTACATGCACTCGCCCAACGAGATCGTCAGCACCAGCGACCTGGACGCCGCCGCGAACCTGTTGGCCGCCTTCGTGCGCAGCTTGGGCGACGGGGAGGATTTCACGCCGAGGTAGGTTTGACGCGACTCAGGGCCGTGATCAGCGAGCGCCGGGACGGCGAGTTCGATCGGGATCCTCGTGCTCGAATGCCGACTGGCCAGCGTCGATTCGCGGATGTGGCGGCGCAAACGACGCCGCGGATGTCGTTACCGAGCTTCCTGACGATGCGCCGTACCGGAAGTGGCACGGTGTCACGCATGCAGGAAGGTATCTCACGGACCCATACAGTCCAGTAACAGATACTTGATACGTCTGTTACGTACATGATAGTGGACGGTATGGTGGTTCGTGGTAGCGCTTCCGGAGTCTGTGGCAGGTCCGCCGGAGACGCCTGTCCCTCCACTCGATGGACTGCACTGTCGATGTATCGCCCCGTGTGTCCAACTCCGAAGCGGTGGTCGCGATGGTCCACGCGAAGGACGGCTCGATGCTGAGCGTTGGCCGCCGGACGCGCACGATTCCGCCGC
Organism: Gammaproteobacteria bacterium; assembly: GCA_009841185.1. Taxonomy (GTDB): domain Bacteria; phylum Gemmatimonadota; class Gemmatimonadetes; order Longimicrobiales; family Gaopeijiaceae; genus BD2-11. Next base: position 1,010 of record VXMG01000131.1, read on the forward strand.
ACATCCGGCGGGCGCTCGAGGAGCGGGACCGAGGATGCCGCTTTCCGGGGTGTGGCTGCACGTTCACCGAGGCGCATCACGTCAAACACTGGGCGGACGGGGGCAAAACGAGCCTCCGGAATACGCTGCTCCTCTGTCGGCGGCATCATCGAGCCGTTCGTGAGGGGCGGGTCAAGGTATCCGTGAACAGTGACGGCACGGTGCTGTTCTTCATGCCCAACGGGAGGATGCTGGTGGACGCGCCCAAGCAGTCACTGCTGGTGGGCACGCGCAGACAGCATGTGGGGGCAGATGCCTGGAGGGAGCGGGGGCGGACGGGCGGGAGCGCGCGACCTGCGCAGGTGGATTGGGAGGAACAGCGCGCAGATTCGGGGCTGCCGCCGGTCCCATCGGTTTATCCGCACGCCCCGGCAAAGGGCAAGGATCCCATCCTTTCGAACGGGGCTGCGCTCTATTGCGACTCAGCTATCCCCTGGGAGATCGAAGCCGCTGCCCGGGAAGCCATGGAGGATTCTCTTTAGAGTTGACCCGGAGACGGACGTCGGTTTCCGACACCGGCCAATCATCGGTATCCGAACCGGCACGAGGCTCAGCTAGTCAGGCCCATCTCCCTGGTCGGGCTCGTCTCCAAGGTGAAGTCCGTAGTCCTTCCCTGCCGAGGCTGCCGTTACATAGCCGTCGAGGACGTCTTCGCGGACGAGTTGGCGGGAACGCCGTCGGGGGTCGCCGAGGCCGCCGCCGCCGGGCGTTTCCAGTACGATGCGGTGTCCCGGCGGCACTACTTCACGGCCCTTGGCGCGCAGCATCCCCAGCTTGGGCACATGGACCCGTCCCAGCGCGCCGCCGCCGCCGCCCGCACGGCCGCGGGCGGGATTACGGACTCGTTCGAACATCTTGGAGATGGCGAAGGGTTCGCCGGAGGCATGGGATATCTCCATGACCTGGCCCAGGCCGCCGCGGAACTCGCCGGGGCCGCCGGTATCGGGGATGTACTCCTTTCTCCAGAAGACGAGCGGCGCGACAGTCTCGGTGATTTCGATGGGCGTGCTGCGGACGCCGGAGGGGAAGGCGGTGGCCGAGAGCCCGTCCTTGCCCGGGCGCGCGCCGGTGCCCCCGGTGTGGAACGGATTCACCACGAAGGGCTCCGCGCGGTACGGGTAGGAACCGGTCAGGCCCGGACCACCGAGCAGCACCGGGTTCCAGAGGCATGAGGCGCCTTCGGCAGGTACGGATCCCGGTTCCAGGGCCTGCTCCAGGCACCCAAGGACCACGTCGGGCAGCATCTGGCCGATGGCGTGGCGGGCGGCGACGGCGGCAGGCGGAGGAGCGTTCAGGATGGACCCGCTCGGGGCACCCACCGAGATCGCGCTGAGGGACCCCGCATTGTTGGGAACGTCGGAGCCCACGACGCAGCGAACGCCGAAGGACGCGTATGCTCGCGTATAGGTCAGGGGCACGTTGATGCCGCGGGAGGACATGGGCGAGGTGCCGTCGAAGTCGATGTGGATACCGTCGCGGGAGACGGTGAGGGCGCAGTTGAGGTCGAGGTCGCAGTCGTAGCCGTCGATGCGCATGTGGCTTCGATAGGTGCCCGGACGAAGAGCGCGGATGCGCGCCAGCATGGCGCGACGGGACGCCGAGACGATCATCTCCGCCAGCGGATCCAGCGAATCAAGCCCGAATTCGGCCATCATCGCGGCCAGACGTTCGCAGCCGGTGCGGTTGCAGGCGGCGAGGGAGTAGAGGTCGCCCTGGGCCACGTCGGGGTCGCGCACGTTGGCGCGGATGAGGCGGATCAGAGTTTCGTCCACGCGTCCGGCGCGCATCAGGTAGCCGATGGGAATGCGCACGCCCTCCTCGAAAACCTGGTTGGCGTCAGCGCCGAAGCCGCGGCCGCCCACGTCGGCGATGTGGCTGGTGGCGGCGAAGAGGGCCACCGGGCGTCCCGCAACGAAGGCCGGGGTTACGACGGTGAAGTCGTTGAGATGGCCCGTCCCTTCCCACGGGTCGTTGGTGATGAGGACGTCGCCGTCGACGAGGGTCTGAACGGGATGATCGCGCAGGAAAAAGCCAACCGATTCCGCCATCGCATTGACGTGTCCGGGGGTGCCGGTGACGGCCTGGGCGAGCATTCGCCCGGACAGGTCGAAGACACCCGCGGAGAGATCGCCTGCCTCCCGGACCGGTGTTGAAAAGGCCGTGCGCACCAGGGTGCGGGCCTGCTCTTCCACAACCGAGAGCAGGCGGCTCCACATGATCTGGTCCTGAAGGAGCGAGAGAGCGGGGCGGTCGGATGCGGGATTGGGAATCGCCGCGGTTGGATGGCCGTTTCTGCGCACCAGCAGGTGGCCGTCCGGGAGCACCACCGCCCCCCACCCCCGCGGGACGACCGTGGTGGTCTGCGTCTCCACGACCAGGGCCGGTCCCTCGAGCCGTGCCCCCTCCCCGAGCCGGCGGCGAAGGTGAACGGCCGCCGCGACCGGCCCGCCTGCCACCCCGTCGAACATTTCGGCCTGACGGACGGGTGGGGGTGTGGCGGGGATGAGCGGGCCACCGGATTGACTCTCCCCGGGCGAGCCTCCGGACGGGTTTTCCTCGGCCGGACCTCCAGACGGAGTGCCCTCGGGTGAGCTGCCAGACAGGTGCGGCTCGGGGGGACGGCTTCCGGCGCCCGCGTCCCGACCGGCTGGCGAAGTCGGCCCGGAAGGCGAGCAATCGGGTTCCCGTATTCGCATCCCATCGCCCGCGACCGATCCGGCGGAGGCCGTGTCCGCAACCAATCCCACCCGTCCCCGCACTGCCTCCGCCGCCACCACCAGCGTCCAGCTCAGCACCTCCACGTCCAACCCCGGAATGACGCGGCCGTACACGGCGCGGTACGCCTCGTCGAACGCTCCCCGCAACGCTGCCACCGAACCGGTGCCCGCCACCACCTCCGCCGGTACCTCTACCCCGATTTCGTGCCCCTGGCCCACATACCGCATGTAGGCGCGCACCTTTTCGCTGGTCGGCGACCCTGGCGCACCGCTGGCCACCACGGCGGTCGCCTCCGCCCGCATCTCCGCGATGACCTGGCCAACCACCCCCGCATCGAATGCCGACAGGCGCATGTAGCGGCTGCGCACCACCTCGTAGGAAATCGGCGCCAGCAGGAACCCGACCGCCGACCCCACCCCCGCGTCGGCGGGGACCAGGAAGCGGTCCAACGCGAGCTTGTCCGCCAGGCGGGCGGCGTGGATGGGGGCCGAGCCCCCGAACGCCACCAGGGTCCGGCCGGCCAGACCCTTTCCCCACTCGATCGCGTGCGTGCGCGCCGCGTTGGACATGTTTTCGTCCACCATCTCGCCGATCCCGAGCGCGGCATCCGTCTCATCCAGCCCGAGTTTCGCCCCCGGCCCGGTGCGAACGGCCGCCGCAGCCCGGTCACGGTCCAGCGGGATTGCGCCACCCGCGAAGAAACCCGGATCGATGCGTCCCAGCACCACGTCGGCGTCGGTGACGGTGGGGTCGGTCCCGCCCCGGCAGTAGGCCGCCGGGCCCGGTTCCGCCCCTGCGCTGGCCGGTCCCACCTGGATGCGGCCGAGGTCGTCCACCGCCGCGATGGACCCGCCCCCGGCCCCGATCTCGACCATCTCGATCACCGGAATGCGAACCGGCAGCCCGCTCCCCTTGCGGAAGCGGTAGCTGCGGGCCACCTCGAAGGCGCGCGACTGCAGGGGCCGTCCCCCGTCGATCACGCACAGTTTCGCGGTCGTGCCCCCCATGTCGAACGAGAGGACGTCGCCCAACTCCAGCCGTCGCGCGAGGTGACTTGCCAGAATCGCACCTCCCGCAGGACCGGATTCCACCAGCCGCACGGGCGCCGACATGGCGGTTTCGAGCGTCGTGAGCCCGCCTCCGGAGGTCATGAGCAGGAAGGGACAGTGGAGCCCCGCGGCCAGCAGCGACTCCGCCAACCCCTTCAGGTAGCGCGACATCAGCGGCTGGACATAGGCGTTGGCGCATGCGGTCGAAAGGCGTTCGTACTCGCGCACCTCCGGGCACACATCCGACGCCAGCGTCACCGCAAGCTCCGGGCGTTCATCCTCGAGAATCGCGCCGATGCGCCGCTCGTGGTCCGGGTTGGCGTAGCCGTGAATGAGCCCGACGGCGACGGACTCGACCCCGTGCTCATCCAGAATCGGCAGCAGCGCGCGCACCGAATCCTCGTCCAGCGGCACCAGCACCCGTCCCCGCCGGTCCACGCGTTCGGTCACCGGCAGGCGCAGGCGGCGCTGCACCAGGGGCTCGGGGCGGTCGATGCCGATGTCGTACTGCTCGAAGCGGTTCTCGCGCGCCATTTCGAGGGCGTCGCGATGTCCCGATGTGACGATCAGAGCCGTGCGCGCCCCTCTGCGCTCGATGATCGCGTTGGTCGCCAGCGTGGTCCCGTGGATGACCAGCCGCACTGCCGAGGGCGCCACGCCCGCGATCTCCAGCACCTTGTGCACACCCGACAGGACCCCCTGTTCGGGGGCCGCGGGCGTGGTGAGCACCTTGGTGGTGACCGGGGGCCCGCCGGCCTCCAGGGCCACATCGGTAAAGGTGCCTCCGATGTCGATGGCCAGGCGCACGCCGGGCGAGCCAGGACGATCAGGCATCGCCGCGCAGCGGAACCGTGTAGTTCAGCGCCAGCCGGCCACCGTCCGGGTAGATGGTCTCACCGGTAAGGTAGGACGCGTAATCGCTGGCCAGGAAGACCGCCACGCCCGCCACCTCTTCGGGCTCCCCGACCCGCCCCATCGGCGTGCGCGAAAGGATCGTCCGCCGGGCCTCCTCGTCGGCCATCACCTCGTCCAGCATGCTCGTGGCGATGGACCCCGGCCCGATGGCGTTGACCCGGATGTCGTGCGGCGCGAGCCCCATCGCCATGACCTTTGTGAGCTGCGCCACCCCGCCCTTGGAAACGGCGTACGCGAGCTGGTTCGGGATGGTCACCACCGCGTTGGTGGAAGACATGTTCACGATGGCTCCCTTGACGCCCCGCTCGACCATGTGGCGGGCCGCGAGCCGCGACATCAGCCAGGTCCCCCGAAGGTTCACCGAGAGCACGCGATCGAAGTCCTCCACGGTGCCGTCCAGAATCGACCCCGGGACGATGATGCCGGCGTTGTTCAGCAGGATGTCGCAGTCCCCGAAACGCTCTGTGCAGGCGTCGAGCAATCCGGCGCAATCCTCCTCCTGGCTCACGTCCGCCCGAATCGCCACGGCAGGCGCCCGCGTCTCGTTGCGAATGCGGCGCGCGGTTTCGGCGCAGTTTTGCTCCAGCACGTCCCCGAGCACCACGCTCGCCCCGTGGCGCGCGAACGCCAGCGCGCACGCGGCCCCGATGCCCCTCGCCGCGCCCGTGACGATTGCATTCCTGCCCTCGAGTGAGATCACTGCACAGACTCCGTCGCAGATGGCATGTGCTCTGGTTCGATCGGTGCGCCCGCCAATGGTCTTCGCGTTGCCTCGACGGCTCCGCCAGTGGGTTCCACCGCGAACCGTGGCCCGCCCCAAGCTCACATCTTTCGCGGCTTGTGGCGAGAGACGGCATTCAGGGAACCGCGGGTGGAAAGCCGGGGCACTCGGCGAACCGCTGATGGAAAGCCCGCGTGCGGATCCATTGCCGGAAGGGAGGGGTAGCAGGAGCCGATATGTTGATTTTTCAGCAGCCGTCCCCTATGGTGTCCCGAGTACCGGTCCACTCCGGAACCGATTCCTCCATCGGACCGCCCGCCCGACGCGGCCAACCGCCGGAGCCGGTATCCGAGGAACCAGTGTCCCGCATCAGAGGAAACCACCCAGCCGGAGCACGAGACAGGTGAGCGACCTTCCTCCGCTGAGCAGGCGAGAACGTCAGGTGATGGACATCCTCTACGAGGCGGGCAGCGCGACCGCCGTCCAGATCCGGGCGCGCATGGCAGACCCGCCGACGGACTCGGCCGTGCGCTCGATCCTGCGCATCCTGATCAACAAGCGACACCTGACCCGGGAGCTGGACGGTCCCCGCTACGTCTATGCTCCGACGACGCCGGTTCCGCGCGCGAGCCGCTCCGCCATGCGTCACGTCCTGTCGACGTTCTTCGGCGGTTCTGTCGAGGGTGCGGTCGCCACGCTCCTGAAGCTCGGGGAGGGCGATCTGACCCCGGTCGAACGCGAGCGCATCAAGGCGATGATCGATGAAGCCGCGGAGGAGGGACGGTGAGCGGGCTCGACGTCGCCACCGCCGACATTGCCGGACTGGCCGCGCGGGCCACACTGATCCTGTGCCTGGCGCTCCTGGTAACCTGGCTCGCACGCCGGGGGTCGGCCCGAACCCTCCACCTGTTCTGGACGACGACCTTCGTCGCGCTGCTGGCCCTCCCGGCGCTGAGCCTGCTGGGCCCGTCGTGGTCGGTGCCCATCCTGCCGGCTCGGGACATCGCCGCCGAGGGTGCGTCCCTCGAGGCGTCGGGGGACGGAGTAGCGAAGACGGAAGCTCCGCGCCATATGGTTGGGCGAGCGGTTTCGTCCGGGCCGTCGCGACGGGTCGCCGGCGCCAGGACTTCATCGGGGTTCCCGACGGTTGATTCGGGCCGGCCAGAGCTGCGGGCAGGCGATGCACCCGCTCCGCTGACCCCCTCCGGCATCGCGTTCCTGATCTGGGCTCTGGGCTGTGGCGCGGCGCTGACCTCGCTGGCGGTCGGGAGCCTCCGCTTCCGGAAGCTGGTCCGCGAAGCGGCCCCCGTGCGAGACCTGTTGTGGAGGCAACAGAGCAACGCCATGCGGCGACGCCTGCGGGTGCGGAGCCAGGTTCAGATCCTGATGAGCCCGAAGGTGCCCACGCCGATGGCGGGTGGTCCATGGAGGCCGGTGATCCTGCTGCCGTCCGACGCGGAAGACTGGTCGCCGGAGCGGCGTGCAGTGGTGCTGGCCCACGAGCTGATCCACGTCCGCCGCCGGGACGCACTCCGTGAGGTCGTCGGCCGCGCGGCAGTGGCCCTCTACTGGTTCCACCCCCTCAGCTGGCCGGCGTGGCGGGCTGCGACCATCGCCGCCGAGCGGTCGTGCGACGAGGAGGTGCTGGCGCTCGGCACGCGCCCCTCGGAATACGCCCGACACCTCTTCTCGCTCGCGTCCGGGACGGCGGACGGTCGCGCGTTGCTGGCCCTCCCCATGGTGCACCGCTCGCAACTGGAGAACCGAATCATGTCCATCCTCAAGCGACACCGCCCCCGCTATTCCCTCGCCCGCACCATCGCCGCGCTGGCGGGAATCGGCGTGGCGGGCACGCTCATCGCCTGCGCCAATCCAGTCCCCAGAGATCCGGCCGCGCAGGCCGCTCCCCGGGATCAGGCGATAGCCCCGGGCGAGGTGCAGGCGCGGGACCGCGTGATTCCTGCTCCTTCACCAGAGCCCCCGTCGGCGGCGTCCCCGGAAGACATGGGAACGCGGTCCGTGGCCGGAGCGTCTGCGATGCCGGAGCCGGCTTCGGTCGGGAACGCAACGCCCGTCAGGCCCGAGGTTGCGCAAGACGCCACCCGCCAGGCGCTCGAGTGCAACCCCGGAAGCGGGAGCGGCGTCATGCGGCGGGCCGGCGAATGGACGCTGCAACGCCGGGTGGACGGCATGCGCCTGTGCATGCGCAGCCACGGCAACGTCGAGATGGCGCCGGATGGCACCTCCATCCAGACCATGGAGGACGACAGTTGGCTGGTGCTCGAGTCGCAGGCGGAGCGATTGCACCGACTGGTGATCACACCCGGACCCGGTGGCCTGGAGTACGACTGGAGCATCGATGGCCGCTCTCAGGCCTTTGACGACGAGGCCGAAGCATGGCGCGACCTGATGCTGACGGTGATGGACGGTTACCTGAATGTGCAGGAAATCCGCGGCGAGGAAGCCAGCCTGCGCGGACAAATCGCGGCGCACCGAGGACACATCGCCACCCTGCGCGGGGGGATATCGACCCACCGCGGGCATGCCTCCGCGCTGCGCGGACAAATCGCGGTCCACAGCGGGCATGTCGCCACCCTGCGCGGAGCAGTTGCGATGCATCGAGGACATGTCGCTGGCTTGCGCGGGCGTATGCATTTGCCAGCGGCTGAGGTGGCCAGGGTGATGAGCCGGGTGGCTGCGCAAGTGGAACTCGTCGCCAATCAGCACGCGACGACGACGCTCGCCAACGGAGCCGACATGGCGGAGGCAGTGCAGGCCGCTGTGCAGGCGACGACCGAGGCTCTGGAGAGGCCCCAGGTGCGGGAGGCGATGGCGGACATGCAGGAAACGATGGCCGACATGGCGGAATTGTCGGAAACCCTCTCCGCCGCAGCGGACGAATGGGCGACCCTGGCGGACGACCTGCAGCAGATCGAGCGTGATCTGGCGGTTCGGCGGGAGGAGCTCGAGCGGGAAGCGGCCGCCCTGGAGCGCGAGGCGATGCAGGAGATCGAAGAGGAGATCGAGGAGTACGACCTTGATGGCAAGTTGGCCGACCTCGAGGCGCAGATCGACGAATACGACCTCGACGGCAAGATCGCGGAACTCCAGGCTCAGATTGAGGAGTACGACCTGGACGGCAGGATCCGCGAAATCGAGGCGCAGATCGAGGAACTCGACGCCGACCGCCGCGCCGACGAAATCGAGCGCTCGATCCAGGACGAGATCGCCGCCCTGCGCCGCATCATCCGGTAGCTGCTCTCGTCCGTCCTGACGGGTCGTCCGGCCTGGGGTCGGCCCGAGTCCTGCACCGACCCGTGCATGCGCACATCCGGAGCCTCCCGGATGGCATCATCAAATGACAGGGCTCACGAAGCCGGCGAGTTCCCGCCAAACCCTTGACCCTCCTTCTCCCGTACACGTCCTTATCGTTGATGCCGGTACCCGGCAGCCGATGCTCAAAAAAACCGAATAAGGACGGCTCGCCATGATGCGGATTCTCAGGTACGCCTTGCGCCTCGTCCTGGACTGGCTGCGCAAGAAGATCTAGCTCGCGCGCGAGCCGGAGACACAACCCATGCCCTTCCTCCCCGACAACTGGCTCAGTCTGGTCGCCGGTCTCGTGATCCTCGTCGCCGCGGCGTGGATCGTCGACTGGGTGACCACCCGAATCGTCCACGGCGCAATCCGGCGGGTCGCGGCCCGGACCCGTTCCTCGTGGGACGACCGCGTCATCGAACGCAAGGTCTTCGCCCGCCTCTCCCACATCGTGCCCGCCGCCATCGTCTACTACGGCATCGGGCCGGTGCTGGGGGTGACGCCCCTCGAGGCGGCCACCGGAACCGCATCCGCCGGGCTCATTCTGGCCTGGACGTTCGCGCGCCGACTCTCGGCCGCCGTGATCGTGATGGCCGCGGCGGCGGCGTTCAGCGCCTTCCTCGACGCGGTCAACGACATCTACGTAGAGGCCTTCGAGCAGTCGCGCTCGCGGCCGATCAAGGGCTACCTCCAGGGCGTGAGCCTGCTGGCCTACCTGGGGGCGGGCGTCGTCGCCATCGCGATCTTGGCGAACCAGAGCCCCCTGGTCTTCCTCTCCGGGATCGGCGCGCTCACCGCCGTCCTCATGCTCATCTTCCGCGACACCATCCTGTCGCTGGTGGCCAGCATCCAGATCATGTCCAACGACATGATCCGCATCGGCGACTGGGTGTCGATGCCGCAGGCCAACACCGACGGGGACGTCATCGAGATCGCGCTGCACACGGTCAAGATCCAGAACTGGGACAAGACCATCTCCACCATCCCGACCCACAAGTTCATCAGCGAGTCCTTCAAGAACTGGCGCGGGATGACGGAATCCGGGGGACGGCGCATCAAGCGGTCGCTGCGCCTCGACATGAATTCGGTACGCTTCCTGAGCGACGACGAAATCGAGCGGCTGTCGCGCTACGAGACGCTGCAGGACTACATGGCCGAGGCGCGGCGCAAGATCGATAGCTACAACGCCGCCAAGGCCACGGGCGAGCCCGGCATCATCCCGGAGATCCGGCGGCTGACCAACCTCGGAACGTTCCGCTTCTACGTCCTCAACTACCTGAAGGCCAACCCCCGCGTCAGTCAGGAGATGACGGTGCTGGCTCGCCAGCTCGAGCCCGGACCGAAAGGGGTGCCGATCGAGATCTACTGCTTCTCGAGCGACACCGCGTGGGCGAACTACGAGGGACTCCAGGCCGACCTCTTCGATCATCTGATCGCGATTCTGCCGGAGTTCGGGCTGAGGGCGTTCCAGGAACCCAGCGGGTCGGACTTCGCGGAGGCAATCGCGGATCGCGCGTGACGTGCGCTCGATCGCGTTACCTTTCATCTTGGGGATGACGGGGATGGGGACGGCGGGGCAACCAGGAACCGGCGGGGCCCGAGGCGCCGCACCACGGAGAAGATCGAAAACATGGTGAACACCGTTGAATTGCTCGGCGACCTGCAGCGCCTGAGAGAGCAGGGGTATCTGTCGGATGCCCTCCTGCGTCACGCGGTTCGGGGACTGTCCGGGACCGACAACTTCGACTGGGTCGGCGTCTATCTGCTGGGCAAGGACGAGGATGAACTCTGGCTCCACAACTACATCGGAGCCAGCACCGAACACGCGAAGATCCCCGTGGGCACGGGTGTGTGCGGCACCGCCGTGGCGACCGGCAAGAACCAGAACGTCCCCGACGTGGGCGCGGTCGACAACTACCTCTCGTGCAACCCCGGCGTGAAGTCCGAGCTCGTTGTCCTGATCCGGGCGGGCAAGGAGATCTTCGGGCAGATCGACATCGACAGCCGCACGCCGGCGGCCTTCAGCGACGATGACGAGTTGGCCGTGCAGATGATCGCCGACAAGCTCGCCGAGCAGTTCGTGCACGAGCGACGCTAGCCCCACCGCGGGGCAGGCCGCGTTCCGCCATGCACGTGGCCGCGTCCGGCCGGCCCTTGTGGCTGTCCGACGGGGATCAGGAGCCATGACCCGCCCCCGCGTCTTCACGGCAGCCAACCCGGGGCCGTTCACCCTCGACGGAACCCGGACGTATGTCGTCGGGCGCGAGGTGGCGGCGGTCATCGATCCCGGCCCTGACGATGCGGACCACCTGAGTGCGCTCCGGGCCGCGGTAGAGGATGCGCGCCGGGTCGCCGTGCTCGTAACCCACGACCATTCCGACCACTCCGGCTGCGCGCGCGCCCTAGCGGATGCGCTGGGAGCCCCCCTGCTCGGGCCTTGTCGCGACGCGGATGGGCCGTTGGCCGACCGGGACGCCGTGGAGACTGACCGGGGCGAGCTGATCGCCGTAGACACGCCGGGGCACTGCGCCAAGCACCTGTGTTTTTCGTGGCCGCGCGCCCGAGCCCTGTTCGCGGGCGATCTGATGCTCGGCGAGGGCAGCACCACCTGGGTGGGGGAGTATCGGGGGTGCGTGCGCGACTACCTGGGGTCGCTGGAGCGGATCGAGGCCCTGGCGCCCAGCGTGATCTACTCGGCGCACGGGCCGCCGATCGAGAATGTGCCGGGGGCGCTCGCGGCCTACCGCGAACACCGCCTCGCCCGCATCGAACAGGCGGAGCAAGCGCAGCGCGATCACCCCGGCGCCACGCCGGCGCAACTGGTGACGACGATCTACGGAGACGAGCTGCCGCCCAGGCTGCGCGACGCCGCCGAGGCGAGCATCGCGGCCATGCTCGACTATCTGGCCGGCGGGGGGTAGTATGTCCCTGACGCGGCGCGCGTTACCGGCGGCTGCCCGTTCCCGCCGGACGCGCGCTTCTCTTTCACAGGGAGCCGTGCCGTGATCGCCAAAGCACCGCGCCTGTCGACCGGGCTGGCCGAGGAACTCGTCCGCATCGTGGGCGACGACGCGGTCATCACCGATCCCGCCCGGCTGATGGTGTACGAGTCCGACGGGCTCACCGCATACCGCTATCCGCCGCGGGCGGTCGTGCTTCCCCGGGACGGAGACGAAACGGCCCGGGTGGTGCGGGCGATCGCGGCCGAGCGCGTGCCCTTCGTGGCGCGCGGATCGGGGACGGGTCTCTCCGGGGGCGCGCTCGCGGTCGACGGGGCGGTGGTGGTGTGCACGGCGCGCATGAACCGCATCCTCGAACTCGATCTGCACAACCGGCGGGCGCGCATCCAGCCCGGCGTGGTAAACGCCCATCTCACGGCGGCGACTCAGCCCCACGGCCTTTATTACGCCCCGGATCCCTCGTCGCAGAGTGCCTGTTCGGTGGGCGGCAATGTCGCGGAGAACTCGGGCGGGCCCCACTGCCTCAAGTACGGCGTCACCTCCCGCTACATCCGGGGGTTGGACGTGGTGCTGCCGGACGGCAGCCGGGTGTACCTGGGAGACCGCGGCCTGGACACCGGGGAACTCGACCTCGCGGGGCTCTTCGTGGGATCGGAGGGCTGCTTCGGCATCGCGGTGGAGATCGATGTCGAGCTGCTGCCGCTGCCGCAGGCGACGCACACGCTGCTCGGCATCTTCGAGCGGCTGGAGGATGCGGGGCGCGCGGTGACCGCAATCATCGCGGACGGCCTGCTCCCGGCGGCGCTCGAGATCATCGACCAGGCCACGATCCGGGCCGTGGAGGAGAGCATCTTCGCCGCCGGCTATCCGACGGACGCGGCGGCCGCGCTGGTGGTGGAGTTCGACGGCATCGAGGCGGGGCTCGAGGCCGAGGCCGCGCGGGCGGAGGCGGCGTGCCTGGAGTGCGGGGCGCGCGAGGTGCGGAGGGCCACGTCCGCGGATGCGCGCGCGGCGCTCTGGAAGGGCAGGAAGAAGGCTTTCGGCGCCATGGGAAGGATCGCCCCCGACCTGCTGGTACAGGACGCGACCGTCCCGCGCACGCGGCTTCCCGACGTTCTGGCCGAGATCGCGCAGATCGGCGTGCGCTACGACCTCAAGGTGGCCAACGTCTTCCACGCCGGAGACGGCAACCTGCACCCCAACATCCTCTTCGACCGTCGCAACGCCGCCGAGATGGAGCGGGTGGAGCGGGCCTCCAAGGAGATCATGCGCATCTGCGTCGAGGCCGGGGGAACGATCACCGGCGAACACGGCGTGGGGCTCGACAAGCGCGACTACATGTCGCTGATCCACTCCGACGACACCCTGCGGGCGATGGAGTCGGTGCGCCGCGTGTTCGATCCCGCGGGGCTGTGCAACCCGGGCAAGGTGCTCCCGGACCGCATCCGCAACGCGCACCTGGCGGGCGTGGGCGAGGCTGCCAGTGAGAGCGCGCGTGCGACCGTGCCCGCGGGTGCCACGGGATGAGCCTGGAAGCGCTGGAAGACGCGTCGGCGGTGCGCGATGACGAGGGCGGGAAGGAGCCCGTGGACGGCGAAGCGCACCCCGGCGATGCGTCCGCAATGAACGGCGGAGCCGCGGCGGGCGGGCGCGCGAAGGAGGCTGGCGGCGCTCCCGTAGTGGAGCCGCGGACGGTCGGAGAACTGCGCAACCTGATGGCGCGTGCGTCCCGCGACGGGCGGCAGGTGCGCTTCATCGGCAATGCCACCTCCCTCCCCCCCGGTTACCTGGACGGGCCGGTGGATCTGGTGGTGAGCACGCGCGCGCTGGACACGGTCCACGCCTACGACCCCGCCGACCTGACCCTCACGGCGGACGCCGGAGTTTCCCTTGGCCAACTGGAACGGGTGACCGGCGACCAGGGCCAATGGCTCCCCCTCGACCCCCCCCGGCGGGCCCGGCGCAGCCTTGGAGGCGTGCTGGCGAGCGGGGCGTACGGCCCACTGCAGGGAAAGTTCGGCACCCCCCGCGACCACGTGCTCGGGCTGACGCTGGTGACCGGGGACGGGCGCGTGCTCGAGCTGGGCGGGCGGGTGGTAAAGAACGTCGCCGGCTACGACCTGGTGAAGCTCGCGGTGGGGAGCGGCGGGCAGCTCGGGATCGTGACCTCCGCGACCGTGCGCCTGCACCCGTTGCCGGTCCGGGACGTGACCCTCCTCTATCAGACCCCCCGCCTGGCGCTGGCCGTGGTATTGGCTCGCTCGCTCGCCACCGCCCCGGTGCGCATCCCGGCGCTGGAGCTGCTCGCCGGCCACGGCGAGGAGCCGACCGTCGCCGTTCGCCTGCTCGGGTCGCCCGAGGCGGTCGCGGAATCGGAGCGCATCCTTGACGCGCGCGTGGGACGGAAGGCCAGCCGGCACCTGGAGGGCGAAGCTTCGGCCCGGTGGTTCGCGGCGCTGGAACGCTTCGAGGACGACGCGGCTGCCGTGGCACGCGTCAGCCACTTGCCCTCGCGCCTGGGCGACCTGGTGGAGCCGGCCGTGGAGTGCGGCACGGTGGCCGCGCACGTGTCGCTGGGGGTGCTGCGGGTGGCCGTGAGTGGGCCCGGCGCCTCCGCGGCGGTCGTCTCCGACGCGCTCACCCGCCTGCGTGACGGCGTCGCACAGGCCGGCGCGACTTTCCGGGTCTCGCGCGCCAACACCCCCCGGTGGCCCGCCCCCGAGCCCGCTACCGCGCCGGGCGTCCTCGCGCTCACGCGCGGCATCGTCGACAGCTTCGACCCCGCCGGGGTGCTCTCCCGGCCGGCCTCGTAGCCCGCGGCACCCGGGAGTCCGGCCATGTCAGCCATCTGGACCGCCGCCACGCAGATCGGAGGAATCTCCGAGAGCCTGAGCGCGAGTCCCCTGCTTGCCATGGGGCTGCTCTTCTGGGCCGGCGTCCTCACGAGCCTGACCCCGTGTGTCTACCCGATGATCCCCATCACCGCGTCGGTCATCGCCGGGGCTTCCAGGGACAAGGCGCCGCGGGCGCGCATCGTGGGGCTGACCCTCACCTATGTCACCGGGCTCGCGATGTTCTACGCCCTGCTCGGCCTGGTGGCGGGGCTGAGCGGGACCCTCTTCGGCACGGTGAGCGCAAACCCGTGGGTGCGGTTCGCCACCGCGAACCTGCTCATCATCTTCGCGCTGGCCATGCTGGACGTGATCCCGGTGAGCGCGCCGAAGCGGCTGCTGCATTGGGCGGGCGGGCTGGGCGGCGGGTCCTACCCGGCGGTCTTCCTGCTGGGCGCCACCTCCGGCATCGTGGCCGCCCCCTGCGGCGCCCCCGCCTTCGCGGTGGTGCTGACCTGGGTGGCGGCGACCCAGGCAGGCGCCATGGGGTTCATCTACCTCTTCGTGTTCTCGCTGGGCATGACCTCGCTGCTGGTCGCGGTCGGGCTCTTCTCGGGCACCGCCGCCTGGCTGCCGAAGTCCGGAGCATGGATGGTATGGATCAAGAAGGCGGCGGGTATCATTATGCTGGGTGTGGCGGAGTACTACCTGATTCAAACGGGACTGGTGATGTGAATACGGTCAGACGGAATCTTCTGGCGGCAGTGACGGTGCTCGGCGCCGTCGTGATGCTCTTCAGCGGCGCGGGCGCGCAGGAACGGGGCGAGATCGGCATCGCCGTGGGCGAGACGCCGGCCCCCCCCACCATCGAGAACCTCGACGGAGAACCTGTCGACCTCGAGGACTACGTCGGCGAGCGGCCCCTCCTGCTCGAGTTCTGGGCCAGTTGGTGCGAGCAGTGCGAGGCGCTGCAGCCCAGCATGGACGCCGCCTTCGAACGCTACGGCGACGAGGTCGGCTTCCTCGCGGTCGCGGTGGCCGTGGCCCAGACCCAGCGCGCCGTGCGCCGGCACCTCGAGCGGCACGCCATCCCCTTCCCGATGCTGTGGGACACGCGAGGCGCCGCCACGCGCGCCTTCCTGGCGCCGGCGACCGCCTACGTGGTCATCCTGGACGCGGAGGGCAAGGTCGCCTACACCGGCATCGGCCCGCAGCAGGACATCGTGCAGGCGGTGGGGGACGTGCTGGCGGCCGCGACGGCAGCCGGCAGATAGGCAGACCCGTACAGGGTCAAACGCCGAACCGGCGGATGTCTCCGGCCGGGGGCAGCGGCGGTCAAGAGAGTCTGCCTGGCCGTTCTCAGCCCCTCTTCACCCAACCGGTCTTCGAAGCTGCCCGAACTCGTAGTTCGCCGGGGGCTCCGCGCCCATGAGATGGCGCACGAAGTAGTCCCAGCGCTTGCGCATCATGTAGGGCTCGTTGCCGAAGCCGTGGCCGCGATTCGGGAACAGCACCAGGTCGAAGTCCTTGTTCGCGGCGATGAGCGCATCCACCACCAGCATCGTGTTGGAGTGCGGGACGTTGGTGTCCATGGTGCCGTGGGCGATGAGCAGTTTGCCCTGCAGGTTCCCCGCGACCAGCTGGTTCGCCTGGTTGTCGTAGTTGGTCGTGCCGTCGTCGTATTCCTCCAGCAGCCCCTGCCACTTCTCGCCCCAGTCGTCCTCGTAGTTGCGGTTGTCGTGGTTGCCGGCCTGTGACACCGCCACCTTATAGAAGTCCGGATAGCGCAGGATGCCAGCCGTCGACGCGAAGCCGCCGCCCGAGTGCCCGAAGATTCCGACCCGGTCGATGTCCATCCACTCGTGCCGCTCCGCGAGCTGCTGGATGCCGGTGATCTGATCGGGCAGGCCGTTGTCGCCCATGTTGCCGTAGTACGCCTCGTGGAAGGTCCGTGAGCGCATCGGGGTGCCCATGGCGTCGAGTTCAACGACCACGAATCCCAACTCCGCGATCGCCTGCAGATCCCGGTGCGCGACGCGGAAGCTGCGGCTCCCGACGCTGCCGCTCTGCGGACCCGGATACAGGTAATTGACGATCGGGTACTGCATCGACGGATCGAAGTTGGACGGGCGGAACATGAGCCCGTAGAGATCCGTGACTCCGTCGCGCGCCTTGACTTCGAAGGGGATGGGCGGCTGCCAGCCGGCTGCCTGGAGTTGCGAGATGTCGGCCTGCTCCAGCTCCACCACGACCTCGCCGCTCATGTCGCGCACGACGCTCACGGGCGGGGTCACGGGCGTGGACCAACTGTCGACGAAGTACTCGCCATCGGGGGAGCGCGAGATGGTGTGGTCTGCGCTGTCCGGGGTGAGCAGCCGCACGTCGCCGCCGTCCAGCCCGATCTGGTAGAGGTAGCGGAAATAGGGATCCCCGTCCTCGCGCTCGTTGCCGATGAAGAGCACGGTGCGCGCGTCGGTGTCGACCTCCAGCACCTCCAGCACGTTCCACTCCCCGGAGGTGATCTGCCGCTTCAGGTCGCCCGACTCCAGGTCGTACAGGTAGAGATGGCTCCAGTTGTCGCGCCGGGAGAACCAGATGACCTCACCGCTCTCCTCGAGGACACGCCAGTTGTGGGACCCGTCTCCGGACTCGAAGAAGGTCTCCACCCGCTCCTCCAGGACATCCCGAACCTCGCCGGTGCCGGCGTCCGCGACGCGCAGAACGGCCACCTTGTGGTCGCGGGAACTCGACACGAAGGCGACCCGGGTGGCGTCGTCGCTCCACTCCACGTCCGCGAAGGTGCCTCCGCACGCGACATGGTCGCACACCGTCGAGCGGTGCTGATCCGGAGGCATGTCGAAACGCACCAGGCGCGAGTCGGCGGGCGCGTCCAGGTCCAGCACCACCCGGTGGATGCGGAAGATCACCGAGTCCTCGGGCAGGGGATAGCGCCAAGCGTCCAGCTCGGGATGGCCTACCTGGGTGTTGACCATGTACATCATGCCCACGCCACGCGCGTCGTGCTGGAATGTGGCGATCCTGCGGCTGTCGGGAGACCAGCGCAGGACAGGCCGGGGGCTCCGCACCCAGCCAGCGTTGTTGGTCGCGTAGCCGAAGTCCTCCTCGCCATCGAAGGTCAGCTGCGTCTCCTCCCCGGTATCGGTCTCGCGCACCCAGAGGTTGTGGTCGCGGATGAACGCCTCGCGCCCCTGATCGGGCGAGACGACGCCGGCCGAGCGGCGGAAGGCCGCTTCGAAGCCCATGGAGATCGCCATGTAGTTGGCCCGGCGCTGTTCCGGAGAGCCCTCCAGCTCCTCGCATTGGTAGCCGATCGTGCTGCAGCGGAAGGCGCGGCCTGCCTCGCTGAAATCGTCCCCTTCGGGGGCGAAGAGAACCACCGCGGCCTGGGGGACGAATTGCCCACCCGGCAGGCCCGCCGCCGTCGCGCCGGCGCCCGCGACCTCCGAGAGCGCGTTCGCCATCCGCTCGTGGTCGAAGGCAGGTTGGCGGGTGCCCGCACCGGGATCGACCATCACGTATTCGCTGCCCTGCGGGGTCTGATTCCGATACCAGAAACGTCCGTCCGGCATCCAGTTGGGGTCGACCGCGCCGTTGAACACCAGCGGGTTCATGGTCGCTCCGAGGTGGCGCTCGGCCCGAGCGTAGTCCTCGGCGGTGAGCGCCTGCGGCGCCTCCTGCGCGAGACCGGGGATCGGAGCCAGAGGGAGAAGAAAAGGAGCCAGGATCAGTAGCAGACTCGACATCCCGAGTTGTGTCGGATGCACTCTTGGCGGCCGCATGGCCTTCCTCCGATGCGGGGAAATGGTTTGCTTGAGGAAGATGGCCCGACGGCGTCCCACCGGGCAACGACTTTGCGGTCCCGGATCCCTTGACCCGAAAGGGCGCTAATGGGACACTTCAGAGCCGTCCTTCGACCCTGAGTTGAGGGCGATTCTTCGGCCTGAGGTTGCCGCCTTGCCCCTCCCTGCCGCCATCTGCGGGAGTTGACGCCATGTCCGCCGAGACCGCCACCATCGACGCCTCCCCCCGGCCCATCTGCAACTACGTCGCGGGCCGCTGGACGGCGCCGTCGGGCACCGGCTCGCTGCCGGTCACCAATCCCACCACCGGTGAGCCGCTGGGTCAGGTGCCGCTTTCCACGGGCGCCGATGTGGACACCGCCGTCGCCGCGGCCACCGCTGCGTTCCCCGGGTGGCGCCGCACGCCGCCGGTCGAGCGGGCGCGGGTGTTCTTCCGGCTGAAGCATCTGCTCGAAGAGCACAAGGAGTCGCTGGCACGCTCCCTGGTGATCGAACACGGGAAGAACCTGGACGAGTGCAGAGGCGAGCTGCAGCGGGGCATCGAGAACGTGGAGCACGCCTGCGGCATCCCCACGCTGATGATGGGCGACGTGCTCGAGGACGTGGCGCCGGGCATCGACTGCGAGGCCATCCGGCAGCCGCTGGGCGTCTTCGCGGTGGTCTCCCCGTACAACTTCCCCGTGATGATCCCGCTCTGGTTCTGGCCGTACGCCGTGGCCGCGGGCAACACGGTGGTGCTCAAGCCCAGCGAGCAGGATCCGATCACCCACCAGCGGGTGGTCGACCTGGCCGAACAGGCCGGGCTGCCCCCGGGCGTGCTCAACGTGGTGCACGGGGACCGGGAGGCGGTGACCGCCCTGCTCGAGCATCCCGGCATCGCCGGAGTCTCCTTCGTGGGATCGAGCCAGGTGGCGCGCATTCTCTACAGGAAGGCGGGCGCGGCCGGCAAGCGCGTGCAGGCGCTCGGCGGGGCCAAGAATCACATGATCGTGCTCCCGGACGCGGACTACGACCTGGTGGCCGATGCGGTGGTATCGTCGATCTTCGGCTCGGCCGGGCAGCGGTGCCTGGCGGGCAGCGTGGTAGTGGGGGTGGCCGACGCCTACGCGAACATCCGCGAGCGGATTCTCGACCGCTCGGCCTCGCTGCGCGTGGGCAACGGGCTCGAGGACGGGGTGGACATGGGGCCGGTGATCTCCGCCCGCCACCGCGACCGGGTGATGGGCTACATTGACAGCGGCGTGAAGGACGGCGCCTCGCTGGTGATGGACGGACGCGACGCCACGGTGGCCGGTTACCCCGACGGCAACTGGGTCGGCCCAACCATCTTCGAGGACGTGCACCCCGACATGGCCATCGGCAAGGACGAGATCTTCGGGCCGGTGATGGGGATGTCCAAAGCCGATACCGTGGAAGACGCAATCGAGCTGATGCACCGGAGCGAGTACGGCAACGCCACCTCGATCTTCACGACGAGCGGGCGGGCGGCGCGCGAGTTCCGCTACCACGCTGGCATCAGCATGATCGGCATCAACATCGGCGTGGCCGCGCCGATGGCCTTCTTCCCGTTCGGCGGGTCGCGCGGCTCCTTCTTCGGCGACCTCAAGGCCCAGGGCCGCGACTCCGTCGAGTTCTTCACCGACAAGCGCGTGGTGATCACGCGGTGGTAACGCCGGAACTGATCGAGCGCCAGCGCGCCTCGATCTTCCCCTGCGTAAAGCCGTTGTACGACGAGCCCCTGGTGCTCGTGGAGGCGGAGGGCGTGCGGGCCAGGGGCGCCGACGGCCGGGAATACCTCGACCTGTTCGCCGGCATCCTCACCACCTCGATCGGGCACTGCCACCCGCGGGTCGTCGCGGCGGTGCAGGACCAAGTCGCGCGTCTGGGCCACACCTCGAACCTTTATGTGACGGAGCCCTACGTGGCCGCGGCCGAGCGGCTCACCGGTCTCGCGCCTGCCGGCCTCGACCAGGTCATGTTCACCAACAGCGGCACCGAGGCCATCGAGACCGCGGTCATGTTGGCCCAGATGCATACCCGGCGCAGCGAGATCATCGGCCTGCGGCTCGGCTACTCGGGGCGCAGCACGCTGGCGACCAGCCTGACCGGCCAGGCCCAGTGGAAGCCGCTTCCGGCGATGGCCCCGATCCGGCACGCCATCGCGCCGTACCCGTACCGGCATGCCGACGGCCACAACGTCGACCGCTACATCGACGAGCTGGTCGAGGTCATCGAGACGACGACCACGGGGCGTCCCGCGGCCCTGCTCGCCGAGACCATCCAGGGCGTGGGCGGTTACATCGTCCCGCCGCCGGAATACCACACGCGCGCCGCCGAGGTGATTCGCGCGTACGGGGGCGTGTTCGTCTGCGATGAAGTCCAGGCCGGGCTCGGACGCACCGGCGACCGCTGGTTCGGCATCGAGCACTGGGAGGTCGAGCCGGACATCATGGTGGTCGCCAAGGGGGTGGCGAACGGCTTCCCGGTGGGCGGCACCCTGGCCCGCGAGGAGATCGCCGCCGCCTGGACGGGCCTCACCTTCTCCACTTACGGCGGCAGCCCGGTGTCGATGGTGGCCGCGCGCGCGACCATGGACGTGATGGTCGAGGAGAACACCCCCGCCCGATCCGCCGTGCGTGGACGACAGATGCGCGCAGGGCTGGAAGCACTCCAGCGCGACTACCCCTGGATCGGCGACGTGCGCGGAATGGGGCTGATGATCGCCCTGGAGCTGGTGGAGGATCCGGTCACCAGGGAGCCCAGCGCCACGCTCGGCAAGGCGCTCCTGGAGGCGGGGCGCGAGGAGGGCGTGCTCATCGGCCTCGGTGGCATGGGCGGCCACGTCATCCGCATCGGACCCTCCATGCTGATCACTCGGGAAGAGGTGGCCGAGGGGCTGGAGCGGCTGGGCCGGGCTTGTGCGCGGGTGGAGGCGGTGAGACAGGCCGCCTGATCAGCGCACTCCCGCGCCGTTCCCCGCATCGACCCGCACCACTCCTTCCTCCACCACGAGTCCCTGAACGCGTTCCGCCTCATCAAACAGGAACGGCCAGCGGCCCGAAGCTCCGTCCGCCAGCCGCACGCGTCGTATGCCGTCCAGCGAGAGGGGCCTGCCCGGCTGGGCGACGGCCGGACCCGTCGCCTCGTACATCCAGACCGCGCCTCCCCGGACAGAGGACACCCGGTAGCTGTCGTCCTCGATCTCCAGCGCAGCCCCCTCGTCGATCCCGATCCCGACGAAGGAGCCCGAGCGGTGCTCAGCCAGCAGGCGCCCGAGGAACGCGAGCAGGCGCCCCTCCCGGGAGCGTGCCGTGAAGTGCGAGTCCACAATCATGTTGCGAAGCTCGGGCTGGGGCATGTTGGATGGCCCGACGCTGACGGAGGCGTCCGCCGGGTCCGCCAGGGCTTCAGTCGATGTGACGGTGCCGTGCCGGGCATCGAATGCGGCCTCGCCCATCGAAACCGCCCCCGCGCTGGTTCCGCCCATGGCCGCGCCGCGCTGCCCCGCCTCCCTGATGGCGACGTGGACCGATTGCGGCCATCGCCCCAGATAGTCCCACTGGCTTCCACCCGCGAGCCAGATCGCTTCCGCTCTGTCGAGGCGGCAGAGGACGCTCGGGTGGTCCGCCAGCGGAGGGGTGTCGGTGCGGATCGTGGTCACGGAGGCCGGGTGCGGGCTGGGACTCAACTCGGACGAGAAGTAGTCCGGGTAGCTGCTCAGCGATCCGGTCGCGCGCAACACGACGATGTCGCCTCCGGCAGCCGCTTCCGCGAAGCGACGGGCGGCGCCGTCCTCCTCCGGGCCGCCTCCCATGAGCACGAGCCGCCGGACGGGAGACGGGGTGGCATCGGCCCCGCTGCCCGTAAGGCCTCCGATCGTGATCCCCGCGCCCGGATCGGGGCAGCCCTCGAGAGGAACTTCCACCATGGTGGCCGGGCCGGACTCGGCGCACGCCGCAAGGACGAGGGGCGCGGCCAGACTGACGAGCACCATCGCGATTCTCACGACGGGTGAAGCTGCCAGAAGGGGCCTTCGAGACCGGCCTCCCGCAGGAGGGCCTGCTTCGACTTCGCCGAAGAGGGACGCCAACGGTCGCTGAGCCTGCCCGCATACCACCCGCGGCTCAACTCTCCCAGCGTCTCGACCGGCACCGTCGCGCCGAGGTCGACGCCCCTTGTAACCGCCCATCGGGCCGCATCCGCCTCCGACCGGAAGGCCACGAGGTTGCGTCAGGTGAAGCCGATGTCGTGCCAGAAGTGCCGCGCCGGTACGGGGAAGCGGACCACGGCGCCACCGGCAGGATCGACACACCCGTCGGTAACCGACAGGTCGATGGGAGCACCGGACTGCGGACAGGCGGTCGGTGTCCGTCCGTCGACATCGAGGAGCAGCGGGATCGCGAGCGCGTCCCAGGCGCAGTTCGCCCAGTAGTCCATCCCGGGGGTACGCACGCGGAAGGGCGTCTCCACGGCTGAAAAGGGATGAGCCATCCACACCTCGCCCGCCTCGTCCAGAACCACAACGTGAGCCTCTGCGAGCAGCGCCAGCGCCCGGTCCACTTCGCCAGCCCCCGCGCCGAGACTCTCGCCAAGTTCGGCACGGCGGGGGACGAGTCCCGATTCGCGGATGCGTCGATAGAGATGCCCGCGCAAGCCCCACGCGAAGGCATCATCCCGGCTTTTCTCCACGCGCCACCCCCTCGGATTACCGAGCTGTCCGCCTCTGCCGTCACCGGGGGCACCATGGCGAGCCGCCATTCGAACGTCCAGCCCGGTTGGAACCCGTTGCAGCCCGCTCATCCTGCGGCTAGGCTGTTCCGAGCAGGCAACCTGGCGACACTCGGGGGACGTGAGAGGAGGTCCGACACGATCATGACGCAGCCATGGCGACGATGCCTTGCGGCAGCCGTACTCCTGCTATCCGGCACAGCATGCGGCGACGATGAGCCGACCGGACCCCTTCCCGAGGTGGCGGGCACCTACAGCGGATCGTTCATCGTCCAGGTCCTGCTGAACCGGCAGGCGATACCGGGCTCGATGCAGATCGTCGTCGAACAGGCCGGGGAAAGCGTGACGATTACCGGCGAGATCCAGGCTGTCGGCGGCGCGGCCGAGATTCCCTCCGTCACCGGAACCCTGGACGCCACCGGATTCCTCGAGCTGACGGGTGGAGGCTTTTCCGACTCGGTCAACGAGGAGTTCTGCGGTCCCACGAGAACGCTCAGTTCAACCGTGCGGTTCTTCGGCAGAAGCGCGGAGGTTTCCGAGCATGCCGACACCGACTTCTGCGGGCGCGTAATCCTCTCGGGCTCGCTGACCCGTCTATAACCTATGGAGAACACCATGAACCCCACGCGACGGGACTTCCTGCGGACGACCGGAGTCGCCGGGGTAGGGCTGGGACTCGGGCTGGGCATCCCCGGAATCGGCCTCGCCTCCAGCGGCGGTCCACCCAGGCGTCGAGCCGGCGACGACTCCGGCCCGGGGCCGCAGCAGGCACCCACGCCCAAGAGGCTCCTCATCCTGGGCGGCACCGGCTTCATCGGGCCGCACATGGTTCGCTATGCGGTGGAGCGCGGACACGAGGTGACCATCTTCACGCGAGGCCGCGCGCAGGCTGACCTTCCCGACGTGGAGCATCTCATCGGCGACCGCGCCGGCGATCTGGGCGCCCTGGAGGGCCGCAACTGGGACGTCGTGCTCGACAACAACACGCAGAACTATCGCTGGGCCCAGTTGAGCACGGAGCTGCTGCGGGACGCCGCCGAGCAATACATCTTCGTCTCCTCGATTTCAGCCTATGTCAGCCCCGGGCTCGCGTACGAGCACAAGGACCGCGTCCTCTACGAGCATCTCATCAACGAGGACTCGGAGCGCTTCGCGCCCCCCGACGGCTGGCAGGACGGGGATGAAGCCCACTACGGGCTCATGAAGGCGCTGAGCGAGGACATCGCTCACGCCGCCTTCCCGGGCCGCGCCACCATCGTGCGCCCGGGCCTGATCGTGGGACCGGGTGACCGAACGGACCGCTTCACGTACTGGGCGCTGCGCATCTTCGAGGGCGGCGAGGTGCTCGCACCCGGCAACCCGGAGCACGCCAACCAGATCATCGACCAGCGCGACATCACCGAGTGGATCGTACGCCTGGCCGAGAACGGCGTCGCCGGCGACTTCAACGCCACCGGTCCCGCATCCCGCATGTCGATGGCCGAGATGCTCTACGGCATTCGCGCGGCCACCTCGACCCCGGTCGAGTTCACCTGGGTCCCGGAGGACTTCCTGGAGGCGCAGGGGGTGAGGCCCTTCGGCGACCTGCCGGCGTGGGCCCCCGGAGCCGACCTGATGTACGTGGACATCGACCGCGCGCTC
Source organism: Gammaproteobacteria bacterium (assembly GCA_009841185.1). Classification (GTDB taxonomy): domain Bacteria; phylum Gemmatimonadota; class Gemmatimonadetes; order Longimicrobiales; family Gaopeijiaceae; genus BD2-11. Next base: position 25,751 of record VXMG01000131.1, read on the forward strand.
GCGGCCGGCCTCACCTTCCGCCCGCTGGCGGTCACCAGCCGCGACACCGTCGACTGGGACGGGACCCGCCCCGAAGACGAGCGCCTCAACCGGCGGGCCGGGATCAGCCGCGCGCGGGAGCGGGAGGTTCTGGATGCGTGGAGGGCGGCAGGCGCGTAGCCCGAGGTCCTAACAGAGGGCCCGCTCGTCGCTGGCCACCTGATCCAGCCGTTGGGCGCGTGCGCTGTCCCCGAGCGCCAGAGCCGCGATGATGCCCCGCCGGGCCAGGGCCGGCCCGAAGCATCTGGCCTCGAGTTGATCCACGAAGGCATCCACCTGCGCCCGGTATTCGCCGGGGCGCCATGCCTCCGCCCAGATCCCGAGCGGCTCCATGAGCTCGGCAACCCTCGGCGCATAGAGATCCGCGAGCTCCTGCGATTCGTGGGACAGCAACTCGATGGCCCAGGTGGCGTCGTAGTGATTCGACAGGAGGAGCGCCACGGAGTACAACTCGGCGCTCGCGCAGTCCTGCGGCACGCAGGTCGCGACCACCACCACCGACAGCGCATCCGGCTGCGCCGCGGCGAGCAGGTTGAGCCCCACCCGGCGCCCCAGCGACTCCTGAAAGGCCGCTTCCAGCACGCGGTTGGCGGTGGGATCGTCGAAGGCGAGGACGACATCGATGCCCGCCAGGTGCTCGAAGCCCATCTCCGGCTCCTGGGCATGCGCGAGGCTCGGCACGCCCAGGGCGAAGCCGCACACGAGAAGGAACCCTGACGTGGACAAGAACGAAGTGCACGTCATCAACCTGGAATCGCAGTTCATCGATTGTTCCTGTTTGCGTGGACCCGGTTCCGTCCCGAAGCTAGTACCCTGCGCGAGTTCCGGCACCGCGCCCAGCCGCAACACTTCCCCTGGAGAACCCCATGCGCCCCATCCGTATCTCCGGATTCGCCCGGCACCCGGGCGTTGTCGCCGCCTCACTCGGCTTTCTCGCCCTTATCGCCGCGTGCGCGGATGGGCCCACCGCTGGCTTCGAAGAGCTGGCCCGGGCGCAGCTGCCCCAGATCGACGGGCGTATCGAGGTTCCGGGGCTTGAGGCCGAAGTCGAGGTGCTGCGCGACCCCTGGGGTATCCCGCACATCTATGCCTCGGGCATCGACGACCTGTTCTTCGCGCAGGGCTTCGTCCAGGCGCAGGATCGCCTCTGGCAGATGGAGATGTACCGGAGGGCCGGCGAGGGCCGGCTGAGCGAGGTGTTGGGCGCGGAGGCGCTGCAGCACGACCGCGTGGCGCGCCTGCTCATGTTCCGGGGTCCGTTCGACGACGCCGAGTTCACCACCTACCACCCGGAGGGCCGGCGAATCCTTGAGGCCTTCGCAGCCGGGATCAACGCGTACATCGATCATGCGACGGCGGCCGGGGAGCTGCCCGTGGAGTTCCAGCTCACGGGTCTCGAGCCCGAATACTGGAGCGCCGAGACGCCTCTGCTGCGCATGCAGACGGCGATGCCGGTGGCGGATGTGCGCCGTGAGCTGCAATTGGCGCTGCGCGTGGCTGATCTCGGCGCGGAGGAGGCCAACCGGCAGGCGAATCCGACCCCGTGGCGGGAGCTGGTCGTTCCCGACGGCGTCGACCTGTCGCTGATCTCGGGCGAAGTGCTGGCCGGTGTCACGGGGTTCCGCAACGCGATGAGCAGTCCACCGCTGGCGGCGCCCTACGACGGCTGGACCGGGTCGGAGATGGCGCTGAACCTGGGAGCGCGAGAGACCTCCCCCGGGAGCAACAACTGGGCGATCCACGGGAGCCGCACCGCGAGCGGCCATGCGATCGTGGCCAACGACCCGCACCGCGGGGTAACCAACCCGTCGCTCCGCTACGTCGTTCACCTGGACGCACCCGGCTGGACCACCATCGGTTCGACCGAGCCGGTGCTTCCCGGGGTGGCCATCGGGCACAACGGACGCATCGCCTGGGGACTCACGATCGTCGGCACCGACCAGTCCGACGTGTACGTCGAGCAGGTGAACCCGGACAACCCGAAGCAGGTGCGCTGGGGCGACGGCTGGGAGGAGGTGCGGACCATCACCGAAACCGTCCAGGTGAGGGATGGCGAGCCCGTGACCATGGAACTCGAGTTCTCGCGCCACGGCCCGATCTTTCACCGGGATCCCGGCAACAACCTCGCCTACGCCATGCGTTCGACCATGCACGAACCGGGCACCACGGGATACCTCGCAGGTCTGCGGCTCAACGTGGTCTCCGACTGCAGCGCGTTTCTGGAGGAGATGCGCTACTGGCTGGCACCGACCGAGAACATGATCTGCGGCGACGCGGACGGGAACATCGCCTGGCAGGCGGCCGCTCTCTCGCCGAGCCGCCCCAACTGGCACGGGCGGCTTCCGGTGCCCGGGACCGGGGAATACGAATGGGATGGCTTCCGCGATGATCTGCCCACCGAGTACAACCCGGAGCGCGGCTGGGTGGGGACGGCCAACCACGACATCCACCCGCCGGGCTACGATCCGCCGCTCTTCTTCAAGACCGCCGGCCCCTTCGCCCGCTTCGCGCGCGTGCAGGAGGTGTTGAACGCGGGCAGCGACTTCACGCTCGATGACTCGCGGGCGCTCCAGCAGGACGCGTACTCGGCGTCAGGCGCGCGCCATGCGGCTCTCTTCGGGGGATGGTCGGCGAGCGACGCGGACCTTGAGCCCTACCGGGCCGAACTGGCGGCCTGGAACGGGGTGTTCTACCGCGGCAGCCGGGCGGCCGCGATCTACCGCCGCGTCGACGGGGACGTGCTCGACCGAGTCGCGGGCGACGGGGGCAGAGACGCGGCAGCCGCGCTGGAGGCGGCTCTCGCCGCCGCCCTGGACCAGATCGCACGCGACCAGGGCGACGACCCCGCCCAGTGGCGCTGGGGACGCGACCACACGAACGAGTTCCCGCACGCGCTGGTGACCGCCTACGACCTGCCGTCGGCGGAGCGCTCCGGGGGCGCGGGCACCGTGGCGGCTACGGGGGCCACCTACCGCCACATCGTCGACTTCGCCGACCTGGACGGGTCGCTGTTCACCAACGCGCCCGGGCAGTCGGGCCGGCCGGGAAGCCCCTACTACGGCAACCTCACCGAGGACTGGGCCAACCAGGACTACTTCCCGATGCTGTTCTCACGCGAAGCCGTGGAGGCGCAGGCGGAGAACCGGCTGGTGCTGGCCCCGGGAGGGTCGTAGACCAGATAGTTTCCAGCAGATGTCAGTGTAGTTGTCAGTAGATGTCAGGACCGGGGCAAAGCGCGTCAGTCCCGCCCCATCCAGTCGATGTCGGACAGATGAGCCAGCGCGAGTTGGAGCGCGTGGGTTCCCCTGTGTCCCTTACCCTGCGCGCGAAGGGCGTTATACAACTGGTGCGCCAGCGCCAGTCCCGGAAGCGCCAGTTTCATGCGGCCTGCTTCGGCGAGCGCGATCTCCATGTCCTTGACGAAGTGCTCGACGAAGAAGCCGGGGTCGAAGTCGTTGGCGATCACGCGCGGACCGTAGTTGGAGAGCGACCAGCTGCCGGCGGCCCCGGGAGCCACCGACTTCATCACCGTCTCCAGATCGAGCCCTGACCGGTAGGCATACAGCAGCCCCTCGCACATCCCGATCATCAGCGGGCCGATCAGCACCTGGTTGACCATCTTGGTGTGCTGTCCCGCCCCCGGCCCTCCCTGACGCACGATGGCCTTCCCCATCGCCCGCCAGCACGGGTCCAGTGCCTCCACCACGTCCTCGTCGCCGCCGATCATGATGGACAGGCGCGCCTCGCGGGCCCCGATGTCGCCGCCCGACACGGGGGCGTCGACGCTGGCCACCCCCTTCGCGCGCGCGGCCTCGTAGATCTCGACCGCGAGCGAGGGCTCGCTGGTGGTCATGTCCACCAGGACGTTTCCGGGCTTGCATCCGGCCAGGGCGCCGTCCTCGCCCAGGATCACCTCGCGCACGTCGCGCGGGAAGCCGACGATGCTGAAGATCACGTCGCTCCGCTCGGCCACCGCGCGCGGGCTGTCCGCCCACACCGCGCCCTTCTCGAGCACGGACGCCGCCGTGGAGCGCGTGCGCGTAAAGACGGTCGCCTCGAACCCGTGGTCCATGACGTGCGCGCACATGCTGCGGCCCATGACGCCCAGCCCGATCCAGCCGATGCGGGTCCTGCCCGGTTGAATGTCGAGATCAGCCATGTTTCCGTCTCTGCCATGTTGTGGAGGATGCGTGACCGACACGATAGTGTTGGAGCCGGATGCCCGGGGCAATCACCAGCGCCTCGCAGCACCGGCAATCTCCGCTTCCACCCCCCTTCTTCCGACGCGCGACCCAGTTCTTTCGACGCGCGACTCAGCCGGAGAACGCCGATGAATCCCGGATCGCTTCCTGTGACATGGACGACTCGTTCCCGCCCTCGCACCTCGCGCGCAATGGGGCTCTTCCTGGCCGCCGGTCTGCTTCTGGCCGCCCCGGATACCGCGTTCGCCCAGGACTTCGAGCTCGAGGAGGCGACCATCGCCGAGGTGCACGCCGCCTTCCTCTCCGGTGACCTGACCTGCGTGGACTTGGTGCAGGGCTACCTGGACCGCATCGAGGCCTACGACCAGCAGGGACCGCAGCTCAACACCATCGCCAACCTGAACCCGGCCGCCCTCGACGAGGCCGCCCGCCTCGACCAGAGTCTAGCCAGCGGCGGACTCAGCGGGCCGCTGCACTGCATCCCGGTCCTCCTCAAGGACCAGGTCGAGACCCGCGACATGCCCACCACCTACGGTTCCGCCCTCTTTGCGGACTTCGTGTCCTCCCGCGATGCCACCATCGTCACCCGCATGAAGGACGCGGGCGCGCTCATCATCGCCAAGACCAACATGGGCGAGTTCGCATCGCGCTACGTGGGCTCGGGGTTCGGCTTCATCCGCAATCCGTACGACCCGCGGCGCAATCCAAGCGGCTCTTCCGGCGGCACGGGCGCGGGCGTGGCCGCGAACCTGGGCATGATCGGCATCGGTGAGGACACCGGCGGCTCCATCCGCGGCCCGTCGGCGGTGCATGCGCTGGTCGGGCTCAGGCCCACCCTCCAACTGGTCAGCCGCTACGGCATGATGCCCGCCAACCCCACCACCGACACCATGGGGCCGATGACCCGGACAGTGATGGACGCGGCGATCCTGCTGGACGCCATCGCCGGGTACGACCCCAACGACCCGGTGACCGCGATGTCGGCGGGACAGGTTCCCGATTCCTACAGCGACGGGCTCTCCGAGGACGGGCTCGATGGGGCCCGCATCGGCATCATCCGCGACCCCATGGACCAGGCGCTGGACACGGACTCGGAGGGATACCGGCAAGCTCGCGCGATCGTCGATGCGGCCGTCGAACAGCTGCGCGCGCTGGGAGCGGAAGTAGTGGACAACGTCGCCATCCCCGGGGTCGACGGGGTTAACGCCATCTACTCCATGAACCCCCACGAGACCGAGACCGCCACCAACGACTACCTGGCGGAACTCGACGATCCCCCTTACACGACCCTGCGCTCCATCCTGCTCAGCGGCCGGGTGACGCCCTGGCGGGCAACCGGGCTGGCGAACTCACTCGGAAAGACGACCCGCGACCCCGGCTACCTGGCCTACCTGCTGGCCCGCGACCAGCTCCGCCAGGACGTCTACCAGGTCATGGCCGACCACGACCTCGACGCGCTGGTGCACACCACTTTCGACCACCCGCCGTCCCTCATCGCCCCGGACGTCGAGACCAATCCCTCACCGGCCGACAACTACGGCCTCGGTGACAACCGCCTGCTCAGCCCGCTGACGGGCTGGCCCGCGCTCACGGTCCCCGCCGGCTTTACGCCGGACGGTCTGCCCATCGGCATCGAGTTCCTGGGCCGCCCTTTTACTGAAGAGATGCTGATTCGCTTCGGTTATGCTTTCGAGCAGGCTACGGGGCACCGGCGCCCGCCCGCTAGCGCGCCGCCGCTGCGCTAACGACGCAAACCTGGGCCGTCCGTCCCGCCGGCAGCTAACCCCCGCCGATCCCCGTCGCGGTCGGCCGGCAGTTCCTCATCGTGGCCAGCGTGGAATCGATGCTCAGGAAGAGGGCCTCGCCGGGATCGACGATCAGTTCCTCCGTCGTGCAGGTGCCGCCCGCGAGAAGCGAGATCTCGATCGAGAGCGTCTGCGACATGTCCCAGTCGAGGGTGTAGTTGGCCTCGGTCTTCCCCGTGAGCATGCCGATGTACTCGCGCCCGCGCGGGTGCACCGCGTACATCCGCGCGTCGCTGAAGTTGTTGTTGATGATCCGGATCTCGATCTGATCCTCGAGCCCGGGCGTGATGGCAGGGTTCCCCTCCCCGGCGCGCGCGGCGCAGGCGGTGGCGAGCGCGGTCACCGCAGCTACCAGCATCGCCCGCATGAGGAAAAGTGCCACTCCGCCGACTCTCCCCGTTGCCGCACTGTCCACCACGGTGGACACTCCCGATCTTCCCATCATCATCGCTGCCTCCATGCGCTTCAGGCGCGCGGCCGATTCGGGTCGCGCCCTCCGTTGACTCGCTGTTATTCTTGCGTGCGCCCGGATTCCCCCGGCTTCATCACTCATCTTCGCCTCCCCCTCGATCAGTCTCATTACTCAATCTGTACAGGAGTTCATCATGAAGGCTCTCGCAACGGCAGCCCTCGGGTTCGCGCTATTCGCGGCGGCGCTCGCGCCTCCAGCCGCAGTCGCGCAAGAGCGGCGCAACATCACGGTCGACGATCTGTTCGAACTCGAGAACGTCGGCTCGCCGGTGGTCAGTCCCGAGGGCGACTGGGTCGCGTACACGGTCTCTCGCACCTCCCTGGAGGATGAACGCTCCTATACCCGCGTCTACATGGCGCCGGTGGCGGGCGGCGACGCCGTTCCGCTCACCCGCGACAACCAGTCTGCCGGCTCCCCCGCGTGGAGCCCGGACGGCCGATACCTCACCTTCACGGCGGCGCGCGACGGCGACCCGACCCAGGTGTGGGCGCTCGACCGGCGCGGCGGCGAAGCCTTCCCCCTGACCGACGTCGAGCAGGGTGTCGGCGGATACCGCTGGTCGCCCGACGGCACGCGTCTCCTCCTCACCATCCGCGATGCCGAGGAGGAGGACGAGGACGCGAAGCCCAACGCTCCGCAGGATCCGTGGGTCATCGACCGCATCCAGTTCAAGCGGGACGGAGCCGGATACCTGACCGGCTCACGCATGACGCACCTGTATGTCTACAAGATCGATGCCAGGGAGTTGCGGCAGCTCACCACGGGGCGCTGGAATGAGTCTCTGGGCGTCTGGAGCCCGGACGGCACGCAGATCGCGTTCGTCTCCAACCGGACGGAAGATCCCGACCTGAACGCAAACAACGACATCTGGGTGGTCTCCGCCGACCTGGAGGAGCCCACCGACTCGCCCCGGCAGGTCACCACCAACCCCGGTTCCGACGGCTCACCGCAGTGGAGCCCGGACGGACGCTGGATCGCCTACACCACCGGCATCCGCCCCGACCTGATCTGGTACGCCACAACCCACCTGGCCATGGTCTCCGCGGACGGTGGCGAACCCCGGCTGCTCACCACCGACCTGGACCGCAACGTGCGCTCGCCCCGCTTCTCCCCGGACGGCGAATGGATCTGGTTCGGGCTTGAGGACTCGTCCGAAAACCACATCGCGCGCATCCGCCCGGACGGCTCGGATCTGGAGAGGCCGGTGTCCGGCGGACTGTCGGCTTCGGGCTTCGACCGGCGGGGCAACACCTTCGCGGCCCTGGTCAACCACCTGGACCGTCCCGGCGAAATCTACGCCGTCGAGGACTTCGATGACGGAGAAGCCTCGCTCCGCCGCATCACGGGCCACAACGACGACTTCCTCGAAACCGTCAACATCGCCGAGACCCGCAACATCCAGTTCCCCTCCGAGGGCGGCATCGAGGTCGAAGGATTCGTCACCTTCCCACCGGACTACGAGGAGGGGCGCGCCTATCCCACCATCCTGCGCATCCACGGGGGCCCGGTTTCCCAGTACAGCCACTCTTTCCAGTTCGAGTCGCAGCTCTTCGCGTCGCACGGCTATGTCGTGGTGCGCACCAACCCGCGCGGCTCGTCCGGCTACGGCCAGGACTTCTCGGCGGCGCTGTGGGCGGACTGGGGCAACCCCGACTTCAAGGACGTGATGGCGGGCATCGACTACGCCATCGAGCAGGGCTGGACCGACCCCGACCGGCTGGGCGTGGGCGGCTGGTCGTACGGCGGCATCCTCACCAACTACGTCATCACCCAGACCGACCGCTTCGAGGGCGCCATCACCGGGGCCAGCGAAGTCCTCTACATCGCCAACTACGGCCACGACCACTACCAGCGCCAGTGGGAGGCCGAGCTGGGGCTCCCCTGGGAGGGCGACAACCGCGACAACTGGGAGCGCATCAGCCCCTTCAACAAGGTGCACGAGGTCACCACCCCGACCCTCATCATGGGCGGCGAGGACGACTGGAACGTGCCCATCCTCAACTCCGAGCAGCTCTATCAGGCGCTGCGCCGGCGGGGCGTGCCCACCCAGCTCGTGGTCTACCCGGGCCAGAGCCACGGCCTCCGCATCCCCAGCTACCAGAAGGACCGCTACGAGCGCTATCTCGCCTGGTACGACCGCTGGGTCATGAACGCCGACCGTCCGGTGAGCTGAAGGATGAGAATAATCGTCAACGGCCAACAGGGCTTCGGCGCAAGCGTCCTCAAGGCGCTGGTGGAGCGCGGCGAGGACATCGTCGGCGTCTACACCCGTCCCGAAAAGCCCGGACAGCGCCCCGACCCGCTCGCGGACGCGGCCCGTGAACACGGCCTGCCCCTCTTCCAGCCATCCTCCTTCAAGAACGAGGACACCTGGGCGCAGATGAAGTCGCTCCGCCCCGACCTGGGCGTGATGGCCTACGTGACCCTCTTCGTGCCCGAGCAGGCGCTCGACATCCCGACCCACGGGACCATCCAGTATCATCCCTCGCTGCTCCCGCTGCATCGCGGCCCCAGCTCCATCAACTGGCCCATCATCTGGGGCAGGGAGAAGACGGGGCTCTCGATCTTCTGGCCCGACAACGGGCTCGACGAAGGCCCGATTCTACTTCAGAAGGAAGTCGATATCGGCGATCACACCCTGGGCAGCCTCTACTTCAACCACCTATTCCCCATGGGGGTCGACGCCATGCTCGAGGGCGTGGACCTGGTGCGCGCGGGCGAGGCACCGAAGATCGCCCAGGATCATTCCGCGGCCACCTACGAAGGCTGGTGCAAACACGAGCACGTGCGGGTGTCCTGGAATCTGCCGCTGCGCCGGACGTGGAACCTCGTGCGCGGCGCGGACCCCCAGCCGGGGGCGTGGAGTACGTTCAACGGCGCGTGGGTCAAGCTCTACGGCGCTTCGCGGATCGACGAGGCGCTTTCGATTCGTCCCGGGCAGGTGACCGGCGTCGGTTCGGAGGGCGTTCGCGTCGCGGCTCCGGATGGCCAATTGCTGATCGCGAAGGTGCGGCCCGAAGGAGGGAAGAAGATGGCCGCAGGCGAGTGGGCGGAGTCGGCCGGGTTGGCAACAGGCATGTTCTTCATTTGATGGGCGGAACGTATTCGAGAGACGGCTGCACGCACCTGGGACCAGGGGACACAGGGTGAAGAGGACGGCTTCGCAGGAAGACAGGCGGCGGGCGCTCGATGGGATGATTTCGCAGGTGGGCCGCCGCTTTCCGGATGTGAAGACCATCAGCGCGGCCACCTTGCGCGAGCGCGTGTCCGCCAACGACACCGTGCTCGTCGACGTCCGCTCTCCGGCGGAACGAGCGGTGTCCACCCTGCCCGGAGCAATTACCCCCGAGGAATTCGAGGGCCAGCGGGAAGAACTGGGGGACTGTACCGTGGTCGCCTACTGCACGGTGGGCGCACGGAGTTCGAGGTACGCGCGCCGCATGGGGAAGAAGGGCGTGCCGGTGCTGAACCTGGAGGGAAGCCTGCTCGCCTGGACGCATGTGGGCGGGGAACTCACCGACGGCTCGTCGCCGACGACGAAGCTTCACGTCTTCGGGCCCAGGTGGAATCTCGCCGCGGACGGATACGAGGGCGTTTGGTAACACGAGGGCGTTTGTCGACTGGGCGTCCGCCGGGGGTGGGCGGCTGCGTGCCCCTCTTCCTGGTGCTCGCGCTTCTGCTTGGCACCGGCGCCGACACCAGCGCGCAGATCCCCCAGATTCCTCTCCCCCCGGAGTGGTCCAACTCCAGCGAGTTCAGCTTCATCCAGACCCGCGGCAACACCGAGTCGACCACGTTCGGGCTCGCCAACGAGCTGATCACGGAATGGGAGCGGACCGAGACCAAGCTGGAGTTCGGAGCCCTGCGCACGAACACCACCCGCTTCAAGCGCTCCGCCATCGGCACTAGCGACGACTATCGGGTCGAAGAGGAGAGCGAGACCCGGGTGTCCGCGGAGAACTACCACATCCGCTTTCGCGGCGATCGGGAGTTCTCGCAGCGGTCGTCGGTGTTCGGTCAGTTGGGATGGACCCGCAACACCTTCACCGGCATCGATGCCCGCTATGTGCTGGTCGCCGGCATGTCGACGCGCTGGATGGAGGATGAAGTGCACCAGTTGCGCAGCTCCTACGGGCTCACCGTGACCAGGCAGGACGACGTGGTGCCCGATCCCGACGCCGCCAACACCTTCATCGGCCTTCAGGTCTCCGGCGAATACGAGATCCAGCTGACCGACAACACGGAGTTGAAGAGCATCCTGGTGGTGGACGAGAACGGCTTCAATCCGGCGGACCTGCGCGCGGACTGGGTGACCTCGCTGGGCGTCTCGATGAGCGAGCACTTCGGGCTGCAGGCCAAGTTCCAGTACCAGTTCGACAACCGGCCCTCGCTGGTCGACGTTCCGCTCACCAGCATGCAGGGGGAGTCCGCGGGCAAGGTGCCCATCCCGCTGGACAAGTCGGATCGGGTGCTGACCATGGCTCTGGTGGTGAATTTCTGAGGACGGGGCTGCATTTGCGCAAACCCACTGGTTTTTCGACTTTTTCAGGCCCGACAGTCGATCCGTTGCATGGAGTAACCGAGATGAAGATCCGTTCTGCCAGCGTCCTCTGCTTCCTCGCCCTGCTCGCGCTCGGCGCCTCGTCCCTCGCCGCGCAGGAAGCCGCGCGCATCGTGGTGCAGGAGGCCGTGCTCACCCTTCAGCCCGGGGAGAGCGGACAGATCACAGCCAGCGTTGTCGATGCCGACGGGAACGCCGTCGATGCCCCGATCATGTACATGGCGCGGGGCGCGCGCGGGCGCCTGGACGTGAACAGAACCACCGGCGCCGTCGAGGCGGTGTACGGGGGTGACTACCTGGTGACGCTGATGGTCGCCACCGACCGCAACGTCCGCGCGGAGATGACCGTCTCGGTGCCGTACCCGGCCCTCGACCGGGTCGAGATCTCGCCGGGCGAGAACGGGCGCTTCTATGTGGGCACGGTGATGCGCCACCGGGCCACCGTGTACGACGCGGTCAATGATGCCCGCGGCGACGTGGAGCTGGGCTGGAGCACCAGCGACGAGTCGGTGGGGAGCGTCGACCGCTTCGGCGTGTTCAGCGCGCACGCGCCCGGCCGGGTCACCCTGACCGCGGCCGCCGAGGGGGTCGCCGGAGAGGTCGTCTACGACGTGGTCGCGAGCCCGGTCACCTCGATTTCGCTGTCGGGGAGCCAGGAGGTGGGCCGCACCGGCGACGTGATCCGCTTCGAGGCCGCCCCCATGGCGGGCAGCGAGGCCAGCGACGTCCCCGTGACCTATTCAGTGGTGCCCTACGCGGATATCGAGGCCACCGCGGACTTCGCGCCCGCCGAGATCGACCAGCAGGGCCGCTTCGTGGCGTACCGGCCTGGCGTGTACACGGTCATGGCCACCGTTCCCGGCCACTCCGCCAACCAGACCATCCGCATCGAGCCGCGCAACGTGAGCGAGACCGTGGAGTTCATCGGCCAGGGCGCCGTGCGCGACGTGCCTACCTCCGACCTGTGGGTGTGGGAGGGCATCGACGGCCGCGACTACGCCATCACCGGGACCTGGGGCGCCTACGGCGCGACCTACTGGTGGGACGTGACCGACCCGGCGGCTCCGGTCATGACCGACTCGCTGGTGGTGGACGCGCGCACCACCAACGACGTGAAGGTCTCCGAGGACGGCCGCGTCTGCGTGATCTCGCGCGAGGGCGCCTCGAACCGGCGCAACGGCATCGTCATCGTGGACTGCTCGGACCCGCGCAACGTGGAAATCCTCTCCACTTTCGACGACGAGCTGACCGGCGGCGTGCACAACGTCTTCGTCTACGACAACCATGTGTACGCGGTGAACAACGGCGTCCGCTTCGACGTGATCAACATCGAGGACCCGACCAGCCCGCACCGCGTGGGCCGCTTCGAGCTCGACACCCCGGGCCACGGCATTCACGACATCTGGATCGTGGACGGAATCGCCTACACCTCCAACTGGGCCGACGGGGTGGCGGTCATCGACGTGGGCGGCGGCGACCGGGGCGGCAGCCCCTCCAACCCGGTACTCATGAGCAGCTTCGCCGACATCGGCGGGGCCACCCACGCGGCCTTCCCGTACTGGAGCCCGACCGGGCGCTTCTACATCTTCATGGGAGACGAGATCGGCCGCCCCGGCTTCAACGACCTGGACGCCGAGCGCACGCCCCCGCGCATGGCCGGCTACATCCACGTCGTCGACTTCACCGACCCCAACAACCCCGAAGAGGTCGCGCGCTACGAGATCCCGGAGGCCGGGTCGCACAACATGTGGATCGACGGAGACCGTCTCTACGCGGCCTACTACAACGGTGGCACCCGCGTCATCGACATCTCCGGGGAGCTCAAGGGCAACCTGGGCCTGCAGGGCCGCGAGATCGCGCACTACGCCGCCAACGACCCCGACGCCTTCGTGCCCAACGCGCCCTTCAGCTGGGGCCCGCAGATTCACAAGGGACACCTGTTCATCGCCGAGCACCACTCCGGGCTCTGGTCGGTTCGGCTGCAGCCGAGGAGGACGCTGGTTCCGTGACGAAGGGCCTGTCGCGGTGCCATCGCCGCGCCACGTCACACCGGCTCGCAGCCGCCGCGCTACTGGCCGTGCTCGTCTCCGCTCCCCAGCCGGGTCAGGCCCAATCCTACCGGGCATACGTGGCCGCGGAGTCCGAGGACGAGGTCGCGGTGCTCGAGTTCACGCCCGAAGCCGGGCTCTCGGTGGAGAAGGTCATCCGGGTGGGCCGCTGGCCCGCCGAGATCGAAGGCCCGCACGGGATGTTCTTCGATCCGTCCGGCGAATACTGGTACCTGACGCTCGGGCACGGCTTCCCGAACGGCTACCTGCTCAAGTACGAGACCGGCCCGGACACGGTGGTGGCGGCGACAGAGCTCGGGTTCTTCCCCGCGACCGTGTCGCTCACCCCCGACGGCGTGCTGGCCTTCGCGGTCAACTCGAACTTCTACGGCGACCACGTCCCGAGCACGGTGTCGGTGGTGGACACCGAGGAGATGTACGAGATCGAGCAGGTGACGACATGCACCATGCCGCACGGGTCGCGCATGTCGCCGGACGGCATGCACAACTACTCGGCCTGCATGATGGACGACCAGTTGGTGGAGATGTCCACCTTCTCGCTCGAGGTGACCCGGCGGCTCAACCTGGTGACGGGAGAGCCGGTCGGCGAACCGGTCGCCCACGGCGCGGGGATGGGCGCTGGCGGGATGGCCGGCGGGACCACCGGTGACATGGCCGGCGCGATGGGCGGCTCCGGCATGGCCGCCTGCTCGCCGACCTGGACCACACTCTCCGGCGACGGGCGCTACGTCTACGTGGCCTGCAACCGCGGCAACGACATCGTCCAGGTGGACATCGAGTCCTGGAGCGTGGCCCGGCGCATCCCCGCCGAGGGCGCACCCTACAACCTGGCCCTCACCCGGGACGGATCCCGCCTGCTTGCGACCCTCAAGGGCAGCGGCCACCTGGTGGTGTGGGACCTCGACACCGGCGAGCAGCTGGCCAGGATCGAGAGCACCCAGGAGGTTACCCACGGGGTCGTCGTGACGTCGGACAACCGCTTCGCCTTCGTCACCGTCGAAGGAATCGGGGGGCAGTCGGGCATCGTCGAGGTCATCGACCTCGCGACCTACGAGCGAGTGGGAATGGCGGAGATCGGCAAGCAGGCCGGAGGCATCACGCTGGTTCCCGGAGCCAGCTAGTGGCCTCGGGAAACACACCTCCGTACCGCTGGGCGGCCGGGGTGGCGGGCGCCGTGTTCCTCCTCTACGCGGCGACCGTGGCTCCCACCACGGCGTTCTGGGACACGAGCGAATACATCGCCACCGGGCACATGCTCGGCATCCCGCATCCCCCGGGGAACCCGCTCTTCGTCGTGCTCGCCCGCGCCTGGGACATCCTGCTGGCTCCCCTGGGCATTTCGACCGCAGTCCGCATCAACCTCCTTTCTGCGGCAGTAAGCGCGGCCGCCCACGGGTTCTGGTTCCTCGTCGTCCATCACATCCTGCGCTTCTTTTCCTCCGACCGGCGTTTCCGGCTGGTGGGGGCGTGCGCGGCGGCCCTGATCAGCGCGACGGCGTTCACGGTCTGGAACCAGTCGAACGTGAACGAGAAGGTATACACCGTATCCCTCCTGACCATCGCCGTCCTCACCTGGCTCACCTTCCGCTGGCAGGAGAACCTCGGAAAGGGAAGGGAAGACAATCTCCTGGTGCTGATGGCGTTCATCATGGCGCTCTCCGTGGGCAACCACCTCATGGCGCTGCTGGTGTTGCCGTCCCTCTTCCTCTTCATCCTCGTGGTGCGCGCGCGCACGCTACTGAGCCCGCGCCTCTACGCAAGTTCGCTCGTGGCGGTCCTCCTCGGGCTGAGCATCCACCTCTTCCTCCCCATCCGCTCCGGCCTCGACCCGGTCATCAACGAGGCGCAGCCGACCTGCGAAGGGGTCCCCGACGCGCTGGTGAGCATCGCCACATACGGCAACGCGGGATGCGAGGAGCTGTCGTCGGCGCTCAAGCGGGAACAGTACGCAAAGCCCCCGCTGGTGCCGCGGCAGGCGCCGCTTTTCGCCCAGTACGGCAACTGGATGCAGTACTTCGACTGGCAGTGGGCGCGTGGAGTGGCCTTCGCAGACAACCGGTTTCCTCCCAGCCGGCTCCTGTTCACGCTGATCTTCCTCGCGCTAGGCGCCCTCGGCCTGCGCGAGCATTATCGGAAGGACCGGGCCAGTTGGCTGTATCTGGCCTCGCTCTTCGGCATTCTCTCCGTCGGGCTGGTCTACTATCTGAACTTCAGGCTCGGCTACTCCTTCCCCGACCAGGGAATCGAGAAGGAAGTGCGCGAGCGCGACTACTTCTTCGTCGTCGGCTTCTCGCTCTGGGGCCTCATCTCGGGGATCGGCCTCGCGGGCCTGTGGAAATCGCTGTCGCGAAACCTGGGGTCGATGAAGATGGCTTCGCCGGTGCTCCTGCTGGCGCTGGTGCCGCTGATCCTCAACTTTCAGCGCGCGAACCGTTCGGACGACTACTCCGCGCGCGACTGGGCCTACAATCTGCTGATGAGCGTGGAGCCCTACGCGCTCATCTTCACCAACGGCGACAACGACACCTTCCCGCTCTGGTATCTGCAGGAGGTGGAGGGCATCCGGCGCGATGTCGTCGTGGCGGTAACGTCGTACCTCAACACCGACTGGTACGTGAAGCAGTTGCGGGGCCTGAGCCGTCCCTGCGGTCCCGGCGAGGATCCGGACGCGGACCCGACCCGCATCCTCTGCCAGCGTCCCTACACGCCGGTGGGCACGGCGGCGCTGTACACCGACAACCCGGCCTCGGCGCAGGCCGCGGGGCTGGTGCCGCTGGTCCTGCGCGAGCCGATTTCGTCCCCGACGCGAGCGGTGGTCAGCACCGAGCTGACCGACGACATGATCGAACGGGTCGTCATGACCGGTGTCGCGCCGCTCGCCGAGGAGCGCCGTTTTCGCCTGGGCCCGGTCACCGCGACGGTCGCGCAGGGACGCCTGATGCAGCCGTGGATGCAGTTTGCGCTGTCCTTCATCGCCAACTCCATCGAGGACCGGCCCATCTACTTCGCCTCCGCCGTGGGAGCTCCGGAGGACATGGGGCTGCGCAGGTACATCGTCCGGCAGGGTGTGGCCTATCGGCTCTGGCCCGGAGACCCGGCGCCGCTGCAGGCCCGGGGGATCGCCCAGGTGGGTGACCCGAACCGGCTGTCGGGGGTCGGAGTGTGGGTCGATACCGAGCGCACGCGGACGCTGGTGGACGAGGTTTACGTGCACCGGAGCGGTCTCCCCGAGGGGTGGGACTACTGGCGCGATCCCAGCAGCCTGGGGATTCCCACCTATTACGCCCTCGCCTACTTCGCCCTCTACCGCGAAGCCGGCCTGCGCGGCGACACGGCAACCGCCAGCCGGATGCTGGAACGGATGGAGGCCTGGAACGAGCTCGGGCTGTAGGGCATCGGACTTAGTTCTATGGACTAAGTCTACTCCTTAAACCGTCCCCTCCCGCACACCCTTGTCGAGCAGCGCCACCAGCGCCTGGATGGCGTCGACGCTCGGCGTCGGCACGCCCACCAACCGGCCGAGCTCGGAGACCACGCCGATAATGGCGTCGATCTCGAGCGAGCGGCCCGCCTCGACGTCCTGGAGCATCGAGGTCTTGTGCGCGCCCACGCGCTCCGCGCCCGCGATGCGCCGCTCGATCCCCACCCGGAAGGTGATCCCAAGCTTGCCCGCCACCTGCTGGGCCTCCTCCATCAGCGTCCGCGCCAGTTGACGCGTGAGCGGGTACTGGCAGATGTCCACCAGCGTGGCCCGGGTGAGGGCGCTGATCGGGTTGAACGAGAGGTTGCCCCAGAGCTTGAGCCACATTTCGGCGCGGATGTCGTCGATGACGAACGACTTGAAGCCGGCGCGCGTGAGCAAGTCCACGAGCTGCTGGGCGCGCTCCGTGCGCGAGCCGTCCAGCTCGCCGATGGGGAAGCGGTTGCCCTCGGTGTGTCGCACCACCCCGGGCGCGGCGATCTCGCCCGCCGGGAAGGTCACGGTGCCCACGATGTTGTCGACAGGGATGTTGTCCGCAAGGACGCCGTCGGGATCCAGCGACTGAAGCCGGTGTCCGGCGAACGGGCCGCCGTGCTTCTCGAAGTACCACCAGGGCAGCCCGTTCTGAACCGGGACGACCATGGTCTCTGAGCCGAGCATGCCACGGACCCCCGGCGCCACCGCCGGCAACACCTGTGCCTTTACCGCCAGAATGACGAGGTCCTGCTCGCCCACCCCGTCCATGTCGCCGCGGGCGTCGAGCACGGCATGGTGCTCGGAGCCGTCGGCCATGATCAGCTTGAGTCCGTTCCGCCGGATGGCCTCCAGGTGCGCGCCCTGGTCGATGACCGTCACATCCTCGCCCGCATTCGCGAGCTTCACCGCGAGCAGTCCTCCGATGGCTCCCGCGCCCACCACGCAGATCTTCATTCGGTCGTTCCCATGTTGAGATGGTGCCGGCACGCATTCCGCCGGCGCGCGTTCCTGTCGCCGCTCTTCAGCGGCCTGGCCCGAGCAGGACGGCGTTCATGAACAGAAGCTGGGTTGCTTCCGCGTACGCACGGTAGTTGGGATCCTCGGCGAATGCCACGATCTGGCCGGAGCCGACGGGCTGATGGATCAGGAACGCCTTGTTAGCCAATTGGGGCCGGGATTCCTCCCATACGATCCCGCCCAGCAGCAGATCGTTCTCGTCCGCGTAGCGTCCGACGTTGGTCCCGTCATCCAGTGTCACCGGACGGAACACCCGCGATCCCTCCACCAGAACTCCGATCTCGCCGTCGGTCCCGGAGGCGAGCCAGTGCTCATCGTCGAGCAGCACCCTGAGGATGGCGCCGGGCACGGCCGCCGGAGCTTCGTCCGCGGGGACGATGGCATCCAGGTATTCGATGGGCTGGTCGGGCGTGCCGGGGTCCGGGGGATCGTCGGCCTCGGCACGTCCGCCGCGGCGCTCGGCGGTGCTGGCGAGCAGCCCCGCACGCGTGGCCCAGCGGGTCGACTCGGCCATGGTGATCAGGGTGCCGCCCCCGCGCATCCACTCGCTCAGCCGGTCCTGCAGGCCGCCGCCGACCGCGCCCGAATAGTTGCCGCTGGGGAAGACGATCACGTCGTAGCGGTTCAGGTCCGCGCGTCCCAGGCTGGATGCGCGCACGACCGTGGTGGCCTGGGCGTAGCGGCGCTCCAGGACGTACCGGGTCCAGCCCACCGAGTAGGTCTGGCCGGGCTCGTCGTAGGCCAGCAGCACCCTGGGCTCGCGCAGCCCCCGTGTGGCATTGCTGCCCAACGACAACCCCTCGGTCACGTAGGCGCCGTCGATGGGGACGACCTCCGCCCCGTGGGCCCCGGCGATGCGCCCCAGCGTCGCGCGCAGATCGGGCCCGTTCTCGGTCGTGCGCACGATCGCGGTGCCCATCGGGAACTCGCGCCCGTCCAGGGTGAAGCGGCCGCCGGCGGCCCGCACGCGCACGCCTTCGCGCAGGGCTTCCACGACCGCCCCGGCCGCGTTGGTCCCCCACGGCAGGAGGTAGCCGACGGTCGCCTCCGGGAGCGCGAGAGCCTCCGGCTCGCGGGTGGCCGTGACGGGGGCGCCGGCTGCCCCGGTGGGACGGTCGACGGTGATCGCCTCCACATCCCAGAGCAGCGACTGGCTCCACGCGGTCAGGTCGTATATCTGGTCGGGCTCGCGCCGGGAGCGCCGGTCGATCTGCTCCTGAAGGAAGTCCTCCGCCATCGGCACGTGCGCGTCGAGCAGGTTGCGCGCGAACCGGTGCGTCGGCTGGTCCATGGGGACGATGAAGGTCCCCTCCGCCGGGAGCTGGCGTCCGGCGACGTTTACCGGCCCGCCGGCCTCGCGCACTTCGATGCCGTTGCGCACCAGCATGCGCGCCAGCCGTTCCGCCATCCCCGGATCGTGCGCCGAGTGGAGCACGTACTCGGCCACGCCCTGGCTTCCCAGTTCGATCCCCTCGCGGCGGAAGGCCAGGTAGTCACGGAGGATGCGCTCCCGGTTCACGGCCGAGGTGTGCGCCGTGGTTATCGCCGCGGTGAACTGGTGTAGAACGCCGTCCCCGTAGGTAAGCACATCGCCATCGGATTGCTCGAGCACCAGCGCGCGCGCCGACGCCTGCTCGTAGGTCATCCCGAGAGCGCCGTGGTTCATCGGCCACATGTCCACGTAGCCCGGATAGAAGAGGTCGAAGACCTCGCGGTTGAAGTAGGCGAAGCCGCGCGCGTCGAACGCAGCGGCGTTGGCGCGGCCGAACACGTCCATCAAGGCGATCTGGCGCTCGCCGTACCAGGGGTTCTCCGGGGGTGCCGTGGGCGGAAAGAAATAGGTGGCGTCGCCGCCCATCTCATGCAGATCGGCCACGATGTGCGGCCAGTACTCCAGGAAGATGCGCACCTTGCCCTGCGTCTCCACCTGGCTCTGAATGAAGAGGTCGCGGTTCAGGTCGAACAGGTAGTGGTTGACGCGCCCGCCCGGCCAGCGCTCGTCGTGCTCGGCCGAGTAGGCCTCCACGTTGGGCCGGGCCGCCGCCGCCATGGTGTTCTCCTGAACGAAGCGGTTGCGCCCGTCCGGGTTCTCGAGCGGATCGATGAGCACCAGCGATTCGGCGAAGATGAGGTCGACGTCGGGGTCGTTCTGAGCGGCCAGCAGGTGGTACGCCTCCATCATGGCCGCCCCGGAGGGGCTGATCTCGTTGCCGTGGATGCTGTGCATGAGCGCGGTCACCACCGGGAGCCCGGCGATCAGCTCGTCGGCCTCGGCGTCCGACAGTCCCTCCGGATGGGCCAGCCGCGCCAGCCCGGCCTTCACCTCGTCCAGCGACGCGATCCGCTCCGGCGACCCGATCACCATGATCACCAGCGGCCGCCCTTCCCAGCTGTCGGCGTAGTGGACCAGGTGGGTCCGGTCCGGGGCCGCCTCGGCCAGCACCTCGAAGTAGCGCGTGACCTGGTCGGGCGGCGTGACCACCTCCCAGACCTCGTGCCCCACCACGGACTGTATCGTGGGGATGGCCGGGTCGTACGTCGTACCGGGAACGAATTCGCCCGGCGAGGCGGGCGCCTGGGGGCCGGGGAGCTGCAGCAGGGCGGCGAGGGCGATGGTGGCAAGCATGATTCTCGCGGAGGATGGGGGGTCAGGCGTGCGTGGTCCGCGCAACGCGCACGGAGCCAGAGGACACAGGGACGGAACCGGATGATTCTAAGGAGGCGGCGGGGTTACCGGAACCTGCGGGAACCCGAGTGGGGGATGAAGCCAATCCGTTGGGAGCAACTCGGGGCCTCCGTCGCGATGCCGCCCATCTGCGCGCGAGGCCGCGACGTGTAGGTTGTTCGAGGGCCAGTCCCTCGACGGTCTGTGAGGACGCAGGGCCGCTGCCCCCACCCAATCAACGGACTCCCGCCATTCCGCACATCTCCCAACATCTACCATGACGCCGAAACGCCTCAACATCTTCATCGCCAGCCCACTCGAGCGCGAGCAGGTGGAGCGCATCCGCGCCGTCGACCCCGAGCGGCTTGAAGTCGTCCACGACCCGGATGTTCTTCCCCCAAAACGCTACGAGGCCGACCACACCGGTCCGGCCGACTTTCGGCGCACACCCGATCAGCAGGCGCGCTGGCGGGCGCATCTCGGGCGCGCCGACATCCTCTGGGACTTCCCGCCACGCAACCCGGACGGCAGCGGGGGGCTCGCATACGCGCCCAACGTGCGCTGGATCCAGGGGACCAGTTCAGGGGTGGGCCGGACGGTCGAAGCGTTGGGGTTGCTGGACTCGGATCTGCTCATCACGACCGCGCGCGGCGTGCACGGCGGCCCCCTGGCGGAGTTCGTCTTCCTGATCCTGCTCGCCCACGTGCGCAAGTTCGCGCACCTCGCCGACCTTCAGCGCCGGCACCTGTGGGAACGTTTCTGCGGAGAGGAGTTGGAGGGAAGGACGCTCGCGATTATCGGGGCGGGGGAAGTCGGCCGCCAGGTGGCGCGGGTCGGCCGAAGTTTCGGGATGAGGATCGTGGCGCTGGCCAGCCCGGGATCGCGCCGCTCAGCCGCGGAGCTTGGCGTGGACGCGCTCCATCCAAATCACGCCATGCACGAAATGCTCGCGGATGCCGACGCCCTCGTCCTCAGCGTCCCCCACACGCCGGAGACCGACAGGCTCATCGACGACGCCGCGTTGCGAGCCCTCAAGCCGGGTGCCGTCCTGGTCAACGTCGCGCGGGGTGGCGTAGTCGACGAGCCCGCCCTCCTCGAAGCCCTGCGCGACGGACGCGTCGCCCTCGCGGGCCTCGACGTGTTCGCCGACGAGCCGCTCCCGGCCGACAGCCCTTTCTGGGACATGCCCAACGTGATCGTCAGCCCCCACTCCTCCGCGAACGCCGCAAGCGAGAACCGCAAGATCACCGACATCTTCCGCTACAACCTCCGCTGCTACCTGGACGGGCGCTACGAAGACATGCGCAACGTCTTCCAGAGCGCGCGGATGTACTAGCGGAACGATCTGGCGGCGCGTCCCGGCCACCTCACGCCTGCGCGCACATCTCCACGGCTTCCCTCAGCGAGCGCAGGGGGTCGCTGCTGCGCGGAATGAACTCGTGGGCCATGTAGCCGGTGAAACCCGTGTCGCGGATCGCGCGCACGATGGCCGGATAGTTCAGCTCCTGCGACTCGTCGATCTCGGCGCGCCCGGGGACGCCGCCGGTGTGGTAGTGGCCGATCCAGTCGCGGGCGTCGGTGAGGGTGCGGATGATGTCGCCTTCCATGATCTGCATGTGGTAGATGTCGTAGAGGATGCGCACCCGGGGGGAGTCGACGGCGCGGATGACTTCGAGGGCGTAGGACATGTGGTCGCCGATGTAGTCCACGTGACCGCCCGACTTGGAGTTGAGCGCTTCGACCAGGATCGTGACCCCTTCGGCTTCGGCGATGGGCGCGCATTCCCGGAGGCATCGGATCGAGTTTTCGATGGCGGGCGCATCCGGCATGCCGCGGCGGTTGCCGAAGAAGCAGATCACGTTGGGGATGCCCTCGCGCGCGGCGCGGGGGATGTGCTGCTCGAAGGCGCGGATGATGCCCGCGTGGTTGCGGGGCTCGTTGAGCCCGTCTTCAATGGTGCCCGCGCCGACATCGCCGCACGAGACCGTCAGGCCGTGGTCGTGCGCGACCGCCCATTCGTCCACAAGGAGGAGGTCGATGGCGGGCAGCCCCATGTCCGCGACCGCCGCGCAGAAGGGCTGCAGGGGGATGTCCTCGAAGCACCAGCGGGCCACGGACTGGGTGATGCCGGTCTGGGGGGCGGCTGCGCGCGAGTCGTCCCGGGGATGCGGAGCATGTGAGCCGCCGGGCGGGTCACCATCCATCTGCGCATGCAGCGGCCCGGTCCCCGGAACCATCAGCCCCAGCGAGGCGGCGCCGGTTGCTTTCAGGACTTCGCGACGTGTAAGGTTGGGCATCGTTCCCAAGCCTCCATTTCGTTCGGAGAAACCTCGTCCCGACACGGCCGCGTCAGGCGGCGGAAACGGTAACCCATGAAGCGAAGGCGGGCCATCGGCGTGCTGGGCGGGATCGTGGGCGGTCCCCTGCTCGCGCCGGAGGGCGCTTTTGCGGAGCTGGTCGCCTGGGCCGACCGGGTGCGCGCCTCAGCCGGGTCGCCTGCGGGAGCGGACTCGACGGGGCCACAAGTGGCCGCGAGCCTCCTCACCCCACCCCGCGCGCGCGTCATGGCCGCCATGGCCGAGGCGATCATCCCCGCGACCGACACCCCGGGTGCATCGGAGGCCGGGGTGACCGAATTCGTGGCCGCCCTGGTGGACGGGTGGCTGGACGACGACGACCGCGACCGTTTCCTCGCCGGCCTGGACACCGTGGATCCGTCGGCCCGCGACCGCTTCGGCGCCGACTTCGCCGACTGCGCCGCGGCCCAGCAGGAAGCGCTGGTGGGCGACCTCGACGCCGACCTGACCCACCTCCGCGACGACGCCGATGCTGACGAGACGCAGCACTTCTTCCACGACGTGAAGCGGTTCACCCTGACCGCGTACTTCACCTCGGAGGTGGGCCTCGAGGCCATCGGCTACCGCATCACCTTCCCGGCCTTCGACGGGTGCGCGCCGCTGACCGAAGCGGAGGCCGGCCGGTCTCCCGGTGCGGACACCCAAGGCCCATCGCCGGCCGCGGCGCCTGCCCAGGGCGCACACCCATGAACATCCGCCGGCGGCGCCAGGAATACGACGCCATCGTCGTCGGCTCGGGGATGTCCGGCGGATGGGCGGCCAAGGAGCTCACCGAGCTGGGCGCGTCCGTCCTCGTCCTCGAAGCCGGCCCGATGATCGTGCCCGAACGGGACTACGCCGAGCACACCCGCCCGTCGGAAATGCCCTACCGGGGCTGGAACGACCGCAAGGCCCTGGCCGCCGACCAGCCCATCCAAAGCCAGTGCTACGCGTGCGACGAAGTGGCGCGCAAGTTCTTCGTCAACGACAACGAGCATCCCTACACGAGCGACTCGGAAGAGCCCTTCCTCTGGATCCGCGGGCGCCAGGTGGGGGGCCGCTCGATCATGTGGGCGCGCCAGTGCTACCGGCTGAGCGACCTCGACTTCGAGGCCAACGCCCGTGACGGCCACGGCATCGACTGGCCCATCCGCTACGCCGACATCGCCCCTTGGTACGACCACGTCGAGGCCTTCGTGGGCATCAGCGGGCAGGCCGAGGGGCTGCCGCAGGTTCCGGACGGGGTCTTCCTGCCGCCGATGCCGATGTCGTGTGTCGAGGAGCACGTGCGCGACTCGATCGAGAGCGCGTTCGGCGGCACCCGGCGCATGACGATCGGGCGTACCGCGGTGCTCACACGCAACCACAAGGGCCGCCGCGCCTGCCACTACTGCGGCCCCTGCCACCGCGGCTGCCGCACCCGCAGCTACTTCAGCTCCATCAACGCGACCCTGCCCGCGGCGGAGGCGACCGGCCGCCTGACCCTCCGCCCCAACAGCGTGGTGCCCAGCGTCATCTGGGATCCGCAGCGCGGACGCGTAACCGGCGTGCGCGTCATCGACCGCGAGAGCCACGAGGAGCTGGAGTTCCACGCGCGCACCGTCTTCCTCGGGGCTTCGGCCCTTGAATCGACACGCATCCTGCTCAACTCGACGTCGTCCGACTTCCCCGACGGCCTGGCCAACTCGAGCGGCGTGCTCGGCAAGTACCTCATGGACCACGCCATGTGCGACGATTCGGTGGCCACCTTCGACGGCTGGGAGGACCGGACCACGCGCGGGCGCCGTCCCAACGGCATCTACATCGCCCGCTTCGCCAACGTCACCGAGCCGTCCTCCGATTTCGTGCGCGGCTACGGGTTCCAGGGCGCCGCGGAGCGGCTGGGATGGGGACGCGGGGTCTCCATGCCGGGCTTCGGCGCCGACTTCAAGCGCGAACTCACGCGCCCGGGCCCCTGGCAGTTCCGGCTGCACGCCTTCGGCGAGTGCCTCCCGCGGGAACAGAACCATGTGGCCCTCGACCCGGAGCAGGTCGACGCCTGGGGGATCCCCACGCTGCGCATCCGCTGCGAGTGGAGCGAGAACGAGCGCGCAATGATGCGCGAAGCCGTCGAGCAGGCCGCCGAAATGCTGGAGGCGGCCGGCGGCCGGGACGTCAGGCCCCAGCCGGTCATCTCTCCCCCGGGGCTGGCCATCCACGAGATGGGAACCGCGCGCATGGGCCGCGATCCGGCCACCTCGGTGCTGAACGGCTTCAACCAGGCGTGGGACGTGCCCAACCTCTTCGTCATCGACGGCGCGGCCATGACCTCGTCCGGATGCCAGAACCCGTCGCTGACCTACATGGCGCTCGCGGCCCGCACGAGCCACTACGCGGTGTGGGCGTCGCGCAGGGGCGAAATCTAGAAGCGAATCGCCCTTCGAAGATCCTCATGGAAGACACCACTCCTCACTTCTTTCCCACCCCCGCGGACCTGCGCGCCTGGTTCGAGGCCAACCACGACACGGTCGACGTGATGTGGGTCGGGTACTACAAGAAGGCCACGAAGCTCCCCAGCGTCACGGTCGGCGAATCCGTTGATGCCGCCCTCTGTTTCGGCTGGATCGACGGCCTGAAGCGCACCGTCGACGACAAGGCCTACAAGGTCCGATTCACCCCGCGGCGACGCCGCAGCCACTGGAGCCCCCGCAACCTGGGGCGCATGAAGCAGTTGCTCGCGCAGGGAGTCGTGACCGAAGCGGGGCTGGCCGCATACGAGAGGCGCGACAAGAGCAGGGATCGCGCTGCGTACGACCCGCATGTAACGAAGCTGCCTCCGAAGTACGAGAACCGGATCAGGGCCGATGCGGCAGCCTGGGACTACTTCCGCAACGCGCGCCCGTCGTACCGCAAGCAGGTGGCGCGCTGGGTGGTGAGCGCGAAGAAGGAGGAGACGCGGCTGCGCCGCCTGGGCATCCTCATCGAGTCCAGCGCCAACGGGAAGGTGATCCCGCTTATGCGCTGGCTGGAGAAGAGTTAGCGCCCCACCCCCGGCACCCCGTTCGGCTCGTCGTCCCACCACCAGAGCGGCGCCAGCGGCCGCTCGCGCGGATAGAGTTCGTCCAGCGTGTCGGCGTCGTACAGGCGGCCGTTGAGCATCACCCGGTCGATGGCGTTGGTGTTGCGCAGGTCGTCGAGCGGATTGGCCTCGAGGATGACCAGGTCCGCCAGCTTGCCCGCCTCGATGGTGCCCAGGTCCTGGTCGAGCCCGATCGCCTCGGCGCCGAAGATGGTGGCCATGCGCAGCGCGTCGTGCTCGTCCATGTCCGCCGCCGCCATGGCCCACAGCTCCCAGTGGTACCCGAGCCCCTGCAGCTGGCCGTGGCTGCCGACCCCCGCCTTGCCTCCACCCGCGACCAGGTCCTTCACGAACTCGCCGTGCCGCGAGAAGGTGTGCTGGTCGCTGTGGAACCACTGCGGGCGGCGCAGGGTGCGGCTGTCGATCTCGTCGTGGGGGGTGAAGCGACGCAGCTTGACGTCGTCGTGCGGGTTCTCGCGGCTGTAGAAGTAGTTCTCCGCCCAGGGGCCGCCGTACGTCACCAGAAGCGTCGGCGTGTACACGCGGCCGGTCTCGGCGAACAGCCGCACGTAGTCGTCATATACCGGGAAGATCGGAATGGAATGCTCCAGTCCCGGATATCCGTCGAGGGTCTCGGTCAGGTTCTGGCGGATGTTGAGCGAGCCCTCGGTGGTCGGCATGAGCCCCAGCTCGCGCGCCGCCATGATGATGTGCTGTCGGCCCTTGCGGGCGGCGGCCACGTACATCTTGATGGTCTTGGTGTCGAAGTAGTCGGAATACCGCTTCAGGACGTCGTGCGCCTCCTCGGCGGTGTCGATCTGGTCCTGCCAGAAGACGCCCGGCCCGGTCGAGTAGACGCGCGGCCCGAGTATCGAGCCGGTGCGCACCATGTCCGCGTATGAGAGGACTTCCGTGTTGCCGGTCTGGGGATCGCGGGTGGTGGTCACGCCGTAGGCCAGGTTGGCCAGGTAGGGCCACACGTCCGTCCGGTGCAGTTCGTCGCGCGCCCGCAGGTGGGCATGCGTGTCCACGAAGCCGGGCACGATGGTGCGCCCCCTGACATCGATCATGGTTGCGCCATCCGGAACCATCACCGACCCGCTCCGGCCCACCGCTTCGATGCGGTTGTTGCGAACCACGATGTCGGCGTTTTCGATGACCTCGTCGCCGTTCATGGTAATCGCGCGCCCGCCACGGAGCACCGCCAGACCCTCGGGGATGTCGCGTGGCGCCTCGATGAGCACCCGGACCTCCGCGGCGCGGTACTCGTCGTCCTCTTCGTTCTCCGCCTCCCCTTCCGCCTCCTCCCCGGCTTCGTCGTCTTCGGCCTCTTCCTCCCCTTCCTCCGCGGCCGCCGCGCTGTCCTCGAAGGCCTCGGCGGCATCCAGGTCGTAGACGAAGTGCGCGTTGCCCAGCGACCAGTGCACCGAGCGGCCGTCGCCGCTCCAGGCCGGAAACTCGCCGCCGATGTCGGTCAGCTGCCGCGCCGGGAAGGCCGCGTTGTCCGGGTTTGTGACGTTGATGGTGGGCGTGATGCCGATGCGCGGGACGGTCACGCTGTAGATCTGGCGCTGCAATTCCACAAGCGCCTGGTCCCCGCGCGGCGCCATCTGCACGGTCGTCGGCGCGAGACCCTGGGTCGCGCCGGTGAGGGTGGCGCCCCGCACCTGCACGTGCTCCCTCTCGTCGCTTCCGTCCCAGCGGATCGACACCAGCAGGTCGGGCGGGCGGAACATGAAGATTCGGTCCTCGCCTTCGACGAAGTGCAGATCGCGCCGTCCATCGCTGGGCGCGATCACGGTCACGGCACCCCCGTCATCGTCGTCGGGTTCGGTGGACACCTGAACGATCTCGTTCCCCGGAGTGCCCGCCTCGCCCTGGCTCTCGTAGGCGCGGATGAACCCCCTTAGCGCAACCAGGCGGTTGCCCGGCCCCCACGCGGGGAAGAAGTAGGCTGCGGGCTCGGCGGTCAGCCGCTCCGGATCCCCGCTGCCATCGGCCCGCGACTTGTACATGTGCCCGACCTCTCCGTCCCAGGTCGAGTACGCGATCCACTCCCCGTCCGGGGACCAGGCCGGGAAGTGCTCGGAGCGGTCGGCCTCGGTGATTCGTGTCGGGTTGGAGCCGTCGGCATCGGAGACCCACAGCCGGTCGAGCGCGGTGAAGGCGAGCATTTCGCCGTCGGGCGACGGCGCTGCATCCCGAATCTGACGCACCCTGAAGGTGGGCGTGTCGTCGATCGGGTAGTCGAAATCGACCCGTGGCCCGAGAGTCAACTCCATCTGCACCCGGAACGGGATCTCCTCCGCGGCCCCTCCCTCGACCGGCAGCTTCCACATCCTGCCGCCGTAGGAAACCACCAGGTAGCGCGAATCGGGAGTGAAGGACATCCCCGGCAGAACATCGAGCGTCGCGCGCGACTCCTGGTCGTCATGCTGCACCGGATACGCCAGCCAGCGCTCCTCGCTGTTCTCCAAGTCGCGGATCAGGAGCCCGGTGTGGTCGTCGTGGCGGGTCCCGAACACCACCCAGCGGCCGTCGGGCGAGAGCGTGGGACGCACCGCGGAGCCGTAGCGCGACGACTTCGGATAGCGTTCGCCGTCCTCGCGATCGTAGGCCTCGAGCTGGTACTGCGGGAACTGGGCGTTGTACTGCCAGTCGCCGGTGCGGCGCGCGTACCAGATGTGGCGCCCGTCGGGCGGATCGCTAGAGGCCAGAATCCCGGCAGGAAATCGTCTAAAGTATTACAGGGCTGCACGATCTGCGTTTCCTGCCGTTGAACTGGATCTTGCTGGAACGACCCGGGAGAGCGGGAAGAACGGCCCCGAATGGCGGGAACCACGAGCCCTCGCAGGGCCTACGAGTGAACTGCCTCACGACTGGATCGGCATCGGCTGTTCGACCATCTTGGGACGCCCAGCGTCCCCAACAACATACTATTGTCCATGCGGGAAGAGCGCCTAGGAAGGGCGTGGTCACCAGAGCCTTCACACCGTATACCGAGGCAGCCGACATGACAAGAGCCTGCTTGCAGACATTCGTTTCAGCCACCTTCGCGCTCCAGCTTGCCGCTACTACTCTTCAGGCCCAGGAGTTGATCGAACTCCCGGGACGCGACCGCCTCATCGATCCTGACTTCGAGGAGGTCTATCGAGTGGGCGTTCTCGAAGGCGAATCGTGGGAGATGTTCGGCGAAGTGAACAAGGTGGCCTTCGACGCCGAAGGCAATCTGTATGTGTTCGACGGGACCATGGGACTGATGGGTTCGGGGAACCTGCGGGTGCTGGTTTTCGACGGCGCAGGCGGCTTTCGGCACCAGTTCGGATCGTGGGGCGGGGGTCCCGGCGAGTTCAACCGGCCCGTCGGCTTCGCGGTACTGAGGGACGGAACCACGGTCGTCAGCGATGTCGGTCACCGCGCCTATCAACTCTTCGACGCCTCTGGCACCTTCCAGCGGATGGTCCGCACCGGAGATGATCCCGGGACCGTGTCCGCATCGGCGACAATCCGGCCCGACCCGCGCGGCGGCGCAGTCTTTGCTGGAGGTTTCGGTGGAGGCCCGGACATCAGCTTCAGAACCGCCAGCGGCGCGGGCGGCGCGGCAGTGCCCGCATCCCGTCCCATCACTCGGGTTGCGCTAGATGGCGAGGTCGTCGAAGCAGACACCGTAGTCCAAGGATGGTTGCCGCGGCGGGCAGACATGGATGATCTCACGCCGAACGTCCCCGCCGAACTTCGAGAAATGCTGGGACGGATGAGCATGCCGACCCTTTTCGAACCCCGCCTGTTGGTCGGGGTTCTTCCAGACGGAGGCATCGTTCACTCCGATTCGTCCGCCTATGTGCTCAAGGTCACTCCGCCGGGTGCAAGGGCATCCCAGCGCATCATTCGACGGCCTTTCCTGCCCGAGCCCTTGACGCCTTCGCTCCGGAGCGACTTCGAGGAGCGGAGAGCGGCCAGGCGGGAAGGCCGCGGAGGTGGGCCTCCCGGTCCCAGAATACTGGAAGTCCGGGGACGCAGCGAAGGAGGTGGTACGCCGGTGACCGGCAGCTTCCAACTCGAACAGAGGTACTACCATGAAGTGCCCGTCCTTCGCACTCTCGCGACCACATGGGACGGCCGCATCTGGGTGCAACGCAGAGGCACCGAGCCGGAAGGGGACGGACCCATCGATGTCCTGACCCACGAAGGCGAGTATGCTGGAACCTACGCGACCGCCGCGACCGAGATGCCGGACGCGTTCGGCCCAAACGGTCTGGTGGCGTTCATCGAACTCGACGAATTTGACGTGGCGAGCGTGGTGGTGCGCAGACTGCCCGCCGGGGTTCGCTGAGGCCCCACGACGGTTGAACGGGGAAATTCAGCGCGTGGGACGCCGCTAACCGCCGAGCGAGGGACGCTCGCAGAGGCGACTCCAAGAGGATCACTGACATCGTAAACAACTACAAGACATTGACTTACGGAGCGACACTTTTCGGAGTTCTAGACGACGCAACCCATCGATGGAGCAACCACGCCCCACGCACTAATCGTCTCGCCGGTGGACCGTGCCCAACCGATTTCAACCGATCCCCTTGACATGGAGCGCGTGACCATCAACTTACCTCGGCGCTTCGGAACAGACGCGCTTGCATCCCCCAACATCACTCCGAAAGGACCGAAGAGAATGAGCACTCTGCGAATTCACGCAATCACTCGCGCCGCGTCGTTCGTCGCGGCACCCCTCCTCATCGTGGGCCTGAGCGCTGCGATTCCGGCCGACGCGAACGTCGCTGCCGCCGCCGGTATTGCCGAACTGGAAGTAGTCGGCGCGGAAAAGGGCGCGGAGGCGTCGGTGGCAGCTACCCCCAACGACGCCGAAACCGCCAAGCCGACTGGCGAAGGCGTCACCGAGGCCACCGACGATGGCCAGATAGTCTACACCGCATGGTGGAGCCCCATCTTCGGCTTTTGCTGGTTGAACTGCTGGGATCTGTGGTTCGACTGCGACTGTATCGTCATCGAGTTCTAAGGCGAGTCTGGCTCAGCCCAACCGGCCCGCTTCGCCCGTGTTCCGAGCCCCCATGCTCGACCGACTCCCCCGCAGCCCTTCCCTGCTCATCGCGGCGTTGGCTGCTTGCTTTCTGCATGGACCCCTACAGGGCATGCAATCCGGGCCAGCGCTCGTTCTCGAAGACAGCGTGGAGCTACGCGAAACCACGGAGCACTACCTAAGCGACCCGGCCGCATTGATCGTCGCGGACGACGGATCGTACTTCATCGCCGACCGATTTTCGAACAGTGTGCTGCGCTTCGGACGCGATGGCGGCTTCCGACGAGCCTTCGGTCGGGTAGGACAGGAGCCCGGCGAGTTCACGGTGGTGGGTGTGCAGGGCTTCGTTGCTGGAGATCTGTTGGGTTTCGTCGACTTGCGCCCCATGAGCTTGGAGATCTTCGAGGTGTCATCCGGCCGCTACCGGAATACCGTCGAGTTCGCCGAGGCCACGTTCCCTTTATCTTTCTCGGTGCATGACGAAACGCTCTGGACCGCAGGAATGGACCGGAATGCCTGGAAGGCCATCGGCGCGCACCCGATTCGGCACGTGTCGTCACGCGGCGCGGATGCTGTTATCTCGTTAGATCGAGTGACCGTGCCTCGGCCCTATATCGAGAATCCGATGGTGTTCGGCGTTCTCGCCTTCACCGTGATCGACGTGAGCGACGACGATCTGGTGGTGGGGTTTGGCGCGAGTCCTAATGTGCTTCGCACTGACCACGCCGGTAACGTGCTGGACACACTGGTCTTCCCGTCGGTTCGACGGCGTGGTCTTCCAGATGAGGATGAACTGGCTTCACTCGATCCTCGTGAAACGAGCATTCCCGAACTCGTGGAGTCCATTTCCGCCCTGACCGCGCTGTCGCGCGACGAACGGGGGAGTGTTCTCGCCCTCCACCAAGACTTCGACCTTGGCGAGCGACGGGCTGGAGGGGGTTATCCACAGCAAGCGGATTTCTACGTTTCGAGCATACAGGAAGGCGGAAGCGGCGTGTGTCCAGACACCCTCGTTCCCACACTGGAATCAGGTGTTGCGAAAGCGGCCCTTCGTGCGGGCAGTCTGTACGTCTTGGAACAGTCGCTTGACGACCGCGGCAGTCCGAAGACGGTCATCCGGCGTTTCAGGATCGAGTCGAGCGACTGCACTGGGAGAATCATCTTCCCAACGGGGTTTCTGAGATCCGCCTTATCGACGGTAGAACGATTGGCGATGCTGTGAGCGTCGAAGGGATCTCCGTCGTGTTGGTGTATTCGCCCGACAGCTGCTTCTCGTGTGCGGGAATTCTCGGTCGCTGGGTTCAGCTTGATCGTGAGGCTACGGGCCTACAGTTGGCGCTCATTCTCACAAGTGAGCCCGACGAGCGTGAGAAGCGCGATCTGGCTTTACGCCGGGTGCCGGTTGCGGGGGTCGTCCTGAACCCCGACGATGTGCCTGCGGATCCGGTAGCATACGTCTTCGAGGACCTCGCATTGACCGACCTCGCAGTCGGTCTCAACAATCAAGCCTCGCTACTCCGGGACTTGTCCTCACGAGTACTCAGGTGACCTGGGCCGAGGCCCGAAGGCCGCATACCACCCCGCCATTCGCAATGACGCGACTTGCCTTGCGCTTCGCGCTCTGCGCGGTACTGCCTTCGGGGGTGGTCACGTCTGCGTCCGGTCAAGCAGTACAGGGGTGGATCACCGATGTGGGCAGCGATGAGCCGGTGGCAGGCGCGATGGTGACGCTGTTGGATCGGCAAGGGAGGGAAGACGAACGCAGCTTGACTCACGCCGATGGCTATTTCGTCGTGACGGCAAGTAGTCCGGGCGAATTCAGGGTCCGGATCGACAGGATCGGCTACGCGACTACCTTCTCCCGGTTCGTCCATCTATCCGAACGCGAGACGGTCGCGCTTCGCGTGGCCGCAGCGCCGGAACCCGTCTCGCTCCAAGACATCGAAGTTACGGCTGACCGACGAGAGTGCAGGTTGCGTCCCGAAGAAGGACTCGCGGTGGCGAAGGTATGGGAAGAGGCACGAAAAGCGCTCGCGGCAGCCGTATGGACACAGGATCGCGGCCTTTACCGCTACGAGACCTTGCGGGTCAGACGCGAGTTTGACGAAGCGGGTTGGCGGGTGGAATCCGAGAACAGATCTTATGGGCAGAGCCTTGCTTCGGCACCGTATGTGGCGCGCTCCGCAGACTCCTTGGTGGCGCACGGGTTTGTGGAGATCTCCCCAACCGGCATCGTCTTCTGGGCTCCCGACGCCGAGGTCCTTCTCTCCGATGCCTTTCTGGATTCACATTGCGTCGCGCTTGTGCCCGACGGCGAGGATCTGGATGCCATCGGCGTCGCGTTCGAACCGGTAGAGAGGGGCGGTGTGCCCGACATTGCAGGCACGATGTGGCTCGACCGGCGGACGGCGCGCCTGCGCCGGGTGGACTTCAGCTTTGTTGACCTGAACGTCCCGCCTTGGCTGCTTGAGGCCGAACCCGGCGGGAGCGTCGAGTTCGTGGAGTTGTCCAATGGCGCTTGGATCGTGCCGTCGTGGCAAATGCGAATGTTCCGGGCTGGCGACGGTGGCACTCATCCGCTCACCGGTCGACCGTACCCCACACTCGAGGGGGTCACCGCGCACAGCGGGCGGGTTCTGCGTGCCTACCAGGGAGACGAAGTGGTCTTCGAGGGCGGTGCTGGGATGCGGATCACCGGAACCGTTCGTGACAGCCTTGGGGCGGGCCTCGCCAACGCGCGTGTCTTCCTGCCGGGCTCCGGTGCCCAGGCGACCACCGACACGAGCGGTTACTTCGAACTCGACCACTTGGTGCCGGGCGAGTACACGCTCCGATTCACCCATTCCTACCTCGATTCGCTGGGATACCAACCCGAACCAGCGAACGTGATCGTGCAGCCCCAAGCATCCGAGCCCGCTCAGGTCTTCATGGATGCCCCGCCGTTACGGGAGGTTCTCGAACGGATTTGCGAGAGTGCCGCCCCGCCCAAGCCGATGATGACGATCGGCACACCGCCCAGACTGACTGTTCGCGCGGGGATGTTGATCGGTCATGTACGCGATGACGAGGGAACGCCTGTCGAGGATGCGCAGGTGGTGGTCATGCCCCAAGCGTATGAGGTCGCCGCGCTGATGGACCCGAAGAAGGCACGGGCCGTAGCCGTAGGCAACTTTCGCTCGTGGACCATCGAGAGGACTGCCATTAGCGGCTTCTATCGGGTGTGCTGGGTACCAGTGGATGTGCCGTTCGAAGTGGCGGTGTTTGCACGAGCGGATCTCGACGAGAGTCGGTTGGAGGAGGCCGTGAGCCTGCGGGATGCCTTTCCTGGACGCCGCATTGAGTCATTCACGATTGATCGGCAGTCGCCGCACCGGAGCCTCGACTTGACGACAAGGTCCGGTCGTTGATCACGTTACCCAAAGGCTGACGAGGTTGCGCCTCTCAGCGTCCCGGGGCCTTCCTTCGCACAGGCAAGCGCGAGGAGGCGTTCGGAGCCCCTTCCGGTTGCCTTGTCCGGGAGCTGGGCTCCCAAACGCGTTTCGGAGACAAGCCAGCCTACCCCCCGTGGCCACACTCCGTGTGTCTCCCGGAGGGGCTGGCGGGGGGCTGCGCCCCCTCTGACCCCGGCGTTTCCGGCCCGCCACGGGAGCGGCGGGCGGCGAGGTCCTCCAACCCCCGAGTTCCGTCGCGGGGGCCACGGCCGAGCGTAGCCCCGTGGTGGCCGACGACCCGGTCGACGTGATCCTCGTCGAACCTGCCAGCCGGTAGCCTGGCCGTGAACCGGGCGAGGGCTTGAGGATCCGCGCGTAGGCGGCGTCTCTGGCCGACTGGGTGGCAAGCCACCCAAGTCATGCTCTCCCAAACCCTGTCGAGTCCGGAAAGCCGCTCTCACGGCCATTCTGGGCGCTTTGAGGGCGGTTTGGCGGAATCCGTGGCCGCAGGATCGCCTGTAAACGCACGAACTCGACCCCAAGAGGGGTAGGAGTACCCCGGTTTCGGGCTCCCGACCGAGGAACTCGACATCCTCGCGGCGGATGATCGAGCCACGGAAACGGGGTGGAGGCGCGCTCGCGACGGTTGAACGGCTGGCGGTGCCCGTGCGGCCTGTGTGCGCCATCACGGTGATCCTGCCCCAGCGCTCCGCGCCCATGGACATTGGCGCGCGACGGTCGTTTCGGGGGTTCGGGGGCATCCCCCGACCAGAGTTTTTGTGAAACAAAATAACATC
>VXMG01000148.1:0-6681 GCA_009841185.1 Gammaproteobacteria bacterium
GTCCTCGGTGAAGATCTGGATGCGGTTGTTGGTGCGGTCGCCCACGTAGACGCGCCGGTCGCGGTCCACCGCGAGCCCGTGGATCAGGTCGAACTGCCCGGGCCCGCTTCCCAGCTCGCCCCATTCCATCAGGTATTCTCCCTCGGCGCTGTACTTGATGATGCGCGAGTGCCAGTAGCCGTCGCCCAGCAGGAAGTCGCCGTTGGGGAGGAAGGCCATCACCGACGGGTCGCCGTACTCGAACGGATCCGGGTGCGGGTTGGCGCGCGCCTCCTCGCGGGTCGTCGGGTGATCCGGATCTACCAGCCGCATCACCAGCTCGCTCCCGTCGTTGGAGAACTTGAGGAGCTGCATGTTGACGTTCCTGCCGCCGCCGCGCTCCACGACCCACACGTGACGGTCCGGATCGTAGGGGCTGATGTAGACCTGATGCGGCTTGTTGAAGATCGAATCCCACTGGGACCAGTTCTCGGTGATGTTGCCGTCCCGGTCCACGGCGACCATGTAGTTGGTGCTGCCCTCGCGCTCGTTCCCCTCGGCGTCCCGGTCGCCCCAGATGCCGATGATGACGCGGTCCGGGTTGTCGACCGCCACCCCGGAGACCTGGCCCCAGCCCCAAGGCTCCACATGGTCCGGCGCAGGCTTCCACCACCCTGGAACGGCGTCGTATTCGCCCGTGCGGTCATCGCCTCCCTTTACCACGGGGCCCGACGCTGCCGACGCCATCCCGTCGCCCGGACTCTCCGCCGCGCAGGCGGGCAGCAGGGCCAGGGCGAAGGCCACAAACGGGGTCAGACCTGTGCGCGCGATCTTCATTGACGTCACCTCTCTGGAGGGTTCCAAACAGCTACTGCCCGGCCATCATCGCCTGGGCAACGAAGTCCGGCCGCATGTCCGGGCGTCCGGGCGAACCCGGCAGCGCCGTCCAGCGCCGGCCCGCGACGAAGAAGCCGGGGGACCCGACGACATCGTCCCATTGACGCTGGACCCGCGCTGGACGCGTTTGCTTTCCGGCCGACAGGAGCGGGGGGGCGGCGGGCGGCTTTACGTCCGACACCTGCGAGACCCAGGCCCGGAAGCGGCGCCGAACCAGGGTCGGCTCGCGGGTTGCGACGGAGAGCGTACACCCAACCAGGCTCACGCTGTGCCGCTCGAGCGTGCGTCGGCGCACACCCGCCCGCCCGGCGATGGCGTCCCAGCGAGTCTTCGGCCGCTCGCCAAGCGCCCACATGAGCAGGGCCCAACGGAGGAGCTGCTTGGGACCGCACCGCAACGGCATGTTCTCCTTCCAGTAGCGGCGGAAGGTCTCTGCGGGCACCTCGATGTCCTGTGCGAGATCCCGGACCGATTTCGCAGGCGGGCTTGATCGCCA
Organism: Gammaproteobacteria bacterium; assembly: GCA_009841185.1. Lineage (GTDB taxonomy): Bacteria > Gemmatimonadota > Gemmatimonadetes > Longimicrobiales > Gaopeijiaceae > BD2-11. The sequence goes on from VXMG01000148.1 coordinate 1,373, forward strand.
CTCGTCCGAGAGCCTGCAGATGCGCTCAACCGCCTTCACCATCGACCAGTGGAGCGAGCCGGACCAGAGCATGCGACGCCCCAGAAGCCGGAGCGGATCCCGATGCATGACATTGACCCGGCCCAGGGTCGGCCTGAGGTGGTCGTGCGCTTCCTCCTCCCACACGACCTGAAACCGGTGCGACTCAGCCGTCCGCAGCCGCTGGAGGCGAGCCAGCGACAACGGCGTAACTACGATGCAAGAGGGCCTTGCGAGACCCTGGGCGAAAACCTCCCGGAGCCAGGCTACATCGGAGGTCGAACAGCGCTGGAGACCGGCGATGCCGATGTCGGTCGCGGCGATGAACGACTGGAACTCGTCGCGATCCCTTGTGGAGTACAGATCCGCGTCGCCGAGCAACCCTTCGATCCGGTCGCGCAAGTCACGTGTGTCGTAATACAACGCGATCATGAGCGCCGGGGTTCGAGTGCGGGTCGCGAACGCATCGCTACGTGACGGTATCTCCCGCCCGGAACCCTGTCAAATCGCGACACCCATGCGACAAAACGCGGTTCCCGCTCAGCTCTTCTCCGTCAGCTCCAGCGGCGGATTCCACTCCTGCACGCCGGGGAACCGCCGTCCCCAGGTGTTTCCGTAGGGATCGCCCCGGCCCAGCAGGAAGCGGAGGATGAGCCGATGCAGCATGTTCATCTTCGGCAGCAGCCCGTGGAAACCCGCGGCGGCGGACAGTGCCCGGTCGCGGATCTCCCAGTAGCCGAAGTCGCCGGGGGTGACGCACACCACGCGCGCGTCGTCCAGGAAAGGCGGGATCGCGCCCTCGAGCGGGACCGTGCCGTCGCCGGTGTCGCGGCGGTCCCCCTCGATGGCTGAGTCCCACTCGTTGCGTCGTTCCGCGCCCCGAAGGTCGAAGCGCGGAAAGCCGTTCTCGTCGCGTGCCACCCTGAGCCCCACGCGGGTCCTGGAATCGCCGCCCGCGATGGCGAGCCAGCCATCGCCGGCATCAGGCAGCTTCAGCCTCGAAATGCGCTCGCGGTGCGCCCGTGCCTCGTCGAGCATCTTCCGGAAGAGTGCCGCCCCCGTCACGTCCCAGTCCCTGACCTGATGTTCGATGGTCTGAACCACGTTCGGTTGCCACGCGTCCGGCCGGAAGAAGTTCACCGCCATGCCACCCTCGGACGCGATCGACCCGACCGACTCCGGCAGCAGGTGATAGAGGGCGGGCGTCATGCGGGCCATGCGCCGCTCCCGGGCCTTGCCGGAGTCGTCCCCGAGTTCGCTGGTCCCGGTGGCGACCTTGAGGATGGCCTCGTACGAGCCGCGGAACGGGGTCCCCAGCGTCACGACCTTGTCGACGAGGCGGCTCCCGCCCGTGGCGCTCCCGATGCGTCCGGCGAAAAGACTCTCAACGTACCCCGCGATGATCAGCCCGCCCATCGAATGGCCGATCAGGGACACGGTCGGGTTGGCGCGATACGTCTCGTCGACCCGGTAGTGCTTCATCAGCAGCGTCCTGTCGATCACCTCGCGCACGAACGCGGCCAGCCGCTCCTCGGTCCAGTCGAGCGGCATGCGCCAGTCGTAACCGAACGGGAATACCGGCACGGGCCCCGGCTGGTCCTCGGAGAGCCCGTCGCGCAGCTCCTCGATCAGGTCCTCGTAGATGAGCGGGAATGGACCGCGTGGCATGACCCGGGCCGGCTCGCGCAGTTCGTAGCGCTGGTCCTCGGGGTGCAGCGTGACCCGGCCGTAGCGGCGCTTGAGCATGGTCGTCCAGACGGCCTCGGGCGGAAGCTCGTACTCGTCGTGGAGGTCCGAGGCGGTGATCCCGGGGATGACGATGACGGGGGAGATGGGCATGGGGCCGGGCGCTGTCTGATGTTGTCGTAGTGTCGTCTGGTTCTGACGTTGCGAGCCGACGGACGCAGCCGTCACCTTGCCTTGAATGACGTACCGACGGCTGGGCACACGGACCTGCGGATCGCGACCATAAATGAGCCTGTTCCCGGCGTTACGCCAGCCTGTCTCACGTCGGGGCGGCCTCCGTCGTGACCGCGGAGACCGCTCCGGCCCATTCCCGGAACCGGCGCTTGAGCAGCTTCGGGTCCCGGGCCGCCTCGGCGAGCGTACAGTCGGCAAGCTGCCGGCCATATCGCTCCAGCGTGCGTCTGCCGATTCCCGCCTGTCTGGCGAGAGCGTCCCACTTGACCTGGCGACGCTGTCGAAACGCCCAGAGGAGCACGGCCCAGTTCAGCAGCATCTTTGGGCCGCACGTGAGGGGGATTCCCTCCCGCCAGTAGCGGCGAAACGAGTCGGGCGAGATCCCCAGGCTGGATGCCAGCTCGGTGACCGACGTCTCGGGCCGGGCGGGAAGGCGATGGCCGGAGAGGTTGCAGATGCGCCGGATGGCCTCGGCAACGGACCGGTGCGGCGAACTCGCGGCGAGCAGACGTCGTCCCAGCAGCCGGAGCGGATCGTCATGCCAGGGTGCGATCTCCGCGATCACGTCGACCAGGCGGTCGTCCACCTCTTCGGCCCACACCACCTGAATCCGCTCGGACTCGATCTCGCGGAGCCGCTGAAGACGGCCGATCGACAGCGGGGTGATCACGATGCACGAGGGGGCGAGGAGTCCCCCGCGAGACACCTTGGTGAGCCACTGCACATCTGTTGCGGAGCATCGGCCGAGACAGATGATGCCGACATCCGCATTGGCGAGGAGCGGGCCGAACTCAGGACGGGACGCCGTGGGTTCCAGGGGCACATCCGCGAGCAGCTTTTCGACCGTCTCCCGAAGGGCGCGCGTCTCGTGATACAGCGGGATCATGGGGCGCCTTCGAGGATCGGAAAAAGACAAGGCCACATCCGTTTCACTGTGCAATGGGGCTATTCACAATATAACGACCCGGGGTGTGAACCTGTTGTGACGAATCAGCTATATATTGTGGCGATATCGTGTATTCTGCCCGGGAAGCAACGTTGAACGGCATCGACGAACTCAAGCGCCGCAACGAGGCGCTCCAGGAGCGCATCTCCAAGCTGACGGCGGCGATCCTGCGCGTCAGCGCAAGCCTGAACCTCGATACCGTTCTGCAGGAGATCGTCGACAGCGCCCGCGCCCTGACCCGCGCCAGGTACGGGTTCATCATGACTATGGACGACCGGGGACGACTCCAGGAACTGGTTTCCTCCGGTCTTTCGAAGGAGGAACTCCAGCGGGTGTTGTCCTGGCCCGAGGGGCAGCAGCTCTACGAACACCTGCGCAGCCTTTCCAAGCCGCTGAGAGTGGCGGACCTGCCCCGCTACCTCGAGTCACTGGGCCTGACCCCGACCACCTGGCATTCCAGGACCTTGCAGGCGACCCCGATGTACCACCGTGGCCTGCACGTCGGCAGCTTCTTCCTCGACAACAAGGAGGGAGGCCAGGAATTCACCGACGCGGACGAAGAAACCCTGGTGCTGTTCGCGTCACAGGCTGCGGTGGCCATTGCCAACGCCCGCGCCTATCGGGACGAACACCTGGCCCGGGCCCGTCTGGAGGTGCTGATCGATACTTCACCGGTGGGCGTTGCAGTCCTGGACGCCCGCACGGTCGAGTTCACGGTGTTCAACCGGGAGGCGAGGGTGCTCGGCGAGCGCCTCGGCCCTTCGCTTACGGACGTGCTCGATGGGATGACGTGTCGGTTCAGTGACGGGCGTGTGATCGTCCTGGGCGAATTCCCCCTGGCCGAGCAACTCGGCGGGGCCGAGCGGTTACGCGCCGAAGAGGTCGAGTTCGTGGTACCCGACGGCCGGAGCGTCAAGGTGTTGATCAACTCCAGCCCGGTCCGCGGCAAGGACGGCGAAGTCGAGTCGGTGATTGTCACCGCACAGGACCTGGCGCCGCTGGAGAAGCTGGAGCGCTCGCGCACCGAATTCCTCAGCCTGGTCAGCCACGAGCTGCGCGCACCGCTCACCTCCATCAAGGGCGCAAGCACGACCCTGCTGACGGCATCGCCCGAGCTGGATCCGGCCGAACAGCGCGAGTTCGCCCGCATCATCGACGAGCAGGCCGACCACATGCGCGCGCTCATCGGCGATCTTCTGGACGCGGGGCGCATCGACTCGGGCACGCTGTCGATCAAACCGGAGTCCACCCGGTTGGGAGCTTTGGTCGACCGCGCGCGGAATACCTTCGTGAGCGGTGGCCGCCGGCACGCAATTCTCATCGATCTACCGCCGGACCTGCCTCCGGTGATGGCCGACCGCCGGCGCATCGTTCAGGTGCTGAACAACCTGCTCACCAACGCCGCCCGGCACTCGCCGGAGTCGTCGCCCATCCGGGTCGAGGCGGTGCGCGACGGGGTGCACGTCGCCATTTCCGTGTCCGACGAGGGCCGGGGCGTGGAGCCGGAGCGGCTGCCGTATTTGTTCAGCAAGCACGCCCGCGGCGACGGCGAGGACGCGGTGGTTCGCCAGGGGCTGGGGCTCGCCATCTGCAAGGGGTTGGTGGAGGCGCATGGAGGGCGCATTCGAGCCGAGAGCGCCGGCGTGGGCCGGGGCGCGTGTTTCACCTTCACCGTGCCCATCGCCGAGGAGATGCCACCCGACGGCGGTCGCGGGGTTGTTGTGGGGGAGGCCCGGGAAGAGCGCGAGAGCACGCGCATACTCGTGATCGACGATGACCCCCGGACGCTGCGCTTCGTTCGCGATGCCCTCTCGCGGGCCGGCTTCGCGCCGCTGGTGACGGGTGACCCGCTGAACCTGCCACGCCTCATCCGGACCGAGAGGCCCGCACTCGTGCTGCTCGACCTGGTGCTTCCCGGCGGCGACGGGATCGAGCTGATGGAGCAGTTCCCCGAGCTCTCCGAGTTGCCGGTCATCTTCATCTCCGGCTACGACAGGGACGAGACTATGGCCCGGGCGCTCGAGGCCGGCGCCGCCGACTACATCGTCAAGCCCTTCTCGCCCACGGAACTTGTGGCGAGGGTCCGGGCCGCGCTGCGCGGGCGCGCCGAGGCCGATCCCTTCGCGTCGGGCGAACTCCGCATCCGCTACGACCGGCGCGAGGTGACCTTGGCGGGGCGCGAAGTCGAGCTCACCGCCACCGAATACGAGCTGCTGCGCGTGCTCTCGGTCAACGCAGGCCGCGTCGTGACCACGGACACCCTGCTGCGCCGGATCTGGAATCGCGGCCGCGGGGGTGATTCCGAGCCGGTGCGCACCTTCGTGAAGAAGCTCCGGCGCAAGCTCGGCGACGACGCGGCAAGGCCCACCTACATCTTTACCGAGCGGGGGGTTGGGTACCGGATGGCGGAGGCTGGGGCGTGAGG
>VXMG01000024.1:0-56513 GCA_009841185.1 Gammaproteobacteria bacterium
ACACGCGCCACCCCGCTGTCTTATTCCAACCCAACCCCCACATACGAGACTCCCTCTTGCCACGTCGGCTCTGTGAGGCGTCGAAGAGACATGCGCATCATGACCGGAAGCCCGGTCCCGGAGGGGGCCGACTGCGTGATCCGGGTCGAGCACACCGACGCCGAGCGCCAGCCGGGGCGGGTGGCGGTCTTCTCGGAGGGGGACCGGGGCCGCAACGTGCGCCCGGCCGGGCAGGACATGCGGGCGGGTGAGACCGTTCTCACGCGCGGGACCACCCTGGGGGCCGGCCAGCTCGGCGTCCTGGCCGCGTGCGGGCTCACTTCGGTGGAGGTGCACCGGCGGCCGGTGGCGGCGGTGCTCGCCAGCGGCGACGAGATCGCGCCGGCAGAGCGGTTCGCCGAAGTGGCGGCCGGGCGCGCCATCCCCGACACCAACGGACCCATGCTGGCCGCCGCGGTCGCGGAGGCTGGGGGGGAGGGGGTGCGGCCGGGGATCGCGCGCGACACCGAGGAGAGCGTGCGCGAACACCTGCTTGAGGGCGCCGCGCAGGCCGACCTGCTGATCACCATCGGGGGCGCCTCGATGGGCGAGGGCGACCTCTTCAAGCGGGTGCTCGACGAACTGGGGTACGAGCCCGACTTCTGGCGCGCGCGCGTCCGGCCGGGCAGCCCGTTCGGCTTCGGGCACCTGCCCGTGGAGGGGCGGGCACCGGTGCCGGTGTTCGGGCTGCCGGGGAATCCGGCGTCGGCCTTCGTCACCTTCCACCTCTTCGCGCGTCCCTTCATCAGCGCGCTTGCGGGGCACCGCCACCCATTCCCGCCCGTCGTGCGGGCGCGTGCGGGAGTGGCCATGGGCGGCCCCGGGGGGCTCGCGGTCTACCCGCGCGTGCACCTGCTGCCCGCCTCCGGAGGTGGATGGACCGCGGTGCTCTCCGGCCATCAGAGTTCCGCGCTGGTCGCGCCCACGGGACGCGCCGACGGGCTGGCCGTCATTCCCGAGGGGGTGGAGCGGATCGCCGAGGGGGAGGAGGTCGACGTGCTGCTGTTCGGCGGTCCGGGCCTGCTTCCCGGGACGGAGGCAGCCGACCCGGGTTGACGTGACCATGAAGACCCTCATCAGGTGGAACACGGCCGAAGCCGACCCCGCGGACACATGATGTCCCCGAAGCCGGACGCCCGGCGCCGGCTGCCGCTCGCGCGCACTCCGGTCGGCGAGCTGGACCTTCTCGCGCTGGTCGTCATCTGGGGGGTGAACTTCACCGTAGTAAAGGTCGCGTTGCGCGAAATCGAACCGATGGCCTTCAACGCCCTGCGCTTCCCCCTGGCCGCGCTGGCGGTGTGGATCATGCTTCGCGCGCAGGGCCGGCGCCTGCTGCCGCGCGCCGGCGACTGGACCCGGGTGGCGTGGCTCTCGGTGCTGGGACACGTCGCCTATCAGGTCTTCTTCATCACCGGGCTCTCGATCACCCTGGCCGGCAACGCCTCCCTGATGCTGGCCACCGTGCCGATGTGGATCGCGATCCTCTCTCCCGCACTCGGTCACGAGCGCTTCAGCTGGGTCGTCCTCGGGGGGGTCTCGATCACGATGGCGGGATTGACGCTGGTCATCATCGGCGGATCCTCCGGCATGGCGTTGGGAGGCGAGACTCTGCGGGGAGACCTGTTCATGCTGGCGGCCGCCGTCGTATGGGCGCTGTACACCGCCCTGGGACGCCGACTGGTCAGGCGCAATGGAGCGCTGGAGGTAACCGCGTGGACGCTCTGGGTGGGTACGGTCGCGCTCGTCCTGATCGGGCTGCCCGACCTTCTCGCCACCGACTTAACGGAGATTTCGGCTGGGGCGTGGCTGGGCACCGCCTATGCCGGTGTGCTGGCCATCGGGCTCGCCTATTTCATCTGGTACCGCGGCGTGCAGAGGCTCGGCAGCAGCCGCACTGCCGTGTACTCCAACCTGGTGCCGGTCGCAGCGATTCTCACGGCCTGGATCTGGATCGGAGAGACGCCGCACGCGTTGCAGGTGCTCGGGGCGGGCGTCATCTTGGCGGGCATCGCCGTCGTGCGCCTTGCGCCGCCGACCAGGGCGGGCGATCGGGCCCGCCGCCGGGCCGCGCGGGAACGCCGGCGAGCCGAAAAAGCGGCACGATCCAGGAGGACGCCATCATGAATTTCGCCAAGGTCGCTCTTGCCCTCTTCGGGACGCTGTCGACCGCGGCCCCCCTGGCCGCACAGGAGTCGGCCGCTGACTACATCGCCCTCATTGAGGGCGCCCAGACCCCCAGCCGCCAGGGACTGGATGTCCTTACGCTGCCCGAGGTCATGGAGCGCCTCGGCGTCCCCGGAATGAGCGTCGCCGTCATCCGCGACTTCGAGGTGCACTGGGCGAAGGGGTACGGCGTGGCCGATGTGGTGACCGGCACCGCGGTGGACACCGAAACCCTCTTCCAGGCCGCCTCCATCTCGAAGCCGGTGACCGCGATGGCCGCGCTGAGCGCCGTCCAGGAGGGCCTGTTTTCGCTGGACGACGACATCAACTCGATCCTGCGTTCGTGGTCCCTCCCGGGCAGGGGCTTCGCCGACGAGCAGCCTGTGACCCCGCGGCTGCTCTTCAGTCATACCGCAGGGCTGGGCGACGGGCACGGGTTCCCAGGCTACGCGCCGGACGCTCCCCGGCCCACCCCGGTGCAGATCTTCGAGGGACAGGCGCCGTCCAACGTGGGCCCCGTCGAGCTGGTGCGGCCACCCCTCACCGCCATGCACTACTCCGGCGGCGGCACCACCATCATGCAACTGGCCCTCGCCGATGCCCGCGGCGAACCCTTCCCCGCACTCATGCGCCGGACCGTCCTGGAACCGGCGGGGATGACGCGGAGCACCTTCGTGCATCCTCTTCCCGCAGCGCTCGACGTGAACGCCGCGCGCGGCCATCGGGGCGACGGCCTGCCCATGGGAGTCGAGAAGTGGCACGCCTACGCGGCGCTGGCCGCAGCCGGGCTGTGGACCACGCCCACCGACCTCGCGCGCTTCGCGATCGAGGTGCAGGACGCGGCCCGCGGCGACCCGGACCGGGTGCTGTCACGCGCGAGCGCGCAGGAAATGCTGAGCCCGGTGGGCGTGGGTTCGTATGCCGTCGGCTTCCACATCGAGCAGCGCGGCCAGGGCTGGTACTTCAGCCACTCCGGAGGCAACTGGGGCTTCGTGTGCTACCTGACCGCCCACAAGGCCAAGGGGTACGGCGTGGTCGTGATGACCAACTCCTCCGGCGGAGGCGGCCTCTACCGCGAGGTGCTTGAGCGGGTCGAGCGGGCCTACGGCTGGGATTCCTTGGACAAGCCGGTGCTGCGGTAGCGTCCCGATCCGGGTCTGCCACGACCCGGCGGGTATCGTCCTCCGCCGCGAACCGGCGAGAACCGGACGGATCCCTACCCGCCCGCGCTCTTCAGCCGCCGGATCTCCGCGGCCAGCACGGGGGCCACTTCGAACACGTCGCCGACGATGCCATAGTCCGCGACGTTGAAGATGGGCGCGTCGGCGTCCTTGTTCACCGCGACAATGGTGCGCGCAGTGCGCATCCCGGCCAGGTGCTGGATCGCTCCGGAGATCGCCAGCGCGAAGTAGAGCTTGGGCGCGATGGTCTTGCCCGTCTGGCCCACCTGTTCGCCGTGCGGCCGCCACCCGGCGTCCACCACCGCGCGCGAGGCGCCCAGCGCGGCGGTCGGTCCCAGCGCGTCGCGCACATCCTCGATCACGCCCCAGTTCTCCGGTCCGCGCAAGCCGCGGCCGCCCGACACCACGATCTCCGCCTCCGCCACGTCGACGCTTCCCCCCGAGGCGGCCCGGAAGTCCACTGCCCGCCCTCCCGCCGGCGCTCCTCCGGCCGGGGTGAAGACCTCCACCCGGCCGGCTGCGGCGCGGGTGCCCGGGGGGAACACATGCGGACGGAGCGACACCACCGCCGGGCTGGCATCGAAGGCGACGCGCGCGAACGCCTTCCCCCCGTATACGGGACGGGTCACGACCAGGCCGCCGTCCACCACCTCCAGGCCGGTGGCATCCGAAGCCAGCGGGACGTCGAGAAGCGCCGCCACCCTGGGCGCCAGGTCGGCCCCCAGCGCGCTGGCGGGAAAGAGCACCGCCTGATACCCGCCCCCGGCGACCATGCCGGCGACGATGTGTGCGTAGCCCTCCGCCTGGTACTGTGCCAGCTCGGCGCCCTCGGCGACCCGGATCACCCCCGCCCCGCACGCGCCCAGCGGCCCGCATTCCGCGCCCAGGCCGGGCCCGCCCACGGCGAGCGCGTGCACTTCCCCACCCAGGTCGCGCGCCAGTTCGGCCGCCGCCCCCACAACCTCGCGGGCCGTGGCGCGGATGCTGCCGTCGCGCTGCTCGGCGAACGCAGCCACCACTCCTGCACCGGACGCCATCTTCGCCTCCGGGCCGTCCTCGGGCATCGTCACCTGTTCGGCCAACACGGCAGCGGCGCTCACAGGGCTCCCGCCTCCTCACGCAGCAGCCGGACCAGCTCGGGAACCGCCTCCACCCCCTCTCCCACGATCCGTCCCGGCGGCCGGGGCGCGGGGGGCTGGAGCCCCAGCACCCGCAGGCGCGCGGGGGGGAGCTGGGCCGGTCTTCGCTCGAGCGGCTTGCGGCGCGCAGCCATGATGCCCTTGAGGGTGGCATACCGGGGCTCGTAGGTGCCCTTGGTGATGGTGACCACGCTCGGCAGGGGCAAATCCACCACCTCCGTTCCGCCCTCCACCTCGCGGTGGCAACGGACATCCCCGTCCCGCACCTCGAGCCGCGTTACCGCGGTCGCACAGGGCCGTCCCAGCAGCGTTGCGAGCATCGGACCCACCTGCTGCTGATCGTCGTCCGCGGCCTTCACTCCGAGCAGGATGAGCGGGGCGTCGGCCCCGGCGAGTTCCGCCGCCAGCGCCTTCGCGGTCGCGAGCCCATCCATCGTGACCTCGCCTTCGAGCAGCAGCGCCTTGTGGGCGCCCATCGCCAGGCTGTTCTTGAGGCTCTCCGTGGCCCCCGCGTCTCCCACGGTTACCACCGTCACCTGGCCCGCCCCCAGGCCTTCGGTCACCTGCAGTCCCGCTTCCAGGGCGAACTCGTCGTAGGGGCTCACGATGTACTTGACGCCGCTGGTGTCGATGGAGACACCGTCGTCGCCGACACGGATCCGCGTCTCCGTGTCGGGCACCCTGCGGATGCAGACGCTCACGTTCACTTCCGGGTCGCTCCGGTTCGAGGATCAGGACGGAAGAACCGCCGCCGAGCGCGTCCTCCGCGCACCGGCAGGCGCGAACAGCCCACGGAAGGTACACGAGATTCCGCCCGAGGGAATGGCCTCAAAGGGTCGCCCCCAGCACCGCGAAGCAGACGGCCGCCGCTCCCCCGGCCAGCAGCGCGTAGGGCAGCTGCGTGCGCACGTGGTCGATGTGATCGGTGGCGGCCGCCATGGACGAGATGATGGTGGTGTCGCTGATGGGCGAGGAGTGGTCGCCGAAGATGCCTCCGGAGAGCGCGGCCGCCACGAACGGGGCGAGCGGCATGCCCAGCGTCTCCGCCACCGGAACCGCGATGGGCAGCATGATGGCGAAGGTGCCCCAGCTCGAGCCGATCGAGAAGGCGATCCCGCCCGCGACCACGAAGACCAGGGGCAGGAAGAGCATCGGCGCGAGCACGCCCTCGGTGACCTGCGCCACGTATTCGCCGGCGCCCAGGGTGCGCGCCACCGACCCCAGGGCCAGGGCCAGGAGGAGGATGAGGGCCAGCGGCATCAGCCCGCCCGCACCCTTGAGCCCGGTACGGGTAAGCTCGTCGAGGCTCGCGCCCCTCTGCGCCAGGAGCATCAGCCACGCGGCCCCCAGGCCGGCGAGCACCGCCCACAGCACGCTGGTCGACCCCGACCCATCGAGCATCGATCCGCCGCCGGTCACGTACAGGCCGAGCGGCATGGTCAGCACCATCACCGCGATCGGCACCAGCATGTTGCGCGCGCGCGGCGCGATGCGGCCCACGGGCGTGGGCGAAAGGACGGTCTCGTCCACCATCGGCTGGGCGTTGGGCCACAGCACCTGCCCCTCCGCCGCCCGCTTCTCGGCCCGCTTCATGGGACCGAGGTCGATCTTCCACACGATCGACGCGCCCGCGAGCAGGAAGGCGATGAGAGCGTAGAAGTTCACCGGAATCGCGGCGATGAACACACCGAGCGCATCCTCCACGCCCAGTTCGTTGAGGATCCCCAGGTTGAGGGCCCCCCAGGCGTTCAGCGGGATGAGAATGCAGATGGGCGCCGAGGTGGAGTCGACGATGTAGGCAAGCCGCTCGCGCGAGATGCGGAAGCGGTCGAAAAGGGGTCGCGACACCGCCCCGGCCACGAGTACGGTGATGTTCGACTCGATGAAGATCACGATGCCGATGATCCACGCCAGGAACTGGGCGCGGCGTCCGTTGGTGACCCAGCGGTTGCCCTCGATCCAGCGCACGAACCCGCGCACGCCGCCCGCGGCCTCCAGCGTCGCGATCATCGCCCCGATCACCAGGGTGAACAGGATCACCTTGGCGTTCCCGGGGTCGCCCAGCACCGCCACGGTCTGCTCGATGGCGGTGGCGAGGCCGGTGAGCGGGTTCCAGCCCTCGAGGATCGTCCAGCCGATCCAGATGCCCGCGGCGAGCGACACGTAGACCTGGCGGCTCCAGATGGCCAGCACGATCGCGAGGACGGTAGGAAGCAGCGAAATCCAGCCGGGTTCGTTCATCGGGTTACGCCTGTGCGCCTGGAAACGTGAGGATTGCCGTGGAGGAAGAAACGCAGTTCGCGCTCGCGCGCCCGGGTCACGCCGATGCGGGGGGACCGCGCGATGCTCCCTGCCGGAACCGGTCTCCGCGGAACGAGGCGGAGCGGCGCCCGGTCGAGCATGTGCCCGTCGAGTTCGCCGGTGACGCCCAGCGCCTGGCAGAGGCGCGCCGGTCCGGAACACAGATCGCGGTGCCGGCCCCGCCGCGCCGCCATGGTGGCCTCACCCGTCACCGGCTCGAGCGCGCGCACCAGTACCGCAGCCGGAAAGTCCTCCCGGCCGGTCACGACGTTCAGGCACCAGTGCATGCCGTAGATGAGATAGACGTAGGCGATGCCGGGGGGACCGAACATGGAGGCGTTGCGGCGGGTCCGGCCGATGCGCTCCGCGGCGTGGGACGCCGGGTCGTGCGGTCCGGTATAGGCCTCCACCTCCACGATGCGGCCCGATGTCGTCAGGCCGCCGACGGTCGACTCCACCTCCCAGCCGAGCAGGTCGGGTGCCACCGCGCGCGCGCTACCGGAAAGGAGGCCGGCGAGCGCCCCGCTCACGGCAGTACCGGATGACACCACCCGCTCGACCGGGCGTGCCCGTTCAGGAAGACCCGCGCCGCCGTCCCAGACGGGTCCGCCGCGCCGTGGCGGTTGCCTGCCTGTCGGCCTTCGATTCCGCCCTGGACCGGCGGGAGAAGTCGTCCTGCCAGGCTTCCGCGAGCTTGGCGGCCCGATTGCGCGGCAGAACGCCGTTTACCTTGTCCAAGGAGTCGTGCAACACATGGAAGACCCGGTCCCCGAAGGCCTCGATGAGGCGTTCCGCGGTCTTTTCGCCCACGCCCCGGTAGCGGTTGGCCAGGTAGCGCTGCACCGCGCTGGAGTCGGTGGGCAGTCCGAGTCGGGCGGGATCGAACGCGGGCTTCGTGTCCGCACGCTCGTCCTCGCCGGCGCGTTCATCCCTGTCGCGCTCGCGGGCCCGCTGACTTTGGCGCCACATGCGCTGACGGGGCGACCGCGGTGTCCGGCGCCCTCCCTTCTTCGGCGCGGGCGACGCCGTCGCCTCCGCCGACTCTGCAGGCGCGGCCTCATCGACCACCGCAGACGCGGAATCCCCTGCCCCCGCTTCGGGGGCCGCGGCCGGCGCACCGGCCGCAGCCGTCGGCGACGGACCGGATGCCGCTCCATCTGCGCCGGCGGGCGTTCCGCTCTCCTCCCGGGAGCCGGCGGAGGAAGCGTCGCCGCCGCGCGCCCGGTGCGACCGCGGAAGCCGCACGACGAAGTTGCCCGCTTCGTTCCGGCGGATGCGCACGATGTCGTGCTCGTGGGCCTGCGTGAGAAACTTGCTGAACTTGCTGAACCCGAGCCCGGTCTCATCGAAGTTCCGGTCGAGATCCAGCATGCGGCGCTTCACGTCCGAATCCCGCGTCCAGCTGTTGTCGGGGCTGATTTCCGCCAGCCCCCGGCGCAGGAGTTCGTATGCGTCCGCCAGCGGGTCCGCGCCGGTGGTCCCGTTTGCGGACGCGCTCTCGCGGCGGGGCTCCTTCTTCGGGGATTCCGCTTCTCCGGGAGCTGCAGCCGCCCGCCCGCGTTCCGGACCACCGGGCCCGCTCGCCCGGCTGCGCGCGCCGGGATGTTGAGGGGCGCGGGTGGTTGCGGCATCTCGCTGACGCCCCCCTGCGGCAAGGATCTCGTGCTGTCCGTTCTCGAGCTTGCGCAGGCGCACGAGACCGCGGGCGGCAGCTTCGGCAAGGAATCTGCTGAACTTGCTGAACCCGAACCTGGATTCCTCGAAGCCCGGGCTCATCTCCAGCATCACCTGCTTGAGCCTGTCCGAGCGCATCACGTCGCCGCGCTCGATCATCTTCTTCGATGCCTCACTGACGAGATGCCAGGGGTCCACCGACTTGCCCTTGTCCCCGACGGAAGCCTTCTGGAGGCCGGCGATGGACGAGTACGAGTAGTATTCGTCGCAGTTCTGGACCAGGATGTCGGAACTCGATTCCTGGATCCCGACCCCGATCACATACTTCCCGTACTCCTTGAGTTTCAGAACCAGGCTGGAAAAATCGCTGTCGCCCGTGAGGAGAATGTAGGTTCCGATTTCCGGACGAATGAAGACCAGCTCCATGCCGTCGATGGCCATGCGGATATCGGTGGCGTTCTTCTTCGAACTGCCGTAGGCGGGAGCGAAGATGAGGTCGACCGACGCCTCCGAGAGCGGCACGATGTACTGGGGATACCGCCGCCAGTCGGCGTAGGCCCGCTGGACGGTGACCTTGCCTTTGATGATGTCGGAGTTGAGGAGCGTCTTGATCTCTTTGGAAAGATCGCTCCGGATGCCCATCGTCACGTTGTCGAAGTCGATGAGCAGCGCCGCGTTGGGCGCCGAAGACAGGACCGGGCCCGCCCCTTCGACATGCGGGGCGCGCGTGAAGTGGTTGATCATGTGATGTTCTCTCGCAACCGATGTTCCGGCCGCCGAGCTTCCCTCTCCGGTCCACCCTCTCTCCGGCGGCGCACGCCGCGATCGGTCGTGGAGCGGGGCTGGGAAGCCAGGGACCTAGCCGTGCCGGCGCAGGACCTCGGCCCGCAACACGCGAGCCAGTTCTCCGCGTCCGACCTTCCCGGCTGCCGTTGCCGGGAACTCGTCAAAAAAGTGGATCCGATCGGGCACCTTGTAGGTGGCCAGCGAGGGGCGGCACCACGCTCTCAACTCTTCCGCCGAGACCATGGCCCCTTCGATCATATGCACACAGGCGCATACGGCCTCGCCCAGGAGTTCGTCGGGCAGGCCCACCACCACTACATCGCGTACCGCCGGGTGGGTCGCGATTCTGCTTTCGACTTCCCGGGGATACACATCGAACCCAGCCTTAATGATAACATCGCCCTGGCGACCTACCAAATGCAGGTAGCCGTCCTCGTCCACGATGCCCATGTCGCCGGTGTGAAGGAACCGATCGGCGTCGAAGTGCCGCCGGGTATTGTCGGGCTGCCTGTGGTACCCGCGCATCACGCCGGGGCCGCGAACCCGGATCTCCCCCAGGCTCTCGACCGGGAGCACGGACCCGTCGCTGTCGCACACGCGCACCGAGGCATCGGGCAGCGGCCGTCCCACCGTAAAGCGCTGCTTCTCGGGAGGATCTTCGACGCGAGTCATGGAGAGGGTGGACCCGGCCTCGGTGAGTGAATAGGCCACCTGGAGGTTCGGGCAAAGCTCCGCGCGCACATGGCGCAGCGCCGGATCCCCGATGGGGCCCCCGGTGACGATGCCGCAGCGCAGGCTGGAGAGGTCGCGCGGCCTGCGCCGCTGCTCGTACAGCTCCGTCAGAAAGTGTGTGGGCACCCCGTAGTGCACCGTGACGCCGTGCCGTTCGATCAGATCCAGCGCTTCATCGCCGTCGAAGCTCTCCTGCAGCACGATCGACGCACCCGTGTTCGCGGTGCCGAGGATGGCGGGACCCAGCGCAAAGGCGTGAAAGATGTCGCTGGGCCCGATGACGCGGTCCGTGGAGGTCACCCCCAGCTCCGCCACGGTCTGGCGCGCGGGTACCACCAGGTTGCCATGGGTCAGCTCCACGCCTTTCGGCTTCCCGGTGGTTCCGGCGGTGTAGAGAATCGCGAAGAGGTCGTCCGGGGCGACGTCCGGGCGCGGACATTCCTTTCCCCGTCCCGCCGAGACCAGGTCTTCAAACTGGTAGATCTGGTCGTCGTACCAGAGGTCCTCTTCGCCGACGGTGATCACGTAGCCCAGTTCCGGCAGATCTTCCAGCACGTCCTCGGCGAACTGCAGGTAGTCGATCCCCTCGAACATCTCTGGCGTCACCGCGGCCACGGCCTGCGAGTGGCGGAGGCGGTAGCGCAGCTCCAGCGGCGGAAGGCGGGGATTCAGAGGCACCACGACGATCCCCAGCCTGGCCGCCGCGAAGACCGCCACGATGAACTCGGGGCAGCCGGGCAGCAGGATCGCGAGACGCTCGCCCCGCTCGATGCCCAGGTGGTGCAGGGATGCCGCCAGGTCGCGGGCCTGGCTCTCCACCTGTCCGTAGGTCATCATGCCGTCCCCGGAAAACAGAAACGGCCGGCCCGGAGCGGCGGCGGCCGCTGCCAGCACATCGGCGGCGGTGGAGGGCGACGGACCTTGCGGAGAACTCATCGCGCCTCGCCAAGTACGGCCAGCACGACTTCGTCGGGCACGGCATGCGTCCATCCGCCCGTCCCGTCCACTCGTCCGATGCGGTCCAGGAGGATGTAGGCGACGGAGCCGGCGCGCATCTTCTTGTCGGTGCGCGTGCGCGCCAGCACGGCAGCGGCATCGGTGCCCTGGGGAAGGACCGTGGGGAGGCCGCAGGCGTCGAGCGCCTCGCGCAACCGGTCGGCGGTATCCGGCGCGGTCCGCCCAATGCGCACGCCCGCGCGCGCCTCCAGAATCATGCCGAGCGAGACGGCGGAACCGTGCGGGAGGGTGTAGCCCGATTCAGCCTCGAGCGCGTGCCCGAGCGTGTGCCCGAAGTTGAGCAGCTGCCTGAGCCCCCCTTCCCGTTCGTCGGCGCTGACGACGCGGGCCTTGAGCTCCACTGACCGGCGCACCACCGCCTCCATGGCGGCGCCGTCTCCCGCCAGCACCCCCGCGGCGGAGCGCGCGACCTCCTCGAAGTAGTCCTCGTCCAGAATCGCCCCGTGCTTGACCGCCTCGGCAAGCCCCTGGGCGCGTTCCGCCGCAGGCAGCGTGCCCAGGTAGTCGGGATCGGCGACCACCACCCGCGGCGGGTGAAAGGCCCCGATCAGGTTCTTGCCGGCCCGGGTGTCCACCCCCGTCTTGCCCCCCACCGAGGCGTCCACCATGGCGACCAGGCTGGTCGGCACCTGCACCACCGGGATGCCCCGCAGCAGGGTCGCGGCCACGAAGCCGGCGAGGTCGCCGGTCACCCCGCCCCCGAGCGCGACCACGCAACCGTCGCGTCCGAATCCGGCGGCCAGCAGCTCGTCGGAGAGGCGCGACCAGCTCCGGCGGATCTTGTTCTCCTCGCCCGCGGGAAAGGTGAACAGTTCCGCCCGCGCCCCGCCCGCGGCCAGGCCGCCCAGCAGAGCGTCGCCGTGCAGCCGGGCGACGTTGGAGTCCGCGATCACGGCGTAGCGGTGGGCGGGCGCGTATTCGGCGAGCAGTTCGGCCATCGCATGGCGCAGGCCGCGGGACACGAGCACCGGGTATCCCCCCTCCCCCTTCGTGCTCACCGGCACGGCGTGCGCCGCGGACGCGCGCGAACTCATGCGCCCCCCACGATCCTCGCCAACGGCAGAGCGGATACCGCGCCAACCGTCAGGACCGCCGCGGGCCGGCCGTCCAGCGTGCCGGGCTCGAGGGTCGCATCGGTCAGCGCCGCGGCCACCGCCTGGCCGCGGGACACGAACGCGTCGCGCGCCGCTTCGTCCTCCCAGACCGACCACCACACCAGCCCCCGGCTGCCGCCGCTGCCTTCCACCAGGGCGAACCGGTCGCCCTCCCAGCCGCGTATCGGCCGCCCATCCCCCGCGACCTCCTCGAACAGGATTCCGATCTCCGCCACCCCGAGCGAGTTCGTGTAGGTCACGGAAGCACCCCCACCGGAGAACTCGATGTCGATCGGCGCATCCGGGTCGGGCCCGAATGCCCGTTCCGGTTCGAGCACCTGCTCGGTGGAGTGGGGAAGCAGCTCTCCGAAGGGAGGCGGACGACCCGGGTGCCGCTGCCATAGCACGCGGACATACTCGGTTCCCTGCACGTAGGGAAAGATGAGCGACTCGCGCACGATTGCGGGAGCGGTGCTCAGGACCGGCGACGAACTGGCGGCTCCCGCCAGCGACGGGCCCATCAGGTCGATGAAGTTGGGAATCGCCACCAGGTCGACCTCCGATCCCTGCCGCTTCTCGAGCGCGTACTCGAGCATCACGAGCGTGGCGTGGCCCTCGGCCGCCGCCTGGGCGGCGATCTGGCGGTCGTTGCCGCGCGCGCGCCCGGTCAGCGCTTCGAGGTCAGCGAACTGGTCCTGGGCGGCGTGGACGAGCTCGTGGACCAGCACGCTCTCCACCGTCTCCTCGTCCTGGCCGGATCTCACGTAGAGGGCCACCGAGTCGGGATCGTAGAAGCCCGCGACCTGCTCGGTATACAGCGCCAGGAAGAGCTCGCCCAGATCGAGTGTTTCCGGCACGAGCCCCAGAAGCGCGTAGCTGTCGCGGATGCGCTCTACCTCGCCTTCCTGAAACTCCTCATCGAGCTTGAAGGTCAGATACCGGACCAGTTCCTCCTTGCTACGCCACTCGACGCGCACCGGTCCGGCAAGGCTCAACCCCGAGCGCTCGGCGATGTCCTGAAGCAGCGCGTTCGCCGTTTCCTGCAGGGCAGCATCCGACGAAACGACCTGCCCGCTGATGGGCGATGCCTGGCTGCAGGCAACGCTGGGCAGGAGGATAACCAGCAGGAGCGCCCACCACCGTTCGGGCGACGCGGCAACGTCGAGCAGTCCGTGGATGCCCGGCCTCATCCCCGTCGCCCGGAACTCCCCGCGCGCCCGTAGCGATCCTCGAGCCGGACGACGTCGTCCAGTTCGGGTGTCGACGCCTCCAGGATGTCAACGTCCGTCACCGCCTCCATGCGGTGCACGGTTCCGGGAAGGATGCGCACCGCATCCCCCTCCCTCATCATCCGCTCCTCCAGTTCATCTTGCGCGGGACCCAGCCAAAGCCGCATCGATCCGGACAGCATGTACAGGGTCTCATCCTTCTCACGATGGTACTGCAGCGAAAGCGCTTCGCCCGCGTTCACATGCAGGATCTTGCCCGCGTACCGTGCGGTGTGCGCCCAGATGAGTTCGTAGCCCCAGGGTTTTTCCACGCGGACGGAAAGTGTTTTCATCTCCAGGACTCCGCCAGTTGCCGCATCGCAGGGAATCTATCACCCGGGGCAAGTGCCGGGGCATCGGCTCCCGCCCCGGGAAGCCTCCTGCAACAAACGCGCCCGCCACCCCTGCAGGCGGCGGGCGCGGATTGTCGCGGCATGCCGGCGCCGGCGTCAGCCTCCGAAGAACTCCTTGAACTTGTTCTTGTAGTCGTCGCTCTGCTGAACCCACATCTCGGTGATGGACGTGATGCCGTCCGGCTCCAGCACCACCAGATAGTGGGTGAACGACGCGAAATCGCCGACCTGCGCCGCTTCCAGCCGATCCATCCCGTTTCCGCGGGCATCCAGCGTGATCGTGTTGCCACGGGACGAAGTGCCGACGCCCGTGGGGGAGACGGCGGCGAGGTAGCTCTGGTAGTGCATTCCCGGAGGTGGCGCCGGCAGCCGGTTGAGTTCCACCAGCAGCGAGCTCTCGTAGAAGGACCCCGAACCCGAGCCACCACCGAAGAAGGGCTCGATCCCCCCATCCGCACCCAGGTGGCCGAAGGTCATGGCCCCCTGCTGCATCAGGTTGGCGGAGGTCAGGTATTCCTGGAAGAGGAACGGCCCCCCGGTCGGCGAACTCGCCTGTCCGGCCTCGGCGCTTACGGCGACGTGGGTGAAGTCGGCGAAGTCCTGATCCATCGACACTTCCAGCTTCGCCTGGTACACGTCCTCCGAGGATGACGGCGAGAAGGTCGAGCCCATCATCATCATGTCCATGTCCATCGCGGGGTAGATCGTGGCGTCCGCGGCAGAGTAGGAACCCGAGCCTGCGTCGTACAGCCAAAGCTGGTACGAACCGCCGGAGAGGGGCGAGAAGCCTTCCAGCGTGACGTCGATCTGGCCCGGAGCGGCAAAGGAGTTGGCCCCCCCGGGAAGTTCGGGGGCGTTGGGAACGACACCGGCCGGGAAGGGCGCCATGGCGTTGTTGATGACGTTTCCGTCGGCGTCGATGTCCGGACCCACCTGCATCCGCACGGTGGGGCTTCCGGAAAGGGTTTCAGCGGTCGGCGCGCCTTCGTAGAGGAGGACGTAGTTGAACTGTCCGGCGGCGACGCTGGCGCCCGCGATGTTCGCGCCGAAGGGCGCGTTGCCTTCATTGAAGTCGTCTGCCGTCGCGGCATCGGCGCCTTCTGCCGGCACCGGCCACAGGGTCATCGGAGACACCTGGATGATGCAGTCGATGGCGGCATTGCCGTCGGCATCCGTCTCGATCGCTCCGAGGCCCACCGGATTCAGGTCCGCCGTCACGGGGGTAATGGCCGAAAACGTGCACGCCACGTTCGAATACACCCTTCCCTCACCCGGGAGAAAGTACAGCTCGTCGACTTCACCAACCGGAAGTCCCGTAAGTATCTGGTTCTGATCCAGTTCACCGTGGGTCCTGAGGGCCATGCGGGCCAGCACGACCGTGTAGACCGTCGATGGTTCGAGGCCCTGAACCTCACCCCACAGGTCCCATCTCCCCGGTGGATGGTCAGCGGTGGTAATGGGATCCAGTTCGAACAGGCCGAAGTGCCCACCCACGGCGGCCGAACTCTCGCGGAGTGCGGGAAGCCGCGTGTCCTGGGAGGAATTGCGCACTGAATTGCCGACATCCACTGCGTTGAAGGGGCCGAACGAGGTGACCACCTCACCCAGTCGTGCTCCCGGTGCAGTACCCCGCGCAAAGCCGTCGTCCACCGAGAAATCGAACCCGGAGACGACCGCCTTCGAGAGCGCGACCGAGCCGGAGGGGAACACCGCATCCCCGGGCGCGATCGTCATCTTGAGCACCGGCCGGTCGTCGGTCAGGTCGGTAACGTTGTCCGTCTCGCAGGCGGCCACGAGGAGCGCGCCGCACAGAGCGACACCCACCGCGTGCAGCCGGATTCGCTTGCGTGCTGCATTCATTTGATCGCCTCCTGCGCGCTAGCGGTTGAGTCCGGGGACGTAGGTCAACCCGATCGACAGGCGGATGTTGTGGATCATGTCCTGTTTGTCCGGGAGGTCGGTCCGTTCCGCATCAGGGAAGCGGCAGGTCCCGTCGCTCTTGCAATTGCGGAGTCGCTCTTCGACCGGGTTGAGGACATCGCGGTCGAAGTCCCGGTAGATGACGTCGCGCACGTCCACCTGGATTCCGGCAGCCTCCGTCACCGCGTAGCGCACCCCCGCGCCCCCCAGCACCATCTGATGGGTCACGCGCCGGAAATCGTCGTTGGCCTGCGTATCCAGGTAAAGCGTGGCTCCGCCCCCGCCCACGACGATATATGGATCCAGCGAGCTTCCCGGCATGACGCTGATGTGCGCGTTCAGGCCGTAGTGGAGCGCGCTCAGCGTCTGGCCTACCTCGTAGATGCGGGTGCTGTCGGCACCGAAGTCGATGGCAGCCACGTAGAAGCTGCCGTCGGTGTCGGCGCGGTGGAACTGAATCGCAGGCCCCAGCGCAATGCGCGGGGTGAGCTGATACAACGCCTCCAGCGCAAGCATGGGGCTGTTCATGAGCGAACTCGACGGGGCGTACATCTGGGTTCCCGCGGATACCTCGACGCTCCAGGCGCCCTGTTCGGACTGGGCGTGTACGGCCGAGGGCAGCGCCATCACCAGCCCGGCCAGCGCCAACCGGTTCAGTACTCTCATCAGTCTGTTTCCTCCCGTCAGAACTGCAGCTGGAAGCTGAAGACCTGGATGTTCTCCAGCTGCTCCATCGACGTGTAGGCGTAGTCCACGCTCAGCGTGCCCAGTTCCCCGACCGGCAGCCGCAGGCCTCCGCCAGCGGCGGCCGCGTGCATGAGCCCGTTGTCGATCTGGTCTTCGTTCGCGAAGCGCTTGCCGGCCCGCACGAACGCCAGTCCCATAAAGCCGTACTCGAGTCCGAGCGCGGTTTCCTGGGGCGCGTCGACGGGATCGTTGATGTCGGCCATCAGCCGGAGCGACTGGTCGGCGTCCGGAGAAACGATCGCATCAGCGCCCCCGATCAGGTCCAGCATCACGCTGAAGCGGAACGACGTGGGGAGCTCGAGATGGTCGGTCGCCGCGGACAGTTCCATGACCCGGATGAAGTCGTCGATCTGGTTCTCGGAGAACGACGTGTTCACACGGCTGTTAAGCAGATTCCCCTCGAATCGACCCGAGGTCCCGAGGTTGGTAAGCGACGCTCCCAGCGTGACGCCGTAGAGACCGGTGCGGAACACCGTGCTCATGTCTACGCCCACGTAGCTTGCCGTGGCGTTGGTGATTCCTTCCTCGACCACCTTGCCCGCCACGCCCACCGTGAGGCGGTCGGTGATGGGCTGCGCGAAGTGCAGTCCGACCGCGGTCCCCGTCCAGCTGAAGGACGCGGCGGTCGGATCCTGCTCGCCCCCGTAGCCGGCGTTGGGCCAGTATTCGCTCTGCCAGGGCATCTCCCCGGAGTCGAGCGTGTTGACGCTGATGCCGATCCGCGTGAACCCGAACGGCATCACCACGCCCACGAAAGTGTGCTGGATGTCGAGATCGTCGAAGAGCCGCGCCGTCGTCATTCCGGCGGAAAACCCGTCGATGCGCGACATGGCCGCAGTGTTCCAGTAGAGCGACGTGACGTCGTCCGCCGCCGCTCCGAACGCACCTCCAAGCGCCTGGCCCCGCGCGCCCACGCCCAGCGCGAGAAAGGCGGCGCCACGGGTTCCGACCCGGGTCACGATTTGTTCCGGCGTCGAGGTCAGCGTTTCCTGAGCCTCCACCATCTCCGCTGTCGCCACGAGCGTGAGCGCTAGCAGCAGTGCACGGTTCATTGATCTATCTCCTTGGCCTTTAGGCTCAGCGAATGACGACGAACTTGCCCATCTTCTTCTGGCCGCCGGATTCGAGAACGAAAATGTACAGCCCCGCTCCCAGGTTCGTGCGCTCGCGGGTCTGCATGTCCCAGTTGAGGTCTCCCCCGCAATCTCCGGCGCCGCAGTAGGCGGTGACTCCCTGGAGATCCTCGGGACCATAGACGAGCTCCTGGATGAATCGGCCCGCTACGTCGAAGATGCGGATGGTCCCTTCCTGGGGCAGGTTGGTGAATTTCAGGACCCGTGCGTCGGTCGCGCGCTCGAACGCGCTCCCGTACAGATACGGGTTGGGCACGACGTGGACGTTGTCGAGCGAAACCGCGCCCGTCGCCGCGGCCTCTGCCGCCGTGATCGCCCTCTGCACATCCACCACCACCTCGTCGCCCGACTGGAGCGGTACCAGCCAGGGAACCGTCAGCGTAACCTGCTCGGTCACCGGGATGTAGCCGGATTCGGTCGACCCTCCGGTGGTCGGATCGCAGGAGGGACGCGGGGCGTCGCAGCCGAGGATCACGTCGAAGGTTACGACCGTGGCCGTCTCCGTCGCGGGCTGCCCGCCCGCGTCGAGGACTGTGTTGCCCTGGTCGTCGGTCACCTCCCGGGTCACGGTCTCGACGAAGTAGATCTGGTCGCCCGGCACCCATACCCCCGCCGGGACCTCCACCCGGGCCGTGTCGACCCCCTGTCCGACGAGCACCGACTCCTGGTGGTCGACCACCGCAATCTGCACGTCGCGGCCGTAGGTGTTGTTGCGCACCGAGAACGGCAGCGAGTAGGACTCGAGCATCTCGATGTCGGGATCGACCTCCTGAACGGCCGCGAGAACGTCCTCTCCGGTGCTCGAAGTCGAGCCCGCCGACCGACCCGACAGGGACGCGGCCGCTGTGGCCTCGATCGCCGGATCCGGAAGCCGGAAGGGAGCGCCCGCGCCCCACGAGTCGGCGTTCCAGACGATCGCGTACTCACCGTATTCGTCCCCGCCCACATAACCCGAGGGACCCGTCAGCCACCACACGGTGGGCTGCACGCGCGCAGCGACGGTGTCAGCCGACCCGGTGGTGTAGACCCTGGACGGCGGGTTCAGCGTACCTCCCTCCGAGGCGTCCACCGACACCGTGAAGAAGGGGAAGTCCTCGCGGCTGAAGAAGGTGCCCGGGGTGGCCTCGTCACCCTCGAGGGTGGTCGAGGCGAGCAAGGGCGTGGACCCGGCGGCAACCACCATGCCGAATCCTCCTTCGAACACCGTGGTGCGCTGCATCGAGCTCTGCATCGCGCTGTCGACCGGCAATTCATCCAGGCCGGACATGGTCACGGTGCCGGACCTGTTGAAGTCGACACTGGCAATCACGACCTCCTTCGGCTCCCCCTCCATGCCGGTGACGGTGCGCACCGTCTGCGCGGCCACGGTGGTCTGCGTGGAGGTCGGCGAACCGGTGTCGTCCAGGTTGTCCACCTGGTTGACCACCAGCTTGTCGCCGAAGACGACCCGGTACTGCCCCGACACAGGGGAGGTTCCGACCACGGAGAGTTCGACCGGCACGGTGGAATTGCCGCTGCGCGAGACCTCGGTCAGTTCGGCCCGGCTGGCGCCCGCGGCCAGGTTGAGTGGCGCGTACACCACCGCCACGTTGGGGTTGGTGCCCGACGCGGACACCGCCCCGATCAGTTCGGGCGCGAACACCACCTCCTCGGCCAGCAGCGAATCGACGTGCGTGCCGCGCACGACGTTGAATGTGGCTCCGCGCGTCTCGGTGACGAGGGAGTAGGTGTAGGTCACGCCGGGAATCAGCGCGAAGTCGTTGAAGATGTTGGGCAGGGTGCCATCGTCCTCGGCTTCGAAGGTCACGTATGGCTGCCACCCGAAGTTGTTCCACTTGGAGGTCTCGTCAAAGATCGGGTCGCCGTCGCAGTCGCCGTCCTGGGTCCAGGTGGAACCCCCGTCGCAGGACTTGAAGATGTGGATGGCGGCCACGTTGTTCTCCGAACGCGCCGCGACCGAGTCCGCCAGCCAGAAGTTGCGCGCGATGTCGGCGCTCACATCGAGGTTGGCCAGGTAGGGGTCGACCCACTCCTCCGGGGCATCGTCGAAGAAAAGCGAGATGCGGTTCCCTTCCACCTCACCGGTTGACGCCGCCTGGCCCGCGACCACATCCACCGCGGAAATCACCGGCGGCGGGGCCGTCTCGGGTCCGAGGTACATCTGCTGGTAGAAGCCGATGGCGTTGTCCAGGGCGGATTCCATCGATGCGGAGTCCGCCGCGCCCACCAGCGCCACCACGAACGGGACGGTGTCGCCGGGGGCCATGTGCACCGGACCCACCGCGATATCGGCGATATTGCCGTAGCTGTTGGTATAGCCCGACGGAAGTGTGTCCGCCCACAGCGCCACGCATCCGCGGCTCCCGCAGGCGTCGGCGTAGATGGTGTCCGGCTGTCCGTCGTGGTTCCAGTCCCAAGTCGGCGCGCCCGCGTCACCCTCGCCCGGGACGTACTTGTTGTAGACGCCCGTGCGCTCCGGCCACCCCTCGGGCCGGAAGATGCGGTGGTACGTGCGGTCGTCCAGGTCTCCCGGCGTCTCCCCGTCCAGCGTGTATTCGCCGATCGAGGCGAAGTGCCCGAAGTGGGCGCGCTGACTGCGGCTCCAGGTGCGCGGAATGCAGCCTCCGAACCCGCACTGCCGCTGGTGTTGGAACATGATGGTGTCGCCCGCGCGCGGGTGCGCAGGATTGTAGAAGTCGCTCGACGGGTCGCTGAACAGCTTGTAGCGCGCATCGCCGATGGGGGTCTTGAGGAACACGATGCCCGCGCCCGCTGCGCCGTTGGCCCAGTCGTCGCCTCCAGTTCGGTTGCAGCCGGAACCCGGCGGATCGATCGCGTCCGCGCAGCGGCTGCCGGTCTCCTTCCAGAGCATCGCGCTGCGCACGGGGTCGAAATAGTGCGCGTCGCCCTGTCCCTGCAGCAGAGGGTCGACGTTCATGCCGATGTAGACCGAGTCGTAGGTCATGCCCACGCCGTAGACCTTCTCGGACTCGTTGACGATGATGGACTGGAAGTACATCACGTTGCCGACCGTCGGCAACCCGAAGTAGAACCCGTCGTAGAACTGGGTGAGTCCCAGCGGCCAGCCGGCGTAGTTGGGTGACCCGGCGCCCCCGGGGACGACCGTGCCGTAGCGCTCGAGGGCGTTGCGGTACCAGTCGCTCAACTCGCCGTAGGTCTGCCAGTCGCCAAGGAACTTCTCGGTGCTCTGCATCTCCTCGGGCACCCGCCAGAAGGCGAACGGATCGTAGCCGTACGGATCCATGGAATCGTACATGGCGCCGAATTCCGGCGCGGACGCCTGGAGCTCGAGGTACGATTCGGCCGGGATCGGGTGGCTGCCCTTCCATCCGGCGGCTGGATGGGTGGTGTCGCAGTCCGATGTCGGAGTGAGCTGGAAGCCGGAAAACATCCAGCCGTCGCGCGCTGCCGAGTGATTCGTGCAGGTGGCGTCCTCGGTGGTCTTGGCCGCCAGGTTCAGCAGATCGACCGGGCTCCGGTCCGAGGCCCACAGCTTGTCGCCCCCGCCCTGCACAGCTCCCCCGATGATGAGCGTGGTCATGTTGACGGTGTAGCCACCGCCGCTGAGACCGCTGGTAGCCGGATCGATCACCTCGGGCAGGTCACTCGCCGGGGCGCCCCACTTCATCCCCATGTCGAAGATGGCGGAGGTGTACGCACCGTTCACTTGGCGAACATACCAGCCCGTACGGCACCCGAAGTTGAAGCGGCTTGAGAAGCCTTGAATGTTCTGCAGGCACCAGACGTTGGACCCGTTCGTGCGGACTCCGGCCGCGCCCTCATCGCCGAAGGCCCGCAGTTGGAAGAGGTTCGGCCGGGTTGGCACCACGAGGTCGGAACCCGCGCCGCCGGCTTCGATGACCGTGACCTCTTCCTGGGCTCGCGCATCGCCGGGCATACCCAGCGGCGTCACGACCAGGCTCGCGACGAGGAGGCCTCCCCTACGCGTAAGAAGTTTCTTCATGAGAACTCCGATTGGACAAGTTTGGGCGTCTCTTTGCATTGCGGCGGCCACCGGATCCCTCTAGAAGGTGACCCGCAGGCCGGCCGTAATCGTCCTCCGCGCCCCAAGGAACTGCGGGCGGTCGAAGAAGGTGGAATCCGTGTTGGTTCCCACCGTGTTCCCCGCGCGCCGGCGGCTCTGGTCCTCGGCGCCGTCGGTGCACTTGCCGGTCGACTCGTACACCTGAATGCAGTTCGCGCGGTCGGTGAGGTTGTTGACGTTCACGAAGAAGCCGTAGCGGACATTGTTGATGGTCCAGTCCTTGCGCGCCTGCAGGTTCAGCGTCATGAGCATGGGCGCGCGCCCGCTGTAGCGTTCGAACTGGTTGAGTTCGCCGAAGCCCGCGAAGGAAAGCGTAGGCGTGTACGGCAACCCGCTGGACGCGGAGAAGATCACCGAAAGGTTGGTGTTGGCGAGCACGTCGCCGAACGGGATTTCGGGCACGTCGTCACGTACGGCGAGCCGGAAAACGCCGGTGAACTTGTGGGGCTGGTCGATCTCGCAGGGGATCTCGTCCCTGATGAAGGGGTCGCCCTCGTCCGTCTGGGCCTCGAATTCCCGCTCCGGGTCCGCGGCGTTGGTGCGGCAGGCCGAGAGGCCGTAGTTCACGTCGAAGCCCCAGTAGTTCTCGACACGCCGGCGCAAAGCGATCTCGATGCCCCGCGTGGTTGCGAAATCCTGGTTGGTCAGGATGGCGTAGTCGGGCGCGGAAAAGCCGTAGGTGGCGCCCGGATCTATGACCGTGTAGGGCGGGGTCCCGACGCGAGCCACGCCCGTGAGGCCGCTCTGGTCCTTGGAGAAGATGACGGCCGAGAGGGCGTACTGGCCGTCGATCTCCTGCGAGTAGCCGATCTCGTACGTGGTCGCCTGCTCGGTGACCAGGTGCGGGTTGCCCAGGAACGGTGTTGTGCCCGCGGACGCGTTCACGAAGATGGCGGGTCCGGCGATCGTCCCTTCGCGCGCCGTGCCGATGCCCGAGTTCCGGTAGTTGTTGATGAGGATCGGGTTCTGCGAGAGACGCTGGAAGTTCAGGAACAGGCTCGAGCTCTCCGTGACCGGGAAGCTCACACCGATCCGGGGAGAGAACTGCGAGCGGGTGTCGGCCTCCGAGAAGTCGTCGGAAGACGCTATGCGCGTGGCTTCGTCGCGAACCTCGAAGGTGCAGCCGGCCAGCGTCCAGCTCGGATCGGCTGAAACCGTGGACGTGCTGACGCTTTCGGTCGCGGCGTCGTATTCGCGCACGGTGACGTTCTGCCACTGCGACGGATTGCTGCACACGTCGAGCGCGGTGGTGCCGTTGGTCGGATCGACTGGATTGGCGAAGAAGAGCCCGCTTGCCCGCCCGTAGTCGAAGCGCGCGCCAAGCTTGAGGGTCAGGAAGTCGTATTCGATCTGATCCTGGATGTAGACGGCGCCGTCCCAGGGCTGGGCCTCGAAGAGCTGGTGCAGCTTGACCACGTCGTTCACGCCCACGTCCTGCCACTCATCGTAGGTCAGGTCGTGGCCCTGGTAGAACACGCCCCCGGAAATGTTGTGGTTGTCGGAGACCTGCGACTGGAAGTCGAAGCGGCCCGTCGTCGTCAGCACGCTTTCTCCGCCCCAGAAGGCATCGGTCCCGGCGGTCGGCGTGTTGTTGTAGACGGCGGGACCGGGAGCTACGAATCCGCCGTTGAAGTTGGGGTCCTCGTAGTGGTTCTGGAGACAGACGCCGCTCATGACGTTGCAGGTCTCGCGGCTCTGGTCGAAGCGCCCGACGGTGATCTTGTAGGCGGAGCGCCCGAACGTGTGGTCCCAGCGCGCGATCAGCAGGTTGCGGTCCAGGCGCAACGAGTTCTGAACCAGGTTCTGGTAGTCCAGCGTCCGCGGCCGCGCCAGGTAGTAGGCGCTGTCGGTAGCGGTGGTCATGTACTCGAGCGGGTTGACCGCGAGGCTCCAGTCGAAGTCGAACGGCTTGAACTCGCGCTCGTAGCCCGCCCAGGAGACGTTCAGCTTGGCGGCCGGGGTGGCGTAGTAGGTGAGTTTGGCGTAGCCGTCCCGGATCTCGTCGAATCCGGTCGAGCGCCAACCGGGAATGACGTCGTTGGCGTCGGGTGTGTTGAAATCGGTGGACGGGTTCGACGGGTCGAAGACATCGTAGTCGAACTCGTAGGCGCGGGCCGCTCCGTACCTCTGCCGGCCGGCGATGAGGAAGCGCAGGTTGTCGCCGGTCATCGGGATGGGACCCGAAATGACCCCCTCGAACATGTCGAACCCGCGGGTCTGGTCGTACTGGTTGCCGAGCCAGCCGCCGAACTGCGAGGAGCGGAACTCGAGCTCGCCCTGCAGCTCGTCGGAGCCCTCGGGGGTAGCGTAGTTGACTACGCCTGAGAGTGCGTTGCCGTACTGCACGTCCAGCTGCCCGGTGAAGATCGCAACCTGCTCGATGGCCTTGTTGGTGATGTCGAAGGCCGGGCCGCCGAGCGCGAAGTTGTTGATCGGGATGCCGTCGATCATGACCGTGGTCTCGGCGCCCCGTCCGCCGCGGATGCGGAGGGCCGTAACTCCCTGCCTCTGCTGCGCGAAGGAGACCACCGTGGTGTTGTCCTCCGGCACCTGCAGGAAGCCCTGCTCCAGCTCGAGCACGCCCATGATGTCGGTGACGGGGAGCGCGTCGATCTCGTCCCTGGAGATCATCTCGAGCGAACCGGTCTGGCCCTCCACCACGAGCGGGGTGCGGCTGGTGGAAACGATGACCTCGCCCAGCGCGATGGCCTCGGTGGCCAACTGGAAGTTCTGCTGCACGGTGACGTCGATGGAGACGGCGACGTTTTCGCGCCGCTCGCTGGCGTAACCGATGAGCTCGGCCACCAGCGTGTAGGTGCCGGGCGGAACGTTGATGATGAAAAACCGGCCGTTGTCCTGGGTCAGCGACCCGCGTCCGGTTCCGTCGATGAAGACCGAAACGTTTGCGAGGGGCTCCCCGGTGGCCTGATCCGTGACCACGCCGGTCACTTTTCCGGTCTGGGCGGCTGCTGGCGCGGCGGTGAGCAGAATCGCCGCCGCGGCGATCCCGAGCAGTCCCGGGGTTGCAGAGAGAATA
This sequence comes from Gammaproteobacteria bacterium, assembly GCA_009841185.1. Lineage (GTDB taxonomy): Bacteria > Gemmatimonadota > Gemmatimonadetes > Longimicrobiales > Gaopeijiaceae > BD2-11. The sequence continues at coordinate 24,651 of VXMG01000024.1, forward strand.
CGTGTCATGATCGCCTCCTTGAACCAACGAAAAACGGGCGCCACCGCAGAGGTGCGCCCGCTCTCGAAGCGCCGATACGACAATATCGGGGTTTGATTAGAACGTTTTTGGTTTCCTGTCGGGTTTTTTGTCGCTGCCAATCGAACAATGGATTGCGTCACAGGCAACCTCCCTGCCCAGTGTGTCCCCGGAAACCGCTTCCGAACACGCCATGCCGGACGGCGACCTTCCCCAATCCCCTCACGTACCTGCCCCACCCGAGTCGCTGACCTCGGTGCGTCAGCCCGGATTGAGAGCATACTAACACAGCCGTCATCCCCTGCAAAGGGGGCCTGCAGGTGCGGGATCCGGGACGCACGAGGCGGGGTATTTGCAGCGGAGATCGGCGGAGTGCGACGGAATCGCGGTTACCTTTTCGTTACATGAGCCTGACCGGATCGTGACATCATGTTTCCCGCAAGGCCCAACCCCGGATAGACATGAAAACCCCTGTTTCGGCGATTCGAGCACTGCTCGCGGTGCCGGCGGTATCGTGGATCCTGCTGGCGACGGCCGCGCTGGCCGGCGGCTTCGCGTGGGGTTCCTGGCGGAACCTGTGCGGCGACTGCCCCTCCATCGCCCAGATTCACAACTGGGAGCCCCGCCAGACCTCGAAGCTGCTCGCCCGCGACGGCCGCATCATCTCGGAGTTCGGCATCCAGGTCCGTACCCCCGTGGCCATCGGCTCGCTGCCCGCCTATGTCCCGGGCGCCTTCGTCGCGGTCGAGGACAAGCGCTTCTACAACCACGGTGGCCTGGACCCGATCGGCATCGCGCGCGCGGCCCGCGACCTGGTTCTCACCCGATCCCTGGAGCACGGCGGAGGAAGCACGCTTACGCAGCAGTTGGCGCGCAACATCTGGGAGGAGGACATCGGCTTCGAGAAGCGGCTGGTGCGCAAGCTCAAGGAGGCGCAGGTCGCGCTGGAGCTCGAGCGCGCCTACACGAAGGACCAGATTCTCGAAGCCTACATGAACCAGGTGAACTACGACGGGGTGTACGGCATCGAGGCGGCCGCCCGCAAGTACTTCGGCAAGCCGGCGACGCAGATCAACCCGGCAGAGGCGGCGCTCCTTGCGGCGATCCCCAACCGTCCGCGGCGCTACAACCCCTTTCTCAACCCCGAAGAGTCCCAGTCGCGGCGCGACCTGGTTCTGCGCCGCATGGCCGAGCAGGGGATCATCAGCCCGGCAGAGCTTGAACGGTGGTCGGCGGTCCCACTCCCGACGCCGGGCACCCGCAGCGGGGGACCGGTGGCCCCCTACTTCGAGGAATGGATCCGCCAGATCCTCGACGACCGCTACGGCAGCCAGTTGTACACGGCGGGCCTCGAGATCCAGACCACGCTCGACCTGGACATGCAGTTCCTGGCCGAGCGGGCCATGGAATGGGGATTCGGGCGCGTCGAGGCACGGCCCGGGTTCGACCACCCCCTCTATGCGGAGTTCGCGGAGGCTACGGAAGCCTTCGAGACGCCGTATGTCCAGGGGGCGATGATCGTTCTGGAGCCGTCGACCGGCGAGGTGCTGGCGATGGTCGGGGGCAGGGACTTCGTCCACTCCAAGTTCAACCGCGCCACCCAGGCCATGCGCCAGCCGGGCTCGTCGTTCAAGCCCTTCGTCTACGCGGCGGCGGTGGAGAGCGGAATCCCACCCTCGCACGTCGTCGTCGACGCACCCTTCGCCTACATGCAGGTGAGCGGCGAACCCTGGCTGCCCCAGAACTTCGACGAGGTTTTCAAGGGACGCATGACCATCCGCCAGGGCTTGCGGGAGTCGCGAAACATGATCGCCATCAAGCTCGGGTGGGACGATGTCGGCATCGAGACCGTCGCCCAGATGGCCACCCGGCTCGGCCTGAGCACCGACATCCCGCGCTTCCCGTCGACCACGATCGGATCGGCGGAGGTTCTTCCCATCGACATGGCCAAGGCGTATGCGTCGTTCGCGACCCTCGGCACGCGCGTCGAGCCGCACGGCATCCTGCGGGTGGAGAACGCCGAGGGCCAGGTGCTCTGGGAGCCCCAGCCGGAGAAGACTCCGGTGATGGACAGCCTGGAGGCCCGGGTGATCGTGCACATGCTGGAGGACGTGGTCGCGGCCGGGACCGGCTACACCGCGATTCGCATCATCGCCGGGCTTCCGCACGAAGTCCCCGCGGCCGGCAAGACGGGCACGACCAACAATTCGACGGACGCGTGGTTCAACGGGTTCACCCCCGACCTGCACGCGATCGTCTGGTACGGCATGGACCAGCCGCAGGAGATCCGTCCCAACTCTACCGGCGGCGGCGACGCGGCCCCGGTCTGGGGCGCCTTCATGCGCAGCGTGTACTACGGGTGGGAGGGTGACGAGACCCTGCCCGACATGCCTCCGCTGCGCGAGATTCCCTCCCGCTGGCCGCTGCCGGAAGCCCTCCTCCGGCTCGAGGTGGACAACAAGACCGGACTTCTGGCCTCGGAGTGGTGTCCGGAGGTTCAGCGCTACCAGGAGATCTTCATTCCGGGCACGGAGCCGACCGAGCCCTGCGACGCGTCGCGGATCTTCGGCGGCGTGCCGCGCTAGAGCTGCTCGACCCCGGTTGCGGTTACCCGGTGGGACATCAGGGGCGTCTGCGGCGGCGGAACGTCCGGAGCGACCCGAATCGCTCGACGGAGCATCTCGGACGCCCTGTCGGCTTCGTCCGACGTGGCCGCGTACACGACCCCCAGAGTGCTGCCGGACGCGATCTTTTCGCCGACCTGGACTTCCAGCCTGAAGCCGACCCCGCGGTTGATGGTTGCCCCGAGCCGCGTCCGGCCACCCCCCAGCTCGACCACCCCGTGGCCCAGCGTCCGCGGATCGATGGCCGCCGCGAAACCGGACGATTGGGCGCGCACATAGCGGCGAACCCTTGCGGCCGGCAGCCTCTCGGGACGGTGAACCGTCCGGGTGTCGCCCCCCTGAAGCGCCACCACGCGCGCGAAGCGTTCCAGCGGGCGGCCCGAGTCGAGCGCGGCGGCCGCCCGCGCCCGGGCGCTTCCCGCATCGCGCGCGAGACCTCCGACGACCATCATCTGGGCAGCCAGGCCGAGCGTCACTTCCCGAAGATCGGCGGGACCGCCGCCGGCCAGGCAGTCCAGTGCCTCGGCCACCTCCAGCGCGTTGCCGATGGCGCGGCCAAGGGGACGATCCATCGCCGTCAACATGGCGACCGTCTCGACTCCAGCGCGCTCGCCGAGGGTCACCATCGTCCGCGCCAGTTCCAGCGCGCGGTCGATCCCGGGCAGAAACGCGCCGGAGCCTGCCTTGACGTCGAGCACCAGCCCGGTCAGCCCCTCGGCGAGCTTCTTGCTCATGATGCTGGTCGCGATCAGGGGAATCGACGACACCGTGCCGGTCACCGAGCGAAGATCGTACAGCCGGCGGTCGAGGGGCGCGATCTCCGGGGTCTGCCCGATCATCGCGAACCGCTCCTGCTCCAGTATCGACACGAAATCGTCGAGCGCGATGTCGGTGCGGAAGCCCGGAATCGACTCCAGCTTGTCGAGGGTGCCGCCCGTGTGGCCGAGACCGCGGCCCGACATCATGGGCACGTAGAGCCCCAACTCCGCCGCCAGGGGAGCCAGAACGAGCGAAACCTTGTCTCCGACGCCGCCGGTAGAGTGCTTGTCGACGCGCGGGCCATCGAGATGGGAGAGATCGAGCGAGGCTCCCGAGGCGATCATCGTGTGCAGAACGGCATCCAGCTCGGCACCCGAGAGGCCACGGAACCAGACGGCCATCAGAAAGGCGGCCATCTGATAGTCGGGGACGTCACCCTCGAGATACGCGCCAAGGAAGGCCTGCAGCTCTCCGGCCTCAAGGGTCTGGCCGGCGCTCTTGCGCTCGATGATGCGAATCGCGCTCATGGAGGTACGCGGGCGGTCGACGGCGACCGGAGCCGAGTGTGATGTTGTTGGCGTCATTTGTGAGTGCGGGTAGGATCCAATCCGGAAAACAGCCTCCAGAACAGTGAGAGACAGCCTCGCATGCGCGTGCTCGGCATCGATTATGGCGAACGGCGAATCGGTGTCGCAATCAGCGATCCGACGGGCACCTTCGCCACGCCCCTGCCTACCCTGACGCGGCGGCGCGGCAAGCGGCCGCCCATGGGCGCCCTCCGGGCGCTCGCGCGTGACCACGGCGCGATCGCGCTGGTCGTCGGGCTCCCACTCGCCGCAGACGGGACCGAGACGGATTGGTGCGCCGAAGTGCGGCGTTTCGGAGATCGACTCGGTGGCAGCCTGGAACTCGACGTGTACTATGTCGACGAGCGCATGACATCCGCCCGCGCGGAGAGGGTCGTACGCTCGCTCGCACTGCCCCGGCGCAAGCGGGAGCAAAAGGAACGCGTGGATGCGGCGGCGGCCGCACTGATTCTGCAGAGATGGCTGGACGCGGGAGAGAGGCGCCTCAGGTGACCAGGTGGGTGATGCGGACCGTCGGCAGGCGGGGCGCGGCCCTGGGCTGGCCGAGGATCGCGCTTGGGACGGCCGCCGGCGTGATCCTGCTCGGCGGCGCGTCGGTGCTGCTCCGGCTGGCGGCACCGGTCGAGACACCCGGCGGGCTGCCGGCGGACGGTGAGACCGTGGTCTTCACGGTCGCACCGGGAGCCACCTTCGGGCAGATCACCGACACGCTGGTGGCCCGCGGACTGATACGCCGCCCCCTGCTCTTCCACGTCTACGCGCGGCTGCGGCGGGACGAGCGCAACGTTCGCGCCGGCACGTATGCGCTGGACGCCGGAACCGGATGGCCGCGCCTGCTCGACGCCCTTGTCGAAGGCCGGGTCAGGATGGTGGCGGTCACCATTCCCGAAGGCTTCACGCTGCCCCGGATCGCCACCCGCGTCGCCGGCATCACCGAACTGCCGGCCGACACCGTGCGCGTCATGCTGGGCGGGGAAGACGCCCACACCCGCTGGAATCTGCCGGGGCCGGGTCTGGAGGGATACCTGTTTCCGGATACCTATCTCTTCGCCGGAGGTGTCCCGCTCGACGCCGTGGTCGACGCGATGAGCGAGCGCTACCGGAGCTACTGGACCCCCGAGCGGCAGGCCCGGGCCGCGGAACTGGGACTGTCGGAGCGGGAGGTGGTGACGCTGGCGTCGATCATCCAGGCGGAGGCTCGCGCATCCGGCGAAATGCCCGCTATCTCGGCGGTCTACCACAACCGGCTGCGCATCGGCATGCTCCTGCAGGCCGACCCCACCGTGCTGTACGCGCTGGGCGGCCACCGCCCCCGCCTGCTCTTCGCCGCGATGGACTCGGTAGCCGATCACCCCTATAACACCTACACCCAGGGGGGGCTTCCTCCCGGCCCTATCGGAGCGCCCGGGGCCGCCGCGCTGGACGCCGCGCTGCATCCGGCCGAGGTGGACTACCTGTACTTCGTCGCCAACGCCGACGGCTCGCACACCTTCTCGCGCACCCTGAGCGAGCACAACCGCGCGGTCGCGCGGTCGCGGCGGGGGGCCGCCGGGGCGGGTTCGGGCGGCGGATGACCGGCGTCGCGGACCCGCTCCGGCGCGCGCTCCGCCTGTTGGTGATCACCGACCCCCGCCCCCGCTGCGGGCGGCCGCTCGAAGAGGTGGTGGCGGAGGTGGCGGCGGCCGGCGCCACGGCCATACAGTTGCGCGACAAGGAGTCGCCGCCGCGCGAGCTCCTCGCCCTGGCCCGCCGCCTGCGCGCCGTCACCGCCCGCCACCGGGTCCTGCTGATCGTCAACGACCGGCTCGACATCGCGCTGGCGGCAGGGGCGGACGGCGTCCACCTGGGCCCCGACGACGTACCCGTGGCGGCGGCGCGCCGGGTGGTGCCCGACGGCTTCGTGCTGGGTCACTCGACCGACGATCCCGGCGTGGCTCGCCGGGCCGAAGCCGACGGCGCCGACTACCTCGGCTGCGGGACCGTCTTCCCCACCATCAGCAAGGCGGACGCGGGCGCGGTCATCGGGGTCGGCGGGCTCGCCGCCGTGGCGTGCTCGGTGGGCATCCCCGTGCTCGCCATCGGCGGCGTGACCGCCGAGCGCGTCCCGCTCCTGGGCGGGAGCGGGGCAGGCGGCGTGGCGGTCATTTCGGCGGTGATGGCGGCGCGCCGCCCCGCAAACGCCGCACGCCGGCTGCGGGAGGCGGTGGAGGGGTGGCGCTGACAATGCCCGGCGATCGCCCCTACATCCCTCCCGCTTCCAGGAACCCCGCCACTTCATCCCCGAAGACGCAGAACTCGCCCAGCGTTCCCGAGTCGGGACCGTGCCAGTCGGAGCCGCCGGTCATCAGCAGGTTCCAGGACCGGGCGATCCGTTCCAGCGAGAGAATGCGCTCGGGTGAAGTGCGGGGCCTGTAGACCTCGATCCCCCTCAGGCCGGCCAGCTTGAGCCCGGGAAGAAGCCCTTCCAGAAGCTCGTAGGGAGGATGAGCCCAGACCGGAATGCCGCCCGACTCCAGGATAATCCGAATGGCCTCTTCAGCCGAAACGAAGGCCGTTGGAACGTATGCGGGATGCCGGTTCCCGATGAGCCGGTCGAACGCATCCGGAACGCTGTCCGCGTACCCCTCCGCCACCAGGGCCCGGGCGAGATGGGGCCGACCCAGGCTGCGGCGCGAGGGCCCGGCGATTTCGACCACCGACGCGTAGCGCACGTGAACGCCGCGGACGGCAAGCCGCTGGATCATCTCCTGCATCCGCTCCTCGCGCCGGTGGCGGGCCCGCGTCTCGTAGGCGCGCAGCCGGGGCGTCGAGGGATCCACGAAGTAGCCCAGAATGTGAAGTCCCCTGCCCGCGTGAGCCGTGCTGATCTCGATTCCGGAAACGATTTCGATCGGGACTCGCGCGGCCGCCGCGCGGGCGCCGGCGAGACCCTGGGTGGTGTCGTGGTCGGTGAGCGCGATCACGTCCAGCCGCCCGGCGGCGGCGGCCTCCACGACACCCGACGGAGGCTCGGAGCCGTCCGAGGCCTGGGAGTGCAGGTGCAGGTCCAGACGCACCGGTTCAGTCGGAAGAGGTGGTGCGCCCTGACTCCGTAAGGACGATCACTTCATCGGCGAGTACCTTGAGCACGCCGCCCGAAACCGGATGTCGGGCACTGCCTCCGCCCACGAGATCCACGTCCACCTCTCCCTCCCCGAGCAGGGTGAGGAAGGGAGCGTGGCTGGGCAGGATGCCCACCTTGCCATCCCATGCGGGCGCAACCAGCGAAGCCGCCTCGCCCTCGAAGAGCACACGCTCGGGGTTTACCACCTTGACGTTGAGGCAACTCATGCCGAACCCCCCAGCTCCTCGCCGGCGGCCACCACCTCGTCGATCCCGCCCTTCATGTAGAAGGCCTGCTCCGGCAGATGGTCGAATTCGCCGGCCACCACCCGCTCGAACGACTCGATCGTGTCGCCGAGCTTCACGTACCGCCCGGGGATCCCCGTGAACTGCTCGGCGACGAAGAACGGTTGCGAGAGGAAGCGCTGCAGCCTGCGCGCCCGGTTGACGATGATCTTGTCCTCCTCGCTCAGCTCGTCCATGCCCAGGATCGCGATGATGTCCTGCAGGTCCTTGTAGCGCTGGAGGATCTGCTGGACGCCGGTGGCCACCTCGTAGTGCCTCCTGCCCAGGAACTGGGGATCCAGGATGCGCGAGGTGGAGTCGAGGGGATCCACCGCGGGATAGATGCCCAGCTCCGCGATCGAACGGGAGAGCACCGTGGTGGCGTCGAGGTGGGCGAAGGCGGCCGCGGGCGCGGGGTCGGTCAGGTCGTCCGCCGGGACGTAGATGGCCTGCACGGAGGTGATGGAGCCGTCCCGGGTCGAGGTGATGCGCTCCTGCAGCTCCCCCATTTCGGTCCCCAGGGTGGGCTGGTACCCCACGGCCGAGGGCATGCGTCCCAGCAGCGCGGACACCTCCGAACCCGCCTGCGTGAAGCGGAAGATGTTATCGATGAAGAGCAGCACGTCCTGTTTCTCGACGTCGCGGAAGTACTCGGCGATGGTCAGCCCGGAGAGGCCGACTCTCAGGCGCGCGCCGGGAGGCTCGTTCATCTGCCCGTAGCAGAGCGCGGTCGAATCCAGGACGCCGGATTCCTTCATCTCCAGCCAGAGATCGTTCCCTTCGCGGGTGCGTTCGCCCACGCCGGAGAACACGGAGCGGCCGCCGTGCTCCATGGCGATGTTGTTGATGAGCTCCATGATGATGACGGTCTTCCCCACCCCGGCGCCTCCGAACAGGCCGGTCTTGCCTCCCTTGACGTAGGGAGCGAGCAGGTCTACCACCTTGATCCCCGTCTCGAAGATCTCGGTCTTGGGCTCGAGTGCGAAGAACCGCGGCGCCTCCCGGTGGATCGGCCAGCGCTCGGGCGTAGTTCCGTCCTCCGCCTGCACCGGCCCCATTTCATCCACGGGTTCGCCGATGACGTTGAGGATGCGCCCCAGTGCCGCCTCGCCCACGGGCACGGTGATGGGCTGTCCGGTGTCGACGACCTCCATCCCGCGGGTCACGCCATCGGTCGAGGACATGGACACCGCCCGCACCTGTCCCCGGCCGATGTGCTGCTGAACTTCCGCGACCAGCGAGATTTCGCGGTCTTCGCCGGAAGTCGCCTGCAGGCGCAGGGCGCTGTAGATCTCGGGCAGATGACCGGACTCGAACTCGACGTCGAGCACGGGACCGATCACCTGCACCACTCTGCCGATATCTGTCTGGGACATGATCTGGGTCGTCTTTTCGGTTCTCTGGAAATGGACTCCGGCCCGCCTGACAGGACGGAAGGCCTGACGGTCACGTGAGGGTTAGCCGACGCCCTCCGCGCCGCCCACGATCTCCGCGATCTCCTGCGTGATCTGCGCCTGGCGGGCCCGGTTGTATGTGCGGGTGAGGTGTTCGATCATCTCTCCCGCGTTATCGGTTGCGTTCTTCATGGCCGTGCGGCGCGCGCCCTGCTCCGCGGCCGCGTTCTCCACCAGCGCCCGGTAGACCATGTTGCGCAGGTACAGGGGAATGAGATCGCGCAACACCCCGACCGCCGACGGCGACAGGATGAACGCCTCGGCCGAAAGGGCTCCTTCAGACGGCTGCAGAGGCAGCAACTGAAGCGTCCGTGGAGGCGTCGACATGGCCGAGCGGAACTCCGACGAGATCAGGTACACGGCGTCGATCTCACCCGCCTCGAAGGCCTCGCGCAGCGACCCGGACAGCCCTTCGGCGTCGCCGACGGTCGGGTCGTCGCTGATGTCGGTCCGGCTCGAAGCGATGGCCTCGCCGCGGAACCGGAAGTAGGCGAGCCCCTTGCGCCCGGCCAGATGCAGATCGACCTCCACCCCGTCGCTCCGCAGCCTGTCGAGCAACTGACGCCCCTCGCGAATCAGGTTGGCGTTGAAGGCTCCCGCCAGCCCCCGGTTGGCGGTCATCAACAGGATGGCGGCGCGCCGCACCTGCTCCGGCTTGCGAAGCACCGGCAGCGTCTCCGCGTATTCCGGCGCGTGCAGGCTGGAGACGATGGCGCTCAGCGCCTCGCTGTAGGGCCGCGCCGCCCTTACCCGGTCGGTGGCCCGCTTGAGCTTGGAGGTGGCGACCAGTTCCATGGTCCGCGTGATCTGGCGCGTATTCTCGACCGAGCGAATCCTGCGCTTGACGTCGCGGGCTCCGGCCATTTCAGCTCGCCGCTCCGTTTCCGGTGGCGCCGGAGTCGGCCAGATACATCCCGGACCAGGCCTGGATCGCGCCCACCAGGCGCGTCTCGATCTCCTCGGTGAGCACCCCCTCGGAGCGCAGCCCGCCCAGCACGTCCTTCCCGGACGTCGCGAGGAATTCGTGGAAGCCGCGCTCCCACTTGCGCACCTGCGCCACCGGGATCGCATCGAGATAGCCGTTGGTAACGGCGTAGATGGTGGCGATCTGGTTCTCGACCGGCATCGGCTGGTACTGAGGCTGCTTGAGCACCTCCACCGTGCGCTCTCCAAGGGCCAGCTGCTTCTGCGTGGCCGCGTCCAGGTCAGAGCCGAACTGGGCGAAGGCCTCCAGTTCCCGGTACTGCGCCAGGTCCAGCCGCAGGCGCCCCGCCACCCTCTTCATGGCCTTGATCTGCGCGTTGCCGCCCACGCGCGACACCGAAATGCCCACGTTCACGGCGGGACGCACCCCGGAGTAGAACAGGTCGGGCTCGAGAAAGATCTGGCCGTCGGTGATCGAGATCACGTTGGTGGGAATGTACGCCGAGACGTCCCCGCCCTGGGTCTCGATGATGGGCAGCGCGGTGAGCGATCCCCCGCCCTGCTCGTCGGCGAGCTTGGCGGCCCGTTCGAGCAGCCGCGAGTGGAGGTAGAACACGTCCCCCGGGTACGCCTCGCGGCCGGGCGGGCGCCGCAGCACCAGCGAGAGCTGGCGATACGCCTGCGCCTGTTTGGACAGGTCGTCGTATACGACCAGGGTGGCCATCCCCTGCCACATGAAGTGCTCCGCCAGCGCGCACGCGGCGTAGGGGGCGATGTACTGCATGGGCGCGGGATCGGAAGCGTTGGCCGCGACCACGATGGTGTAGTCCATCGCCCCGTGCTCGCGGAAGGTCTCGACCACTGCGGCAACCTTCCCGGCCCGCTGCCCCACCGCGCAGTAGATGCAGATGACGTTGGTGTCGGCCTGGTTGATGATCGTGTCCACGGCGATGGCGGTCTTGCCCGTGCCGCGGTCGCCGATGATCAGTTCGCGCTGGCCGCGCCCGATCGGGATCATCGAGTCGATGGCCTTGAGACCGGTCTGGAGCGGCTCCTTGACCGGCTGCCGCAGCACGATGCCCGGCGCCACCACGTCGATCTGGCGGCTGCCCTCGATGGGGGCGACAGGGCCCTTGCCGTCCAGCGGGTTCCCCAGCGCATCGACGATTCGGCCGATGTATCCCGACCCCACCTGGACGTCCAGCACACGTCCGGTGCGACGAACCTCGTCACCCTCGTGGAGCTGTGTCCAGTCGCCCATGATCACGGCGCCGATGTTGTCTTCCTCGAGGTTGAGCGCCAGCCCGGTTACGGTCTCCCCGGTTTCGCTGGAAGTGATGTCCAGCATCTCGCTGGCCATGGCGTTGGTGAGCCCGTAGATGCGCGCGATGCCGTCCTTGACCTCCAGAACCTCGCCGACCTCCTCGGCATGCAACTGGTCCTCGTAGCGCTCGATCTCGGAAAGCAGAACGTCCTTGATCTCGCTGGCCCGAAGTTGGGAATCAGTATGAGCCATACCCTGTCCTGTGGTGACTCGAAGGCGTCAGCCTCCGCCGTTGGTTGTCGCATTGCCGCCCAGGGATGCCGCCAGCAGCGAGTGGCGCATCCCTTCCAGGCGGCGTCTCAGGGAGCCGTCGTATACCGTGTCGCCTGCCCGCACCACCACTCCACCCAGGATTTCCGGGTGGACACGGAAGTGGGGAATCGCGGTCCGGCCCAGCAGCTGCGAGAGCCGGCCGGCGACGTTCCGCTGCGCCGCGCCGTCGAGCGCGCGCGCCACGGTCACCTCGACGTGGACCCTCCTGTGGTGTTCGTCCAGCAGCTCGTTGTAGCTGAGCGCGATCTGCTCGAGCAGCGCCTGCCTGCGCTTGTCGACCGTGACCAGCACGAAGCTGAGAAAGCGTCCCGGGACGCGACCCTCGAGCGCGGAGCGCAAGACCGCCTTCTTGTCCGCGGCAGCGATGCGCGGCGTGGCCAGGAAGGTTCGCAACCCCGGGCTCTCGTTGAGGGTTCCGACCAGGGCGGCCAGCGCGTCCTGGTACGCCTCGACCCCCTCGTGACGCTCCGCCAGCGCGAAGAGGGTCTCCGCGTAGTTCCTGGCGACCGTTTCTTCCCTCACGCGTCGCGTCCCTCGGCCGTGTCGGAGAGCGACGACAGATAGTCGTTCACCAGCTCCCGGTCTTCCCGCGCATCCAGACGCTGCCTCACCAGCCTGGACGCGGCCGCGAGCGCGAGGCCGACGGTCTCCTTGCGGATCGCCTCCAGCACGGCGTCCCGCTCCACTTCGATCTCGCGCCGGGCGCGCTGGACGATGGCCGCGCTCTCCTGCCGCGCCTTCACTTCCAGCTCACTCCCGAGACGAGCCGCGGCCTCCTTGGCCTCGGAGATGATGAGCTGCGCCTCGTGGCGCGCCTCGCGCAGTTGCAGCCTGTGCTCGTCGAGCGCGTCGGACGCTTCCTTGCGCAGCCGTGCGGCGTCGTCGATGGAGCCCTGGATGTTCTGCTCCCGGGTCTCGAGCGCATTCAGGATCGGACCCCAGGCGAATTTGGCGAGGAGCACAAGCAGGATCAGGAAGACGATCAGCGCCCACAGGCTCAGACCGGTGTTGATGTCAAAAAGCCCGGGACCTTCCTGAGCCAGGAGCGATGCAGGAAGGGCGCTGATTGCTGCCGCCGCGGCAATCATCGGTAATTCTCTCATAGTCGTGCCACCAAAGGTGCCCCCGACGGCTCCGGAACCGGGCCGGACGCGGGATCCGGCACAGGTCGACCGCTCGCCGCCGGGGATGCCGGCCTAGAGGGTCTTGTACAGGAACGCGAGGACCAGGCCGAAGAGCGCGGCCCCTTCGATCATCGCCGCCAGGATGATGCCGACGTTGAAGATCCGGCCCGCGGCCTCCGGCTGGCGCGCGATCCCTTCGGCCGCGCCCTTGCCGATGAGCCCGATGCCGATGCCCGCGCCGAGCACCGAGAACCCGAACCCGATGCCGGCTCCCAGGAGGCTCAGGTAGTTCCTGGCCGTCTCCATGTCCATGGCGGCCTCCTGGACCGCAGTCAGTGTTGCGTGCAGCATGGTCAGTCTTCTCGTCCGTGGTGGAGGTTTCGAATTGGTTCGTCGTGAAGCGGAGAACGCCCGCCCGTCAGTGGGCGTGGCGGATCAGGCCGATGAAGACGGCCGAGAGCATGGCGAAGATGTAGGCCTGCAGGAAGGCCACGAACAACTCGAGGACCATCATCAGCGTGGTGGCCGTCACGGAAGCGCCGGCGACCGCCCATCTTGCGAAGGTGAGCTGCGCGAAGATGAAGATGAGGCCCAGGAGAGAGAAAATGAGCGTGTGTCCCGCCGTCATGTTGGCGAACAGGCGAACCGCGAGGGCGAAGGGCTTGGTCAGCTTGCTCACCACCTCGACCGGGATCATGACGAGCAGCATTACCGGCTTCATCCACCCGGGGATGCCGGCGGGGACGAAGAAGATGGTGCGCGCATAGCCGGCGGGACCGAGGGCACGGAATCCGGACACCTCGACGACAAGGAACGTGGCGATCGCCAACACCGCGGTAACGGAGATGTTGCCGGTCGCCGAAGCCCCCCAGGGGACCAGCCCCAGGAGGTTCATGGTCAGGATGAAGAAAAAGAGCGTCAGAATGTAGGACGTGTACTTGTCGGCGCCCTCGCCGATGTTCTTGCGCACCACCTCGTCGCGAAAGTAGAGCACCAGCGCTTCGATCGCGTTGGCGAACCCCGACGGCGCCTCGTGCACCTTGCGCCGTCTCGCGGTGCGCCCCACCAGCGTGAACACCAACCCGCAGATCACCGCTGCCAGCAACAGGAACACGACGTGCTTGGTGGGCGACAGGTTGACCGCGAGGGGACCAAGGTGGAGGGGCTCCCACTCCGGCAGATGCCAGACCGCGCCGAGCGGACCCTCGATCTCGTGGGCATCCACGATGTGGTGCATCAGGGTCCCGCCGAGATCCGGCCCTTCGCCCTCCGCCCCGTGGGCGGGCGCACCGTGCCCTTCCTGCAACAGTGCGGCCGCGATCATGCGGGCTTCCCCATCAGGCCGCTTCCGCCGCGGATCGCATGCGGGCGGCGAGGAAGACCGGCTCAAGCATCAGAAGCACGAAGAAGAACCCGGCACAGCCCAGCAGGGTGGTGGCGGGAGAAAGAGCCGGGAGCAGGGTCACCGCCAGCCCGACGCCGATCACGATCGCCATGCGAGCGACCGCGGCGCCGATCCAGACGACCAGCCCCTCGGCGGGCCGTACCGCGTGCTTGCAGAGCAGGGCGAAGGCCGCCACCTGAACCGGAAACGTGATGGCGGCCGCGACCATGAGACCGGCCCTTTCGGGGCCGTCGAGCCAGGGGAACATCACGCCGTTTGCGGCGGCCAGGATGGCGAGGGCCGCCCCCGCGTACTTGAGCGTCATCGCTCGTGTTCTTCCCGTTCTCTCTGCCGGCGTGGTTCCAGGACGACGTGGTAGTAGAGGCTGTACAAGCCCGCGGCTGCTCCGACGAAGGCGCCCAGGACGGTGAACACCGGGACCGTCCCCAGCCGGTTGTCCAGCCACCAGCCCACCCACAGGAAGAGCCCGGTCGCGAGCGCCAGGGTCAGTCCCTGGCCCGCAACGCGGGCTGCATCTGCCCGAGGATTCCACGGATCTCCTGCCGGAGTTCGCGGGGGCTTCTCGTCGCCCACCTGATCAACCTCCCACCGGTGCGATCCTGCCCCGGAAACAGCCGACAGAAGCTAGAAGGTTGGCGCATCCGGCGCAACCTCCGGAACGCCCCGTTTTCGCTCGTCCGGGAAGCACGCGCCGGCACCCCTTTTCCACAGCGGCGGCTGGCGCAAGGGGGGCTGGTGCCCGTACCTTCGGCATCGCCCGGCGCGAGCCGGGATCCTGTCCCGAAAATCGGTTTATTCTCGGCAGGCTTGCGGAATCTGCGATCTTGCGGATGCGAGGAGCATCCGCCGCCCGTTCCTCGATTCGAACCCGGAGCTGCAGCCTCACATGAGAACGCTCGAGAACACGATGGTGGACGATCGGGATCTGCTGCTGCTCGATCGGGTCGGCACGGTCACGCAGGCACTGCGGACCGAAGTCGCGAAGCGCATCGTGGGTCAGGAGGCGGTCGTGGGCGGGCTACTCACGGCCCTGCTTGCCAACGGACACGTTCTTCTGGTGGGCGTGCCGGGACTCGCGAAGACGCTGCTGGTCTCGACCCTCGCCGACGCCCTCGACCTGGAGTTCGGCCGTGTCCAGTTCACGCCCGATCTGATGCCCACGGACATCACCGGCACCGAGGTGATCGAGGAAGACCGGACCTCGGGGCGGCGGGTGTTCCGCTTCGTGCGCGGACCCATTTTCGCCAACGTGGTGCTCGCCGACGAGATCAACCGGGCGCCGCCCAAGACCCAGGCGGCACTCCTGCAGGCCATGCAGGAACGGGCGGTCACGGCATCGGGCGAAACCATGCGCCTCGCTCCTCCGTTCTTCGTGCTTGCGACGCAGAATCCCATCGAGCAGGAGGGCACGTATCCTCTTCCGGAAGCGCAGCTTGACCGCTTCATGCTCGAGTTGCGGATCGGCTATCCCGATCAGCGGGAGGAGGAAGAGATCGCCATGAGGACCACCGGCGCCGACGACGGCCTCATCTCGCCCGTCGTTGCCGCGGGAGAGCTGATCGAGCTCCAGAACCTGGTGCGGCGCGTGCCCGCTTCGCCGGGCCTGATCTCCTTCGCGGTCCGTCTCGCGCGCGCCACCCGCCCCTCTCCGGACGCGCCGGCGGTCACACGGAAGTACGTGAGCTGGGGTGCCGGGCCGCGCGCCTCCCAGTTTCTGGTGCTGGGCGCCAAGGCGCGCGCTGCGATGAACGGGGAGGCCATGCCGTCGATCGACGACGTGAGCGCCGTGGCAGCCGACGTGCTGGCGCACCGCCTGGTGCTGAACTTCGAGGCGGAAGCCGACAATCGAAGCACCCACGACATCGTTCGCGAGCTGCTTGAGGAGAGCCGCCAGTGGAGGTAGATCCCAGCAGTACCAGCGCTTCCGAGCCTCCGTCAGGCCGGCGGAGCCGACCTGCAGGGGTCGGAGCGGCGGCGGGCTTCCCGTGGACGGGAGACCTCCCTTGACTACGATCCTGCTGGGCCTCGGGCTCCTGCTGCTCGTCGGGTCGGCGCTGTTGACCGCGGCCCAGACCGCGTGCGTCACGGTGGGTGAATCGCGCATCCGCACGCTCGTGGACGAGGGCTTCCAGGAGGCCGACAAGCTGTCGCGGCTGCGGGAGGAACCGGGGCGGTTCCTGGACTCCTACGTGCTTTTCGACACGGTGTTCAACGCGGGCGCCGCCGCGCTGTGGGTGGGAGCGTCCGCCCGGGTTGGGACGGGATCCGTGGTGATTGCCGCGGTCGTGGTCGTGGGCACGGTTCTGGTCGCGGGCGAACTGGTGCCGCGGGCGGTGGCCCAGGCCAGGCCGGTTCGGCTGGCACTCCTCGGCGCCCCCGCGCTGCTCCTGCTCGAACGGCTCTCTCGTCCGCTCCTCTACCCCGTGCGGCGATTCGCGCACTACTGGATCCATCGGCCGGGCGATGAAGGCCGTTCGGCCCAGGAGCGCGAGGTGAGCGAACTGGCCGAACTGGGTCAGGAGGAGGGCGTCGTGATGCCCGAGGAGCACGAGCTGGCGGAACGGGCTTTTCGCCTGGACGAGACCACGGCCGGGGACGTGATGACGCCACGCGTGTCCATCTTCGCCTGGAGCGACTCGCTGACCCTCGGCGACATCGTCGAACAGCTGCCCGAGGTACCGTACTCGCGCGTGCCGGTCTTCGGCGACTCAATCGACGACGTCACCGGCATTCTCTATGTGCGCGAAGCCTATGCCGCCCACTCCGGCGGGCAGGCGAACGAACGGCTGTCGGAGCTCTCGCGCGAGCCCTTCTTCGTCCCCGGTTCCCTGCCCCTGACGCGCCTGCTGCGGGACTTCCAGAGCCGGCGCATCCACATGGGCATCGTGGCCGACGAGTTCGGGGGCACCGATGGTCTCGTAACCCTGGAGGATCTGCTCGAGGAGCTGGTTGGCGAGATCGTCGACGAAACCGATCCCGCGTCCGAGGCCATCGTGCGCGTCTCCCGCACGGAAGCGATCGTCGAGGGATCCACGGAACTGCGGGAGATCAACTACGCGATGAACGTCTCCCTGCCCCACCTGGAGCACCGCTCGCTGAACGGGTTTCTGGTGGAAAGGCTTGGCCACGTGCCCGCTCCGGACGAGGAGGTGGTGGTCGCGGGCGTCGATATCCGGATCGTGGAAGCTTCCGAAACCCAGATCCTGCGCGCACGGCTGCGCAAAATGCCCGCTGCCGGGGGCGAGGGCGAATAGGGCGATGGCGTTGATTCTGCCTTTCAACGGGCACACCCCCAAGGTCGCCGAGAGCGCCTTCCTGGCTCCCACGGCGGTCCTCATCGGCGACGTCACGGTGGGAGAGGAGGCCAGCGTCTGGTTCGGCGCGGTGCTGCGGGGGGACAACCCGGAGCACGGCGTCGTCATCGGCGCTCGCAGCAACATCCAGGAGAACTGCGTGGTGCACGTGGGCCATTGGGGGCCCACGGTGGTTGGTGAGGATGTAACCGTCGGCCACGGCGCAAAGTTCGAGAGCTGCGAGATCGGCGACAACACGGTCGTGGGCATGAACGCCGTCATCCTGCAGGGCGCGCGGGTGGGCGCCGGCTGCGTCCTGGCCGCGGGAACCGTCGTGCTCGAGGGCGCCGACATCCCCGCGCACAGCCTGGTCGCGGGCGTGCCCGGGCGGATCAGGAAAACCCTCGAGGGGGCGTCGGCGCGCTGGGTCGAGGGAGGCGGCGGCCACTACGTGCGGCTGTCGCGGCGGTACATGGAAGAGCTGGGCCTCAAGTGAGCCCGGACAGCCGCAGATACCAGTCGAGCAGCGCCTGCCCCCACCAGAGCGTGATGGCGGCGCCGACCGCCAGGAACACGCCGAGGGGAACCAGATGGCGGGTTCCAAGCAGCATCCGGAGCTTGAGGTAGGCCAGGAGACCCGCGAGGGCTGCCAGGAATACGGTCAGGACCGCGCCCCACGGGCCGGTGAACGCACCCACCAGCGCCATCATCTTGACGTCGCCACCTCCCAGGGCTGCTGCAGGGGAAACCGGCGCGGTGGCGTCCGCGTCCTCGCCCAATCCCTCCACCCAGGTGACCAGAACTGCCAATCCGGCCGCGCTGGCCGCCACCGCCGCAGACACGCCGGGCGGGCCGAACCACCACCCGACCACGACCATTATCGGGAGAGCCGGAAGCAGCGCCGCCAGTTGGCCGCGCGGCCTCGCCAGGACGCGCACTCCCCGCGCCTCTCGAGCCCGCCGGCGGCCCTGGGCGTGTTCCCGGCCGGCGTCCTCCAGCCGCCCCGGACGAGCGCGCGCGAGCACCCAGGTGCCCACCGTCGCCACCAGCCACATCCCCCCGAACCCCACCACCACCCCCGTGGTCGCACTGCCGGGAGTGATTCCTCCCGGCGCGAGCGACAGTGCCAAGCCGGCCGCCGCGCCGCCCAGCGAGAACTGGTCGGGGATCAGGTAGAGGCGCGCGTCGGTGAGCGCGATGCCCAGCAGGACGAGCAGGAAGAAGGCGGCCGCGACGGCCTCCAGGCTCACACCGCAGGTCAGGACGACGAGCACGCAGATTGCGGCGCCGGCGGTCTCCACCAGCGGATACGAAAGGGAGACGCGGGCACCGCACTTTCTGCAGCGGCCGCGCAGCAGGAACCAGCTCACCACCGGGATCTGGTCGTACCAGCGGATCGGCGCCGAGCACGCCGGGCACGCCGAGCGCGGCCGCACCACCGAACCGCCGCGCGGCCAGCGCGCCACGCAGACGTTGAGGAAAGACCCGAGCGCCAGGCCGACCAGCCCGGCAAGGGCGAGCACCACCGGATTGGTCATGCGCGCGTGAGCGCGTAGAGCACGATCGCGCCCGCAACCGCCGCGTTGAGCGAATCGGCCGCGCCGGCCATGGGAACTGCCGCCGACGCGTTCGCCGCCTCGCGGATCTCCGCGCGCACACCCGCGCCCTCATTGCCGACCACCAGCATCCACGGGGGCGTGACGGAGAGGGTGGCCGCGTCCCGTCCGGCGGCATCCGCCACGATCACCTGGGCGGCAGCGTCCCAGGTCGCCACCTCGAGCCACGGGGCGCGCACCACGGGAATGCGGAACACGCTGCCCGCGGAAGCGCGCACCACTCTGGCGTTCCAGGGATCCACCGTCCCGTCCAGGGCGATCACGCCCGTGAGGCCAAACGCGCGCGCCGTGCGCACCAGGGTGCCCAGGTTGCCCGGATCCTGGACGCCGTCCAGCGCCAGGAAGCGGGCGTCCGAGGCGACGTGCAGCGACTCCGGTGCGAAGGACGGCTCCTCGCACACCAGGAGGATCCCCTGCGGGCTGGCCGTCGCGGACACGGCCGCCATCTCCCGTTCCCCTACCCAGTGCGGCGTCAACCCCCTCGCTTCCAGTTCCGCGAGCAGCGCCTCGCCGGCGGGCGAGCGGGTCAAAGCGCGCGAGCAGACGGCAAAGCGCACGACCACCCCGGAGGCCAGAGCCTCGGCGGTCGCGCGCACGCCTTCGACCAGCACGCTACCTTCGCGGACACGGCCCTGGGCGCTCCCGAGCCGCGCCAGCATTCGCGTCCTGCGCTTGCTCAGCACCTGCTGGCGGAAACCCGTCACGTCAACGCCTCACCGGCACCGGGATCGCTCATCCGTCTCCATCCCGCTCATCCTTCTCCACGCTGCTCATCTCTCCCAAGGCAATTATCTTTGCCTGCGCCGGCCTCCGGGCCGCACCACGGCCCGCCGTAATCGACTCACAACACCGTGCCATGGCCATTGGACCAGAAACCGGCCCCGGCTCGCTACCGGTCGCACTCACCATCGCCGGAAGCGATTCAGGCGGCGGCGCGGGCATCCAGGCGGACCTCAAGACCTTTCACGCGTTCCGTGTGTTCGGCACCTCGGCGGTGACCGCCATTACCGCCCAGAACACCCTGGGCGTGACCGCGGTCCACCCCGTTCCGGCGGACGTGGTGCGCGCGCAGATCGACGCGGTCGCCGCGGATCTTCATCCACGCGCCCTCAAGACCGGAATGCTCGCGACCGCCGAACTGGTCGACACCGTCGCCGAGGCCATCGCCGCCCACCAACTGCGCGCCTTCGTGATGGACCCGGTCATGGTCGCCGCCAGCGGCCATCGCCTTCTCGCGCCGGACGCCGAGGCCACGCTGACGCGCCGGCTGGTCCCGCTGGCCGCGCTGGTGACGCCCAACCTGCACGAGGCGGGACTGCTCGCCGGCCAGGAGGTCGCGTCGCTCGCCGCCATGAAGGCGGCGGCGCGGCACCTGGTCAAGATGGGGGCGGGCGCGGCGCTGGTGAAGGGCGGCCACCTGCCCTCCGGCGAGGTTGCGGACGTGTTCTGGGACGGGAACGAGGAGCGCATCTGGCGCCGCCCGCGTATCGCGACCCGTCACGTGCACGGCACCGGTTGCACGCTGTCCGCGGCCGTGGCCGCCGGACTGTCGCGCGGAGCACCGCTCCCCCGTGCCGTGGACGCAGCCATCGACTTCGTCGCGCGCGCCATCGCCTCCGCGCCGGAGTTGGGGACGGGGGGCGGCCCCATCAACCACTTCGCCGGGCCGCGAACACGCGGCGACTGAGTTCCGGGAAACCGCATCGGCGGCGCCCGAGTTCCGTCAGACCGCAAACGCACCGCCCGCGAGCATCCTCCGGATCACCCGTTCCAGCACCGCACCCGCCCGGTTCCCCACCTCCAGAACCTCGTCATGCGAGATGGCGTCCGCGCCCTCCGCCCCCGGAGCCATCCCCACCCCGCACGCCATGTTGGTAACCATGGCGAAGGCCAGCACCCGCACACCGCGGGCGCGCAGCGTGAGCACCTCGGGTACGACCGACATTCCCACCACGTCCCCACCCATCCGCTCGACCATCCGGATCTCGGCGGGCGTCTCGAAGGTGGGGCCGAGCAGGGCCGCATAGGTGCCCCGCGCCAGACGCACGTCCAGCCGGGCCGCTTGCCTGAGCGCGGCCTCCTGCAACTCCCGGTCGTAGGGCACGCTCATGTCCGGAAACGGGTTTGCATCGCCCGCCTGCGCGGGCGGCGGCAGCGGCGTGCGGGAGAGCAGATTGATGTGGTCGTCGATCACCATCAGGCCGCCCGGGCGCAGCCGCCGGTCCACCCCCCCCACCGCTGCCGTGACGACCGAACTCCGCACGCCCATCGCGGCCGCGATGCGGGCCGGGGCCGCGATCACCCACGGTGGGTGACCCTCGTAGAAATGCAGCCGCCCGCACTGCACGACGACCGGCACGTCCTCGCAGCGCCCGAAAAGGAAGTGGCCCGCGTGACCCGCGACGCCCGCCGACGGGAGCCCGGGAATCTCCCCGAACGGCACGCTCTCCTCTACCTCGACCAGCCGTTCTAGCCCGCTGAGCCCGGAACCGAGCAGCAGATGCACGAGCGGAGCCGTGCGGATTCGCGCCCGCACCGCGGCCACTACTGCTTCGAAGTCGTCTCCGGGTCCCACGCCCGGCTTCAAGGGGTCACCTCCGGTCCCGGGCAGCCCGTTCCCGCGCCCGGCGTCACAGGATCATCCCGGCCACGGTCGCCGTCATGAAGGCGGCCAGCGCCCCCCCGACCATCGCCCGCAGCCCGATGCGCGAAAGGTCCTGCCGGCGTGAAGGCGCCAGTCCGCCGATGCCGCCGAGCTGGATGGCGATGGAGGAGAAATTGGCGAAGCCGCACAGGGCGTAGGTGGCGATCACCACCGACCGGGGATGCAGCGTGGAGCCCTCCCCGAGCAGGCCCGCCAGTTCGACGTAGGCCACGAACTCGTTGAGCGCCGTCTTGATCCCCATCAGCGAACCCACCTCCGCCGCGTCCGCCCAGGGCACTCCCATGAGCCAGGCCAGCGGCGCCAGGGCGAGCCCCAGCACGGACTGCAGGGTGAGGTCGGGCAGGCCGACCAGCCCTCCGGCCCATCCCATCAGCCCGTTGATCAGATAGACCAGCGCCACGAAGGCGAGCAGCATGGCACCCACGTTGAGGGCGAGGCGAAGCCCGTCGCCGGCCCCGCGCGCCGCCGCGTCGATGACGTTGACGTCCGGCTTTTCGACCTTCGTGACCAGGCGGCCCGCGGTCTCGGGCTCGCCGTCCTCCGGGTACATGAGCTTGGCCAACATCAGCGCCGCCGGGGCGGACATGACGGACGCCGCCATCAGGTGTCCGGCGATGTCCGGGAAATACGAGATGAGAAAGCCGACGTACGCCGCCATCACCCCGCCCGCAACCGTCGCGAAGCCGGCGGTCATCACCGCGTTCAGCTCCGACATGGTCATCTTCTCGACGAAGGGCTTGATCAGAAGCGGCGCCTCGGTCTGGCCCACGAAAATGTTGCCGGCCGCGGAGAGGGTCTCGGCGCCGGAGGTGCGCATGGTGCGCTGCATGACCCAGGCCATCCCCCGCACCACGAACTGCATCACCCCCAGGTGATAGAGCACCGTCATGAGGGATGCCAGGAAGATGATCGTGGGCAGCACGGTGAAGGCGACGTAGGCTCCCGGATTGGCGACCTGTCCGGGGATCGGGTTGAAGTCGCCGTTGCCGGGCTCGCCGGTGCCGATGGGGATGTTGTTGTCGACCAGGTTTCCGAAGATGAAGCGCGCTCCCTCGAGCGTGTACCCGAGCAGCCCCACCACCACCGTGTTGGCCCCCTGGAAGATCGCCAGCCCGACGGCGGTCTTGAGGATGAAGAAGGCGAAGATCAGCTGGAGCGAGACCCCCCAGGCGACGACCCGCCACGGGATGGCGGCCCGGTTGACGCTGAAGACCCACGCGAGCCCGCCCAGCGCCAGCATGCCGAGCAGCGACCTCAGGCGCTCGGGCAACGAGGTGTCCAGTCCCTCCGAGGCGATGGAGATGCCGAGTCCCGGACCCTGCTGGACCGTGGCCGCCTCCGCCGCTGCCGGCACGTCCCCCACCACGCCCGCGCCCGGCGACGCAGCTGACAGGCCGGCTCCGACAAGAAGCAGGCACACCACCCACAGTATCCGGAGCGCGGGCCCGGGACCGGCTCGAGGTCCGGCAGGCGCCCGGCTCATGGGGCCACCCGGGCGTCGGACCTTATCGCGGCGACAGAGGCGCCCGGACGACGGAAGACGAAAGACGTGAAAGACATGTCGGATCCGTGGGCTGTTTGGTGGCACAAGGCGCAAGGGCGAGGCTCATGATAACCCGACCGCCCAAAAACCGCCCCGACCGGCATGCGAAGTCTGCCATTCTGTCAGGTCCCGGCGGAAAAGTCTGCCATTTTGTCAGGTCTCCGGCCCGGGACGGGGGCACGAACGTTGCTCCACACCCTGCGACACCCCGTAAAACGGGGACCCACAACCATCCAAGGAGTACAGATGAGCAAGGTCATCGGCATCGATCTGGGGACGACCAACTCGGTGGTCGCGGTCATGGAGGGCGGCGAACCGGTTGTAATCCCCAGCGCGGAGGGCGGGCGCACGACGCCGTCGGTGGTGGCGTTCACCAAGGACGGAGAGCGTCTGGTCGGCCAGGTGGCCCGCCGGCAGGCCATCACCAACCCGAAGAACACCATCTTCTCCATCAAGCGCTTCATGGGCCGCAAGTCCTCCGAGGTCAGCGAGGAGCGCAAGCTGGTCCCGTACGAGGTCACCAGCGACGCGGGGGGCCGGGTGCAGGTCCGGATCCCCAACGCCGGCAAGACCTTCAACCCCCCGGAGATCTCGGCGCTCATCCTCCAGAAGATGAAGCAGACGGCGGAGGACTACCTGGGCCAGAAGGTCAGCCAGGCGGTCATCACCGTCCCCGCCTACTTCAACGACGCCCAGCGCCAGGCCACCAAGGACGCCGGCAAGATCGCGGGACTCGAGGTGCGCCGCATCATCAACGAGCCCACCGCGGCGGCGCTCGCCTACGGGCTGGACAAGAAGAAGGACGAGAAGATCGCGGTCTTCGACCTGGGCGGCGGCACCTACGACATCTCGATCCTCGAGCTCGGCGACGGCGTCTTCGAGGTGAAGGCCACCAACGGCGACACCCACCTGGGCGGTGACGACATCGACCAGGTGATCATCAACTGGCTGGTCACGGAGTTCAAGAAGGAGCAGGGCATCGACCTGTCCAAGGACTCCATGGCGCTGCAGCGGCTCAAGGAGGCCGCCGAGAAGGCCAAGATGGAGCTCTCCTCGACGATGCAGTCGGACATCAACCTGCCGTTCATCACGGCAACGCAGGAGGGCCCCAAGCATCTGAACTATTCGCTCACGCGCGCACGCTTCGAGCAGTTGGCGGACGCCCTGCTGCAGCGCACCATCCCGCCGATGAAGGCCGCGCTCAAGGACGCCGGCCTGACCCCCGACGACATCGACGAGGTCATCCTGGTGGGGGGCTCGACGCGCATCCCGAAGATCCAGGAGATCGTGCGCCGGTTCTTCGGCAAGGATCCGCACAAGGGCGTGAACCCCGACGAGGTGGTGGGCATCGGCGCGTCCATCCAGGGCGGCGTGCTGGCCGGCGAGGTCAAGGACGTGCTCCTGCTGGACGTCATTCCCCTGTCGCTCGGGATCGAGACCCTGGGCGGGATCATGACGCCGCTGATCGAGCGAAACACGACCATCCCCACGCGCAAGTCGGAGGTGTTCTCGACCGCGCAGGACAACCAGACCACGGTCGAGATCCACGTGCTCCAGGGCGAGCGCAAGATGGCGCTGGACAACAAGACCATCGGCAAGTTCCAGCTCACCGGCATTCCCCCCGCGCCGCGCGGCATGCCGCAGGTGGAGGTGACCTTCGACATCGACGCCAACGGCATCCTGAACGTCTCCGCGAAGGACCGCGCCACGGGCAAGGAACAGAAGATCCGCATCGAGGCCTCGAGCGGGCTCTCCGACGCCGAGATCGACCGCATGGTGCGCGACGCCGAGAAGCACGCCCGCGAGGACGAGGAGCAGAAAGAGAAGATCGAGGCGCGCAACCACCTCGACTCCCTGGTCTACCAGGTGGAGAAGGACACCGGCGAGTGGGGCGACAAGGTGGGCGAGGCGACGCGCGAGCGGCTTGACGAAGCGCTCTCGAAGGCGAAGGACGCGCTCAAGGGCGACGACCTGGCTACGCTCAACTCGGCCCGCGACGAGCTCATGCAGGCGTTCAGCGCGGCCGGCCAGGAGATGTACCAGGCGCAGGCGGCCGAAGCTGGCCCGGCCGAGGATGCCTCCGACGAGGAGACCGGCGACGGAACCGGGAACGGGGCGGCCGAGGACGATGACGTCATCGAGGCCGACTACGAGATCGTCGACGAGGAGAAATAGGCCCTTCGGCGACTCCGTGGCGCGCCGCGCGAGACCATGTCCCCGCCGCGGGACAACTCTGGCGCGGCGCGGCGCATCGAAAGGGCGCACACGGACAAGGAGAAACCGGTGGAGCGGGGATGGGTAGCAGCAGTCAGCATCCCTCGCGCCGGCTGCAGCGATACCACAGGAGGCCAGGCATGTTCGATCCCCTGAGAATCAAGATGAAAGTGCTCTTCTACGTCGCCCTCGCGTTCCTGGTCGGCGTGGGCGTCGCCTCGGGGATGGGATGGACGCAGGAAGCGGTCGCAACCCCCGCGATCTCGGTCGCCCCCCAGGTGCCCGCGGAGGCGGTTCAGCCGGCGCGCGACCTGAGCGAATCCTTCGTTCGAGTGGCCGAGGTGGTCACGCCCGCGGTCGTGAGCATCACGACCCGCCGCATGGTGCGGTCGACCGCCAACGACCCCTTCCGCAACTGGTTCGGGACGCCGGACCCCGAGCCGCGCGCCGGCAGCGGCAGTGGATTCCTGGTCTCGGACGACGGCTACATCCTGACCAACAACCACGTGGTGGAAGACGCCGACGAGATTACGGTTCAGCTGGAGGACCGGCGCACCTTCGAGGCGACCCTGATCGGCGGCGATCCCACCACCGACGTCGCGGTGATCAAGGTCGGCGCAAGCGATCTGCCGATCCTCAGCCTGGGCGACTCCGACGGCGTGCGCGTAGGCGAGTGGGTGCTGGCGGTGGGCAATCCCGGCATTCGGGGAGCCGGGGGGGCGGCCTCCTTCAACCACACGGTCACGGCGGGAATTGTCAGCTTCAAGGGCCGCCCGCTGGGCATCATCGGCAACGAGCTGCGCAGCGACCCCGAGTCCCAGGAAGCCGCCCAGTACGCGATCGAGGACTTCATCCAGACCGACGCGGTCATCAACCCCGGGAATTCCGGGGGCCCCATGGTCAACCTCGACGGGCAGGTGATCGGCATCAATTCCGCGATCGCCAGCGGGGACGGCTACTACCAGGGATACGGCTTCGCGATTCCGATCAGCCTTGCCCGCAGGGTGATGGAGGATCTCATCGAATACCGCGCGGTGCGGCGCGCCTTCCTGGGCGTGCAGATCGGCCCGGTGGGACCCGAGGACGCCGAAGTCTACCAGCTGCCCGAGGTGAGCGGCGCGCTGGTTCAGGACGTCACCGGCACGCCGGCCGAGGAAGCGGGGCTGCAGCCGCAGGACGTGATCGTCGCCATCGACGACGACCCCGTCGGCTACTCGAACCAGTTGCAGCAACTGGTAGCGCGCAAGCGGCCGGGAGACCGGGTGAGCATCGCATATTACCGCGATGGCCAGCGGCAGGAGACGGAGGTTCAGCTGGGTGAGTCCCCGCTCAACGAAACCGCCACCGCGGCTGCGCCCGAGCCGACGACGCGTGCCGAGGAGAGGCTGGGAATCGAGGTTTTGGACAACAGCCCGGAGGTGGCCCGGCGAAATCAGTTCCGCATCGACGAGGGCGTGCTCGTCAGCGGCGTCACCCGCATGGGTCCCGCCGCCCGGCGCGGCGTCCGGGCCGGCGAGCTGCTGGTGGGCATCAACCGGCGGCAGGTGGAGTCCGCGGACGAAGTCACGGAGTTGCTGGCCGAGGTGGAGCCCGGCGAAATCGTCACGCTCGTCCTGGCCAATCCGATGAACGGCAGGCAGCGCTTCATCAACATCCGCATGCCGGAGTGAACCCGCTTGTTGTAGTCCCGCCGGCCGCTCGCTTATCTTTCTGAGTTTGTACCAGCTTCGGGGATGCTGCGGAGGAGAAGTCCGCGCGGACCCGGGCTTTCCGCGAAAGTGGCGGAATTGGTAGACGCGCGGGATTTAGGATCCCGTGGCCCCGGGCCGTGGGGGTTCGAGTCCCCCCTTTCGCATCCTGTCCGCGCACTTCGCTCGCCGAAGCGAACCCTGACACAGCCATGACGAGCCTCGACCCTTGACCATCGATCCCACGCGCCTGCGCGTATCCGTCACCGAAGGCGAACGCTGGCGGCGGGACCTCGCCATCACCGTTCCCGCCGACATCGTCGGGCGGGAGCGCGCGCGCGTCATGGGCAGCGTCTCGGGCCGGGCTCGCATGCCGGGCTTCCGCAAGGGCAGGATTCCGGCGAGGGTGCTCGAGCAGCGCTACGGAGCCGCCGTCGAGCAGGAAACGCTGGAGACGCTCCTGAACGAGGCGACCCGGGCGGCCATCCGGAGCGAGCAGCTGCGGCCCATCAGCGATCCCGAAGTGGGCGCGGTGCGGAGCGAACCGGGCGAGGACCTCTTCTTCGAGATCTCGTTCGACGTCGAGCCCCGGATCGAGATCGAGCGCAGCGGCGGGTTCGTGGTGGAGAGGCCGGCGGTGGAGGTCGGTGACGCGGAAGTCGACGCGGTCCTGCTCCGCCTGCGCCAGCAGAACGGCGCCTGGCGACCGCTGGAGGACGGGTTCCCGGACGCGGGCAACGCGGTCGGGGTGAACATCCTGCAGCTGGATCAGGAAGACGCCGAAGCGAGGGACTACGAGTTTATTCTGGGTGAGGGCGACGCGATTCCGGACGTGGAGCGCGCAATCGGGCAACTGGAAGTGGGAACGGAGGGAGACTTCGTGGTCCGGTTCCCCGACGACTTTCCCAACGAGGAGCGGCGGGGCGAGGAAGAGCGACTGCGCATCCGGCTCGTCAGCCGCAAAGTTCTCGACCTGCCGGAACTGGACGACGACTTCGCGGCCAGCCTCGACTTCGCAAGTCTCGACGATCTCCAGGACAAGGTCCGGGCGGACCTGGAGCAGAACGCCGCGGGCCAGGCGGAGCAGGTGGTCCGGGCACGCCTCATGGAGTTTGTCCTGGAGGCGAACGCCTTCGACGTGCCCGGCTCCATGGTCGACCGGTACCTGGAAGCGGTGGCCGGCGACGGACCCGAGGACGCGCCGCCCGAGAAGGTGGAGGAGATGAAGGCCGCCGTCCGTCCGCGCGCGGAAAGGGCGGTTCGCACCATGCTGGCGGTGGAGAGCCTGGCCCGGGCCAACGACCTGGTCGCCAGCCCGCTCGAAGTGTCGGAGCGGGTCGGCGAGATCGCGCGCAGGAACGCCGTGCAGCCGGAGACGGTGGAGGCCCAGTTGCGCCGAAACGGGCGCATGGAGTCGCTGGAGCGAGAGATCACCGAAGGGAAGGTGTTCGAATTCCTGAAACAGCAGTCAGAGATCATCCAGGCCGGCTGAGCCGGACCAACGGAGAACGAAAACCCGATGCCTATTTTTCCTCCGTACGTCATCGAGCGGACGAGCCGCGGAGAACGAAGCTACGACATCTTCAGCCGCCTGCTGATGGACCGGATCGTCTTCCTGGGCTCACATATCGACGACAATGTGGCCAATGTCATTCTGGCTCAGCTTCTCTTTCTGGACGCGGAGGATCCCGAGCGGGACATCTATCTGTACATCAATTCACCCGGCGGGAGCGTCTACGCCGGACTCGCCATTTTCGACACCATGCAGCACCTGCGGGCGCCGGTCTCCACCTACTGCGTTGGCATGGCAGCTTCGATGGCTGCGATCCTGGTGGCCGCGGGAGCGCCCGGCAAGCGCAGCGCCCTGCCCAACTCGCGCATTATGATCCACCAGCCCTCCACGGGGGCGCAGGGAACCGCGGCAGACATCGAGATCGCTGCCCGCGAGGTGCTCGACATTCGTGAACGGCTCAACGGGATCCTCGCCGACTGCACCGGGCAGCCGATGGACAAGATCGCCCAGGACGTGGACCGCGACCGCTTCATGAGCCCCGACGAGGCGCGCGAATATGGCCTGATCGACCGGGTGCTGGTGGGCCGGGAAGAAGAAGCCGCCAGGGAGGTGCGCCTTGAGGAATAGGATCCTGACACCCGCATAGCCGAGCAGACCCGTGCCCACGACCAGCGACAAGTTCCCCCGCTGCAGCTTCTGCGGAAAGACCAAGGACTCCGTCAAGAAGTTCATCTCCGGGCCTCAGGTCTACATCTGCAACGAGTGCATCTCGCTCTGCAACGAGATTCTCGCGGAGGAGGAGGAGCGCGAGGCGGTGTCCGTGGTGGTGCCCACCATGGTGCCCGCGGAGATCAAGTCAGCCCTCGACCAGTACGTCATCGGCCAGGAGGAGGCCAAGAGGGCACTCGCCGTCGCCGTCTACAACCACTACAAGCGCGTCAACCACCAGGGGCAGATCGACGACGTCGAGATCGACAAGGCGAACATCCTCCTGGTCGGGCCCACGGGCGTGGGCAAGACGCTGCTGGCGCAGACGCTCGCGCGCATCCTGAAGGTGCCCTTCACCATCGCCGACGCCACCACGCTGACCGAAGCGGGCTATGTGGGCGAGGACGTGGAGAACATCCTGGTGCGCCTGCTTCAGGCCAGCGACTTCAACATCACGGCCTGCGAGCGCGGGATCGTCTATGTCGACGAGCTCGACAAGATTGCGCGCAAGTCCGAGAACCCGTCGATCACCCGGGACGTCTCGGGCGAGGGCGTGCAGCAGGCGCTGCTGAAGATCCTCGAAGGCACCGTCGCCAGCGTGCCCCCCCAGGGCGGACGCAAGCATCCGCAGCAGGAGTACCTGCAGGTCGATACCCGCAACATCCTCTTCATCTGCGGCGGCGCCTTCGACGGGCTGGAGGAAATCGTCGAGCAGCGCATCGGCCAGCGGCGCATCGGCTTCGGCAAGAGTTCCCCGGAAGGCACCGGCGACCACCGCAACCGCGACGACCTGGTCAGACTGGTCGAGCCCGAGGACCTGCAGCGCTACGGGCTCATCCCCGAGCTGGTGGGGCGGCTGCCGGTCTCGGTAGGCCTCTCGGAACTCGACGAGGACGACCTGGTGCGGATCCTCGAGGAGCCCAGGAACGCCCTGGTCAAGCAGTACCGAAAGATGTTCGAGCTGGAGGACGTGGGGATCACATTCGATCGCCAGGCACTGCGCGAGGTGGCGAAGAAGGCTGCCGACCGGGGCACGGGAGCGCGGGGGCTGAGGGCGGTGCTCGAGGAAGTGATGCAGGACGTGATGTTCGAGGTGCCGTCGCGGCACGACGTGCGCGAGGTTGTGATCACGGTGGAATCGGTCACCTCGGGGACCCCTCCCCTGCTGGTGCTCGAAGGGGAGCGGCAGAAGAAGAAGGCCTGAGGACGCACCCGCGAGAGCCCATGATCATTCGCAGCGTCGAGTTCGCGGGCAGCCACGTCGATCCCGGCGTGTCGATCGCGCCCGAGCTTCCCCACGTCGCCTTCTGGGGCCGCTCCAACGTGGGCAAGTCATCGCTCATCAACGTCCTCCTCCGGCGCACCCGCAAGAAGGTGGCGCGCGTGTCAGCCCGCCCGGGGAAGACCCAGACCCTCAATTTCTACATTGTCAACCGCCGCTTCGTGCTGGTCGATCTTCCGGGCTTTGGCTACGCGAAGGTGTCGCGCACGCTGCGCGAGAGCTGGCAGCGGCTGGTGCGCGACTACCTGAAGCGAAGTCGCGAGCTGGCCGGGGTGGTGCTCCTGATCGACGCCCGCCGCGATGCGGCGCCCGCGGACCTCGCCGCTGTCGAGTTGCTGGGTGAGGTCGGCTTGCCCGCCCTGATCGTAGTCACCAAGATCGACAAGACGCGAAAGAGCGCCCGGGAGCAGCGGATCGCGCGGCTGCGCGAGCAGCTTGCGGTGTCGAGGGACCAGTTGGTGGTGTCTTCAGCGCGCACCGGCGAGGGGCGGGAAGAGCTCCTCGGCGCGATCGGGGGTCTGCTGGAGGCCGGCTGAGGCTCGCGCCGGGCGAACGCCCACATGGGCTCAGGGCAGGAGGACGATCCATGCGCGACCAGGAGATTGCAACCCTCGCCCATCGCTGGGTCCTAGCGCTGGCGTGCCTTGCCGTGGCGGCGGCGCCGACCGCCGCGCAGGAGCCCGAGGAGGAAGACCTGGTTCCGGCCGGGTTCGGGACCCTGCTGCAGGACGAGGTCTCGCTCTCGCTCCGCTCCGGGGATCTGCTGATCAAGGCCACCCCGCTGGCCGAGGAGGTGACGCGGCTCACCGCACCCGACACCCACACCCGCCTCTCGGCACTGGCCGGCGCGCACCGCGAGACGCTCGAATTCCAGACGCGCTCGACCGACCCGGTGCTCTTCCTGGTGTCGGTGTTCAGCTACCAGCCCGACGTCACCTACCAGCCCGAGGACATCAACATCGTCAATCAGGGGATTCGCGAGCGGCCGCTGGCCATTCAGGCGATCACCCCGGGATGGGGCGTGCAGCGGCTGGACCAGCAGGAGACGCAGATGGCGATCTACGCCTTCAGCCCGTTCATCAACCTCGATCTCGACCTCGAAATCGAGTACAGGGACGCGCGCAACGCCGGCTGGCAGCGGATTCTGACCGTGCTGGAAGCCGAGCGCGCGAAGGTGCGGGCGCGGGCGGGGGGCTGGTAGCCCGGGCGCTACGGCGTTACTCGAGGCCGTAGCGGCGGATCTTGCGGTACAGGGTTCGTTCGGCGATCCCGAGCAGGCGCGCCGCGTGCCGGCGGCTGCCGTCAACCTCCTCGAGCGCGGCCAAGATGGCCTGCCGCTCGATGTCCTCCAGGGTCATGCCCGGCTGAAGGACGATGCCGTCGGGCGGGGGCGGCGGTTCCGGCCGGGGCGGTGGTTCGGCGGATTCGGACGGGTCCCCGGAGGCGGCGGACGGAGGAGCGG
>VXMG01000014.1:0-55550 GCA_009841185.1 Gammaproteobacteria bacterium
CCCCGGAGGTGGTCTGCGACGGATCGATCGGGCCGATCCCCCCGGGATGGCCGTCGGGATCCCAGCGGTGCGCGCGCGCCCGCCGCGATCTGCGCTCAAGCTCGACCGCGGCGCGGCACGCCGCCTCCAGCGACTCGATCACGGGAATGCTGGCGTCGACGAAGGCGTCCAGGGGCCGGCTGTCGTGGGTCGTGTACATGGAGTGCACGACCATGGCCTTGCCGAGGGCGCGCATCCTGGCCGCCATCGCCCGGGCGGCCTCGGTCTCGGAGGCGGTGAGGGTATCCGAAAAGCGGATGCCGTACCCGCCGAAGAGCCCCACCACCAGAACGATGCCTACCGCCGGGTCGGGGGCGAGCACATCCAGGGCGCGCGCGAACGCACCCGGATCAGTGTCCGCCGCCCCCGCCACGTCCACCGGGTTGGCCACCGCGGCGGCCGGGCCCAGCACCTCCCTCAGCCGGTCCCGGGTTTCGTGCGCAAGGGTAGCCAGCCGCGCCCCCGACTCGGTGATCGCGTCCACCGCCAGGGTGTTCTGCCCGCCGCCGTCCGAGAGGATGGCGATCCCGCTCCCGGGCGGCGCGGCGGGCTGCGACGCCAGCGCATGCGCGACCGCCACCAACTGGTCGGTACGGCGGACCTCGGTCACCCCGGCCTGCGCCAGTCCCGCCCGCAGGCGGTCGTACGGACCCGCCACCGCCCCGGTGTGCGAGAGGGCCGCCCTGGCTCCCACGGCCGTCCGCCCCGACTTGATCACCACCACGGGCTTGCGGGGCGTGACCCGGGCGGCGGCCCGCAGGAACGCGCGCGCGTCCGTGAAGCCTTCCACGTGCGCGATCACCGCCCGGGTATGCGCGTCTTCACCCAGGTACTCGAGCACCTCGTCGAACCCGACATCCACCTGGTTGCCGAGCCCGCAGCAGACGGAAATCCCTTCCCGCGTGCGCGCGCAGATCTCGTTCATGAGCCCCAGCGCGATGTTGCCCGACTGCACCAGCAGCGCGATCCCGCCGGCCCGCACATCGCGCACGCCGATCAGGTTTACCGCCTGGTGCAGGTTCATCATCCCGGAGGTGTTCGGACCGATCACCCGAACGCCGTGCGCGCGCGCCGCCTCGCCCAGGCGGGCCTCCAGTTCCGCGCCCCGGCTTCCCGACTCGCCGAAGCCCACCGCCAGCACCACCACCCCGCCGACGCCCCGCTCCCCGCAGGCGCGCACGAGCGCGGGCGCCGTCCGGGCTGGGGTGCACAGGACGGCCAGATCCACCCCGGCCGGCAGCGCCTCCACGGATGTGAGCAGGACGTGGCCCAACAGTCGTCCGCCGCGCGGATTCACGGCGTAGACCGGCCCCGGGTAGCCCGACTTCGCCAGCCCGCGCAGGATCTGGTAGCCCCTCTTCGTCGGGTCGGCGCTGGCCCCCACCA
Source organism: Gammaproteobacteria bacterium (assembly GCA_009841185.1). Classification (GTDB taxonomy): domain Bacteria; phylum Gemmatimonadota; class Gemmatimonadetes; order Longimicrobiales; family Gaopeijiaceae; genus BD2-11. Next base: position 1,426 of record VXMG01000014.1, read on the forward strand.
CCGCGATCGAAGCGGGCTCGAAGATGCGCCGGAGGGTCATTTCAGGATCCCTGGGAGGATGGTCCGCAAAGCAGTTGGCCGGCCAGCGACTATCGACCCCGATAATCCGGAGCCCGCTTCTCCCGGAACGCCGCTACCCCCTCCGCCCAGTCGTCCGTTCGGAAGATCTCCTCCAGCGCGGCTCGCTCCCGCTCCAGCGCCTGCTCGCGTGACAGGTTGCCCGCCGGGCCAATGAGCCGCTTCGCCTCCGCAAGCGGAATCGGCGCGCGGCGTGCGAGGCGGGCTGCCAGCGCACGACCGGCTGGGAGCACCTCCGCCGCCGGCAGCGCCCGGTTGACCACCCCCATGCGGGCCGCCTCCGCTCCCGAGAAGAAATCCCCCAGGTAGACGAGTTCGCGCGCCTTCAGCACCCCGACGCGCTCGGCCAGGGTGTACACGACGCCTCCGCCCAGGAAGGTGCCGAGCGCGATCTCGGGCAGCCGCAGCTTCGCTTCCTCGGCGACGATGGCGAAGTCCGCGGACAACGCCAGCTCGAGCCCCGCCCCGATGGCGTGCCCGTTCACGGCAGCCACCACCGGGGTGCCCATCGTCTGAATCAGCTCGTTGGCGCGCTGGGCGGTGCGCACATAGCGCTCCCGCTGCTCTCCGGTCATCGGGGTTTCGGCGTGCGCCTTCAGGTCCGCGCCGGCGCAGAACGCCCGCCCAGTGCCTGTGAGAACAACGCAGCGAACGGCAGCGTCTCGCTCCGCACCTTCCAGCTCCGCGACCAGCTTCTCGTAGAGCGGCAAGTTCACAGCGTTGAGGCGCTGCGGCCGATTGAGCGTGAGCGTCAGCAACGCTCCCGCCCGCGATGCGAGGACTTCGCGCACCTCCCGCTCAGCGGTCATCGGGCGCCTCCGCCTGGAAGGCCGCCCCACCGCGCACCAGCGACCTTCCCGCCAGCGCCATCGTCGCCTCCCCGTCCCGGATGGCGAACGCTCCATTCACGAGCACATGCACGGTGCCCTCCGAGTACTGGTGCTGGTCCTCGTAGGTGGCCGCCGTACAGGCCGCAAGGGAGAGGGCCACGAGAGGCACGAACCGGAGCGCCGGGATCCGGGAGACGCACCGGATGGCGGAGCGCGAGCGAATGACCCGGATCGCGCGAGTCCACCGAACAGACCGGATGCCGTGGAGCGACGGCCCGGATCCGACAGCGTGCACCTTCATCGGCGAGTTCTCCGGAGAAGGAGTCCCATTGCGGCGATGTCCCGCCCGGGGTTGCCGGTTATCTTCCGCGAATTCGAACTACGGGCGGCGCGGACGACCGGGACGGGCTCCGGCGATTCGGTTGATATACGAGCGACCAAACGATTAGGCTAGGCCTTCCGGCGTCTGATCATCCTGTGCAACCCCACTCAGCGAGGCGGGCTTGGAATTCCTGGGTTTCAACTTCGGGTCCATCGACATCGGCACGCTCTGGCGGGCGGTGCTCGCCTACGCTTCGCTACGCTGGATACCTACCGCGGCAACGATCGTGCTGGCAGCCGTCGTCTATTTCATCGTCCGCTGGATTCTCGGCCGTGCGAAGAAGCGATGGGTGAAGCGCACCGAGACCCGGCTCGACGATCACTTCGTCGAGTTTCTGCTGAGCGCCGGGTTGTTCTCGATCATCGCCTGGGCCGCCTGGCGTCTCATCCATGTCTGGTCCATCCCCAACGAGACCGGCGATGCGCCGCTGGCCGCCGACTGGGTTCTCGCGATCTGGGTCGGACTCCTGTTTCTTCCGCTCAGCCGCTTCATCGGCGACATCCTCGACGTGGTCGAGGGCCGGGTCATCGCCAAGGGGGAAACGACACTCGACGAGACGGCGTTTCCCCTCATCAACCGCACCGTCCGCTTCATCATCCTGGCGCTCGGCGCCGTCCTGGCCCTGGATCTGCTGGGACTGAACATCGCCCCGCTGCTGGCCGGCGCCGGGGTCATGGGGCTGGCACTGTCGCTCGCGGCCAAGGACACGCTGTCGAACCTGATCGCCGGCGTCCTCCTCATCATGGACCGTCCCTTCAAGGTCGGGGACCGCATCGAACTCTGGAGCGCCCCCAACGAGACCGGCACCTGGGGTGACGTGATCGAGATCGGCCTGCGGGCCACCAAGATCCGCAACCCGGACAACCTTGTGATCGTCGTCCCGAACAGCCAGATCATGGTGCGCGACATCATCAACTACACGATGTCCGGTCAGGACATCCGCCTGCGCATTCCCTTCTCGGTGGCGTACGAGTCCGACATCGACCGCGCCAAGGTGCTGCTGATCGAGGCCGCGAAGAAGGTCGAGGGCGTCAAGCTGTCCCCGGAGCCCATCGTGATCGTGCGCGGCTTCGGACCCTCGGACGTACAGATCCAGTTGCGCGTGTGGATCCTCGAGGCCCGCAACCGCCGCCGCATCGCCGACGAGATTACCGGAAAGGCGGTTGCCGCCTTTGCCGACGCGGGGGTGGAGATCCCGTATCCGAAGCGGGAGCTGATCATCCACGGAGAGTCGGAGCAGGCACCTAGGCGGCTGCCCCGGCCGGGTTGATGTAACTGACAGAGTAAGAACACGAGATGAGTTACCCGGAATGTGAATTGCTCGACCGATGAGCATTCCGTTGCAACGAAGTGATTAAACGGAAGTGGAGGAGCATCCGATGAAACGTTCACGCACCATCAGCCGGATTGCAGTCGCCCTGGCAGCTATCGCCCTCTTGTCCGCCACCGCGCCCGCGGCAGCCCAGGAGCGGCTCTCGCTCACGCACTATCTGGACATGGAAAGCGTGTCCGATCCGCGCATCTCCCCTGACGGAGAGCGCATCGTCTACACGCGGGGCTGGGTCGACAAGCAGGCCGACCGGCGGCAGTCCTCGCTGTGGATCATGAACGCCGACGGCTCCCGCGCCCGGCACCTCCTCGAAGGCGGCGGAGCCCGCTGGTCGCCCGACGGCACGCGCATCCTCTTCACCGCGCGCGGCGAGCCCAGCGGCTCTCAGCTCTTCGTGCGATGGATGGACGACGAGGGCGCGGTCAGCCAGATCACGCGCCTCGAGAACGGACCGTCGGGGCCGCAGTGGTCCCCCGACGGCGAATGGATCGCCTTCACCAGCCGGGTGGCCGCCCGGGCGGATTTTGCCGGCGTCGAGCTTCCGCGCCGACCGGAAGGCGCCCAGTGGGTGCGCGAGCCCAAGGTGGTGGAGCGGGCCGGCTACAAGCGCGACCGGCAGGGATACGTCGACACCGGCTGGACCCACGTCTTCGTCGTCCCGGCCGAGGGTGGCACCGCGCGCCAACTGACCGACGGGGACTGGAACCATTCCGGCATCCAGTGGAGCCCCGACGGCGCCGAGATCTACTTCACGTCATACCGGGAAGAGGACTGGGACCGTCCCGAGCATTGGCAGGAGTCGGAGATCTACGCGGTCGCCGTGGCGAGTGGCGACATCCGGCAGCTGACCGACAGACGTGGCCCCGACGGGGGTCCGGTTCCTTCACCCGACGGCTCGCTCATCGCCTATACCGGCATCGACGCCCACCGCGACACATACCGCAACCAGAGGATCCACCTGATGAACCGGGACGGCTCCGGCTCGCGCGTGATCTCCGGGGATTACGACCGGCAGGTCGGCGGAATGATGTGGGCACCCGACGGAAGCGGCCTCTACTTCAACGTGCGCAGGGACGGCTACGCGCAGCTTCACTTCGTGTCGGTCGATGGCGGGGTGACGCAGCTTACCTCCGGCGAGCACCTCTTCGGCCTGTCATCGTTTTCGGATGACCGCGTGGGCGTGGGGGTCGTCTCCAGCGCGCACGAGCCGGGCGACGTCTACCGCTTCGACCTCGACAGCCCGGACGAAACCCGGCGCCTCACCGACGTGAACGCGGACGTGCTGGCGTACGTCGACCTGGGCGAAGTCGAGGAGATCTGGTACGACTCTGAGGACGACTTCCGCGTTCAGGGATGGATCGTGAAGCCGCCCGACTTCGACCCGTCCCGCATCTACCCAATGATGCTCGTCATCCACGGCGGCCCGCACAGCATGTACAACGGCGGCTTCAACTTCGCCTTCCAGGAGCACGCCGCCAACGACTACGTGGTGCTCTACACCAACCCGCGCGGCAGCACCGGCTACGGCACCGGGTTCGCCAACGCCATCAACCACGACTATCCCGGGGCCGACTTCCCGGACCTGATGGCCGGGGTCGACGAGATGCTCGGGCGCGGCTACGTGGACGAGGACAATCTCTTCGTCTACGGCTGCTCGGGCGGCGGCATCCTCACCAGCTACATCGTGGGCAACACCGACCGCTTCACGGCGGCATCCGCCAACTGCCCCATCGTCAACTGGATGTCGGCGATGGGCACCTCGGACGCCATCAGCTACACGCGCACCTTCGAGAAGCCCTTCTGGGAGGATCCGGCGGAGTGGATCGACCGCTCATCGATCTTCTACGTCGGCAACGTGACCACGCCGACCATGCTCCTGACCGGCGAGATGGACCTGCGCACGCCCATGGGGCAGACCGAGGAGTTCTACCAGGCGCTGCAGTACGTGGGCGTGCCCACGGTCATGATCCGCTTCCAGGAGGAGTGGCACGGCACCAGCTCGCGGCCCTCGAACTTCCTGCGCACCCAGCTATACCTGCGCAAGTGGTTCGAGAAGTGGGGAACGCACAAGACGCCGGTGACGCAGGACCGATAGGGGAAGCGAGCCATGCCCGCTGGTCCGCGCCGGGAAGGATCGGTCACCTGATCTGGGAGGATTCCTTCAGATAGATGTAGATGATGCCCTCGGCGGCTCGTTCGCCGAACAGCGCGGTCGCGGCTCCTCCCTTGACGACCTCGATTCGGTCGATGTCGTCCGGGTTGAGCGATTGCAGCGGCGAGCCTGCGGAGCTGGGAACCTCCACGTCGTCGATGAAGATCAGCGGTCGGGGTCCGTCTGCGAATGAAGCCCGCAGGTCCACGGTCGCGGAAGCGGGGTCGACTGACCTGTCTGCGGTACCGATATCGGTCGGTAAGAGGGGAGCAAGCGTCCCGTCCGTTTCCTCCAGACGGTCACGAAACTCGCGGAGTTCAAGTGCACGGTCTCCCGCGTGGCCCGGAATCACCAGTTCAAAGTTGTCGCTTGCCACGGCAAGACCGAGTTCCGAACCGTTCGGCGGCGGTGGTGTGTCGCCCGGCGGCGGTTCCCCGTCCTGCTCCGGAGCGAGTTGCTTCGTAGTGATCCGGATGACGCCTCTCTCGCCGCGGTCACCGAACATGCCGGCCGCCGCCTCTCCCTTGATCACCTCGATGCTCTCGATGTCGTCGGGATTCAGGGAGCTCAGCGCCGCGGTCCCGCCTTCGACTTCTACCCCGTCGACGAAGATCAGCGGGGGGGCTCCATCCAGATTTCCCCTGAATTGCACGGCTCGCGGGTCGCCGGATCCGTCTCCATCCGCCGCCGCCTCCGGGTTCGCCAGCACGTCGAGAAGCGCGTCGTCGAGGGCGGTGGGGGCGTTGGTATCACAGGCGATCACCACAGCCGCCAGCGTCACACCGGCCAGCGTCACCGCGCGCAGCGGGCTCCATTTCATCTTCCTGGCAGCCATGATCTTCAGTCTCCGCTCGAGGGAATGTCGGGATTCGAGAAGGGCGGGCGTCAACACCCATCGCCGGTGCTGTCCCACGCCGATGGCGAGCAGCAGCTTGCCGTAGTCGTCGGCCGGGATTCCGGAGGCGATGACGCGCCGGTCGCAGTCGATTTCGACGGCGCCGCGCAGATTTCGAACCATCCACCAGACCGCCGGGCTCCAGGGGAAGAGCGCGGCGATGATTGCGCCATAAAGGAGGGTCAGGTGGTCGCGTGCGCGGGCGTGCTCGCGCTCGTGCAGAATCGCGACGCGGCCGGCCCGGTCACCCGCGCACAGGAGCCAGTCGGGGATGACCACGGAGGGACGGGTCACGCCGATCAGCGCCGGGCCGAAGCCCTCCGAGACGTAGACGTCTTCGCCGTCCACCGACCGCCGGGGCCAGCGGCGGCGCGAGCGGTTCATGAGGCCTAGGATTGCCCCGAAGACCAGGAGCGTGGCGAGGGAGGCGGCGCCCCAGGCGAAGATCGCCGCCCGCTCCCATCCCGTCCGGGAAATCGCGGGGACCGCCGGATCCGCTGCCTGAACCACCGATGTGACGGGCGATGGCGCGGCGGCCGATACCTCCAGCACCGGCGCCGGCGCTCGCGCCGACAGCGGGATGACGATCGCGAGCGTGAGCGCGGCGACCCAGGGGAACCGGCGCGGCCAGCCCATGCTCTCGCACAGTCGCTCACCCGCCCAGGCGCCCGCCGCCAGCAGCACTCCAATGCCCGCCGCGTAGCCCATCCACCAGAAGATCATCTTTCGTCCTCCTTCTCCTGGGCACGATCCAGGATGGACCGCATGCGCTCGATCTCCTCGTCGCTGAATTCCCGGTTCTCGACCAGCGTCGCCAGCAGCAGCTCCGCGGAACCGTGGAAGATCTTGTTCATGACCCGCTTGAGCGCGTTGCCGCCGGCATCCGCCGACTCGACCAGCGGGTAGTAGCGGTGGGCCCGCCCCTCCTTCTCATGGCGAACCGCATTCTTGCCCTCCAGGATCTGCAGCATCTTGAGAACGGTGGTATAGCCGACGTCCTCCCCGAGGACGTCCCGAACCTCCGCCACCGTCCCCGAGCCCCGGCGCCAGAGGACGCTCATGATGTCCAGTTCGCGGTGGGTGAATCGATTCGGTTCCCGCCTCGGTTCGGCTGATTCACTCGGCATGGTTGCTCTCCTCGTACACGAAGGTCTTCGTAGTCAGAAGTGTAGCCGATGGTTCTCCGGATGTCAACGAGGATCTTCGTAGAATTGATCGCAAGCGTCCGGATGGATCGATGGTTTCCGACCGGGTCCGTTCCCCTTCAGAGCCTCGGTCGCGTGCCTGTCATCCGATCCCCCCGATGCTCGCCCGCGAGAGACCGGGCTCCCCCGGGGCCGAACCGATGGGGACGACATCGGCAGCATGGGAACCGCCTTCCGGCGCCGCTACCCGACACGCGGGCAGCGCCTGGTCCAGGTCAGTGACCAGGTCGTCCGCGGACTCGATGCCGACGGAGACGCGGAGCAGGCCCTTGCCGATCCCCGCGATGGCCTGAGCGGCCTCGTCCATGGCCGCGTGGGTCATCGTGGCCGGGTGGCAGATGAGGCTCTCGACGCCGCCCAGCGACTCGGCCAGGGTGAACAGCCGAAGCCGGGCGAGGAGCTTTTCGGCTGCCGCCCGCCCGCCCTTCAGCTCGAAGCTGAACAGGCTGCCGTACCCGGACTGCTGGCGGCTGGCGAGATCGTGGCCGGGGTGTGTCGCAAGCCCCGGGTAGTAGACCCGGGCGACCGCGGGATGCGAAGCGAGCAGATCGACGACCGCGCGTGTGTTCTCCTCGTGGATGCGGGTGCGGGCGAACAGCGTGCGCACGCCGCGCAGCGCCAGGTAGCTGTCGAAGGGACTCTGGGCAGCGCCGGTGGCGTTGGTCCACCACGCGATCTCCTCGAAGAGTTCGTCGCTGGCCGCGACTACGGCTCCGCCTACCACATCGCTGTGGCCGTTGATGAACTTGGTGGTGGAGTGCACCACAAGATCGAAGCCGAACTCGATGGGCCGCTGGAGCGCAGGGGAGAGGAAAGTGTTGTCGGCGACGGCGATCGCTCCGACGCGCCGGGCCTCGCGCGCCACCGCAGCCAGGTCGGTGATGCGCAGCAGCGGGTTGCTGGGCGTCTCGACCCAGATCATGCGCGGCTCCTGCTCCAGCCCGGCCGCGAGCGACGCCGGGTCCGTGAAGTCGACGAAACGCACACGCAGCCGACCCTGGCGCTCGAGGCCAACCAGCAGGCGGTGCGTCCCTCCGTAGCAGTCGTGTGGCGCCAGCACCAGGTCGTCAGCGTGCACCAGGTTGAGCGCAACGCCCACCGCGGACATTCCGGAGGAGGTCGCCACCGCGTCTGCGCCACCCTCCAGTTGGGCCAGCGCGCCGGTGAGATGTTCGCGGGTGGGATTGCCGGATCGGGTGTAGTCGTATTCCGGGGTGTGCCCCAGGGCCCGAAAGCGGAAGTTGCTCGACAGATAGAGTGGGGGCATGACCGCCCCGTAGGCAGTGTCCGAGGCGAGTCCGGCCCGGACGACCTTAGTCGCCCGCGCGGAGATGCGCCTGCCATCGGGACCGGGTGTCGTCGCGCCGAGGTCACTCCCGGCGAATCCGCGATCTCGGGTACAGTGCTCTTTCATGGTCTATGCCTCCTGTGCGACGGAAAGCCCCAGGCTCTCCCGCAGAACGGCCTGGTATTCGGGTGCGTGAAGGAGAAAGGCGTCGTGCCCGCCGTCCGAATGGAGTATCCGAAGCCGCGAACGGGCACCGGTGCGCCGGTGCATCTCCTCGACCAGCCAGAGCGGCACCGACCTGTCCTCTTCCCAGGCGATCAGCCAGGAGGGGACCGTCAGCTCCTCGGGCCGGAGGTCGCACAGATCGATCGAGGCGCACAGCGTCAGGTAGGTTCTCGCATCGAACCGCCCGGCGAACGCTCGTCCGCGCTTCCACAGGTAGCGGTCTACCGCGTGGACCGGCTTGCCGCTCGAGAGGTCGGCCTCGAAGGGGAAGCGCGCGTCCAGTCCCGCGTCGGTCTTGTAGGTGGTGAAGGCCAGTGCCCTCGCGATGGCCACGCCGTCGGCCTCGCGGCCCTGGTCGCGGGCGAACTCGAGGATCGCGCGCTGTACACTGCGCACCCCCGTCCCGAGGGGATGGGGGCGGTGGGCGGCCGCAATGACGACCACGCCTTCCGCACGCGCCGGATACCGGATTCCCAGGGCCAGTGCGGCGTTGCCCCCGTAGGAGGCGCCCACGGCGCGATGGACCGTCTGTTCGCCGAGGTGGTCCAGCACGGCCACCACCGCGTCCGCCTGGTCCCCCGGCGTTATGTGGAACTGCGTGCGGGACCCGTCGCGTCCATCCGGCTCGATGGTGCCCGGCGCACCGATGAAGTCGATGCCGAGGACGCGCCACTCGCGCGAGTCGATGGCGAGCCCGGGTCCAACGATCTTCCGCCACCAGCCTTCGGAGCGGTCCTCGGCGTTGGCCGCCACGTGCCGGCTCGCCGAAATCCCGCCCATGGCCACCAGCAAGGGGGCGTCCTCCGGCCCCGCGATCTCGAAGGGGACTCTGAGGCGCGCGTTCAGCTCCGGCTCGAGTTCCGGCTTCCACCCGGGGCGCATGTAGACCGCTCCGCGGCGGGCGGGCAGCAGTGGGCGCGCGCGCGGGGACTGCCTGAGGTCAGGCACGCTCCCGTTGCGGGCGGGGGGGTACGGAAGCGGGAACGCTTGGGGAGGGGAGGTCGTCGCTCGCATCCTGGCTCTCCACAGGTTGGCGCGATGCCAACCCCTGGATGCGCCGGGCGGCCAAGCCGACCGAGGCACTCATCTCTCGGATTCCATCACGGGAATCCGCGGGAGTTGGCACCGCTGATCGCTCTCCAGAGAAAACGATCCGGTTGCCCCGGCTTCAAAGGGCCAGTCCCTCAGCCGGTCTCGATGAGTTGCGTGAGAATGTGATGCCCCCGCGGGCCTGTCAAGGGCGCACGGAAAGTGCGTTTGTCGATGGAGACAGGTTCGGGCTCAAGTAGCAGTCCGCGGACGAACTCCCCACGGAGTGCCCACCGCTTACCGGCGCGGGTCCACCTCCGCGTAGACCTCGACGTTGCCTTCGCGATCCCACGAGAGCACCTGGTAGGGCCGCGCACCGATTCCTTCCATGCCCGGGGAGCCGATCGGCATGCCCGGAACCGCGATGCCGACGACGTCCGGCCGCTCCTCCAGCAGCCGCTTGACGTGCTCGGCCGGGATATGGCCCTCGACCACGTAGCCGTCGATCAGCGCGGTGTGGCAGGACGACATCCGCGGCGGCACGCCCGCGTCGATCTTCACCGGGATGAGGTCGTTCAGATTGCGTGCATCCACCTCGAAGCCGGCCTCGCGCATGTGATCGACCCACAGGTTGCAGCAGCCGCAGCTGGGCGTCTTGTAGACGAGCGCCCTGGGGAGCGCATCGGCGACGGCCCGTGTGGGCGAAGCCGCCAGGGTGGTGGCTGCCTCGCCGGCGGCACCCGCCGCCACTTCCCCGGGTGCACTCGGGGCATGGGCGTCATGCGATGCCGGCGCGCCATCCGCGTCGCGTACCTCGCCCGTGCCACAGGCGGCAACGAGGATCAGGAGGGCGAAGTTGGTGCTGGGGCGAAGCTGAGTCATGGAAGCCTCGGTATCAGAGGGCTGCGCGGACCGATTCAGCGGAGCAGTTCCGTGCGTACATCCTTCCAATCTAGCACGAGGTCACTCGAATCGCCGAGCCGACTTGCGGCTGCTCATCCCTCGATCGCCAGGTTCACGATTTCGCGGAAGCGCGCAACCGGATCCCGGCCTCGCGGCGTCTGCGTGAACACCAGCACGATCAGGTTCGTCGAGGGATCCACCCAGGCGCCCGTGCCGTCGGACCCGGTGTGCGAATACACCCCGTCCTCCGAAACCGACCATCCGTATCCGTAGTAGCGGGCCGGCCCGTCTGCACCGGGGTTGGTCCGGATCTTCGGCGACGTCATCAACTCCACGGTTTCCTCGGAGATGATCCGCTGCCCGTCGTAGACTCCTCCGTTCAGGAACATCTGACAGAAGATCACATAGTCGTCCGCAGTCGAGATCATGCCGCCCGAGGCGCGCACGAACGGGACTTGAGGCGGATCGCCGGGGGTCCATCCGGGCATCCAGCCGCCCTCGCCGTCGCGCTCGTAGTAGACGACCCCCATCCGGTCCAGCTTGCCGTCCATCTTCTCCGCGACTTCGTGATGGTAGCTGTCGTGCATGCCGAGCGGCGTGTAGATCTCGCGGTCGAGGTACTCCTCCAGCGGCGTCCCCGACGCCATCTCCACCAGCGCGCCCAGGGTGTTGTAGCCGGGGTTGTTGTAGCTGTAGGTGGTCCCGGGGATGGCCTCCGCGCCCACGCCGCCGAAGCGCGCCGCTTCCAGTTGGAGGGTGGGAGCGTCGGGATGTTGGGGGGATGGCTCCATGTAGGGCTGCAGGAAGAGCGTCGGGATGCGGAGCCCGCTCGCGTGCGACAGCAGATGGCCGACGTTGATGAAACCGGCGCGATAGTTGTCCCACGAGGGCATGTGGTCGCGCACGAGATCGTCGTAGGAGAGCTTCCCGTCCTCCACCAGCGTCGCGATGGCGGTGGCCACCGGCGGCTTGGTGTTGGATGCCATGCGAAACATGGTGCCCGGCTCCATGGGGATGCCGCGGGCCTTGTCGCGCCATCCCAGCGCCTCGTGCAGCACCACCTTGCCATCCTTCGCCACGAGCAGCACCGCCCCGACGAGGTCGCCGCGCTCGATGGCTTCCTCGTAGAGCGCGACCCCCCCGGCGAGAACGCCCTCGGACATGCCGGCGTCCGCCGGGGCCGCGCGCGTGATGACGGCTCCCTGGGCCGCGAGGGGGATGGCCGGGGCGAGGACTGGAATGAGCGCCAGCACGGCGAGGAGACGGGTCATCATCAAGGTAGCCTCTGAAGGTCGTCGGGACGGATGCAGGAGAAAACGCGTCATGGCGAGGAGCCTCCTGTCGTCAGAACCAGGTATTTGAGCGCGAACGAGCCGATCCAGTGGGACCCGGCGTAGTCGGCGTCGAACATGGTGTCGTAGCCCGTGCGAGCGTGCCGGGTCGCCAATGCGCGCAGCTCGGGAGCCCTGGGATCGCCCTCGGGAAGCGCTGCCGCGATGCGCAGCATGGCGTCCGCGCGGGTGAACGCCAGCCCGATGAGGTGGGAGTAGGTTCCGTAGGCCGACCTCAGCGAGTCGTTGGTGACCACGTCGCCCTCGGGAGGTTCCTCGTCGCCCGCGCCCGCCGGATTGGTGTCGAGAAGCGGCTCGAACTCGTCGGAGTCAAGCGCAGGGAGAAAGCCGTCGAGCCACGCGGCGTAGGCATCCGCGTCCAGCACCGTCCCCATCAGCGCAGCCTCCTCCAGGCAGGGCGACAGGAAGTCGGAGCGGCCGGGCTCGTACGCGACCGGACAGTTGCGGTCCTCGCCGAAGAAGCGCTCGGCGGACGTGCGCAGGGCCTCGGCCAGCTCGGGGCGTTCCGCCATCTCCTCGGCCTGCAGGGCCGTGGCGATGGCGAAGGCGGTGTTGGGGTGAACGCCGGTGCGAACCGGCCGTTCCAGGTCCTCGAGATAGTCGATCAGACGGTCGCTCAGGTGGCTCACCACCGGCTCGAGACGCTCGGCCCAGACGGCGCCGAAGGGATCGTCCCAGGATGCCAGTTCACCGTGCAGGAGGAGGAGCCACACCCAGCCGTAGGGCCGTTCGAAGGATGGGTTGTCCGAGAGGTATTCGAGTTCGCCGGCGAGGGCTTCCTCGGAGAGATGGTCTCTCAGCTTCTCGCGGATGAGAGGGGCCACGGGCAGGCCGGGCACCTCTTTCACCAGCCGCACCATGGCCCACGTCGAGTTCACCGCCGAGTGCCAATCCCAGCAGCCGTAGAAGGCTCGGTTCTGGTCGAAGTCGCGACGCCGGGTGTAGCTGATGTCGTCCAGATAGCCGGCCCGGTCCGGACGCAGGGCGTGGGGGCGATCCACACAGGAGAGGGGCATCGCGGCGAGGGACAACGCGGTCTCCAGGTCGAGCATCGGACCGGAATCGAGAGCCGTGGCAGCCGGCGGCGATGCCGCGGCGACGGCATTGGGGTTTGCCGCGGGCCGGTCGGGAGCATCTGTCGCGCACGAGGCGGCGACCACGACCGCCACGGGGGCGAAAGCGGGCAACCGGATGTGCCTGGGTGCTGGTGCCATCATCATCCTTTGATGCAGTCCATGCCGTTAGCATTCAGGACCGGCCGGATACGGTCAAGTTGGCTGAGCCCCGCCTCCTGTCCCGGGCTTGCCATGGGCCCCTGACTCGGATGCTTGAGCGCGTGGGCCAGGATCGCTTGCGGTCACCTGGATGTAGTGGCAAGGAATCCTTGCGTTGGACTCCTGCGCACTCACCATTCACATTGCACGGAAGTCCATCGCATCCGGAGGATCTCATGATTCCGCGTCCCGTGTCCATCCTGCGTCTCGCCTTCACCGCGGCCTTCCTGTCGCTCCTCTCGTTCGGTCTCGCGGGCGTCCAGCCGCTGGCCACGGGGCTGGCCGCTCAGGAGCGGAGGCCCGTCGAACTGGAGGACTACTACCGGCTGAAGAACGCGAACAGCCCGGCCATCTCGCCGGATGGGTCACGGGTTGCGTTCGTCATCACGTCGGTCCTCGAAGAGGAGAATCGGAGCCACAGCGGAATCTGGCTCGCGGACGCCGCGGGAACCGGTGAACCGGTGCGGCTCACCAGTCCGAGCTTCAGCGCCTCCGGGCCCGGCTGGTCACCCGATGGCCGCCTGCTTGTCTTCACATCGAACCGCCCGGGTGGCGATGGCGGGAGCGGCGGCAGCACCTGGTTCCTGCGCATGGACCAGCCTGCCGGCGAGGCCTTCCAGATCGAGGGGCTGGGCGGATCGCCGGTGTTCAGCCCGGACGGCGAGTGGATCGCGTTCACGCGGCCCACCCCGCCCGGGCCGGCTCCCGAGCCGGTGTACGCGTCGGACTTCGAGCGGCGCACGGCGGAGCGCTTCGACGGGCGCATGTACGACTGGATGAACTACCGCTTCGACCGCCGCGGCTACCTGCCCGATCCCCGCGACCCCGCCGCCACCCCGCCGCGCGAGGTGTACGTGCTGCCGGCCACCGGAGGTGAACCCCGCCGCCTGACCGACCTCAACGTCGACGCTTCCGGACTGGCTTGGAGCCCCGACGGCCGCCGCCTCGCGTTCACCGCCGACATGCACCAGCGCGACGAGCTCAGCTACGAGCGAGCGGACCTGTGGACCGTCGACCTCGAAGGCGGCGTCACCCGACTCACCGACGACGAGTACAACTACTCCGGGCCCGCGTGGTCGGCAGACGGCGACCGCATCGTGGTCCGCGGCAACGAGGGGCTGGACGTGGTCATCCGCGAAGGGCGTGACCGCGGAGCGGCCAACGACCTGTTCGCGTTCAACCCGGACGGGGGTGGCCGGAGCAACCTCACCGCCGACTGGGACCTGATCCCGGGCGGACCGATCACGTCGCCCGACGGCCACGTCTACTTCTCGACCGGCGTGCGCGGCAACACGCACCTGTTCCGCGTTCCGGTCTCCGGCGGCGCGGTCGAGCAGGTCACCGAGGGCGACCGCCGGCTCGCCGGCTTCTCCTTCTCGGCCGACTTCTCCCGCATGGCCTACCGGGCCACCGCCCCCACCGAACCCGGCGACATCTACGTGGCACCCATCTCCGCCGCGACCGAGACCCGCCTGAGCGAGGTGAACGCGCCGCTGCTGGCCCAGCTCGAGCTCTTCGAACCTGAAAACCTCATCTTCCACAGCCCGGACAGCACCGAGGTGGAGGGCTGGATGCTGCCTGCGCGCGGCTACGATGCGGCGAGCGGCGACTTCCCCATGATCCTCGTGATGCACGGCGGGCCGCACGGCATGTACGGCAACGACTTCTCCTTCGACCGCCAGTTGCTGGCCGGACAGGGGTACATGGTGCTCTACACCAACCCGCGCGCTTCGACCGGCTACGGCGAGGATTTCCGCTGGGGCACCTGGGGCGGATGGGGCTTCAACGACTACGACGATGTCATGGCCGGCGTCGACCACGCCATCGACAACTACCGCATCGACACCGGCCGCATGGGCGTGACCGGCTACTCGTACGGCGGCTACCTGACCAACTGGGTCATCACGCAGACCGATCGCTTCGCGGCCGCCATCGCCGGGGCCTCCATCTCCAACTGGGTGAGCGACTACGCGGTCGCCGACATCCCGCGCACCAAGGAGAGCGAGTTCTACGGCCCGCCCTGGGAGGAGCGTGGTCTGGAGCACCTGCTGCGCTCGTCGCCCATCATCCACGCCGACGGGGTGACCACGCCGACCCTCTTCGTGCACGGCGAGATCGACCATCGAGTGCCGATCGAGGAGGCCGAGCAGATGTACGTCGCCCTGCACAAGCAGGGGGTTCCGGCCAAGTTCGTGCGCTATCCCGAGTCCTACCACGGCGGCTGGACCCCTTGGCGGATGGTACACCGCACCTGGGTGCAGCTCGACTGGTGGGAGCAGTGGCTGAAGGCGCGGCCGGCGATGTAGGCGCGTCATGCTCGCAGCGTACATCTTCTGCCTGGTCGTGGGCGGCGGCTTCCTGCTTCTGTCGCTCTTCGGCGACTTTCTGGAAGCTGAGGCGGACCTCGACACCGACGCGGATCTCGCCATCGGGGATGCCGGCGATGTCGCAAAGCTCTTCTCGCTGCGGGCCATCGTCTATGCGCTTTTCGGGTTCGGCGCCTCCGGCACTCTTCTGCACCTGGTGTGGGCAGGGGGGCGCCCCGGACTGACCGCCATCGTCGCAGCCGTCACCGGGCTGGCTACGGGCGCGCTGATCGGGGCGGCGTTCGGGTTCCTCAAGCGCGCAAGCGCAGGAGCCATGCTGGGGGAACAGTCCTTCGTGGGACTGACCGCCGAGGTGTCGCTCGAGATAACGGCTTCTAGTCCAGGTTCGATACGTGTGTTGCGCGGCGACCGGCGCCACGGCATCCGCGCCCGGCTCGATTCGAGCTGTCCGCCGGACCGGGCGCTTAGCCCCGGTCAGTCCGTAGTGGTGGTCGGCATGGAGTCAGGTATCGCATCAGTCGTTCCAGTGGAGATGAAGCTGATCGATGAATGACATACAGGATAATACAAGATTGTCATACAAGAACAATACAAGAGGAGGCGCATAGTGGAGTTCCTCGCCGCACCCCTGACGATGGCCATCGTGATCCTGGTGGCGGTGATGGTGTTCGTCATCACCATCAAGAGCCTGATCGTGATCGTTCCTCCCAACCGTGCCGCCGTGCTCACGGGCCGCAACCGCACGTCCTCCGACGGCCAGCGGGTGGGCTATCGCTCCATCTCCGGCGGCCGCACGCTGCGGGTCCCCATCATCGAGACGGTGCAGCACATGAACCTCGAGACTATCCCCATAGAGGTCTCGGTCAACAACGCCTTCTCGAAGGGCAACATTCCACTCAGCGTGGAGGCCATCGCCAACGTGAAGATCGCGTCCGAGCCTGAATGGGTCTTCAACAATGCGGTCGAGCGACTCCTCGGGAAGACGGAGGAGGAAGTGCGCGAGCTGGCCCAGGACACCCTCACGGGCAACCTGCGCGGCGTCCTCGCAACGCTCACCCCCGAAGCCGTCAACGAGGACCGGCTCGGCTTCGCCAAGGCGCTGGCCGATGACGCCGGCGAGGACCTGGCTTCGCTGGGCTTCCACCTGGACGTCCTCAAGATCCAGAACGTCAGCGACGAGCGCGGTTACCTGGAGGCCATCGGGCGCGAGAAGTCGGCCGAGGCCATTCGGGCGGCCGAGATCGCGGAGGCGCAGGCCGAGGCGGACACCCGCGAAGCGCGCGCCGAGGCCCGCCGCCGCGCCCAGGTGCGCGAGGCGGCGGCCTCCATCAAGGTGGCGGAAGCCCAGAACGAGCTGCGCGTGCGCAAGGCCGAGCTCGACCGCGAGGGCGAGACCGCCGAGAAGATCGCGCGCGTAAAGGCGCAGGAGGCCGAGGTCGAGGCCGAAAAGATCCTCGAGATGAAGCGCGTCGAGCGCGAAGAGCAACGGCTGCGCGCGGACGTGGTGGAGCCCGCCAAAGCCGAGAAGATGGCCGCCTTCGCCCGCGCGCAGGCCGAAGCGGCGCCGATTCTGGAGCGCGGAAAGGCCCAGGTGGAGGTGCTCAAGCGGCTCTATGCGGAAGTGCAGACCGGAGGCGACGCCGCGTTCGCCGTGTTCATGGCCGAGAAGCTGCCCGAGCTGCTGGAGATCGCGGTGGGCGCGGTGGAAGGGGTCGACATCGACCGCGTCGTGGTCATGGACGGGGGGCAGGGCGAGGGTGTCTCCAACGCCCTGAACCAGCGGGTCCGGGGCGCCTACGGGACGCTTGAGGGGCTGGCGTCCGTGCTTGGCCTCGACATCCAGCAGGTGCTGCGCCGGGCGACGGGGCCGGCGGCAGAAGAGTCGCTTCGCGAGCTCCCGTCGGGGAAGTCCTAGCGGGGGGATCGGGCTCTTCGCAGCGGCGCGAACCGAAACGGCCGGCTGGCCCCTGTCGTAACGACCCGTATTCGTGTAGCATCCCCACGCATTCCCAAGGAGCCCGCATCATGATCTGGAAGCTGATCACGAAGAAGGGAGGCGTCTTCGACAAGCCGCGCGTCCAGCATCCGAAAAAGCCGAAGCCGCCCACCGCCGAGAAACCCGACAACCCATTCCGTCTTCCGAAGCCGCCCGCCCCGCCGGGGCATGAGTGGCGACGAAGGAAGAACCGCTGAGCGCTCTTGAAGAGGATCCTTCTGCTCCGCCACGCCAAGTCCGACTGGAAGGACTACACTCTTGCGGATTTCGACCGGCCGCTCGCCCCACGCGGCCGCGCGGCCGCACCCCGCGTCGCAGCCTGGATCCGTGACCACGACCTGGTTCCCGACCGGGTGCTGTGCTCCGCCGCCCGCCGCACGTCGGAGACCTGGGAGCGCATGGGTCCCGAGCTGGGCGAGGTGCCCGTCGTGCACCGGCGGGCCCTCTACCACGCGTCGATGCAGGCGATCCTGAAGCAACTGGTCAAACAGGACGACGAGGCGAACACGGTGGCGGTGGTCGGGCACAACCCGGGAATCGCCGAATTCGCGTGGCGCTATTCCGTGTTCGGCAACGAGAAGAAGATCGCGCGCATGCGGCGCAAGTATCCCACCGGCGCGCTGGCCGTCCTTTCGTTCAAGATCGACAGGTGGGCCGATCTTCCGGGGGCCAGCGGGACCCTCGAGTACTACGTACGACCCAAGCAGCTCAAGTAGCGGCCGGCAATCGACAGGCTTCGCGACCGGCTCGCGTATCTCCGATTTGGCGGCGGCTGCAGCTAACCTCAGGGCATCTGCAGCCCGTACACCTCCACGCGCTCTACGCCGAGATCGTCGGTGGATATGACGGTCACCCTTCCGTCGGCGATGTGCTGGATGCGAAAGCCGGCGGGTCCCACCACCTGGCCCAGTAGGCTCCCGTCGTTCCCGAACACGTCGTGGACGACCGTCTCGGCGCCCCTGATCGCGAAGCGGCGCGCCCAGATTTCGCCGCCGTCGGCGATCACCAGCGAGCTCCAGGCGGGGAGCCGGTCGGGAAGGGGCATCTCCCGGTAGCGGCGCAGGGCTGCCTCTACCTGGGTGTCGTCCATCGGCTCACGCCCGCCGGTTGAACCCCGAATCCAGGCTTCGAGGTGCGCGTCGGTTCGCGGGGGCGGCTCTTTGCTGAGGCGCACGATGCGCTCGAGAGAGCCCGTGGGGTGGTAGGTGGAGTATTCGTAGGACCGGCCCGTGGTCACGGCCATGCGCCCTTCCGGCGAGGCGGTGGCGGCGGCAGCGGACGAGAAGGGCAGCCGAAGGATCTGGATCGACAGATTGGTTCCGCTGCCCTGTGCGGAAGTCTGGGTAGCCTGACCAGGCACTGCCGTGACCGTGTCGATCAGGGTGCCCTCCAGGTCGTGCCGGACCAGGTACTCGGATCTGCTTCCGGAAGGGTCCGAGATCGATTCGAGGGCGTCTTCCAGGCTGAAGGCTCCCTCCAGTGAGGGGAGGTTCAGCGATTCCACCCGGCTGAGGAAAAGGCTCGGCCCCGCCACGCGGACCGGACGGATCATGGGCTGCTCGCCCGGGCCCTGAAAGGTCGCGGTTGCCAGCAACTCGCCGTCCGGACCGAAGCGGGTGATGCGGCGAAGTCGGTTGTCCACCGCGACGACGGCGCCCCCCGCCGTGGGCCAGGCGCCGGCGAGCGCCCGGAACTCGCCCGGCCCCTCTCCCGGGCCCCCGATGGTCTGGAGGTGGAGGCCGCTCGCGTCGAAGATGCGGATCTCGCCCATCTGGCCGTCGGCGACAATCAGGTTGCCCGTGCCACCGACCGCGACCGAGGCAATGCGCCCGAAGAGCACTTCCACCGGGCCGTCGATGGCACCGATGGAGAGAACGGGGTCCGCGGCGATGGTGGCGTACACGGCCTCGCCGGACGGGTTGGCGACGATGGCGACCCCCGCCGAGTCGACGAATTGGGCCGGAGAGGGAATGCGTTCGCCACCGTCTCCGCAGGCGCCAAGGAGTAACAGTACACCGCATGACCACGCGACGGTCGTGTGGGAGGGTCTCGTGGGGCCGGTCAATCGCTCTCGACTCATTTGCTGGTTCCCTTGGGTGTACCACGAAGAATTTCGTAGAAAAGGGTAGTCGACAACTCGTCGGACGTCAACGGTTCTCAGGCCCAGGGATGTGGCGTACGTCCTGTGGATCGGGACGCGACCGCGTTAGTCGTGGGTGTCTCCGGTGCGCCTTCACTTCATGCGCTCACCCGCGTCCACCATCTCGTCCTTGAGGAACCGCCCGAAGAAGTCCAGCATGTCCAACAGCATCTGGCGCCGGTTGGCCTTGCCGCGCACGTAGTAGTTCTCGTTCGGGTAGGTCGTGTATTCGAACGGCTTGTAGTGGTTCTCGAGCGCCCGCGCGAAGATCTCGGACTGGTCCGAGCCGGGATAGCGTCCCTCGCCGTGCACCAGGAAGATCGGCGTGGAGACCTGGTCGATCTGGTAGATCGCCGAGCTGTTGCGCCACACGTCCTGGTGCGTCTCGAAGGTCCCGAGTTCGTGCTCGAGGAGCTTGACGTGGCGCAGCTCGTTCTCACTGCGATAGAAGTGTACCCAGTCCGAGTAGCCCGAGCCGGGGACGATCGCGCGGAAGGCATCCGGCGCGAAAGCCGCCGCGTACATGCCCATTATGCCGCCGTAGCTGGTGCCGGTGAGGCCGATCCGGTCCGGGTCGACCCCGGGCTGCGCCTTCAGGAAGTCGGCGCCCGCAAGCACGTCTTCCAGGTCGCAGTGGCCCCAGCAGCCGTTGTTGGCGTCGGCGAAGTCCTTCCCGTAGCCGGAACTGCCGCGGATGTTGGGGAGCAGCACCGCGTATCCGCGCTGCGCGAAGAACTGCACGTGCTGCTGGAAGGTGTCGTTGAACTGCGAGGTGGGGCCGCCGTGGATCCACAGGATGCCCGGTGCGAGTCCGCCCGCCGGGACTCCCGCCGGGCGGTATAGGTAGGCCGGGATCGAGTATCCGTCCGTGCTGGGGTAGTGAACCTTCTCCGGCAGGACCAGGCGCTCGGCAAAGTTCCCGGCGGGCATTGAGAAGGTGAGCTGGCGGCTCTCGCCGCTCTCCACGGCCACCACATGCAGATCCTGCGGGCTCACCAGATCGGCCTTCAGGTAGGCGATCGAGCGGCCGTCAGGCGACCACGAGGGACTCGACGCCACCCCGCCGTCGGGGGAGACCAGCACGCGGGGCTTGCCGCCGTCGGAGGAGACCACGCGCAGGTCGTGGTGACCGTTGTGGTTCTCGACGTAGGCGATCGAGCGGCCGTCGGGCGACCAGACCGCGCTGCTCTGGTCGGCCTCCGCCGCGGCGATCGGGCGGGGCTGGCCGCCCTCGATGGGGGCGAGCCAGTAGTTGATCCAGCCGCTGCGGTGAGAGCGGAAGAGGACCTGGCCGCCATCGGGCGAGACCTGCGAGTAGCCGAAGGTCCTGCCGGCGCCGTAGTCGAAGAAGTCGCTGTCCTGAAGCACGGTGCGCGCGCCCGATCCGTCCGGAGCGACCTCGATCACGTCGTGATCCTCCCAGGCGTCGTCGAGGCGCACGTAAAGGATGCGCCGGGAGTCCGGGGTCCAGGTGGGGAAAACCTCGTAGTCCTTCTCGTTGCTGATGCGGCGGACGCGCCTGGTGTCGACTTCGACCGTCCAGATGTCGTAGTTGCCGTAGCGGTCGCCGGCGAAGGCGATCGAGCGGCCGTCGGGCGACCAGGTCATCGAGTTGATGCGCCCGCCCAGGTTGGTAAGCTGCACCTCGCTGCCGTCGCGGGTCGACCAGATCCAGATCTCCGGCGAGCCGCCCTTGTCCGACACGTACGAGATCCAGTTGCCCTGCGGTGACCAGCCGGGCATCTGGGAGGAAAGGAAGTGGCCCGAGCTGCCCATCTCGATCGGGACGCGGGTCGGGAATCCGCCGTCCGGCGAGAGCGTGACCAGCCCGCCGGAGAGCGAGGACTGGAAGAGGATCGACGAGCCGTCGGGCGACCATGCGGGCGAGCCGGAGACAACCGACTCGATGGAAAGCAGTTGGTCGATGGTGAGGACACCGGCCTCCTGGGCGTCAGCCTGAGCGGGGACGCCCGCGGCCGCGGCGGCGAGGATGAGGACCGAAGTCAGGTTCGCGGCGGATCGCTGGCGCAGGGCCGCCTCCGGGTTCCGATAACGGGTCATGGCCTGCTCCTTGTTGCGGCTGCTCCCGCCCCGGCGCCCTACACGGGCGTCAGCCAGCCGTAGGGGTCTTCCGCCCGCTGCTTGACGATGTCCATGAAGCGCCGCTGAATCTGCAGCGTAATCTCGCCCGCCTTGCCGGACCCGACCGGGATGCGGTCGACGCTCGTGATGGGGGTCACCTCGGTTGCGGTGCCCGAGAAGAAGAGTTCGTCGCAGGTGTAGAGGGTCTCGCGGGCGACCAGTTGCTCGCCCGCCGGGATGCCCATGTCGGCCGCGAGCTTGAGCACCGTGTCGCGGGTGATGCCCTGGAGAGAGGTACCGTCGAGAATGGGCGTAATGAGCTGGCCGTCCACCACCAGGAAGAGGTTCTGTCCGCTTCCCTCGCTCACCAGCCCGTTGGGGCCGAGCGCAATGGCGTCCGCGTAGCCGTCGGCGTGCGCCTCCATCTTCATGAGCATGGCCGCGTTGTAGTGGCCGGCCGCCTTGGCTCGCATCGGGAAGGTGTTGGGTTCCGCGCGCTGCCAGGAGGAGACCTTCACTCCGACGCCCTTCTCCAGAGCTCCCGCGCCCAGGTATGTGTCCAGGGGCCAGCAGGCCACGTACGACTCGATGGGGCTCGCGCGGGGGTCGAGTGCCGCGGCGCCGTAGCCGCGAATCACCATGGGACGGATGTAGCAGCTACCCAGGCCGTTCTTCGCCACCACGTCGACGCACGCCTGCGCGTACTCCTCCTGCGAGTACTCCGGCGCCATTCGATAGACGATGCAGGAGTTGTAGAGCCTGCGGATGTGCGCGCCCAGGCGGAAGATGGCCCGCCGCCCCCCGGACTCGTAGCAGCGGATGCCCTCGAAGAGGGAGACGCCGAACTGTACGGCCAGCGAAAGCAGGTGCACCTGGGCGTCCTGCCAGCGGATGAACTCTCCGTCCTTCCAGACGAATTCGGATTCCTTTAGCTCAAGAGCCATCGGGGTTCTCGGTCTCGGGGATCAGGTTGGTGTCGGTGTCGTCATACCAGGGCGCGGATCCATCCCCCGTCCACCGGGATGGAGGTGCCGGTGATGTAACTCGCGCGCTCGGAAGCGAGAAAGGTAACCAAAGCGGCAAATTCCGCGGGGTCGCCCACGCGTCCCGCGGGGATCTCGCTGGCCCAGCGGTCGAAGGCGGCTTCCCGGTCGATGCCTTCGCGCGCGGCGATCTGGCCGGCCAGCCAGTCCAGGCGGGCGGTGCGGGTGTAGCCGGGCATCACGTTGTTCACGGTGACGCCGTCGCGCGCCACCTCGTTGGCCAGGGTGCGGGCGAAGCCGGTCACCGCGGCGCGCACGCTGTTCGAGAGGATGAGCCCGTCGACCGGCTGTTTCACCGCGATCGAGGTGACGTTGATGATCCGGCCCCAGCCTCGCTCGCGCATGCCCGGAAGGACGGCGCGGGTCAGGTTGAGCACGCTCTCCAGGTTCTGGGCGACGGCAGTCCGCCACGCTTCCGGACTATGCGCCTCGAAGGGGCCGGAGGGAGGGCCGCCGGTGTTGGTGACCAGGATGTCGACCTGTCCGAAGGCCTCGGCGGCCGTGTCGGTGACGCATCGCACGCCCTCCGGGTCGGTGAGGTCGGCGGCCACGGCCACGGGCTGGGAGCCGGTGTCGCGAGCGATGCGGTTGCGCGTGCGGTTCAGGTCGTCTTCGCCCCGGGCGCACATCACCAGCCGGGCCCCCTCGCGCGCGAACTCCTCCGCCACCGCGCGCCCCAGCCCGCGGCTTGAGGCCGCCACCAGCGCGACCTTCCCGGTCAGCCCGAGTTCCACGTCACCTCACGCGGCGGGGTAGGTGCATGACGGCGATTCATCTCAGGTACGCATCGGTCCCGTCCAGCCAGTCCTGCCGGGGCGGGCAGAAGACATCCACGTCCAGGGTGTCCTCGAGCGCGACCGCCTTGTGCGGCACCCAGGAGGGAATGTGCAGCACCTCTCCGGCACGCACGACCACCTCCTCGCTCTCATCCTCCCCGATCCAGAAGTGCAACGCGCCCTCGAGCACGTAGGTGAGCTGTTCGTTGTCGTGCGAGTGCAAAGGCACCACAGAGCCCTTGTCGAGATAGATGTGCGCGAGCATCATGCGCTCGCCCGTCACCAGGCGCCGCCCAAGTCCTTCCTTGACCTGTTCGATCGGCATGTCGTCCCAGCGGAAGTGGCGTACGCTCTGTTCGGAGCTCATTGGGTTTCCTCGGCAGTGGGTTGAATGGACGCTGTAACGGACCGGACCACGACGGGCAGATGGGCCGGGCGAACCCTCTCAATACCGTAACCGCGGGACTTGGGCAAGTAGCGGAGGTCGATGGTGCGGGGCGCGGTGCCCGGTCCGTTGGCGCGGAGAGCTCAGGGCCCTCACCGCAGGTACGTGTCGGTGCCGTCCAGCCAGTCCTGGCGCGGCGGGCAAAAGACGTCCGTCACCAGGGTGTCCTCGAGCGCGAGCGCACTATGCGGCAGTCCGGACGGGATGTAGAGCACTTCGCCGGCGCGGACGATCACCTCCTCGCCTTCGTCATCGCCGAGCCGGAGCTTGAGCGCGCCATCCAGCACATGGGCGATCTGCTCATTGTCGTGCTCGTGAAGCGGGACGACGGTGCCCCTGACCATGTACCAGTGCGCAAGCATCATGCGTTCGCCGGTCACCACACGCCTTCCCAGACCTTCCTTCACCTCCTCCATTGGCATATCGTCCCAGCGGAAATGACGGGCGCGCCGTTTGTGGCTCATTGGTTCTCCTGATGATGGCTGGGGCAGTGCCGGCGATTCTCCGGACGAACCACCTCAATACCGTAACCGGCCGCATTCGGCAAGTGACGCGGAGACGGCTTCCCCGATGCGGGGAGGAGGCAAAGTGACCGACGCAAATTCGGAAGCCCGGGAGTCGCGGCGGCGGCGACCGTGGCTGCTGGCGCTCGTGGCGGTGGCGGTGGTCGTGGTGCTGGTGCTTGCGGGAAGGCAGCTGGCCGGGGTCATCCCCGCGCTCGCGGAGCGCATCGAGGAGATGGGGGTGTGGGGTCCGGTGGTCTTCGTGTGCGCCTACGCGGCTGCCACGGTAGCCTTCGCCCCTGGCTCGATTCTGACCTTGGCCGCGGGGGCCGTCTTCGGCATCGCCCGCGGTACCGTGATCGTCTTCGTGGGGGCCACGACGGGCGCCGCGCTCGCCTTTCTCGTGTCGCGCTACCTCGCCCGGTCGGCCATCGAGAACAAGGTGGCCGACTATCCGCGTTTCGCCGCCATCGACCGCGCCATCGGCGAACAGGGGCGCAAGATCGTCTTCCTCCTGAGGCTGTCGCCGGTCTTTCCCTTCAATCTCCTCAACTATGCCCTGGGGCTGACCAGGGTGCGTTTCGTCGACTACCTGATCGCGTCGCTGGGGATGATTCCCGGGACGCTCCTGTACGTGTACTACGGCCAGGTGATCGGCGACGTCGCGGCGCTTGCGAGCGGGGTCGAGGTGGCGCGGGGCGCCGGCTACTACACGGTGCTCGGCGTCGGGCTGGCTGCGACCATCGTGGTCACCACCCTGGTCACGCGCATCGCCCGCCGGGCGCTGAAGGAGATCACGGGGGACTGACCACCATGAGACCAACAGAGACGGAGAGATAGATCGTGTCGGCAGACAGAGTCGTGATCCTTCCCGACGACGTGCACAACCGCGAACTGGTGAGCCATGTGCACCCGTCCGACTGGCGCAACCCCGAACCGCGCGACCGCTACCACCTGGTCGTGGTCGGGGCGGGGACGGGGGGGCTGGTGAGCGCCGCCATCGGCGCGGGGCTGGGCGCGAAGGTCGCCATGGTGGAGCGCCACCTCATGGGCGGCGACTGCCTCAACTTCGGGTGCGTTCCCTCAAAGGCGGTGATCAGCTCCGCCCGGCGGGTGTACGCGGCGAGCGCGGCTTCCGCCAACGGCCGTCCGGGATCAGCGGGTGACGGGGGGACGGATCACGGATCGGCGAGCGAGTTCACCGCCGCGATGGAGCGCATGCGGCGGCTGCGCGCCCGCATCAGCCCGATCGACGGGGCATCGCGGTTCGCCGGGCTGGGGGTGGACGTCTTCCTCGGCCACGGCGAGTTCGTGGGGCCGGACCGGCTGCGCGTCAACGGGGCCGAACTGCACTTCCGCCGCGCGGTCATCGCGACCGGCGCCCGCGCGGCGCTTCTCCCGGTGCCGGGGCTCGAGGGCCCCAACGTCTACACCAACGAGACCATCTTCTCGCTCACCGAACTTCCACCGCGCGTGATCGTGATCGGCGCCGGTCCCATCGGGGTGGAGCTCTCGCAGACCTTCGCGCGCTTCGGCAGCGAGGTCACCGTAGTGCACGCAGACCCGCATCCGTTGCCGCGCGACGACCGGGACGCGGCCGCCATCGTGACCCGCGCCATCGAGGCCGACGGCGTGCGGGTTCTCAATTCGGCGGCCGTGCTTGGAGCGCGCCGCGAGAACGGCGCCACGGTGCTGGCGGTGGAGCACGGCGGACATCAGGAGGAACTCGCGGCCGAGGCGGTGCTGGTGGCCGCCGGCCGTGCGCCCAACGTCGACGGGATGGGCCTCAAGGCCGCCGGCGTGGCGTATGACCGCACCGGCATCCAGGTCGACGACCAGTTGCACACGACGGCGAAGGGCATCTACGCGGTGGGCGACGTGGCGTCGAAGCACCAGTTCACCCATGCCGCCGACCACCAGGCCCGCATCGCCGTGCAGAACGCGCTCTTCTTCGGCCGCGGCCGGGCGAGCCGCCTGGTGATCCCGTGGGCGACCTACACGGACCCGGAGATCGCCCACGTCGGCCTCCATCGCGACGAGGCCATCGCGGCGCGCCACGACGTCGAGACCATCACCATCCACTTCGACGACATCGACCGCGCCATCCTCGAAGGCGAGGAAGAGGGCTTCTTCCGCGTCCATCTGAAGAAGGGCAGCGACCGAATCCTGGGCGCGACGCTCGTGTGCGCGCAGGCGGGGGACATGATCGGCGAGGTCACGCTGGCGATGACGGCGGGCCTCGGCCTGGGCAAGCTCGGGAGCACCATCCACCCCTATCCCACGCGCAGCGACGTCTTTGCGCGCGCGGCGAATGCCTGGCGCAAGCAGAAGCTGACGCCCACCGCCCAGAAGGTGTTTCGGGCCTTCTTCCGCGTGTTCAAGTAAACGCCACCATGACCGGGACGCACTCTCCCGGCGGCGCGGCGGCCATGCGCGTCTCCGCCCCCGCCACCATCGGCAACATCGCGTGCGGGTTCGATGTCTTCGGCTTGGCCGTCGAGGGCCCCTCCGATGTCGTGGTGGCGCGGGCGACGCGGGAGCCGGGAGTCATCATCGAGCGCATCACGGGCGACGAGGGACGCATCCCGGTGGACCCTGCGCGCAACAGTGCCGGAGCGGCTGCCCGCGCGGTGCTCGGGTTGGCACGAGCCGGCGCAACGGTCGAGACCATGGCCTCGGACTCCGGGATCACCGCAGCCGGAGTCGCCATCGAGCTTCACAAGGGCATTCCGCTCGCCGGAGGCATGGGCGGCAGCGCCTCCAGCGCGGTGGCGGGCGCGGTGGCGGCGGACCGGGCGATCGGGGCTGGCCTTTCCCGCAGACAGCTGCTCCAGTGTGCGCTCGCCGGCGAGCTGGCGGGTTCCGGGTCACCTGCCGCCGACAACGTCGCGCCCGCGCTGTATGGCGGAATCGTGCTGGTTCTCCCCGGCAGGTCGCTGCACGTCGTGGAGCTTCCCGTCCCACCGGAACTCTGGGCGGTGGTGGTGCGCCCGCATCTGGAAATCCGCACAAAGGACGCCCGTCGCGTGCTCGGCGAGCACGTGCCGCTCAAGGCCGCGGTCACGCAGTGGGCCAACACGGCGGCCTTCACCGCCGGGCTCTACGCCTGCGACTGGGACCTGCTCTCGCGCTCGATCAGGGATGTCGTGGCGGAGCCGCTGCGCGCCGGGCGCATCCCGGGTTTCGCCCGGGCCAGGGAAGCGGCGCTGGCTCGCGGCGCCCTCGGCTTCTCGCTGTCCGGCTCCGGGCCCTCGGTCTTCGCGCTGTGCCGGGGCGGCGACACCGCCGAACACGTCGCTGAGGGCATCCGCCGGGCCTTTGGCGAGACCGCGGCGCTCGATTGCGAAGCCTGGGCTTCTCCCGTCAACCGGCACGGGGTGCGCGTCGAGCACGTCGAAGCGGAGGGAGATTGAAGCTCGTCAGCACGTCGGGCCAGGCCGCGGCCGCCTCCTTCGGCGAAGCGCTGTTCCGGGGACTCGCCCCCGACGGCGGACTCTTCATGCCGGAGAGGCTCTCGCCCCTCTCCGCGGGCGAGATCGATGGGTTGAGGGGCGCCGACGCGATCCGCTGCGGCCTCGCCGTGGCGCGTCATCTTCTCGGCGATGAACTGGAGGATGAAGTGCTGGAGTCCGCGGTGCGCGAGGCGCTCGGCTTTCCGTTGCCGCTGGTGCCGCTGGGCCCGCGCACGCATGTGCTGGAGCTGTTCCACGGCCCGACGCTGGCATTCAAGGATGTGGGCGCGCGCTTCATGGGCTGCCTGATGTCGAGATTGCAGCGCTCCGGGCCTCCCCTGACCGTGATGGTGGCGACTTCGGGCGACACGGGCGGGGCGGTCGCGCACGCCTTCCTGGGTCTGCCGCGGACGCGCGTGGTGGTGCTGTTCCCGGAGGGGCAGGTAAGCGAGCACCAGCAGCGCCAGTTCACGACGCTGGGCGACCAGGTGCTCGCGGTCGCGGTGGCGGGCGCGTTCGACGACTGTCAGCGGCTTGTCAAGGCGATGTTCCGCGATCCGGATGCCCGGGAGGCTCTCGCGCTGACGTCCGCAAACTCCATCAATATCGGACGCCTGCTGCCGCAGATCTTCTACTACTTCCACGCATGGGCGCAGCTGCACCGGCACGACCCACTGCTTTTCTCCGTGCCGTCGGGCAACTTCGGCAACCTGGCCGCCGGCCTCATGGCCCGCGAGCTGGGCCTGCCCGCCGGGGGGTTCGTTACCGCGACCAACGCCAACGACGTCGTCCCGGAGTACCTGCGGACGGGCTGCTACGAGCCGCGGGCGTCGCTCCGCACGCTGTCCAGCGCGATGGATGTCGGGGCGCCGTCGAATCTGGCGCGCATCCTCGCTCTATTCGATGGGGATCTGGCCCGCCTGCGAAGGCATCTGTCGGGCTCGGCATGGAGCGACGCCGATACTCGGAAAGCCATGAGACGGGTCTTCGACGAGCATGGCTATATCCTGGATCCCCATACTGCCGTGGGATGGCTGGCGTTGGAGCAGGCCCTCGCCGAAAGGCCGGACACCCACGGCGTCGTGCTGGCCACGGCCCATCCGGCCAAGTTCGGGGACATCGTGGAGGAGGCCATCGGTAGGCCGGTGCCCGTGCCGGAGCAACTGGCGGCGGGCGAGACGAAGCCCTCGCGCTTCACCCGGATTCCCCCCAGCTTGGGGGAGTTGCAGCGCGTTGTAATGAACTGGGCGGGTCGGTAGCGGAGGACATCGCCGATGAAGAAGAAGGGAGTGATCGCGCTCGCCGTACTGTTCTACCTCTTTGTCGGTCTGAGCGGCTTCTTCCGTTTCCCGGCAGCCTTCGGGTACAGCCGGACGATCACGACATACTACGATCCCGGCGAGGCTCGTGAGCGGACGGAAGTGATCCGGTGCCGCGGGCTCCCGGTCGTCGTCAGCTACTGCTCGGGGACCATCGAAGCGCCCCGCGACGAAGCCCCGCCGACCCCGGGAACGTCCGGACTATGACGGTGAGTTCCGGCGCACGACCGCGTATACGATCCACGCCGGAACGCTGAGCACGACCGCGTAGATCGCGATCGCGATCGGGCCCAGCAGACCGGCGAAGAGCGCCGCAAACGAGGTGATGGGCGCGAGGATCGCGAAGGTCTTCCAGGCCGTGCCCGTGGATCCCGTCCGCCAGATCCCCCGGAAGGCCAGCGCGAGCGGCAGCCCGCACGGCGCGGTGACCGCAAGCGACATGAGCGCCACGGGGAGCATGAAGAGCGTCTCGGGCGTGAGCGGAGGGGCCACTCCGCGGACGAGCGACACCGCCACGATCCCCGCGGGCAGCCACGCAAGCGACAGCAGCCAGAACTTTCTTGCCGAACCGAATGGCTGATCGGTCATGATGGTCTCCGGGTTGCTCAGTCCTGCCACTCCGTCCACGGCTCCCGTGATCGCAGGACGCGAATGCCTTCGTCGACCACCGTCTGTGCGAAGACGACCCGGTCCTCAGAGTCCACCAGCATGGCCGGGAAGCCGCTCGCGCGCGCGTTGGAGGAGGCTGCTACCAGGCGCGCCGGTCCCAGGTTCCCGTCCGCGGTGATAGTGCGCGTGAACAGGCGCTCGTCCTCCAGCCAGGCGACCAGGGCCGTTCCCGGCTCGGGCATCACGGCTGCGGCGCGCCCCACCGGGTTGCCCAGGTCGATGGTGACCGGCGGTGCGAAGCTCGCGCCCGCGTCGCTGGAGAAGGCCGCCCGCACCCGGGGCGTGTTGCCGGCGCCGGTGAACCACGCCACCACGACCTCATCGCCGGCAGCCGCCACGGAAGGGCCGTTCACCGGGCAGCCCGGGATCACCCAGCCATCGTCGTGCACGGGAACGCCGCCCGTCCACTTCCCGTCCACGAAGCGGCCCACGGAGATGTCGCGCACCTCCTCCTCGGTGCGGTCGCGGTAGACGACCACCGGCCCTCCGGAGGTCATCGCCGCGTCGGTCTGGCAGCAGTCGCAGATGCGGTCGTCCAGTTCGACCTCGGCGGTCTTCGTCCCGTCCGCGCCGGCCGTGCGGTAGCGCAGCGTCATGCGGGGGCTGGCCGCCCGCGAGCCGTCGGCGTCGAAGAAGCGCCGGCCGTCCAGCCAGACCATCCCCGCCTCCCCGTGCCCCAGCCCGAACACCGACACGAACCCGTGCTCGGAGGGGGTGCCGTCCTCATGCGGTGTCCACGGGTCGCTCCAGGAGTGCCCGCCGTTCTCCGAGAAGGAGACCCGCACCCCGTAGTCGTAGGTGGACGAGCCGCCCCGCTGGAGCCAGTGCGCAGCCAGCCGGCCGTCGCCCAGGGGCCACACCACCGGGAAGTCCGCCCAGTTCACGAAGAACGAGACGCCGCCGCCCGACCGGGTCACCTCGAAGGGCTTGCCCGTCGCGCCGTCCTGATACGCAGCCCCCTTCAGCGCCCACACTTCCTCGCCCGCCACCATGTGCGGCTCGAGCCAGCTCAGCACCACTGCGTCGCCGTGGCGCTCGAGTGACGGAAAGCGGGCTCCGGGCGCCGCCTCAACGGCCACTTCCTCCAGGGCGAGCTCGGTAACGGTGGAGTCAGGAGCTGCGCACGCGGCAATGATGAGGCAGCCGAGTGCAACGGACCGGTAACGGCAGCTCGTCCGCCGTTCTGAGTGAGGAACCGCAGGATACATGCTGGACTCGATGCCGGGGAGTGCGGTGTGCGTACGTTCCACGGACAAGATGCCGGGGTTGTCCGGATGTCGAAAGGGATTCCACGCGCAGCCGCGCATCGAGCGCTACGACGCGCGGTCGCTGCAACTCCTCCGACCTGTTGCAAGTGGGACATGAGCAGCGGAGTATTACAGGAGTATTACAAAGGTGGCTGCCGGGCGGGAAGCCTGCTCGCCCCATCCCGCCCCCGCAGGAGGATGACCGCATGACCCGTCCAATTCGTACCCCCATTCCGATTGCGGCCACTTTCGTTCTGACCCTCTGCGCGTGTGCCGACACAGCCGAACAAGCCCCCGCCATGGATTCCGCGACCAGCGAAGTCGCCGACGGCGTTTTCTGGTACAACGCGGGCACCCACAACGCGTTCTTCGTCGACACCGACGACGGCGTGGTGGCGGTGGACCCCATCTCGATGGAAGCGGCGACCGGCCTCGCGGGCGCCATCCGCGGCGCGGTCCCCGACAAGCCGCTCGCGGCCATCGTCTACAGCCACAGCGACGCCGACCACGCCACCGGGGCACCCGCGCTCTTGGCCGAGTTCGGCGACGATGTCCCGATCATCGCCCAGGAGAAGGCGCTGCCCATCATCCTGGAGCGCGGCGACCCCGACCTGCCGCCTCCGGACCTGACCTTCTCCGACGAGATGACGCTCCGTTTCGGTGGCCGCGCCATCGAACTCCACTACCTGGGGCCGAGCCACACCGACAATCTGATCGTGACGTTTCTCCCCGAGGAGCGCATCGCCTTCGCGGTGGACTTCCTCAGCAACGACCGGGTGGGGTTCCGTGACCTTCCCGGCTGGTATTTCGACGAGTTCTACGTGGCGCTGGACCTGATGATGGATATCCCCTTCGAGACCGTGGTCTTCGGGCACGGAGACGTGGGAGACCGCGGCACAGTCGAGCGCCAGCTCGCCTACTACGCGGACCTGCGGGACGCCGTCCAGGCCGCGCTGGACGACGGCTTGTCCGAAGAGGAGGCCATGGCCCAGGTGCGCCTGGACGACTACGCCCACTGGGGCCAGTACGAGGAGTGGTTCCCGCTCAACGTGGGCGCGGTCTATCGCTGGCTGGCTTCGAGCTGAGAGCCCCCTACACCCGCACCGCCAGCCCGTCGTGGAGGGCGGTGCGGTAGGCCTTGAGCGCGGGCACGAAGCCCATGAGGAATCCGGCCGTCACCACGGCGCCCAGGAAGAGCAGTTCGACGGATCCGGGGGGCCGAATCGGGATGAAGAGCCCCACCTGCGCCTCGACGATGGGCTGCCCCGCCGAGAGCAGCACGTACACCAGCACCAGTCCGCCGATCGCCCCCGCCGCGGCCAGACACACCGACTCGAGCACCAGCAGCGAGACGATCCGGTTGGGCCCGGCTCCGACGGCGCGCAGGATCGCCATCTCGCGGCGGCGCTCGTTGAGCGATGTGTAGAGCGACACCAGCATGCCCAGCAGTCCCACCAGCACGACGAAGATCGTCACCACCCGGAGCCCGGTCTCGGCGTAACCGATCCCCTGCCACATCTCGTTCAGCGCCACCCCGGGGATTACCGCCATCAAGGGCTCGCCCTCGTAGTCGGTGATGTCGCGCTGCAGCCGGAGCACGTCCCTCCGGTTCGTCGTCCCCACGAAGAACGACGTCACCTGGGTGATCTCGATCTCATCCATCGCAAGCACGTCCTCGCGCGTGCGCTCCTCGCCCGGCATGGGCGGTCCGCCGTCCTCCCATCCGAAGTGGATGGCCTCGATGCCCTCGAGGGTGACGTAGACCGCGCGGTCGACCGGGGTGAAGGTCTTGTCGAGGATGCCCACGACCGTGAACGGCATCTGGTCGTGGTTCAGGAAGCCCACCTCGCCGATCCCGTGGGTCACCGCGACCTCGTCGCCGAGCCCGTAGCCCAGCTCGCTCGCCACGTCCGCGCCCAGGGTTACGTCGAAGACCTCCGAACCGGGCCGGCCTTCGGCCAGCGCGATGGGCTGTCCCCCTCGATACCGGTAATGCCGGTAGAAGTCCTCGTTAGTGCCGATGACGCGGAATCCCCTGTGGCTGTCGCCCAGGCCGTAGGGGATGGTCCACTCGACGGCGGGATGCTCGTCCCACTCGCGGTAGGTGTCCCAGGTGACGTTGTTGGTCGGCGACCCCATGCCGAAGACCGAGTACAGCAGGAGCTGGATGGTGCCCCCCTTGGCGCCCACGATCAGGTCGGTCTGGGAGATGGTGTTCGAGAAGCTCTCCCGCATTCCCACGCGCACGTTTTCGACGCCGATCAGAAGGGCGACGCTGAGGGCGATGGAGCCCACCGTGAGCGAGGTGCTGAACGCGCGGTTGCGGAGCGACTTGAGCGCGAGGTCGAAAACCAGCATCAGAACACCGCCTTGTTGACGTCGGGGAGCGAGATCCTGCGGGAGAACATGCCCTCCAGGGTGCGGTCGTGGCTCACGAACACCAGCGTGGCGCCGGCGCGCTCGCACTCCTGGAAGAGCAGCTCGAGGAAGGCCTCGCGGCGGTCGAAATCCAGGGAGGAGGTGGGTTCGTCGGCGACGATGAGCTCCGGGGCGCCGATCAGCGCCCGGCAGGCGGCCACGCGCTGCTGCTGACCCACCGATAACTCCGTCACCGGCTTCTTCAGCAGATCACCGATCTGCAGGTGATCGGCCAGCAGCGCGGCCGTCTCCTTCACTCCCGCGCCGTCCAGCCGGGCCCGGCGTGCAGGGTCCATGCGCGCGGGGAGCGCGATGTTGTCGAGCACCGACAGGTAGGGGATTAGGTTGAACATCTGGAAGACATAGCCGATGTGCTGTGCCCGGAAGGCGTCGCGCTGTGCGCTCGAGAGTGAGGTGAGGTCCTCGCCCAGTACCGTGACCTCGCCCTCGTTCGCTTCCAGGACCCCCGCCAGCACACCGAGGAGCGTGGTCTTGCCGCTGCCGCTCGGGCCGAACAGGAACGCGCGCTCGCCGCGCTCGAGCGTCAGCTCGGGGATGTCCAGCACCCAGGGACCTCCGCCATAGCGGAAGCGCAGACGCCGGAGGTCGATCGCGAGGCTCATCTATGGCTCATCCGTGCGTAGCGTTGCTTCAAGAAGAAGCGCGCCCTCGGCGGGGCGAGGGCGCGCTTGATGCAACCAGTTGGCCGCATCGCAGATCAGGAACCGTACGGATAGACGCGCTGGCCGGTGATGGTGAAGCCGACGTAGCCGTAAATGCTCTGGGTCATCTCGATCTCGAGGACGCCCTCGACCCACACCGGGTTCCACCCGTCCATCGTCGCCCGCTTTCCTGGATCCATCTGGATGTAGACGAGCTGGTTGGGCGGCGGAGGCGGCGTGTGGATGCAGGCGCCGACGTAGGGCACGAGCAGGAATTCCGTCGCCGAAGACGCCCAGTCCTCGAGCGGCACGGTGAACCCGGGGATCTTGACGAGCTTGCCCGCGAGAGCGGCCAGCTCCTCGCCCGCCTCGCCGGTGCGGTAGTTGAGGCTGGCAAGGAGGCGCCAGCCCACCTCGGTGGGATCGTCGGCCGATGCGACCGGCGGTGCGTCGACCGGGGGTTCCGTGACGGCCTCCGGGAGGCCGCCCGCGCCAGTGAGGGTCACCACCAACAACATGGCGACGGCGGCGGAGAGAAGTCTGCGGCTGGCGTCGATCATCGGAAAACTCCCGTTGTGAAAGTCGTCAGTTCGATTCCGGGGTGTCCTCCCGGTCCTCCTCGGAAACCGGCCGCGAGAGCGTGGGATACCTGATCCCCAACTGCTCAAGATACGTCTCGAAGCGGGTTTCGTCATAGTAGAACTGCCTGAGGAGCGGGCGATAGGTGTCCATGATCTCCTTGTTGAGATCGATGGGCGGCGGGTCGTCGGGGCCGATGAAGGGAATATACTCCACGGCCGCGGTCTGTTCCTCCCGGAAGTAGGTCCACGCCTCGTCGACCAGCTCCGGCTGGGCGAAGAGCTGGAGCGCGGTGCGGGCCATCACGCGCGCGCCTGCGACCGCGCCCTTGTGCGCGATCGGTGTGGCCATCGCCATGGCGCTCGACCAGTGATGGCCCGGCAGCCCGGGCACGTTGGACGGGAATCGCAGGGTCACCGTGGGCACGTTCCACGAGATATCGCCGATGTCGTCGGAGCCACCGCTCCGGCGCGGCCCGGGCGTGCCCAGGGGCGAAAGGGCGACAGGCATCCCCGACGGGACGCTTCCCACCGATTCCTGCACCGCGCTCGCGAAGTCATGGTCGTCGTCGGTCCACTCCGGAAGCCCGACATCCTCGATGTGTTCGTGCATCGTTTCGGCGACCACCCTGTTGAAGTGCCGCGGCCAGGCGGCTCCGATGATCCGGTACGACATCTCGGTGTCGGTCATGAGCGCCGCGCCTTCGGCGATGCGGATGGCAGTGTCGAAGTTGCGCTTGATGTCCTCGTAGTCCATCTCGCGGATGAAGTACCACACCGAGGCGCTCGGCGGCACAACGTTCGGCTGATCGCCGCCGTCGCTGATCACGTAGTGTGAGCGCTGGTCGGGCCGGAGGTGCTCGCGCCGGAAGTTCCAGGCGACGTTCATCAGCTCGACCGCGTCGAGGGCGCTGCGGCCCCGCCAGGGCGCGCCGGCGCCGTGCGCCGCCTCGCCCGCGAAGGTGAACTCCACGGAGACGAGTCCCGTTCCGCCGCCCTGGCCCCAGCTCACCGACAGGTTGCTGCTGACATGGGTGAAGATCGTGATGTCGATGTCCTCCATGTAGCCGTCGCGCACGTACCACGCCTTGGACGCCAGCTGCTCCTCGGCGACGCCCGGCCAGAGCACCAGCGTGCCCTCGATGCCCTCGGCCTCCATCACGTCCTTGAGCGCGAGCGCCGCCACCACGTTCACGGCCTGTCCCGAGTTGTGGCCCTCGCCGTGGCCGGGGGCGCCGGGAATCAGGGGGTCATGGTAGGCTACGCCGGGCTTCTGGTTGGCCTTGGGGATGCCATCGATGTCGGACCCGAAGGAGATGACCGGCCTGCCGCTTCCCCAGCGCGCAAACCACCCGGTCGGAATGCCGGAGGGTGCGTGCTCGATGTCAAAGCCGTTCTCCTCGAGGATCCCCGTAATGTAGGCCGAGGTTTCGATCTCCTGCTGCCCCAGCTCGGAGAAGGAGAAGATCTTGTCCACCATGACCTGGGCCAGCTTGGCGCGCTCGAGTACGCCCTCTTCGACACGGGCCACGAGAGGCTCGAGTTCATCGTCGGAGAGGCCCTGTGCGGCCACCAGGACGGTGGGGGTGATGACCAGGGCGGCCAGCATCGCTGTGATCGTTCGTTTGACCATTGACCCACCGCGGGAAGGAGACGGGAAGACAGGAGATCCCGCAACATAAGCGCGGGCGACCCGCGTCCGAAAGGTTGTGGGTTGACGCGTGGCGAAGCCGGACCGGCCTGCCCCCGGCCGAAGGGAATCAGCCCACCGCCAGCTTGGCTCGAGCGAGCCTATCCCGCGAATAGCTCCCGAAGCCGGACACTCATCCGGAACCGGCGTTCGATGATGCCCTGCCATCCGGCGGGTCGGGCGTCGAACAGGTTGTCGACGCCGGCGAGCAACTCGAGGTTGTCCGCGATGGGGAGGGTCGCCTGCAGGTCCACCGCGGTGAATCGTGCCTGGATCGCGGATGGGAGTTCGGCTCTGTCCGGTCCTGTGACGACGATCGGGGCGCTCCCGGTGAAATGCACGGTTCCATCCATGCGCACGCCTGAAAGGTCCGCCGGGATCCATGTCACCCTTGCGCGCGCCGAATGGCTGGCGCGCCGGTCCAGCGGGAGGCCGGAGTCGGCTTCATGGGCGTCCAGCCAGGCGTAGCCGGCGGCGAACTCAACGTCGTCCCAGAGGGCGCGCAAACCGAGTTCAATGCCCTGGGTGACCGCGTTCGCCACGTTGCGCGGGGAATAGATGAGAAGCCCGCTGGGCGCATGTCCGACGAACCCGGGCTCGATGAGGTTTTCAACGCGATTGGAGTAGGCTTCGGCCTCCAGCAGCAGGCGCGCTCCGGGCTGCCATTCAACGCCGCCGGAGACGCTCCAGGATCGTTCCGGCTCAAGGTCTGCGTATCCCTGAATCATGTACCCGGCAGCCAGATTCGCGTAGCTCCAGCCGAGTTCCTTGAAGGAGGGCGCACGGAATCCCTGGGCGAGGGCGGCGCGCAGGCGCAGGCCGTCGCCGAACCTGCGCGCGAGCCCGAAGGACGGCGCCAGGTCCGATCCCCAGCGGCTGTTGCCGGTGAGGCGGGCGCCTGCGCTGACAACCGTGGCTCCGAGCCGCCACGCGTCCTGCGCAAACAAGGCGATCTGATCGTCCTCGGCGCGCTCCTCGACCAGCTTGTCGGGTGACTCGATGGCTCGTGCCGCGCCCTCGATGCCCATGTCGAAGTCGTGTTCGCCCCGGGTGCCCGAATAGCCGGCGGTCACCCTCGCCAGCCTCTCCCACTGGGCGTTGGAGCGGTCTCCGGCGATCGGGGCGTCGCCGCGGGCGCTCCGGTAGAGATGTTCGTAGTCCTGCGCGAAGACGTTCGCGCTCCATTCGCCGGAGCCGTAACGGCGGCGGGTCTCGAGCCAGCCCGAGAAGCCGCGGTTGTCGTTGAATCCCGAGAACCCGCCCCCTACCGGCCACCGCTGGCGCTCACGCAGGTAGGTAAGGCCGGCGCGCAGCTCCCAGTCGTCGGTTACGGCGAAGCGAAAGCGGGAGCGCCCGTCCCACACGCGCGCAAACGCGTCCTCGCCGCCGCTCACGAGCCCTGGGACCTGGTCCTCCTGGCGCCACGCCCCGGTGATGCTGTACTGGAGGCGGCCCCCTCCGCTCGCGGTCGCCTCCGCCTCCTGCCGGCCCGCGCCGCCCGAGAGGGCGCGCGCATCCAGGCGGAAGCCGGAAGCGGGCAGCCGGGTGATGACGTTGACCACGCCTCCCAGGGCGTCGGAGCCGTAGAGGGACGAGAGGGGCCCCTTCACGATCTCGACCCGGTCGCTGCCGGCGAGTGACATGCGGCTCAAGTCGCGGTTCTCTATGAGCGTTCCGGTGACCGGCTGCCCGTCCAGAAGCACCAGCACGCGCGCGCCACCGATGCCGCGGATCAGGAGGTTCGATCCGGTCGGCGCGTTGCCGGTCACCTGTACGCCGGGCAGTTCCTCAAGCAAGCGATCCGCGGACGCCGCCCCGGCGGCGGCGATCTCCGTCGCCTCGATGCTTTCCACCGGCAAGGCGATCTCCGACCGGCGACGTGCGCGCACGCTGGCCGTGACCACCACTTCGTCCAGCGCCAGCGGGTCGCGCGCCAGTTCCAGACGCCAATCCGCCGCCGCTGCCTCCTCCCAGGTCAGTGTACGGGCGAGGTACCCAGGGGCCATCACCTCGATCGTGCCCCCGCGGCCCCAGGATTCGGGCAACGGGAAACCGCCGAACGAGTTGCTGGACACCGGCTCCCGGCGCGCGCCTGCATCCCCTGGGGGCATCCAGATCACGCTCGCCCCGGCGATGGCTGCCCCCGACGCCTGTTCCACCACCCGGCCCGTGAGTGCCGTCTCCTGCGATGCGGGCGGGAAAGCCCGAAGAGAGGCTGGCGCGAGAGCGCCGATGACGCCAAGGACCGCAATCAGCCGCGCGCCGGCGCCGATGTTCACCTTAGCCGTTGGAACCTCACGGACGGAAATCCCGACGTGCCGGTGGCGTCGTAGTAGTCGAAGATCTGCACCTTGTAGACTTCCTGATCGGCGGAGATGAGGAAGACGTTGTACGTGGGCCACATGCGGTTGTTCTCCTGGATACCATACCAGAAGATCCCGCCGGCGTCATCCACGCCCGCTGGAAAGGCACCCGAGATTACGGAGAGGAAGTCGGCGTAGTCCGGTGCGTCGTCCGCCCGCGTCTGGGCGGTGAAGTCCTCCGTGGCGTCGAGCGGGAAGGTACCGGCCCCGCAGGCACCGTTGATCAGAATGCTGAACTCGGGCGAGACGCCGATGTCCCATTCGCAGCTCTGGGCCTGGGGCATGTCCGCGCCGGCGAAGCTCACGAAGGCGGGACCGCGCGTCAGATCGGCGACCGACGTCTGCATGGTTCCGAGGGTGCCGCCGGGATCCTGCCGGCGGTATTCGATCTCGACTCCCAGCGGTCGCTGTCCCTGCATCTGGATCGCGGAGACGCGGAAGATCGAGAATCCCCGGTCGGAACTCTCCCGGACCTTCCACGCCACCCCCGGATTGGCCACCAACGTGCCGGCCTGGGGGTCGAACCGGAACCACGAGGCGCCGGGATCAGGTGCCAGGCCATCCTCCGCGAACGACGACGAGGCGGGAATGTCGGCCTCGGTCACGGCCTCGAACGCCGCCTCACCGTCCTCGGGCGTCATGGCCGTGATCTGCTCCCCGGCCGCACCCGCGTTGTTCTCCAGATTGTAGCCTCCCACGGAGCCCGGACCGGCCACGCCGCCGTTGAGGCGGACGGAGAAGCGCCGGAACGCCATGTGCCAGTCCGTGGAGGAAGCCGGGTCGGAGGGTGTCAACTGGACGCCGTCCGCGAGGTTCAGGTAGACGAAAGTGACGGGGGAAGAGGCGTCGAGCGTAATCTCACCTTCCTCGAAGACCTCCTCCTCGGGTGCCGCCACCTCGGATTCGCACGCGGGAAGGCACAGGGCGAGAAGCGGGACGAGGGAAACCATGTCCCTGATCAGCGGATTCCGGGGATGTCGGACGAAACAGCGGTGTCTATTGGGCATCGGCGGGACCGGTTCAGCGACCGGCAGGTTCGAGGACAGCGGCGCATGGCTCCAACGCAGGAACCAGTCCGGCCTCACAGAAAACGGCCGATGCACGAGCGGCGACCCAGTCTCCGACCAGGCGGTGCGGAAGAAGGCCGTCGGTCCCGACGTAGTCGAGCCCGTCCAGGACCTCGGCGTAAGGCCCAAAGCCGTAGACGCGGTAAGGGATGACGACGACGCGGTCCCACTCCTTCGTCATCTGCGAAGCGGTTGCCCTGATCTCCTGCTCCGCTCGAGCTCGCGCTTCAGCCCAATCCTCTCTCAGCGTGGCGATCCGCGCTTCGCCGAACCCGGTCGAACGCAGTCGATGGGCGCTCTCTTCCATGGCGTCGAGCAGGCGCTGGTTCTCCTCCTCGGCGCCCATGCCGTGGGCGATGACGAGGACACCGGTCCGTGTGGGATCGGGTGAGGCCGCGTCCGCGCGGGCGAGGACAATGCGGTTGACCTGTTCGGAGCCGGCCATTCCGGCCATGTCCAGCAGGACGCGGGCGTCCGTCTCGAGCGGAGGGAGATCGGAACCCGGCACCATGCGGTGTCCCATCATGGCCCGTTCAGGCGGATCCGGGCGGTGGCCGAAGAGGAACTCGGTCTGGTGGAGAAAGGAGGCGCCCGAGAGAAACAGCCGCACCACCGCGATGGTGCTCGCCCCCTGGGAATCGAGCTCGTCCAGGGCGGTCTGCAGCGTGTGGGGATTTGCCATGCCGAAGGCCACGGCAAGCGGCATCCGGTCGCGAAGCCCGGCTACGGAGGCGCTCACGTTGTGGTTCCATTCCTCTCCACCGCCGTGCGCCATGACGAGCACCCCCAGGCCCTGCTCCGATGGCGCGGTGCCTGGCCGAGAGGCAGCGGGAGAAGGCGCGGACCCCGAGAGGGCGGTCTGAGGCGCCGACCTGCAGCCCCCGGTCAACGAGATGAGGGCGACTACGGAGAGCAGCGCAGACGCACGGCTTGGGTGTGGCATCGGATGTCCCGGGCTTTGCATATGAAAATGAGAATCAGTCTCAACATTGGCGTGGAGCAATCCTAGGGACGCCGGGAGCAAGCGTCAACCCTCTTCGGCCGCGTGACAGGGCGTGAGTCAGTCCGTCCCGGTCTCTCGCCGCTCGAAGGCGGCATCGAAGGCGGCGCTCGAAGGCGGGAAACCCAGGGAACGCACAAAGGCGCAAGCTTCCCGGGCGCCGTGCTCGCGGTCCATGTCCATGTCTTCCCACTCGACGGAGAGCGGTCCGTCGTAGCCGATGCGGGCGAGGGCGCGCACGATGT
Source organism: Gammaproteobacteria bacterium (assembly GCA_009841185.1). Classification (GTDB taxonomy): domain Bacteria; phylum Gemmatimonadota; class Gemmatimonadetes; order Longimicrobiales; family Gaopeijiaceae; genus BD2-11. Next base: position 42,391 of record VXMG01000014.1, read on the forward strand.
CCTCGAAAGGCACCTTTCCGCGTCCGGGCGAGCGGAAGTCCCAGGAGCGGTGCCGGTGGCCGAAGGGCAGGTGGCCGCCGAAGACTCCGGAGGGCATCGGACGATCCGCCCACCACACGTCCTTCACATGCACGTGGTAGATGCGGTCGGAAAAGCGGTGGATGAACTCAACCGCGTCGATGCCCTGGTAGGCGAGGTGGCTGGGGTCGTAGTTGAAGCCGAAGGCCTCGCGCCCTCCGATGGCTTCCAGTGCTCGCTCGGTGCTCGCGATGTCGAACGCGATCTCGGTGGGATGCACCTCGAGGGCGAAGCAGACGCCCGCTTCGTCGAAGGCGTCGAGGATGGGATGCCAGCGCGCGGCGAAGTCGGCAAAGCCCGCGTCGATGGTTGCGTCCGAGACCGGCGGGAACGGATACAGCAGGTGCCAGATGGAGCTGCCGGTGAAGCCGTTCACGACCTCGACACCCAGGTTGGCGGCGGCGCGCGCGGTTGCCTTCATCTCTGCGGCGGCGCGGGCGCGGACGCCTTCCGGGTCGCCATCTCCCCAAACACGCGGGGGCAGGATGGCGCGGTGGCGGTCGTCGATCGGATCGCACACGGCCTGGCCGACCAGGTGGTTGCTGATGGCCCACACTCCGAGGCCGTGGGCTTCAAGCAGCTCGCGGCGGTCGGCGCAGTAGCCCGGGTCGGCGGCGGCGCGCGCGACGTCGAAGTGGTCGCCCCAGCAGGCGAGTTCGAGGCCGTCGTAGCCCCAGGCGCTCGCCTTCGCGGCCAGCTTGGCCAGCGGCATGTCGGCCCACTGGCCGGTGAAGAGGGTGACGGGCCGGGTCAAGCCAGCGCCTCGGTCCCGAACCGCTCGGCGGCCTCGAGGGTTTCTCGCACGTCGTCCCAGGTGGTCGTGTGATTCAGGATGCACATGCGAAGCGCGAAACGCCCGGCGACAAGCGTCGACGACATGAACGCGCGATCTTCCCAGAAGACCCGGGAGAGTACTGTGCGGTTGACCACGTCCAGGGATGCCTGATCGAGGCCACCGCCTGCGGGGTTGACCCGGAAGCACACGATGCCCAGCGAAGCGCGCGTCATCCCCTCCAGGACCGGGCTCGCGTCGATGTACTCCTCTGCCCGGCTCGCCAGCTCCATCCCCAGCGAAACCGCACGCCGGAACGCAGCCATCCCGAAGGTCTGGACCGACATCCAGATCTTGAGAGCGCGAAACAGGCGGCTGTGTTGCAGACCACGGTCCGAGAAGTTCGGGTGGTTCGCGCCCCACACCGAGTCCTGCAGCATGTCATGCGGAACGCGGAACGCATGTTCGAGGGTCTCCGCGTTCCTTACCAGGAGGCAGCCTGCCTCGTACGGCTGGAAGAACCACTTGTGCGCATCGAGTCCGATCGAATCAGCCCGCTCGATCCCCTGCAGCAGCTTCCTGCCCTTCTCGGTAATGGCCGCGAATCCGCCGTACGCGGCATCGACGTGCAACCAGACGTTCTCGGCCTCGCAGTAGTCCGCCATCGGTTCGAGGGGGTCGATGGCACCCGTGCTGCCGGCGCCGGCATTCGCGCACACGGCGATGGGATGGAGTCCGGCGGCGCGGTCGCCGGCCACGGCGTCCGCCAGCGCCTCCATGTCAAGGCGAAAGTGGGCGTCGCTCGCCACCCGCCGCACGCACTCCGGCCGAACGCCGACGATCCTGGCCGCGCGGATCTGTGCGCTGTGGCTCTGGTCGCTCATGTATACGGCGGCGCGCTCCGGGTTTCCTGCCGCTTCGCGGGCGGCGACGAAGGCGTTGAGCGCGGCTGCCGAGCCACCGCTCGTCATGAGCCCTCCGGCGCTCCCGGGATATCCCAGCCACCGGCGCATCCAGTCGACTACGACCAGTTCGATCTGGCTGGGACCGCTCGCGACCAGCCAGCTGATGGTGTTGGGGTTGTAGCCCGCGGCGAGGAAATCGGCGAGCACGCCGGGCCAGGTGGCTGATGACGGCACAAACCCGAAGCAGCGCGGGTGGTCGAGGCGCAACGTCAGCGGAAGGATGTCGCGCGTGGCTCGCCGGAGCACATCCGCTGCCGGAGAGCCATGTTCGGGTGGCTCCACCATCAGGTGGTCGAGTCCCTGCTTGAATTCGCCGTCCCATGCGCCTTCGGAAGGCAGATTCGCGATCCGCTCCACCAGGACCTCGGCGGTCTCGCGGGCCAGCGCGAGCATCTCCGGCGGCTCCATCTGGAGATCGCCGGACGCGTTCGCGGTCGCGTCGGGGTGAGATTGTGGGCTGCTTGATGTCATGATCGGGGTCGACTCCGAACCGGCCTGGAACGTTTTGGCCCTGGTTGGGCACGGCGAAATCGCGGAATCAGGGGGGCGTGTAGTCTGTCTCGATCCAGGCGCCCGCCTCCTGGCTCCGGATCGCGGCGTCGATGAAGTGGATCCCGCGGGCGCCGTCGCGGACGGTGGGGAAGTCGGGGGCCTTGTCGCCTCCCGTCGCCGGATCGTGGACCGTGGGACCGCCCCCGGTGTCCGCGCCCGCGCAGTCCCGCCTCCGCACCGCCCTCGCCACTTCACTATAGAGGTTCGCGAACGCCTCCACGAAGCCCTCCGGGTGGCCGCCGGGCAGGCGCGTAGCCGCCGCGGCGCCGGAAGCGCGGGTCCCTGCGGCGCGATGCACGACCTCCAGCGAGCCGTCGGCGCGCAGGAGGCGAAGGCGATTCGGGTCCTCCTGGTTCCAGTCGAGCCCGCCCTCGCTGCCGTAGACGCGCAGGCGCAGGTGGTTGCGCTCGCCGGTGGCGATCTGGGACGCCATCAGCACGCCACGGACCCCGCCGTCCAGCTCGAGCAGCACCACCGCGTCGTCGTGGGCGGTGCGACCTGCCACCACGGTGCCCAGGTCGGCGAACAGGCGCTGCACCTCCAGGCCGGTCACGTAGCGCATCAGGTGGTGTGCGTGAGATCCGATGTCCCCCAGCACCGCGGACGGCCCCCCGCGCGCGGTGTCGGCGCGCCACTCCGCCTGCTTGTGTCCCTCTGCCTCGAGCAGCTCGGCGAGCCACCCCTGGGAATACTCCACCACGACCTTGCGCGCCTTGCCGACGGCGCCGCCCCGCACCCGCGCGCGCGCCTCCTTAACCAGCGGGTAGCCGGAGTAGTTGTAGGTCACCGCGAAAACGAGGCCGGTCGACGCGGTCAGGTGGCACAGGTCGTCGGCCTCCTCCACGGTCACCGTCAGCGGCTTGTCGCAGACGACGTGAATGCCCCGCTCCAGAAAAGCACGCGCCACCGGATGGTGCAGGTGGTTCGGGGTGACGATTGCCACCGCGTGGATGCGCTCATCGGGCGGGAGGGTCGTCTCCGCCTCCACCATCTCCCGCCAGGACCCGTATGCGCGGTCCGGCCGAAGCCCCAGTTGTGCGCCGGCTTGACGCGACTTCGCCGCGTCCGCCGAAAACGCACCCGCGCGGAGTCGCCATTCGCCGTCGAGCGCGGCCGCCATCCGGTGTACCGGACCGATGAAGGCGCCCGGTCCGCCCCCGACCATGCCGTAACGGAGGGTCGTCAAGGCCGCCTCATGCCGCCTCGGCGATCCGCCGCGCCCGGTATCCGCCCTCCCTTCGGGCCCGCGCCTGCAACACGCCGAAGATCACCATCAGGACGGCGCACAGCGGCACCAGGTAGCGGAAGGAGATGCGTCCCCCGAAGTTGTCCGCGGGACCGAGGATCGCCTGCGCATCCCCGGTTAGCCCCTCGCCCGCGCCGGAGTCGATGATCTGCCGGAGCGCGTTGGCGGTGGCGGGCGAGGGCAGGGCGCCTGCCGCCTGGTATTCGTCCACCACCTCGACAGCGGCTGCGCGCGCGGCGCTCGCGTCCGGCCCCGGCACGGTTGCCAGCTCGCCGTCGGCGCGCTCGAACAGCGCAACCACCTCCGCCACCGGAAGCTGGTCGTGGGCGTACACGTCCGCGACGCGGCCCATCTGGGGCGCGGTCACCAGCCCGGTCGTTGCCATCCCCACCGCGCCCATCAGCCCGAGCCCCAGCGCCCCGCTCTTCGGCACCCGCTCCGAGACCACGCCCAGCATGGTGGGCCAGATGTAGCAGATGCCCACCGCGAAGACCGTCGCGGTGAGGAACACCGCCGCCGTGCCGGACGCGTAGCTGAAGGCGAGCAACCCGACGCCGGAGAGGGCCGCCGACACCAGCAGCACGCCCGGCGGCGAGAGCCGGTGCACGACCGTCCCGGCCCGGTGGCGCAGCACCGCCATCAGCCCGTTGATCCACACCAGCACCAGGATGCCCGGAATGCCGCCCGCCTCCAGCACGGCCGGAACCCAGCGGGTGGGCCCGATCTCGATGGACGCGGTCATCGTCATCGCGAACAGCATGAGCAGCATGAACGGCGTGGTGAGCGCGGCGCGGAACATCTCCCCCACGGACACGCCCGCCTGCACCCCTTCCGTGGGCGGGAACTTCTCGCGCAACAGCATGTGGCCGTAGACGAGGGTCGGGATGACGATCAGCGCGATCTTTACCCGCCACTCCCCAAGGGCCTCCAGTCCCGCCGAAGAAGCCGCCAGCTGATCGAGCCCGTACGCGGCCAGTCCGCCCAGCACGATCCCGCCGGGGAACCAGACGTGGAAGTTGTTCAGCTTGACGGTCTTGTCGCCGGGGTAGAGCGCCGCCACCAGGGGGTTGCACGCGGCTTCCACCAGCCCGTTTCCCATGGAGATGATCAGCGCGCCGGTGAAGAGGTACGCGAAGCTCCCGCCGAGCATCAGCGTGATCGTGCCGATGAGGTGGGCCGCGAACGCCGTTCGCAGCAGCGTGCGGAAACCCAGCGTGTCGGCCAGCGGCGCAAAGACCACCTGGGAAAGCGCGAACCCCCACAGCGCCGCGCCTCCGATCCAGCCCACCTGCTCGTTGGTGAGCACGAACTCGTTCTTGAGGTCGAGCATGACGGCGCCCACGGTCGCGAAGGCAACCGAAGTCGCGATGAGGGCGACGCAGCTACCCCGGAAGAGGCGCCCGGCGTTGGCGGATGGTTGGTCGTCGGATGGGGCCATGGCGTGGTTCTGTTTGAAGGGCCAGTCAGGCGAGCCCGATGTGGCGGAGCACCTCGGGCGGCGGCGGATCCCATCGGGTGAGGGGGGTGTTGCCGATGTACTGGAGGTCGTCCATGCCTTCCGCCGTGGTCCAGAAGGCCGTCAGCGTCAGGTAGCGCACCCGGTCGAAAAAGAGGGACGGGGCTTCGAACGGCCCGCCTTCCGCCCGCTCCGGGTCGCAGATGTCGTCGCAAATGGCGTGCTGTTGCGCGCTGGTCAGGTCGCGGAAGCGCACGCTGGCGGAGGCGGCGCCGTTGCCGAAGCGCGTGTGGGCTTCGCGGTCGAGCCACACGAGCCCGCCCCGGATCAGCACGCCGCCTTCCTGGAGAGCCTCGTAGGGCGCGCTCACCCACTCGTCGATGAAGTCGTGGGCGCCCACCTCGCTGGCGGAGGGAGAGCGGTCGTCGGCGGGCAGGATCACGTCGCAGAGCGCGGCCAGCGATTCGAGCTCGCCGGACTCCAGCGTCCGCTCCCACGGCACCACGGGGGAGAGGAGATCGGGATCCCAGAGGTCGCCTCGCGCGTTGGGGTTGGTGACTTGGCCGGGAGTCGCACCGGCGGGGATGCCCGCAGCTCCCGCGGAAGTGCCGGCGGCCCCATCCTCGTCACCAGCTCCGGGACCGCACGATGCAAGACCGGGCGCGGCGGCGGCCAGCGCCATCACCTTGAGGGCATGGCGGCGGTCCATGGCGGGGGTGCCGGTGGCCACGGGGCCGTCCTGGCCCTGCTGCGGCGGCGCCGCAGGCGAAGCGGGCTCGGCAGAGTGTGCCGTCCCCGCCATCGGCAGCGCCCGTTCGCGGCGATCCCCCGCCCCCGTGCGCTCTTCGCTCATCACAGGCTCCGGGTGCGCAACTGTTCCACGATGTAGTCCGACGCGCGCCAGGCCAGCGCCAGAATCGACAGGGTCGGGTTCTTGTCCGCGTTCGACACGAAGCAGCCTCCATCGGTCACGAACAGGTTGTCCACCTCCCACGACTGGCAGAACTGGTTGAGCACCGAGGTGCGCGGGTCGTCGCCCATCATCACACCGCCCACTTCGTGGATGATGACGCCGGGGGCGGCGATCGCCCGCGCTCCGTCGTCGTGGACGTCGCTGGTGACGCGGCCGCCCATCGCCTGGATGATGTGGGCGAAGGTGTGCTGCATGTGCCGGGCCTGGTTCAGCTCGTGCGACGACCACTTCCAGTTGAACCTGAGGGTCGGGATGCCCCAGCGGTCCACGCCCTCGGGATCGATCTCGCAGAAGGAGTCCTCGTTGGGGATCATCTCGCCGCGCCCGTCGAACCAGAGGAACGAGCCGTAGTAGCGGCGGCACTCGTCCTTCAGCCGCTGGCCGTAGCTGCCCCCGGTGAGCTCCGCGAGCCCCCCCATGAAGCCGAAGCCGGGCATGCGCCGCCCCCCCCCGAACTCGATATGGTAGCCGCGCGCGAAGTCGAGCTGCCCGCCCGCCTGTTCCTGATAGAGCCACCAAGGCATGTACAGGTGCATCGCCGAGGCGCCGTCCGCGTTGTGCGGGGGCATGTTCTCAAGAGCGGGAATCTGGCCGCCCACGCCCGCGCCGACGGTGTCCATGATGTACTTGCCGACCAGGCCGCTGCCGTTGCCCAGCCCGTCCGGATGGAGCGAGCTCTTCGAGTTGAGGAGGATGCGCGCCGACTCGCAGGCGCTGGCCGCGAGCACCACGACGCGGGCGCCGGCATGCTCGTCCAGGCGGGTGGTCCTGTCGATGTAGTGCACCCCGGTCGCCCGGCCGCGCGCGTCGATGGTGACCTCGCGCACCATGGCGTCGGTGATGATGTCCAGGTTGCCGGTGGCCAGGGCGGGGGGCAGCAGCACGGTCGGGGTCTGGAAGTTGGCCTTGATGGAGCAGCCGCGGCCGCAGGGGGTTGCGTAGAAGCACGCCGCCCGCGCCGCCATGGACTCCTCGGTGACCCGCTGAGCCAGCGCGTTGCCGGGCCAGAGCGTGCGCGCGATGCGGGCGGCGTCGAGACGCCGGGTGAGGATCGCCAGATGTGCGGGGATGACGGGGATGCCCAGGTCACCGCAGTGGTGCCGGGTCAGCAGCTCCTCGGCGCGGGGCGCCGGGGGCGGGAGCAGCACGCCCGGGGAGGAGTTCGGGGTGTTTTCCAGCCCCTCGTTCGAGCCGTAGACGCCGATCAGAGCCTCGGTCTTGTCGTACCAGGGCGCGAGATCGTCGTAGGACAGGGGCCAGTCGAAACCCAGCCCGTCGCGGGACCGGGGCTTGAAGTCGTACTCGCCCATGCGCAGGGAGATGCGGCCCCAGTGATTGGTGCGTCCGCCGAGCATGCGTGCGCGCCACCAGCGAAAGTCGGTTCCCTCCGTGCTTGAGTAGGGCTCGCCCGGCACCTCCCAACCCCCGTCAACGGTCGCGTCGTAGAAGCCGAAGGGCTTGTGGCGGGTGCCGCCCCCGCGCAGCGGCGCATCGCGCGCGAGGTGGAACATGGGGGTCTCGGCGACCGGGTCGTAGTGCCGGCCCGCCTCGAGCATCAGCACCCTGAGCCCCGAGCAGGCGAGCACGTAGGCGGTCATGCCGCCCCCGGCGCCCGAGCCCACGACGATGGCGTCGTAGCCGTCCTGGGTGCGTGAACTCACGCCGACCGATCTTCCGCGCCTGAGGGCACGATGTCCCGGAGCGCCCGGTAGCTGGCCCGCACGCTCTCGATCGGGTCGCGGGGTTGGTCGTGCTCGACGTACTGGTGCAGGAGTCCCAGCTCGCCGGCCCGCGCCAGCACGGGGCGGAAGTCGATCACCCCCGCGCCCACGTCGGCCATCTCGCCCGCGGCGGTGCGATCCTTCACGTGGAGGCTGGTCACCCGGCCCGCGCGCGCGTCCAGTTCGGCCATGGGGTCGGCGCCGGCGTGCACGACCCAGAAGATGTCCATCTGCCAGTCGACCAGCTCCGGGTCGGTGCGGTCGAGCAGCAGGTCGATCGGGCGCACCCCGTCCACGTCCGGGTGCATCTCCCAGTCGTGGTTGTGGTAGCCGAAGCGGAGGCCGGCGGCGCGGGCGGCCTCACCGGCCCGGTTGAAGTCGTCCGCGACCCGCCGCAGCGCCTCCCCGTCGCGCTCGGCGACCGGGAGGGCCGGCACCACCACCAGGCTCTGGCCGAACGCGACGGCGGCGTCCAGGATCGCCTCCCAGCTGCCCCGCACCTCCTCCACCGAGTGGTGGCTCGACGTGGCCGCCAGCCCTACCGCGTCCAGCCGGGCCTTCATCTCCCGCGCGGACATCCCGTACAGGCCCGCCAGCTCGACCTCCTCGTAGCCGATCGCGGCGATCGCGGCGAGGGTGCCGTCCGCGTCGCCCGTCATCACCGAGCGCACCGTGTAGAGCTGCACCCCGATGGCAGAAGGCACCTGCAACGCGGGCCCGCCGTCATCCGAGCCGGGATGTCCCACGTTCCCAACGGGCCATCCCTCCGCCCGAGCCTCAAACCGGCCAAGCCCCGGCAGCCCGCCGGCCACCACGACCGCCCCTGGAAGGGCTCCCAGAAAGCGGCGGCGGTCGAGCATCCCCCCCGCGGCCTTGCCGTTCACGAGACCCCCCTGGGCATGCTCGGCGGCGCGGTTGCTCCGAGGCGCAACGCTCGCCTGGACAGGCGCTGATTCCCCATCATCGAATCTCCCGCAGCTTGATGTTGCGGAACCAGACCCGGTTCCCGTGATCCTGAAGGCCGATGTGCCCCCGCGCCGCCTCCCCGTACTCCGGCCACTCGACGAACTTGCTCGCGGCTACCTTCGCCTTCCAGTCGTCGCTGCCGAGCTCGTATTCCACCACCTTCTCGCCGTTGAGCCAGTGCTCGACGTGGGTGCCCCGCACCAGAATCCGGACCTGGTTCCACTCCTCCGCGGGACGAACGATCCCTCGTGGAACGCCGTGCAGCGCGTAGTTGGCGCCCGCGCTGGTGAGCGGGCTGCGTCCGTCGGGGTGCCCCGCGTCGTCCAGCACCTGAAGTTCCGGCGCGCTGTGGAAGATCTCCTCGGCCCCCGGCGCCGCGCGGTAGAAGATGCCCGAGTTTCCTCCGGGCTCGACCTTCCACTCGAGCGCCAACTCGAAGTCCTCGAAGATGTCGTCGGTGATGATGGAGCGTCCTCCGCGCACATGCGCGAGCGCCCCGTCCTCCACGACCCAGCCTCCTGTCATGGGCTCGCCGTCGTAGCGCTGCCAGCCATCGAGCGAACGCCCGTCGAAGAGCAGCCGCCAACCCGCCGCCTCCTCGGCGGCGGTTAACGTGTTCGCCTCCTGGGCGCTTGAGAGCTCAGGAGACACGGCGAGGCCGAGGAGGACCGCGCCGAGGGAGGGGCGAAGCACCGCCTCGCGCCTTAGCCTTGCCCAGGTTCTCATATGCTCCATCCTTCCCGATACTCGCGCACCAGGTATTCGTTGGCCTTTTCGTGGTTGGTGACGCGCATGTTGGCCGCGTCGTATTCGATGCGCTCGCCCTGGCCCGCGCGCAGCGCGACCAGCCCCAGCAACATGGTCTCGGTGAGCGGCGCCGCATACGAGAACGGCGAAACGGCCTCACCAATTCCCTTGCAGGCGTTGGCCCAGTTCATCTCGTGGGTGCCCTCGACGCGCGCGTAGGTCGGCGGCACCGCATCCGCCTCCTCCTGCAGCTCCGTGGGATAGACCCTGGGGTTGCGGCCGTAGGTCTCGTGGAGGAGCAGCCCGCGCTCGCCCACGAAAAGCACGCCGCCCCCGCGATCCAGCGGCACCTCTTCCGGCAGCCACGGATGGCGTCTGGGCATCAACCCGCCGTCGTACCAGTGCATGTCGACGGGGGGCAGGACGCCCCGGCGGCCGAACTCGAAGTGCACCTTGGTGGCGACCGGATACGAGACCGGATCGTCCACGGGACCGCCCCAGGGGGTGGAGGTCGCCTCGATGGCGTGGGGCAGCCCGAGGTCGAGCGCCCAGAACGGGTGGTCGATCAGATGCGCTCCCATGTCGCCCAGCGCTCCCACCCCGAAGTCGACCCATCCGCGCCAGTGGAAAGGATGGTACATCGGGTGGTACGCGACCTCGCGCGCGATCGGCCCGAGATACAGGTCCCAGTGGAGGTGCGCGGGCGCCCTGAAGTCGGCCCACAGCCCCGCCGCGACCGCTTCCTGCGCCGAGCCGGGCCACCACGAGCGGCCGGGGTCGGCAATGCTGGCGTCGTCGGGCAAAGCCGCCGGGCGCGGCAGCCCCTGCATCCAGATCGGGCGGTTGGTCCACACATGGACCTCGCGCACCACCCCGATCACCCCGGCCTGCACCCACTCGTTGACCAGGCGCGCCTCGTCGCTCGAGTGGCCCTGGTTGCCCATCTGGGTGACCACCCCGGTCGACTCCGCCAGCCGGGCGAGCTCGCGCGCTTCGTGCACCGACCAGGTCAGGGGCTTCTGCACGTACACGTGCTTGCCCGCGCGCATGGCGGCCCCGGCGATGACCGCGTGGGTATGGTCGGGGGTCGCGACCAGCACTGCGTCGACTTCGTCCTCCTGCTCCAGCATGACGCGGAAGTCGGTGTACTTGCGCGCGGCGGCGTACTGCTCCTTCCAGCGCACGCCGGGTTCGCGCGGGTTCCCGTCGCGGTCGACCGAGCGCTCCGCGACCTTGTTCTCCACCAGCCGATGATCGACATCGCAAACGGCGACGATGCGCTCGCTGCCGAGCTCCTGGGCGTTCTCGGCGCCCATTCCGCCCGCGCCCACGATGGCGATCGCCAGAGTGTCGCTGGGCGCCTGGTATCCGGCACCGCCCAGCACATGGCGGGGCACCACCGTCGCGCCCATCGCCAGGGCGGCGCTCCCGGATACGAATTCCCTGCGCGTGATATCGTTCATCGGGCCGCCTGCCGTCCCTGGGGTATCGAAGTGGTCGAAGTCTCGGAGCCGAACGCTGTCGCTCGGGCAAGATCGCGCAGCGGCCGCCGATCCGCCAACCCGACTGCCGATGCGCCGCTTCGGGTATCGGCACCGGGACGATGTCCGGCTTGCCAATCCGGTGCTTCTCCCCGAGGATTCGCGGCAACCCCCACGGGAGCCGACGCATGAGCAGCCAGCCATCCGCAAAGGACTACCGCCGCATCGCCCGCGAGATCGCCAGCGACGCCAGCCCTGTCGGGATCGATGCGAAGAAGACCCACGTGATGATCCTCTACAAGCTGGAGGAGATCGAGCGGCGACTCGCGGCTCTGGAGGCGCGCGCAAGGTGAAGTCCCCGCGCAAGGCCTTCACCCTCGCCGAGGCCAACGCTCTTCTGCCCGCGCTCGAGACCGTCCTGGCCGACCTCGCCCGTGCGCGCCAGGACCTGGAGCGCCACGTCGAGCAGCTCAAGATTCTCGAGGCTCTCTGGGGACGCCTGGTCATGGCGCCGACCAACCCGGATCACGCCGAGTTCCTCAAACATCGCGAAGGCGTGGGAAAGGCCGGCGCGCGCATCCGGCGCTGCGTCGAGGAGGAGATCCTGGGGAGAGGCATCCGGTTTCCGGCGGGAGGGCTGGAGCACGGCCTGCTCGACTTCCCGACCACGTTCGAGGGGCGGTGGGTCTACCTGTGCTGGCGCCGCGGAGAGCCCCGCATCTCGCAGTGGCACGAGGTGGACGCAGGATTCTCCGGACGCCGCCCGATCCGCGCCGCGGAAGCCGCGCGCATGGGCATCGAGGACGATCCCGGCGACGTCGATGACTCGATGCTGGATTTCTGAGGCGCCGCTCCCGGAAGCCTCTCACCGCACTCCACATCCGCCGCCGCGCGGATCCCGGGACTCCTTATGGACCTGATGCCCCGCCGGGCCCATCTGGCCAGCATGGTGCGGCTCTCGCTGCCCATCGTGACGGTGCAGGTGGGGATGATGTTCATGGGCGTGGTGGACACGATGATGGTCGGCCGGCTGTCCGCGACCGACCTGGCCGCCGTGGCGCTCGGCAACGTCTACTTCTACACCATCGCGGTGTTCGGCAACGGCATGCTGATGGCGCTCGACCCCATCGTGGCGCAGGCAGTGGGGGCGGATGATGCCGAGTCGGTTGCGCGCGGCATCCAGCGCGGCTTCGTGCTTACTTTCTTTCTGGCGCTGATCGCATCGCTGCTTTTCCTGCCCTCCGGCACGGTGTTCGCGTGGCTGCGGCAGCCGGAGGACGTGGTGCCGGTCGGGGCGGGCTACATCTTCGGCTCCATCCCGGGGATGCTCCCGTTCTACGCCTTCGTGGTGCTGCGGCAGAGCCTCCAGGCCATGGGCCGGGTGGCGCCCGTGGTGTGGACCATCGTGGCCGCCAACCTTCTGAACGTGTTCCTCAACTGGGTGCTCATCTTCGGCAACCTGGGCTTCCCGCAGATGGGCGCCGTGGGATCGGCGTGGGGATCGAGCGTGGCCCGCTGGTTCATGGCCGCGTGCCTGCTGGCCCTTTCCTGGCGCGTCGTCAGGCCCTATCTGGCCCGCGTCCGGCGGGATGCCTTCGACGTGTTCGCGTTAGGCCGCATGATCCGGCTCGGGACGCCGGTGGGATTCCAGCAGCAGCTGGAGTTCGGCGCCTTCTCGCTCATCGGCGTGATGATGGGCTGGCTCGGCACCGTGACCATGGCCGGCCACCAGGTGGCGCTCAACCTCGCGGCGCTCGCGTTCATGGTGCCGCTGGGGATCGCGGGCGCGGCGGCGGTGCTGGTGGGGCGCGCCGTCGGCCGGGAAGACATGGTGGAAGCACGGCGGGCCGCCGGGGCCGGTACCCTGCTGGGCGGCGGGTTCATGGTGGTGACCGCGTGCGTGTTCCTGGGCGCCCCCGGGTTGCTGGCCCGGGTCTACACTGCGGACACGGGGGTGCTCGCGGTGGCGGTGGCGCTCCTGCCCATCGCTGGGATCTTCCAGGTCGCGGATGGCCTGCAGGCGGTGGCCGCCGGGGTACTGCGCGGCGCGGGCGACACCCGCTCGCCCTTCATCTTCAACGCGCTGGGCTTCTGGGTGCTCGGGATTCCGGTCAGCGCCGCGCTCGCGTTCGGGGCGGACATGGGCGCGCGCGGCCTGTGGTGGGGCCTCGCCGCGGGGCTGGGGGCGGTGGCCATCCTGCTC
>VXMG01000061.1:0-6070 GCA_009841185.1 Gammaproteobacteria bacterium
ACGTTCTGGTTGCCGGGGGTGTCGACCACACCGTCCTCCCCGCGCCCGGGGGTGCGGGGGGGGCCCAGGGGCGGGCGCGTGATCACGTTGACCACGCCGGCCATGGCGTTCGTGCCCCACAGGGTGGAGTTTGGGCCCTTGACGATCTCGACGCGGTCCACGTCGAGCAGCGGCAGGATGCTGAAGTCGATCCTCGATTCCACGCCCGTAAGCGCCCGATGGCCGTCCAGCAGCATCAGGACCCGGCTGCCGACGCCGCGGGCGATACCGCTGGAGCCGCGGATATCCATGTGGCCCGCGTTGAAGGTCACGCCCTGGGCGAACGGGAGCGCCTCCTTGAGGTTGGTTACGTCGCGGCGCTGCAGCTCGTCCGCGCTCAGGATCGCGACGCTCACCGGCGCATCGCCGGGACGCACTGTGGTCCGGCTCGCGGTGACGGTCACGCCCGGGACATCGAAGAGCTGCGGCTCGAGCGAAATGCGGACCGGTTCGGATGCGGTGGCGGCGGGATTGGCCGTGACCTCCGCGTTGCCGAAGCCGTCGGCGATGACAAAGAGCGTGTACGTGCCGCCGTCCGGCACGGGAATCTCGAAGCTGCCATCGTCGGCTGTGAGCGCGCGCAGCGGGGTCGACTGCACGAGCACCTCGGCGCCCAGGACGGGGTTGCCGTCCTCGTCGTCCACCACGACGCCCCGGATGGTGGATCCGGCCTGGGCGGTCAGCGGCGCGCCGGCGAAGGGCAGGAAGAGCGCGAAGAGCGCGGTCCGGGCCAGGCGCTGTGGTGGGCGGATGCGCGTCGTGCGGCGGCCGACCGGACCGGATCGTCCGCTCTGCCTGTCCAGCCTCTCGGCTCCCGCTGAACGGGCCGCCACCGCCACCGTCAGTTCTTCCGCCAGACCGTGGTCGAGACGTTGAGCGCGGGCTCGGTCACTTCAACGGTCAGGACGTCATTGCGGAAGGTATAGGTCCCTATGCCCTGAAGTAGCACGCCGTTTTGCTCCCACGTTCCGTCGAGACGGTTGACGTAGGTGCCCTGATCCTCGAGCGTCGTGGTCTCGCCCCCCGGCGTACCGACCGGAAGTGTGACGCTTATCATCGTTGTGCCCGAGGCCTCGGGACCCGTTACCGATGTCTGTTGCGCCGTGAAGGTGCCCGACACGATCGGCGGCGTGAAGGTCTGCCCGCCGGTTACGATCGAGGAAAGCGACTCCAGCGTGTAGGTGCCCGTGAGGTCGGGCGGTCGTTCCGGCTCGGGTTCCACCGGGTCCTCACCCCCGCCGCAGGCCGCGAGTGCCAGAAGGGCGACGAGGAGGGGGAAGAGCGGGGCTGACCTGGAACGGAGCATTGCCTTCTCGCTGTTGACGGGACCGACACCAACGATCCGACGAGCCGTGGCGGCGCATGCTCACCGCGCGCCCGACCCACCCGGAACCAACGCAACACCCGTGATAACCTATTGTCGGGCGGGGGTTCTCACCAGAATGGGGCTCGGATGGCCCGGTGGACGATTTGCCGTTTTGCCGCCAACGGTTTTGACTCTACATTGCGCGCGCCGTCCGGCGTGCCGCCCTTCGTCTACACGGAACAGGACCAGCGCGTGACGACTCAAGCAGACCCCCACGTCGAGTTCGAGGACATCGCCAAGAGCTACGATGGCCGGGTGATGGCCGTCCAGGGACTGAACCTCAGCGTGCGCCGAGGTGAGTTTCTGAGCCTGCTCGGGCCGTCCGGCTCGGGGAAGACGACGTGCCTGATGATGCTCGCGGGGTTCGAGACCCCGACCGCGGGAGCCATCCGCATCGACGGCCGCTCGGTGCATGCCCTGCCGCCGCGCAAGCGGGGCATCGGCATGGTGTTTCAGGACTACGCGCTCTTTCCCCACATGACCGTGGAAGACAACCTGGCCTTTCCGCTGGACGTGCGCGGCATCGAGCGCGACCGGCGGCGGGAGCTGGTGGACCGGGCACTCAAACTGGTCCGGCTGGAGGGCTTCGGGAAGCGTCGGCCCGGGCAGCTCTCGGGGGGGCAGCAGCAGCGGGTGGCGATCGCGCGCGCGCTGGTCTTCGAGCCCGAACTCGTGCTGATGGACGAGCCCCTGGGCGCCCTCGACCGCCACCTGCGCGAAGAGTTGCAGTACGAGATCCGGCGCATCCACCGGACGCTCGGCGTGACCATCGTCTACGTGACTCACGACCAGCAGGAGGCCATGGTCATGTCGGACCGCATCGCCGTGCTGCGCGACGGCATGGTGGAGCAGGTGGCCGCGCCCGAAGCCCTGTACGAGGAACCCGAACGCTCGTTCGTCGCGCGCTTCATCGGCGAGAACAATCGGCTGCACGGGCGGGTCGCAACGGTGGACGGCGACGTGTGCGACGTGAAGGTGGGCGGCCAGGTGGTGCGTGGATATCGGGTAGTGGACTGCCGGCCGGGGGACCCGGTCACGCTCTCCATCAGGCCGGAGCGCATCACGCTGCATCCCGAGCCGGGGGTGTTCTCGAACCAGTTCGATGCGGTCATCGAGCACATCACCTTCGTGGGGGATCACCTGCGTATCCACATGGAGACCTGCGGGCGGGCCGACTTCGTGGCGAAGATCTCCAACGTGGTGGGACAGGGCGCGGTGCTGGAGGGCGACGAAATCCGCGTGGGATGGACGGCTGCCGACTGCCGCGTCCTGGACTACGGCGGCGCGGAGGGCGCGGTGTGAACGAGCGTTGCAGCGTCCGCGCGGCGCGCCGGCGAGAGGCTCTCCCATGATCCGCCGGATCGCGGTGTTGGGGCTCGCGGCGCTCGTTGCTGCCTGTGGCGAGGACGCCGGCGATTCGCTCACCGTGGGCGCGTGGGGCGGCGCCTACACGCGCGCCTGCAAGCTCGCCTACTACGAGCCGTTCATTGCCGAGACCGGCGTCGTCATCCGCGACGCCCAGTACAACGGTGGCCTGGCCGAAGTCCGGGCGCAGGTCGACGTGGGGCGGATTCACTGGGACGTGGTGCCCATGGAGATCGCCGACGCGGTGCGCGGCTGTGACGAGGGGCTGCTCGAGCCGCTCGATCCGGCGATGTGGGCGCCCGGCGCGGACGGAACCTCACCCGAGGAGGATTTCTTCCCCGGCACCCTGACCGAGTGCGGCGTCGGTGCCGAGTTCTACGCAACCGTCATCGCCTACAACCGGGAGAACATTTCCGGCCCCGAGCCCCGGACCATCCAGGACTTCTTCGATCTGGAGACCTTTCCAGGCCGCCGCGGCATGCGCCGCAAGCCAATGGGCAACATGGAGTTCGCGCTCATGGCCGATGGCGTGCCGCCGGCTGAGGTGTACCAGTTGCTGGACACCCCCGAGGGGATCGAGCGCGCGTTTCGCAAGCTGGACACCATCAAGGACCAGATCGTGTGGTGGGAGGCCGGCGCCCAGCCGCCCCAGCTCCTCGCCGACGGCGAAGTAACCATGACCACGGCGTACAACGGCCGCATCTTCAACGCCCAGGTGCTGGAAGACCAGCCCTTCGAGATCATCTGGGACGGGCAACTGCTGGATTTCGGCCAGTTGGTGATCGTGGCCGGGACGCCGAACCTGGAAGCGGCGCTCGAGTTCCTGGCCTTCGCGACCACGCCGCAGTCCATGGCCCGGGTCAGCGCCAACATCTCCTACAGCCCCACGCGCTACTCCGGGCTGCCGCTGGTGGGGTCGCACGCCGAGGCTGGGGTCGACATGCTGCCGCACATGCCCACCTCCCCGGAGAACCTGGAGCGGGCGCTGCGCAACGACTGGGAGTGGTGGGTGAACCACACCGACGAGATGAACGAGCGCTTCAGCTCGTGGCTGGCCCGATGAGGGGAGGCTCGATGGCGGGCGGCTCGCGACGGTGAGCTCCGAGGCGATGCGACGGGGGCGCGACTGGCGGCCGCAACTGCGGGCGGCGGGGCTTGCGTTGCCGCTCGTGGCCTTCGTCGGCGTGACGTTTGTGGCGCCTCTCGCCACGATGTTCAGCCGCAGCGTCTACGACGCGGTAGTGGCGGACGCGCTGCCCGAAACGCTCGCCCTGCTGGAGGGCTGGGACGGAGAGAGCGTGCCCGGCGAGGATGTCTTCGCTGCGGCGGCGCGCGAGTTGATGGAGGCGCAGGAGGAGCGGGTGATCGGCCGGGTGGCCGGCCGGGTCAACCGGGTGCAGGGCGGGATGCGCAGCGTCGTCGCGGTGACGGGACGCCGACTTGCCGCCGCGCCCGACGACTCCTGGCGCGAGACCTTCCTCGGGATCGATTCGGCCTGGGGTGAGGCGGGCACCTGGCACGCGCTGCGCACCGCCGGCGAGCGCTACACGAGCCGTCACTACCTGGCCGCGGTCGATCTGCGGCGACTTGCCGACGGATCCATCGCGCGCCAGGAGGAGGACCGCCGCATCTACCTGCGCCTGTTCGCGCGCACCTTCCTGGTCAGCCTGTCCATCACCGGGCTGTGCCTCCTGTTCGGCTACCCGCTCGCGCATTTCATCGCCCATGCGCCGCCGCGCCGCGCAGGCCTGCTGCTGGCGCTGGTGCTGGTGCCTTTCTGGACCTCACTGCTGGTGCGCACGACATCCTGGATCGTGCTGCTCCAGGGCCAGGGCGTGATCAACGACATCCTGGTCGCGCTGGGGCTGGTGTCCGACGATGGCCGCCTCGCGCTCATCTACAACATGACGGGCACGTTCGTCGCGATGACGCACGTCCTGCTGCCGTTCATGGTATTGCCGCTCTACTCGGTCATGCGCGGGATTCCCCGCTCGCACATGGACGCGGCCGCATCGCTCGGAGCCCGCCCGGCGCAGGGGTTCCTGCGCGTCTACTGGCCGCAGACGCTCCCCGGGGTGGGGGCGGGCAGCCTGCTCGTGTTCATCCTGGCCATCGGCTACTACATCACCCCGGCGCTGGTGGGGGGCAGCACGGGGCAGCTCATCTCCAACATGGTCGCGTACCACATGCAGACCTCCCTCAACTGGGGTCTGGCGTCCGCGCTGGGCGCGATCATCCTGGCGTGCGTGATCGGCCTCTACCTGCTGTACGAACGGCTGGCCGGGACCGAAGGCGTGAGGGTGGCCTGACGTGCGCGCGCTGAGTCGGGCGGAGAGGGCAGGAAGGAGGATGCACGTTGCGTTCTGCGCGGCGGTGCTGTTCTTCCTGATGGCTCCCATCCTCGTGATCGTGCCGCTCAGCTTCAACGCGGAGCCCTACTTCACCTTCACGGAGGGCATGCTGCGGCTGGACCCGGAAGCCTGGTCGCTTCGCTGGTACCAGGAGATCGCGACCAGCGACGTGTGGCGGAGCGCGCTGGTCAACAGCCTGGTGATCGGCACCGCCGCCACGGCGCTGGCCACCTTCCTGGGCACGCTGGCCGCGCTCGGCCTTTCGAGCCCGGACATGCCCGCGCGCCGCTTCCTGATGGG
Source organism: Gammaproteobacteria bacterium (assembly GCA_009841185.1). Taxonomy (GTDB): domain Bacteria; phylum Gemmatimonadota; class Gemmatimonadetes; order Longimicrobiales; family Gaopeijiaceae; genus BD2-11. Next base: position 5,422 of record VXMG01000061.1, read on the forward strand.
CTTCCTGGTCTCCCCGCTGGTGACCCCGGTGATCATCTCGGCCGCCGGGATGTTCTTCTTCTACTCCCGCATGGGGCTGGGCCAGACCCACCTCGGGCTGATCCTGGCACACGCGGCGCTGGGGACGCCGTTCGTGGTGATCACGGTAACCGCCACCCTGACCGCCTACAACACCACCCTGAACCGCGCCGCCGCGTCGCTGGGGGCGGGACCGCTCCGGACCTTCACCCGCGTGCAACTGCCGCTGATCGCTCCGGGGGTGCTCTCGGGAGCGCTCTTCGCCTTCGCGACATCGTTCGACGAGGTGGTGGTCGTGCTCTTCCTGGGCGGGGTGGAACAGAACACCATCCCGCGCCAGATGTGGGCGGGCATCCGCGAGGAGATCAGCCCGGCGATTCTGGCCGTCGCGACCTTCCTGATCGTGTTCGCGGCGGCGCTGCTGCTTACGGTGGGGTGGTTGAGGAGGAGGGCGGCGGGGTCCGGTTGACGGGCGCTTCCGGTCACTGGGTGCCGGTGCGCCGACTCGGTCGTCGCAAGACGGGTCGCATGAGTCTGCCATTTTGGCAGAACGTTTCGGAATTGATTCCGCTTGCGCCGGTTGAAGTTACACGATTTGGCGGCCCGGGTCCCGCCGATTGACTCCCGCTAA
>VXMG01000116.1:0-52554 GCA_009841185.1 Gammaproteobacteria bacterium
TCTACTCGGTTAATATGGTCGGCCGCGTAATATGTTATAAAGAACTCCCCCCCAGGCTCATGATGTTGAGCGACACCCCGAACGCCTCCATCAGCGCGAAGGCGCCCACGACGGAGATGGGAATCGCCAGCGCGATGGCGAAGGGGTAGCGCGGGTCGCGCAGGAAGAAGAAAAGCACTAGGAACGCCAGCATGCCCCCGAACACCAGGGCCTGCACCACGTTGCTGATGGAGTCGGAGATGAACCCCGCCTGCGAGTAGGCGATGTCCACGGTGATGTCGGGAAACTCGAGCGCCAGGATCCCGAGCGCTTCCTGGATCTCGTCGGCCACCGCCACCGTGTTCGCGCCGGATTCCTTGTACACCAGCAGCCCCACGGCCTCGGCGCCGTTGTAGCGCGCGATGGACTCGCGGTCGGCGAATCCGTCCACCACCCGGGCCACATCGTCCAGCCGCACCAGCCGGTAGCTCCCCTCGTCCTCCTGCTGCGCTCCCGTCTCGGTCTGCTGGCGCCCCACCACCACCTCGCCGATCTCGCCCACGGTCTGGAACTCGCCCAGCGTGCGCAGCGGATAGCGGTAGCGCCCGCGCAGGATGGATCCTCCGGGTGCGGAGAAGTTGGCGCGGTCGAGCGCGACCGCCACCTCCTCCATCTCGAGCCCGTACGACAGGAGCAGGTCGGGATCCACCTCCACCTGGATCTCGCGGTCCAGCCCACCCGTGACCGCCGCCTGTGCCACCCCGTCGAGCTGCTCGAGCCTGCGCCGGAAGACCGTCTCCACGAAGTCCTTGGTCGCCCACAGGTCGGCGCCTCCGGCAACCGAGAGCACCATGATGGGTTCGGATTCGGGATCGATGCGCAGGATGCGCGGCCGCTCCGACGTCTCGGGAAGGAACTCGCGGATGTTGTCGACGCGCTCGCGCACGTTGAGCATCGCGAAATCCATGTCCGTGCCCCAGGCGAAGCGGAGTGTCACCAGGCTCACCCCGTCGCGCGACACCGACGTCACCTTCTCGACCCCCGGCACTGCTGCCCCCTGGGCTTCCACCAGCTCGGTGATGAGCCGTTCGACCTCCGCAGGCGCCACGTCCGGGTAGGTCGTGTAGACCACCAGGCGCGGGTAGCTCACGTCGGGGAGCAGGTCGATGGGCAGCCGCAGGAAGGAGATGATGCCGAGGAGCGAAATGGCCAGGAACAGCATGGCCACTGCAACGGGCCGTCGCGTCGAGATGCGCGGAATCGACATGCGTCAGGGAAGCGGGGTCCCGCCGTCGAGCGGCCCACCCACGACCTGCTCGAGCGCGATGCGGGCGGCCACGAAGTCGTAGCGGGCGTTGATCGCGGTGCGCCGTTCGTTGGCCGCACCCTCGGTCGCGAGTTGCAGATCGGAGAAGGGGACCGTCGTCAGGCGGTACCCCTCGCGCGCCAGCCTGAGGCGCTCTTCCGCGATCTCGCTCGACCGTTCCGCCAACCGGTAGCTGTCCCAGGCTCCGCGCAGGTCGATGAGGCGGGAGCGCACGTCCCGTTCGATTTCCAGGCGGGTCTGGCGCATCTGCTCCTCGGCGTTGGCCAGTTCGACCTGGGCCTGCGTGATGTTGCGCTCGTTGGAAAAACCGGAGAAGACAGGTATCGAGAGACTCAGTCGAGCGCTGGCGTAGCGCGCATCGCTGGAGAAGGGCTTGAATGCCGCCGTGTACGCCTGCCCGAACTGATCCTGGAAGAAGAAGGTGCCCAGGCTGATCGTTGGGAGGCGCGTGCTGCGGACGGCGCTCAGCGATGCACGGCCCACATCCACCTGCGCCCGGTTCTGCCGGATGAGGGGGCTCTGCTCCAGCGCCCGCCCGATGACGCCAGTCTCGTCCAGCGCCGCGGGATCGAAAGGTTCGGGAAGGGTGCCGCTCGTGGTAAAATTGTCCTCATCCGTCGCTCCGGTCTCGGCGCGCAGAGCCAGCACGGCCTTGGCATGCTCGTTCTCCGCTTGGCGAACCGACCGCTCCTGCCGCTGGACCTCCAGTTCGGCGGCCAGGACGTCGACCCGGCTGCCGACCGCGAGTTCGAACAGCCTCGTCGTGCTCTCCTGATCCAGCCGCTTGCCCTCGAGGATCGCCATCTCCAGTTCGAGAAGGTCCGACTGCCGGATGGTCTCGTAGAAGCTCGTCGCGACGCGTGCCCAGGTGGCGGTCATCTCCGCCTCGACCCCACGCTCGCGGGCGATGCCCCGGGCGCGCTCCGCGCCGCGCTCATGGAAGCGCGCGCCGCCTTCGAATAGATCCATTTGGGCGGACATCGACTGGGAGGACGACGAAACCGTGACCCATTCCACGTTGGGGTTGGCGATGGGGTTGCCGAAATTGTCCTCCGCTTGGAGCCGCCGGTTGACGTTGATGTTGGTGCCCAGACTCAGAGAGAGGGTCGGCAGGAAGGCCCCCCACGCTGCCCGCATCCCCGCCGCCGTCAGCTCCAGCTCGTTCATGACCTGGCGCAGCGCGGGGCTGTTCTGTGCCGCCAGCTCGAGGGCGTCTTCCAGGGAAAGGACGCGCGGCTCCTGCGCCTCCAGGGAAGCCGCCGCGAGCACTGCGGCGACGCAGCACCCCACAACTACGCCCGGCAGCGCCTTCCGGCGCCTCATCGTCCCGACCCGCCGGAAGTTCCAGCGCCCGCCGGCATGTCTCCCTCCGCAAGCTGGACGGCTGCATCGTGCCCGAGGAAATGGTGGCCGTCGACGAGCACGATCTCGCCGGGACCCACCATCGAGGTTTCCGGGTTTTCGACGATCTCGACCACCCGGTCGTTCTCGAGCCCGGTGGTGACGTAGCGCCACTCGGTGCGGCCGATTTCGCCCTCCTCTTCATTGAAGACGAAAAGCATGGTGCGCCGGTCGCGCTCCAGGACCGCCGATCGCGGAACCAGGATGCGCTCCGTGAAATGCTGCGCGTCCAGCGAGACGCTCGCGTACATCCCGGGCTTGATCCTGCCGCCGGGGTTGGCGAGCAGCACCGTCACGCGCGCCGAGCGGGTTTCGAGGTCGATGACCGGGTTGATGGTCTCCACCGTACCAGTGAAGGTCTCGCCCGGGAACGCGGCGAAGGTCATGGTGGCGCGCCGGCCCTCCTCCAGGAGTCCGATCTCCCCCTCGAGCACCTGGGCCTCGACCTTGATCGGGTCCAGCTCCACGACCGTGACCAGCTCTTCGGCCTCGGTGACGAACTGACCCGGCACGACCCGCAGGTCGGCGACCCGTCCGGCGAAGGGAGCGCCGATACGCGTCCACGAGAGTTCCAGCTCTGCCTGGCGAACGTTCACCGTGGCCTCGTTCAGCCCGCTGCGCGAGCGAGCGACCCGCGCCCGCTCCGCCCGTACTTCGGGATCAGCGATCTCGTCGTCGAAGAGCACGATCTGTTCGTAGTCGGCCTGCGCCTGGGTGAGGGTGCTGTTGGCACGCGCCAGCGCCAGCGCGTACTCGGTGGTGTCGATCTGGATGAGGAAGGCGTCCGAATCGACCGGATCGTTCTCGCGCACCCGCACCTCCCGCACCTGGCCGGCAACCCGGGCGGACAGGGTGGCGCGCCGGAACGCGGCCGCGCCCCCCGACGCCGTGATGCGGATCCAGAGCGTATCGCGCAGCACGCGCGCTCCGGAAACCGGCTGTGCGCGCCGGGCGAAGCTCTCCAGCGACGCTTCCGGCACTTCGAGCGTCGTCGCTTCAGCAGAGGTTGCGGCGTCCTCTTCCTCCGGAGTGGGACGCAGCCTCAGGTAGATCCCCCCACCGAGCAGGACCGCGATGATCACCACGGTCGTAACTCCCAGCGTCGTCTTCGAAAAGCTCATGGGCCGTGTTCCTTCGGTTCGCTGGCTCTACGGGCTGTTGTCCGCCGTGCGAGGTGGCGCCGGGGGCATCCGCAGGGTGTACCCCACGGCACACTGAAACGATCTTCCAACTGGACACTTTCGATGATCGGATGCCATCAAAGGGTTGCCGATCGACGCGCCACGGACAAGGTGGCGGGAAGGCGCGGGCGCGGCCATGGCAGTACGGGATTCCGTGCTTGCTCTCCACCCCTGCGCGGCCTAGTATTTCTCCCTTTCCGGTCTGCCGCAGAGTCGGTCGGCCGACCAGCCAACTGAATCGACGGGTGCGCCGAACCACTGTCCATGCTCCCACCTCCAAACGAGATTGAGCGCCGCATTCTGGACTACATGGAGTCCTATCTGCGCCGCCACACCTACCAGCCGTCGGTTCGCGAGATCGGGGCGAGATTCGGCATCAAGAGCACCAAGACCGTCTCCGAACACCTCAAGGCGCTCGCCGCAAAGGGGTACCTGGAGCGCGACCCGTCCCGGTCGCGAGGCGCGCACATCGTGGGTCTCGACCTCAACGCCGAGACGCGCTCGGTGCCCTGCTACACGCGGATCGCAAACTGGCGGGACGATGGCCGCGAGGAGGAACCGCCGCAGTCCTACGCCATCGACCGCCGCTTGGCGGGTGCGGCGGGATCGTTCTTCGCAAGGGTTTCCGGCGACGAAGCGGGCGCGCTGGGATACGAGGATGGCGATCTCCTGCTGGTGCAGCCCGTCCCGGCCCCGGAGATCCGCGATGGCGACATCCTGGCCGTGCATGTGGCTGACCGGGCGGGCTTCTATCGGTACGACCAGGCTGGAGATCTCCTGTATCCCGGTTCACCGGAGGCCGCGGCGATTCCCGCGATGCGCCTGGAGACCCTGGCCGTGGCCGGCAGAGTGACGGCGTTCCTGCGGCAGGTGGGAGATGCCCCCGGCCGGGACGCATCCGGCGACACCCCCTCGGGCCGCCGCTGGCGCCGAGGTTCCCGGCGAATCGCTGATGTCCGCGAGGGACGCGGGAGGCGTGGCTCGCAGCACCGCTAGCAGTCCAGGGGCTGCCAACGCTTTACGGGGGACCGATACCTCCCGGCCCGGAGACCAGGCCTTCATGGCTCGCGCCCTGGAGATGGCCCGGCTGGCGGAAGCCCGCTCCGAGGTCCCCGTGGGCGCCGTCCTGGTGCTGGACGGCCAGGTCGTGGCCGAGGGGCACAACCGGACGCGCGCCGATGCGGATCCCACCGCGCACGCGGAAGTCGTGGTGTTGCGTGCGGCCGCCCGCAGGCTTGGGCTCAGGATCCTGCCGGGCGCCACCCTCTTCGTGACCCTCGAGCCCTGCGCGCAGTGCGCCGGCGCCATCGTCCTCGCGCGCGTCACGCGCCTGGTCTTCGGGGCTTCCGACCCCAAGGCGGGGATGGCCGGCAGTCTGGACAACCTGGTCCAGGATCCGCGTCTCAACCACTCGGTCGAGCTGACGGGAGGCGTGCTGGCGGAGCCGTCCGGGGAGCTTCTGCGGTCGTTCTTCAGGGCGCGCCGCTAGCCGCGGAGCGCGTGCGCCGACGAGGCGCGTTGGCTACCCCTGTCCGGCCGTCTCCGCTTCGGTCGATGTGCCCCAGAAACGCAGGACGCCCCACAGCACGACCACGCCGAGCGACAGCCCCAGCCAGGGCGGCAGGCCGTACGCGGTGCCGATGTTGCCGAGCAACATGCCCACCACGCCAACCAGCAGGGCGTAGGGCAGCTGCGTGCGCACGTGATCGATGTGATCGCAGCCGGACGCCGTGGAGGAGAGCACGGTCGTGTCGGAGATGGGCGAGCAGTGGTCTCCGAAGATGGCGCCCGCCAGCACCGATCCGGTCGCTCCGAGCAGAATCACCTCCGCGCTGCCTCCGTCGAAGCCGACGCTGCCCCCCAGGGTGATGGTCAGCGGGATCACGAGGGGGATCAGGATGGCCATGGTCGCAAACGAGGTGCCGGTTGCGAACGCCATGGCCGCTGCGGTGGCGAACACCAGCACGGGGATCAGCTCGAAGGGAATGGCATCCCCGAGGATCCGGGCCAGGAAATCCGCGGTCCCGATCTCTCCCGTGATCGCCCCCAGCGACCAGGCGAAGACGAGGACCAGCATCGCGGTCATCATCGCCTTCATTCCCGCGACCAGGGACGACAGGGTCTCCTGGAGGGTGAGGATGCGCTGCCCCAGCGACAGCGCCATCGCCACCAGGCACCCGGCCAGCGAACCCCACAGCAGGGTGGCATACGGATCCGCCTGTCCGAGGACGTCCATCAGCGGCGCTCCCGGACCCGTCGCGGCGCTCCCGGACACGTACAACCCGATCAGCACGGTTAGGACGACGGTGAGCACTGGAAGGGCGGCGTTGTACCACCGCCGCGGAGCGCCCTCCACCGGTTGCAGCAGCGTGTCCGTCGTGTCGGTGACCGGGGTCGATCCGGGCCGGGTCAATCCCCCGCCTGAGGCGGCGCGCCGCTCTGCCGTGGCCATCTCGCCCAGGTCCCGGTTCGTGTAGCTCACCAGCGCCACGAAGACCAGCGCCAGCAGGGGGTAGAAGAGGTACGGGATGGTGTTGAGGAACACGGCGAAGGCGCTCGACGACGTGAGCGACGCGGCGAGTTCCGGGTTTGTGGACGCGTGCTGCTCCGCCGCCAGCTGCAGCCCCTGGTCGATGAGCGAGATCTCGTAGCCGACCCATGTCGAGATCGGCACGATGGCCGCCACCGGCGCCGCCGTCGAGTCGACCAGATACGCCAGCTTCTCCCGGGAGATGCGGAGCCGGTCGGTGATGGGCCGCATGGTCGTGCCCACGATGAGGGTGTTGGCGTAGTCGTCGAAGAATATGGTCAGCCCCGCGAGCCAGGTGGCGAGCTTGCCCCGGCGCGGAGTGGTGGCGACCGGCGACACGGCCTCCACGATGCCGAGCGTGCCCCCGTTTCGGGCGATGATGCCCACCATCCCGCCAAGCAGAAGCGAGAACACCACGATCTGCGTCTGCCCCGAGTCGTCGGCCAGCGCGGGCACGATGAAGGTGTCCACCGTGCGCCAGGTGGCGGCGAGCGGGTTGAAGCCCGCCACCGCCAGCGCGCCCAGCCAGACCCCCGCGAACAGCGCGGCCAGCACCTCGCGGAAGATCAGCGCGAGCAGGATGGCGACCAGCGGCGGCACGATGGAGTACCACGCGGGCGCGTAGTGCGGCTCCACGGCTTCGGTCGCCGCGCCCACCCGCACCTCCAGGGGCAGATCCGCCCGCGACTCCACGAACAGATCGGCCACCGCCAGCGACTGGCCGGCGTCGACGGCTCCCGAGCGGAGCAGGGTGCCATCGGCGGTCCGAACCTCGAACCAGCTCGACTCGTCGGGCGCGCCCGCCAGCGTAAGCGTGAACGGCAATCCTCCCATGACGACGGCCGGGTGCTCTTCGACCCCTTGGGCCACAAGACGGTCGGCGCCGGAAGTCAGGATCGACAGGATGAGCAGGAGAGCGAACGGTATGCGCCGCATCGGGAGTCCTCGCAAGGGATTGGGAGATGACCGGGCGCGGGCGCCCGGAGACCCGCGCGCAACTGTCGGGGACAGCCGCTGGCAAGGTATCGCGGCACGGGGAGCGTTGCCACCGGCGAGCATGCGCCCGTATCTTCGGCCCCGAGTTTCCGCGACCGAACGCAACAGCCGACCATGCCCAATCAGTTCCGCATCCCGATCATGCGAGAAGACGCAGTGGGACGGGCGATCGCCCGCATGGCGCGCGAGATCCTGGAGCGCAACGAGGGAACGGAGCGCCTTGCCCTGATGGGGATCCATCGCCGCGGCGTCCAGATCGCGCGGCTGCTGCAGGACGAGATCGAACGCGCGGCCGGCGTCCGTGTGCCCCGCGGGTCCATCGACATCACCCTGTACCGTGACGACCTGATGGCGATCGGGCCCAGGCCGGTGATCGGTGAGTCGAAGCTGCCCCCGGGAGGTATCGACAACCGCGCGGTGGTGGTCGTGGACGACGTCATCTTCACCGGGCGCACCGCCCGCGCGGCCATGAACGAGCTGATGGACTGGGGGCGCGCGTCCCGCATCTACTACTGCGCCCTCGTGGACCGCGCGGGCCGCGAACTGCCCATCCAGCCCGACATCGTTGGCCGGGCGGTGACGGTGCTGCCGCATCAGCGGGTCGACGTCCTGGTGCCCGACATCGACGGGGTGCTCGGCGTGGACGTCGTGACGACATCGCCGGAGGCCGCGTGAGCCGTTCCGCCGCCGCCGCTCCGGCGCTGGGCAAGGACCTCGTCGGCATCGAACATCTCAGCGCCCGGCAGATCACCAGCATCCTCGACACCGCGGAGCCGTTCAAGGAGATCTCCGAGCGGCGCATCAAGAAGGTGCCGACGCTGCGCGGGATCACCATCGTCAACCTCTTCTTCGAGGCCTCCACGCGCACGCGCATATCCTTCGAGTTTGCAGAGAAGCGCCTCGCGGCGGATACCGTCAACATCGGCGCGAGCCGCTCCTCGGTGGCGAAGGGAGAGACGCTGGTGGACACCGCGCGCAACCTGGAGGCCATGAAGATCGACATGGTGGTGATGCGGCACTGGGCGTCGGGGGCGGCCCGCTTCCTCGCGGAGCGCATACCGTCCAAGGTGATCAACGCCGGGGACGGTGCGCACGAGCACCCCACCCAGGCGCTGCTGGACATGCTTACGCTGCGCGACCACCTGGGCGCCATCGCCGGCCGGCGGGTGTGCATCGTGGGGGACGTGCGCCACTCGCGGGTGGCCCGCTCCAACATCTTCGGGCTGCTGACGCTCGGCGCCGAAGTCGGCGTGTGCGGTCCTCCCACGCTGATCCCGCCGCACATGCGCGAACTCGGGGTGCGCATCTTCCATCGCGTGGAGGAGGCGATCGAGTGGGCCCACGCTCTGAACGTGCTGCGCCTCCAGCTCGAGCGCATGGAAGCCGGCTTCGTGCCCAGCCTGCGGGAGTACAACCGCATCTGGGGGGTGTCGCGCGCGCGGCTGGCGGCGGCGCCCGAGCCGCTCCTCATCCTGCACCCGGGGCCCATGAACCGGGGGGTGGAGATCGACAGCGACGTGGCCGACGGGCCCCACTCGGTGATCCTCGAGCAGGTGACCAACGGGGTGGCGGTGCGCATGGCCGTGCTCTACCTGCTGAGGGGCGGGCGGCCCGACAAGGCCGAGGCGGCCAAGGCGGAGGAGGTCGCGTGAGCCCGCGCCCATTGTGGATTCGCGCGGGGAGGATCATCGACCCGGCCGCGCGCATGGACGCCACCGGCGATCTGCTGCTGCTCGACGGGCGGGTGGCCGAGTGCGGTAGCCGGGTGGAGGTCCCGACCGACGCGGAGGTCGTGGAGGCGGGCGGGCTGGTGGTCGCGCCCGGCCTCATCGACGTGCACGTGCACCTGCGTGAGCCGGGCGGGGAACACAAGGAAACCATCGCGACCGGCGCGCGCGCCGCGGCCGCGGGGGGCTTCACCTCCGTGTGCGCCATGCCCAACACCAGCCCGCCCATCGACGATCCCGCCTCGGTGGGCTTCGTGGTGGCGGAAGGGCGGCGGGCGGGAGGCGCGCGCGTCTACCCGCTGGGGGCCATCTCCGTGCGCCAGGAAGGGGAGAGGTTGGCCGAGATCGGCGAGATGGTGGCGGCGGGCGCGGTCGGCATCACCGACGACGGCCATCCGGTCATGGACTCCGGGCTCATGCGCCTGGCGCTCGAGTACGCCCTGCCGTTCGGCATTCCGGTCGCCGACCACCCCGAGGACCTGGGTCTCTCACGCGAAGGCAGCATGAACGAGGGTCTCGTGTCCGCCCGCCTCGGCCTGGTGGGCAAGCCCAACGCGTCGGAGGACATCCACATCGTGCGCGACCTGCTGCTGGCCGAACTCACGGGTGGCCGCATCCACCTCCAGCACGTTTCCACCGCGTGGGGGGTGGAAGCGATCCGGCAGGCGAAGGCGCGCGGGGTGCGCGCGACCGCGGAGGCGTCTCCCCACCACCTCATCCTCACCGAGGCGGCAGTGGAGGGGTACCGCACCGACGCCAAGATGAACCCGCCGCTCCGCACCGACGCCGACGTGGCCGCCGTGCGCGCGGGCCTCGCCGACGGCACCCTGGACATGATCGCGACCGACCACGCCCCCCACCACTACGACGAGAAGGAGTCCGCCTTCGACGACGCGCCCTTCGGCATCGTCGGGCTCGAGACCGCCGTCGGGCTCGTGCTCACCCACATGGTCGGCGAGGGCGTCATCGACCTGCCCACCGCCATCGAGCGCATGAGCCCCTCACCCGCGCGCGCCTTCAACCTGCCGGGCGGAACCCTGGCCCCGGGCAGCGTGGCTGATGTGACCCTCATCGACCCCGCCCGCACCTGGGCCGTGGACCCGGCGCGCTTCCTTTCAAAGAGCCGCAACACGCCCTTCTCCGGGTTGGAACTCACCGGGAAAGCTGTGATGACCGTCGTCGGCGGGGAGATCGTCTGGAGGGACGGAGGCTAACGGGCAAGCCCTTCCGGCAGCGCGAACGCCCACATCCGCGGGAGGACCCTCCCGCTCGACTGCCCGGAACCGATCACCACGTACTGGCGTCCGCCTGCGGAGTAGGTCACCGGAGAGCCGGGGCGCCCGTCCAGCTCCGTTTCCCAGAGCTCCCGCCCATCGCGCGCGTCGAGCGCGACCAGGCGCGAGCCGGTGCCCCAGAACACCAGGCCGCCGCCGGTGGACAGCGTCCCGCCGTGACCGCCCTCCGCGGGCACGCGCCAGACTTCCCGGTTCTCGGCGGGATCCCAGGCGAGAAGCAGGTTCGAGGGGCCCTTGAGTGGGGGCCGCTCGGGACGGGGACCGGCGTCGGCGCCGCGCACAGTGCCGGTGTTCCAGACGCCTGCGGTGTACTCGAAACCCTCTTCCTTCTCGAAGAAGGAGATGTTGTTCCTGGCGGGCAGATAGACGAGGCCGGTCTCCGGATTCCACGACATGGGATGCCAGTTGTGCGCGCCGCCTGGGCTGGGCGACAGCCAGACCGCGCCGGTTTTCCCGTAGCGCGCCTCCGGCGTCTCCACCGGGCGGCCCGTCTCCGGGTCGACGTGGGAGGCCCAGGTGAGGTCGTCGGCGAAGGCCTCGGCGGAGATGAACTCGCCGGTATGGCGGTCGATGACGTAGAAGAAGCCGTTCTTGGGCGCCTGGACGATGACCTCGCGCTCGCGCCCGTCGATGGTGAGGTCCAGCAGCATGAGCGGCTGGGTCGCGGTGTAGTCCCAGTCGTCGCCCGGGGTGGTCTGGTAGTGCCAGCGCAGGGCGCCGTCTGCGGGGTCGAGGGCCAGGATCGAGGAGAGGTAGAGGTTGTCGCCGCCGCCGGGACTGCGGTTGTCGCGGCTCCAGGGCGATCCGTTGCCGGTGCCGATGTACAGGAGGCCGGCTTCGGGGTCGGCAGCCATCCCGTCCCACACGGTGCCGCCTCCTCCGACGATCCACCACTCGCCCGTCCAGGTCTCGGCCGCGGCCCGCATGGCGTCGCTCTCGAACCCGAGCGCCGGGTTGCCAGGGACCGTGTAGGTCCGCCACAACTGCTCCCCCGTGTCGGCATCGTAGGCGGTGACGTAGCCGCGCACCCCGTACTCCGCGCCGGCGTTGCCGATGACCACGATGTCGCCCATGACCCGGGGCGCGCCCGTTACGGAATAGTCGGACCCGGGAGGGGTGGTCTGCGTCGACCACGCCAGCGACCCGTCCGCCCGGTTGAGCGCAACCAGCCGCCCGTCCAGGAGCCCCGAGATGACCTTGTCGCCGTGGAGCGCGGCCCCCCGGTTGACGTCGCCGCAGCAGGTCCGCGGTCCGCCGCGGTCCTCGGTGGGAATGCCGGGGTCCCAACGCCAGATCTCCGCGCCCGTGGCGGCATCGAGGGCGAAGACCATGCTGAACGGGCCTGTCGCGTAGAGGACGCCGTCGGCGATCAGAGGGGTGGCTTCGATCCGGGCGCCGGCCTTGGGAATCTCCCAGCTCCAGGCAACCTCAAGCCCGGCAACGTTGGCGGCGTCGATCTGGTCGAGCGTGCTGTAGTAGGTCTCGGCCGGGTTGCCCCCGTGGTGCCGCCACTCCTGCGGCGTAGCCGCCGAGGTCGCGAACAGAAGGCCGAAGACGACCGCGATGGCCAGGAAGCAACAGAAGGCAAGGGCGGGAGGAATGCGTGCGGCGCGGTCCCGCGGGTTGGGCGAGGTCGTCATGGGTGCGCTCCGGGCCGGATCGGCGACATGGATGGCCGGAGGCGTGGTGCGGCCGCCATCGCCGACAACAAGTCCACGGGAAAGCTTGGGACGCGGCGCCGATGGGGCAAGAAACCCGGCGCGGCGGGCTCCGACGCAACGTCAGTCTGTCGCGGGGGCCTACCTCAACCCAGGGAGTTCACCTGACGTGCCAGCGCGCTCTTCATGCGGGCGACGGCGTTCGGGTGCAGCAGGCGGGACGTTGCGGCCCGATCCAGCAGGACCTGGGCCTCGCGAAACCGGGCCTGGGCGGTCTCGGCATCGGTGGCTTCGCGCACCTTCTTGAGCGCCGTGCGCAGACGGGAGCGCTTCGCGCGGTTGCGGGCGTTCTGCTCCCGACTCTTGTTCATCCGCTTTATCGCGCTCTTGACGTTCGGCATCCCGTTCCCCGGATCGTGCGGTCCTTCTTCTGCAAGCTGCGGAGGATACCCAATTGCGCCTTGGGAATCAACCGGGTAGCGGTCGGGTGCACCCGCCGGTAGCTTCCGGGTGCAATGGATATTCTCCTGCTGATTCCCGTCCTCCTCCTCTCGATCATCGTCCACGAAGTCGCGCACGCCTGGGTCGCGTTGCGCGAGGGCGACGACACCGCCTGGAGGCTTGGGCGCATAACCCTCAACCCCCTGCCGCACATCGATCTCATCGGGTCGATCCTGGTGCCGCTCGGCCTCTACTTCATGAACGCCGGGTTCCTCTTCGGCTGGGCGAAGCCGGTGCCCGTCAACCCCCGCAAGTATCACAACTACCGGGGCGGCGACATCCGCGTATCGCTGGCCGGGATCGCGGCCAACCTGATCCTGGCGGCCGGGTTCACCCTGCTCGCCGCCCTGCTGGTGAAGACCGCTCAGGTGAGCGGCGGGGCACTGGCCGGGCCGATGGATGTGGCGGTGCGCATCGCCGAGCTGGGCATCCTGATCAACCTGGTGCTCGCGTTCTTCAACCTGGTCCCCATCCCGCCCCTCGACGGATCGCACGTCCTCTACCACCTGCTGCCCACGCGCCTCGGCGTCGCCTACCGTCGTCTGGGACGCTACGGCATGCTCATCCTCCTCGCCGTGTTCTTCCTGTTTCCCGGTCCGTTCTTCTCCATCGTCCTGGCACCGGTTCGTTTCTTCATGGGAGCGGCCCAGGACTTCATCGACCTGTGGCTCTGACGCCCTTCGACGTCGCCGCGGGAGAGCGCCGGGAGCTGTTCGTGGTCGCGCTGGAGCGCTTCCAGGGGCCGCTGGATTTGCTGCTGCACCTCATCCGGCAGCAGGACATCGACATCTTCGACATCCCCGTCGCCACCATCACCGACCAGTTCCTCAAGGTCGTGGGCGGGATCGGAGCGGAGGAACTCGAAGGCGCCGGGGAGTTCGTCGAGATGGCCGCAATCCTGATCGGCATCAAGGCGCGCATGCTGCTTCCGCACCGCAGGGAGGAGGAGGACGAGGATCCCCGCGCCGAGCTGGTCCGGCGCCTGCTGGAGTACGAGCAGGTGCGCGAAATCTCGTCCCGGCTGGAGGTCATGGAGGCGCGCAGGATGCGCCGCTGGGCGAAGGGCTACGTGCCGCCGCGTCCGCGCCCTGCGCCCCGTGACACCCCGCTGGACACGACCTGGGACGAGGTATGGGAAGCCGCGCTCGCAGTCGAGCTTCCGCGGCCCCATGTCCCCCCCCGCGTAGAGACCCGCCTGGTGTCGATGGAGGAGAAGATGGCCCTGATCCGGGAGCGGCTGCACGCCGTCGGGCGCATCGAGTTCTCCCGCCTGATTGGTTCCTGGCGCGCGCGCATGCACGGGGTCATGACGCTTCTGGCCGGGCTCGAACTCGCCCGCCGGCGACAGGTGCGCCTGCGCCAGACCCGGCCCTTTGCCGAGCTCTGGCTCTATCGGCGGGCTGCCTCGGCGGCGGAATCCGAGAACGCCGGCGGGGAAGCCGCGTGAACCCGGCGCAGGTGGTCGAGGCGATCCTGTTCTCGAGCGATGCCCCGCTGACCGCGGAGGAGATCGCGCGCGCGGACGAGAGCCTGGACGAAGACGTGGTCGCCGAGGCCATCGCGGCGCTCGGGCGCGAGTACGACGATGGCGAGCGGGCCTTCCAGCTGGTGGAGATCGCAGGCGGGCATCAGCTGCTGACCCGTCCGGAGTTCGCGCCCTACCTGGAGCGATTCGACACGGTGCCGCGGCCGGCACGCCTCTCCAGGCCGGCGCTGGAGACGCTCGCCATCGTCGCCTACCGCCAGCCCGTGGGCCGCATCGAGATGGAGTACATCCGCGGGGTGAACTGCGCCGGCGTGATTCGCACCCTCGTCGACCGCGATCTGATCGAAGTCACCGGACGCGGAGCAGGGATCGGCAGACCGCTTCTCTACGGGACCACCGGCCTCTTCCTCGAACACTTCGGCCTGCAGTCGCTCGACGAGCTGCCGCGACCGGCGGAGCTCCCGGTCGTGCTCCGGGAGCCGGGGCCGCTCGAGGTCGAGCCGGCAGAGGAGCAGCCGGCCGCCGAGTGACCGGGGCAGCGGACGCCTTCACCGGGCCGGATCGAGGCGAGCGGCTCCAGAAGTTCATCGCGCGGGCGGGTGTCGCGTCACGCCGCCGGGCGGAGGCGCTGATCGTGTCCGGGAGGGTGCGGGTGAACGGCCGGACGGCCACCGTGCTCGGGACGCGCGTGCACCCCGAAGTCGACGAAGTGGTCGTTGACGGTGTGCGCGTGCGGCCGGGATCGGCCCGCTGGGTGATGCTGAACAAGCCGGCGGGATTCCTCACCACCCGGCACGACGATCGGGGGCGCGAGACGGTCTACGACCTGCTGCCGGCATCGCTGCGCGGGCTCGTTCATGTGGGCCGGCTGGACCAGGCCACCGAGGGGCTGCTGCTCTTCACCAACGACGGGGAGGTGGCGCACCTGCTCGCGCATCCCCGCTACGGGGTAGAGCGCGAATACCGCGCGCGGGTCGGCGGAACTCCTTCGGCCGCCGTTCTCAGACGTCTGGTGTCCGGGGTTAGGCTGGAGGACGGCGTCGCGCGGGCGAGGCGCGCCCGCGTGCTGGCGCGCGATCCTCGGTGCGCGGTGCTCGAACTGGTCCTCACGGAAGGGCGCAAGCGGGAGGTGCGGCGGATGTGCCTGGCGGTCGGCCACCCGGTGCGGCGGCTCGAGCGCGTGCGCTTCGGTCCCATCCGGCTGCGGGGCCTCGCCCGCGGGGAGTGGCGGGAGTTGGGAAAGGCGGAGATGGCGGCCTTGGAGAAGCTGCGCGCCTCCGGCTCCTAGCCGTCAACCGCGCCCCGCGTGACCGCTGGACTCGCTTCGCGCGGACGTCGGCCGCCACGCCGAGCCCGCGCCCCACTGCGCCCGCACTACCAGCCCTCCGCTCCCATCAGGGGCACGAACGCGCACTCCATCAGCCGTTCCGTGGTCGTCCCGGCGGGCGTTCGCCGGATGCGCACCAGTTGCTGAATCCGCCGCGACCCGACCGGAATGACCATGCACCCGCCGTCCGGGCGGAGTTGTTCTTCCAGCGAAGGCGGGGCCGCCGGCGCAGCGGCCGTGACCAGGATCGCGTCGAAGGGTGCTTCCTCCGGCCAGCCCAGCGTGCCGTCACCGACGCGCACATGCACGTCTTCGCATCCTGCGTCCCGCAGCAGCCCGCGCGCCCCTGCGGCCATCCCGGACAGGCGCTCGATCGTAAAGACCTCGCCGGCGAGGCGTGCGAGGATCGCAGTCTGGTAGCCGCTGCCGGTCCCGATCTCGAGCACGCGCTGCCCCGGCGACAACTCCAGCGCCTCGGTCATCGCGGCCACCATGTAGGGCTGGGACATGGTCTGCCCGCCCGTCAGCGGGAGAGCGCGGTCCTGGTAGGCCATCGCGCGCTGCTCCCGGGGAAGGAAGTGCTCGCGCGGGACCTCGCCCATGGCCGCGAGCACGTCCTCGTCCCGGATGTTTCTGCGCCGCAGTTGCCTGGCGACCATCCTGGCCCGCCGGTCGGCGAACCGTTCGGGCCCGGACTTCCTTGAGAACATGCCCGCCGGATCCTGCTCGGGTTCCTGGCGCAGGCCCAACACGGGCATCCGCACCGGGCTGCCCGGTACTGCGGGCGCGCGTCCACCTGCTTCGCGGCCGCCCCCGCTACCGCGACAGCCAGTAACTGAGCTTAACCATGAAGATGTTGTCCGGCATGACGCCGAAGAGTTCACCGAGGTCCGAGTCGAAGTCGAATTGCCCGGTGCCGGCGCTGTGATTGCGGCCCTGTGACCAGACGAGATAGAGCACGGAACCCGGCGAGTACTCCCACCTGAGCACCGTATTGGACCGGAACTGCTTGAAGCTGAAGTCCGGATTCCCGAACGACACCGGGCTTCCGCCCAGTTCGGCCAGGTAGCGGCTGTCGTCAGGGAGCACCTCCACGGCTTCGAACCTGTCGGCGTAGCGCTCCGCGCGCGGGTCGGCCACACGCTTGAACTCGCTGTAGCTTCCGGACCCCACGAAAGGCTGGGCGTACACCTGCAGGGAGAGGTTGGGCGTAAAGGCGTAGTCCATGCGGGCGGTCAGCCCCACGGTCGTCTGGTTGATGCGCCCGAAGAGGTAGTTCGGAGCGTCGGCGTCGATGCGCCGGACCCACTGGCGGTCGTCGAGATTGCGGTTGAGCATGGCGCCGAGGCTGAAGGTGGCTCTGCCCGATGGCCGCACGCTCAGCGTCGGCGCAACGCCAACGGACCACGAATCGCTTTCGGGACGCACATTGCCCCAGGAGTTGAAGTTGATCCTGACCGGCTTGCGGGCGTCGCTGCCGAATCCCCCCCAGAAGTTGGTCTGCCCTTCCGTCCTGACGAGCGGTCCGCCGCGCAGCAGACCGTCCGACCAGGCCCCCAGCTCCTGGTTCACGCCCGCGTATCCGTACCAGAAGTTCCGGAGCTGGAAATTGACGTTGACGTTGCCTCCTGTCCCGGCGCGATCCCGATCGTAATTCCACACGTTCCAGGCGTTGAGGTTGACGAACCAGTTGCGGAAGGGGCCCTGGGGCGTGGAATTGTGATATCCGCCCCAGACCCAGTGCACGAGGTAGTCGGCGTCGCGCTGGTAGCCCAGGTCGTTGACCTCGAAGCCGGGCGTGCGCGTCTGGAATCCGGTGCCGACGCGCCAGGGGCTGCCGGCGAACTTCATGATCCCGAAATTGGCCGCGCCTCCCCCCAGGCTGGTGCGCTCGGCGTCGTAGCTCACATGCCCGGCGTCGGGTCGCTGGTAGTACCGGGCCGGCGCGCGCTGCGTGCGTGCGATGGCGTCCGGCGAACCTCGCACGTGCGAGCCGAGCACGTACCCCTCGAGCTGCCAGGCGTCGCCCCCGAAGCGGTGCCTGAAGTCGACCCCGCCGGTGTAGGCCGCGGACCTCAGCCCCAGTTCCTCGGCGACGCCCGCGTTGCGATTCACGGTGGTGCCGATGAATCCCACCGCCGAACGGCCCTCCGCGAAGTCCTTCTGCAGCCTCAGGACCCCATGGTTGGAGAACGGCTCGACGGGCCGCTGGAACGGGTCGCCCGTCCCCGGCGCGACATCGGCGCGCTCTTCGGAGGTCATCGCGTGCAGCGCCCCGATCGACCATCCGCCGGCCGTCTTTCCGGACAGTTTCCAGGCGCCCAGGATCGTGGTCTGATCGTCGGCATCAGCATATCCACCCTGCGGATCCGCCCATCCCTGGGGTGCGCGCCCGACCCGGCGGGAGTAGAACAACGATTCGTTGGCGTCGTCCCCGTCCCCGAGGGCGATGCCGAAATTGAAGATGCCCGCGCCCTCGACGAAGAACGGCCGGCGTTCCGGGAAGAACGTCTCGAAGGCGGTCAGGTTGACCTGGGCGGGGTCTGCCTCGACCTGCCCGAAGTCGGGGTTGATGGTCACGTCGAGGGTGATGTCGGAAGTCACCCCGTACTTGAGGTCGGCGCCGACCGATCCCAGCGCGTCGTTCGGCCGATAGAAGGGGTTGGCCTCGTCTCCGGGAGCACGCCTGAGGCTGGCCAGCGAGTACGGCAGGACCTCCAGCCGCCGTGGCGGATCGAGGTCCCGAAGGCCGCGCAGCTCCCCGAAGCGCGAAACGATGCCGCCGTCGGCGCGCGTGGTGGGCGCCCATGCCGAGAGTTCCTCCCGGCGCGCGAGGTGGCGCATGAAGTTGATGCCCCAGGTCTGTTCCTCCCGGTCCCGGAAGCGCAGCTGCGAATAGGGGATGCGGAACTCGGCGCTCCATCCCGCTTCGTCGCGCGCGGTTGCGACATCCCAGACCGCGTCCCATCCCGAGTCCTCGCCGGTGTCGTCGAACCTGTAGACGTCCTGCTTCACGCCGGCGGGGTTGACCACGAACTGGAAGGCCGTGCGCCGGTCGAAGTAGGAGTCGATGACCACGCCCAGCAGATCCGAATACGACTGTTGATCGCGCCGCGTCAACTGGCTCGCGATCTCGCCGGGACTGGTGTCGTGGGCCCGCATGAACACGAACAGCGCGGTGGCTCCGTAGAGGACGCGCGCCTCCGTGCGCTGGGTTGCGGGCTGGCCCTCGTCGGGCTCGAACTGGGTGAACCGGGTTGCCACGGCGGCTGCTGCCCAGGCGGCCTCCTCCATGGCGCCGTCCACCGTGACATCCGCATCGGCGACCCGCGTCGCCGGGAGAATCGGCACGTCCTCGCTGCCACAGCATCCGGGAACGACCAGCGCGCCGCCCGACGATGGCCCGGATGCCTGTTCCTGGGCCCGGATCTCCGCGCCGGGGCCCGCCAGCGCAACCATCAGTCCGAGCATGTATCCCACGTGTCTCCTCTTCATCCCCGCCCCTCCCGTTGTTGTTGAAGAATCGGCGGCCCGTACGAGGCCGGGTTGCGGACGGTTTCGCACCCGTGGGGAGGGTTGGCTCGGGCGTGGCCTCTGTCGCCCCGGGATGGCCGCGTCTAACTTGCTGCCGAGTCCAGGACGAGGCCCGGGAAGGAGAGAATGTCATGACGAGGATCAGGCAGCGGTCGGCACATTGGCGCTCGGCTCAGTTTTTTGGAGGGCCGGTAAACGCGACCTCATGGCGCGGTTGCCCTTTGCTCGCGGCTTCCTTGCTCGTTGCCGTCTGGGCCGGCTTTTCGAACCGCGTCTTCGCCCAGGTGCCCGCCGTCCCCGCTCCCGATCAGAAGGTGGCGCTGGTGACCGGATCGACGTCGGGATTGGGAACGGAACTGGCGCTCAGGCTGGGCGCCCGGGGTCATCACGTGATCGTGCACGGGCGCAACGAGGAGCGGGGCGCGGAGGTGGTCGACGCCATCAACGCCGAGGGGTCGGGCAGTGCCCGCTTCTACCGCGCCGACCTGGCCTCGTTCGCGGATGTGCGGCGGTTCGCGGAGACGCTGCTCGACGACTACGGCCGCCTCGATCTTCTCATCAACAACGCCGGTTTCGGGTCGGCGCCGGACGAGAGGCTGGTTACCGAGGATGGCCACGAGTATCGCTTCCAGGTCAACTATCTTTCCACCTTTCTCCTGACCCACATGCTGATGCCGCGGCTGCTGGACAGCGCGCCCTCACGCATCGTGAACGTCTCTTCCGGGGCCCAGACGCCCATCGACTTCGAAGACGTCATGATCGAGAAGGACTTCAGCGGACGGCGTGCCTACGCGCAGAGCAAGCTGGCCCAGGTGATGTTCACGCTCGACCTCGCCGAGGACCTGGAAGGCACCGGTATCGTGGTCGGCTCGCTGCACCCGGCTACCTACATGCCCACCGGCATGGTCAGGCGGCTGGGCGCAACGCCGCGTTCGACCATCGACGAGGGCGCGGACGCCGTGATGCAACTGGTGGATTCGGACGACTACGAGAGCGGGCAGTACTTCAGCGGGCTCAGGCCCACCCGGGGCAACGATCAGGCCTACGATGCCGGGGCCCGCGCACGCCTCAAGCAGTTGAGCCAGGAGCTGACCGGAGTTCGCTGCAGCATGGGCCGCTGCCGCTATGTCGGGGGATGATCAGAGGAGCGAGTCCAGGTACAGCGCGATCCAGAACTCGCGGGCGGGGCCGTTGAGGCCGTAGGAGACGTCGGTGCGCATGAGGCCGTCGAACAGGCTCGCGCCGACACCGACGCCGAAGAGCAGACCGTCGTGCTCGAGTGCACGGGTTGGCGCCCCCACCGCATTGGGATCGACCGGGTCGAGCCCGCCGAGGTCGGCCTCCCTGCGCTGGTGGCTACCCACGTAACTGGCCCAGCCGGCGTCGGTGAAGACGCTCAGGGTGCCGACATCGTAGGTGCGGGCGACCTCCACCCGGCCACGGCCGAAGGACGGTCCCCAGACCGCTGACGGCGATTGTCCGCGCAGCGACCGGGTGCCGCCCAGGAACCAGGCCCGCTGGGCGGTGGCGTCGCCGAAGGTGGTCCCGCCGGCGAGCTCCGCGCCCATGCGCCACCTGCGGCCCGACAGCGGCGCGGCCACCCGCAGCACGGCGCTGGCCCGACCGTAGCTGGCGGCGTCACCCCCGGCGGAGGGCCACCGCCGGGCGGCCTGGCCGTAGAGCTCGACCCCGACCTGGGTGAGAAACGGATCTTCGCCCCACCAGGGCGACAGCCGGATCTCGGTTCCCAGCTCGTCGACCGGATCAGCCGCCACGTTGGGCCGAAAGTCCCAGTTGTCGTCGAGCATGTGGAAGAGGGCGAACCCCGCCTGAGTCCGCACAGCCTCCTGGCGTTCCGCGTAGGTTCTGACCTCGAACCACTGGCGCGCGACGACCGGGGGACGCCAGGTCAGGTCGACGCCCGCGGCCTGGAAGTACTCTCCCTCGTCCCGTCCCAGAAAGGCGGCGTTGAGCGAATTGCCGAACCCGAGATGCCCGGCGCGCGGGCTGGTTGAGACCAGCTCGCGGTAGGCCCCGAGCGTCAGGCGGCGGCGCAGCGTCTCCCGCCCGATCTCTACGCGCGCCTTGGGTTCGAGATCCGAGACGCCGAGGAATGCGCTGGTGTTCAGCGTGTACGTTCCGGCGAGGTCGGTGCGGAAGTCCAGTCCGGCGGCGAGCCCCTCGACCCGGTTGTAGCGGATCAGCCCGGGCTGGCCCCATCCCCAGTCGAGAGCCCAGGGGATGCCGGGCACATCCGGGGCGGCCAGCTCGGCCAGACTCTCGAAGTACTCGCCGACTTGTTCACCGGACGGGAAACCCACCGCGTCGTCCCAGATCGGAGGCGGGAGTTCCGGGCTGGTCAGCACCAGGGTACGCTCCCGGGGCGCGATGTAGAACGCGTCCCGCTCCGCGGCGAAGTCGCTCTCCTCGGCACTCTCGTACTCCACACCTCCCTCCTGGGAGAGCAGCCGCGCCACGAAGGCCATCGCCTCGGCCCGGGTCTCGAAGTGCCGTTCGATGAGTTCCGGGGCCGCGACCGGTTCGGGCCGCTCGGCATCCCGCGCGGCGGCCTCGGCCTCGGCCCGCTCGACATCGGCGCGCGTGGTCACCGACTCCATCTGGTACGAGACATCCATCTCCAGCGGAAACTTGATGATGCCGGCGCTGATCTGACCCTCGAAGCGCATGTAGTGGGGAAGCCAGACCTCGAAGTTCCAGAGGCTGTAGTCGACCGCGATCATGGAGAGATCGAAGGTCCAGGGCTTGAAGACCCCGGGCACGAACCGGAACGAGCCGGCTTCCTGCTCCTCCTGGAGTTCCTGCAGGTCGCGCATGAAGTCGAACTGGCGGCTCAGCCGGTACACCGCCCGTACCAGTGCCCCGGATTCGGGCTCGATCCAGAGCGTGCCCACGATGAGCTGGATGTCCGCCTCACGCGGGATGACGTCCAGTTGCACCGCGCGCAGGCGCCGCCCGTCGGCGAAGGAGAGGGTCAGCGTGTCACCGCTGGCATATCGATAGCGCCGGTCGGCGCCCGTGGCCAGGGGGTGTTCGATGGCGCTGCCGGGTTCGAACTCGGCCTCGGTGGCGCCGAAGAACA
Organism: Gammaproteobacteria bacterium; assembly: GCA_009841185.1. Lineage (GTDB taxonomy): Bacteria > Gemmatimonadota > Gemmatimonadetes > Longimicrobiales > Gaopeijiaceae > BD2-11. The sequence continues at coordinate 22,043 of VXMG01000116.1, forward strand.
GGCGGTCGCCGCCGGGATCGAAAGGTTCGTCGAAGGCCAGGTCTTCGAGCCAGTCCATGTCGCCCTCGCTGCGCGCCGTCGACCAGCCGGGGTACTGCGACCTGGCGCCCAGCACCTGCACCACCGCGTCGTATTCGTGATCCCAGAACGCGCGCACGGCGGTCTCGTCCCGGTAGATGACCCGGTCCTTGAGCGGAGCCCGAACGGCGGCCGCGATCCGCTGCCGGATGATGGCCTGGTAGCGCAGGACCGATTGCTCCACGGATCTCCAGTTCGCCTGCGCGGCTTCGAAGATGGCTCGCGCGCTCGGGTCGGCGAAGGCGTCTTCGGCGAGCGGCGCACCGTCCGGTGCCTCCTGTGCCCGAAGCGGATGAGCGGGCGCGCAGAGGACGCCGAGGCAGGCGATGCCGAGCGGCAGAAGCGCCCGCCACCCGACGACCCACAACCCGCCGGCCCACCCGCCGCCCTTCACGGGCCCTCCAGGCTGCCGGGTGCCGCCGGCACCGAGTCGAAGCGCACCTCGCGGATGTCGTCCCACGGGATCAGACGCCACCTCTGGCTGCCGGCGCGCATCCCGGAGTCCTGCGCGACCGCGACCATCACGCCCTTGTTGTCCGAACTCACATCCCGGGCTCCATCGAGTGCCAGCCTGCGCCCGTCGGCGAGGGTCACCGCGGCACCGTCCTCCTCGCCGGGCACAATTCGGCGGACGAATCCGAATTCGATGTCGTATTCGATCCCCTCCGCTTCGCCGTTCAGGATTTCCCAGCTGCCCGCCTCGTCCGCGTCCCAGCGCAGCTCGCCCTGGACTTCCTCTCCCTCGCGCGTGACCACTGTGCCGGCGAGCAGGCGGCCCCCGTCGAACCGGCCGCGGTCGCCGGGAGTCACGGCCGACTGTCCACCCGATCGGCCGCCCTCGCCTGCAGTCTCCGAGGCCTCGTGGAAACGCACCTCCAGCAGATGCTCCCACGGCACCACGACCACCCCGAGCCCGGGATCGGCGATTCGGACTCCCCGGTTGCGCCGGTCGACGTCGTTGGAGCCCTCGAGCTCCAGCGCGCCGCCGTCACGCAGCTCCACTCGAGTGCGGCGGTTCACTGGCGTGAGCGAACGGATGCGCTCGAAACGGACCTGCCGCTCGCTGGGACGACGCGTCTCCCGGCCGTCGAGCACGTCGGACTCGAGAATCTCGTCCTGGTCCCAGGCCAGGTAGCCGGTGAACCGGCGGCCATCCCGATCCATGGTGGTGCCGTACAGCCGCCGTGCGGCGGGGAGTGCCGTCGCAGGCGGGGCGGAGAACACCACCCGTTCCAGCTCCTCCCACTCGACCTCAACCTCCGCCTCCCCCGGCGCCTCGACGTGCACATCGGGGGAAGAGTTCCCGCGGCTGCCTCCACGGGGCTCGAGCCGGAGGCGCGTGCCGGAGCGCAGCGTCAGTTCCGCATGGTCACCATCAAGCACGACCAGCGAATCCAGATGACCGAACCGCACCCCGGAGAGAACTTCCATCGGAAAGTCGGGATCGACCTCGTCCCAGGTGATGCGATAGCCGCGGAGCTCGATGGTGCGCGTTGCGCGCTCACGGTCATGGGCCTCCAGCCACGCGAAATAGTTCTCCTCGGGCAGTTCCTTGAGTCCCTCGAGGATGTCGGCCCAACTGGCCCCGGTGCGGTCCCAGCGAATGAAGCCGCTGTGCACCTCGCCTTCGGTGGTGTGCACCCGGCCCCAGATGCGGTCCGCATTCTGGGCGGACGCGGGCACTGCAGCGAATGCCGAGAGAACGAGGATCCGGCGGAGAAGCGTCCGGCCTTGCGCTTGCGAGAGCATCGCTGTCCTGAAAGAGGATCGGGTGCGTGACAGTCTTTTTGATACGATCCCGGGGCGTGATGGTTTCCCTGTTCCGGCGCATCTTCGCCCGGCTGCGTACATTGCCCCGGATGACCGTCGAGGAACACGCCGATGAGATCACGCCGCCCCGAGGATCACGCCCACGCCACGCCAACCGGAGGAACGCCGACATGAGTAACGCACAGCGAACGGGCTGGGTTCCATTCCTGATTCTTCTCGCGTCCGCCGGCTGGTTGGGCGGCCCGCTCGGCGCCCAGACGAGCACCCACAATCCGTATCGGGCCACGCTCGACTGGGAGCAGCTCCCGGATGGCCGGACCCTGGGGATCGTGAGCGGCGCGATACCGGATCCCGATGGCGAGCACCTGTGGATCCTGGACCGGTGCGGCGCAAACCAGTGCGCCGGCACGGATATCGACCCGATTCTGAAGTTCGATCTGGACGGCAACCTCGTGGAAAGCTTCGGGGCGGGGCTGTTCGCCTTTCCACATGGCTTCGCTCTGGACCACGAAGGATACCTGTGGGTGACGGAGGGCGGCGCGCACGGGGACCCGCGCGGGGCGCTGGGCGAGAGCATGGGGATGGGCCACCAGGTCTTCAAGCTCACCCGCGAGGGGGAAGTGGTGATGCGCATCGGCGAGGCGGGGGTGCACGGGGACGACGAGACGCACTTCAACGGGCCATCCGGCGTCGCCATCTCACCGGAAGGGGACATCTGGGTTGCGGATGGGCACAGAGGCGGGAACAACCGCATCGTGAAGCTCGCGCCCGACGGCAGTTTCGTGCTGGCCGTGGGAGGCGGAGTGGGATCGGAGAGCCGGGAGCCCGGGCGCTTCAGCGACCCGCACGACATCAAGATCGACGCCCGTGGAAGGGTCCTGGTCGCCGACCGCGGCAACAGCCGCATCCAGGTCTTCGACGGCGACGGGAACCTGCTCTACATCTGGACCCACTTCGGCAAGCCCAGCGGGCTCTTCATCGACCGGGAAGACATTCTCTATGCGGGCGACGGGCTGTCGGGCGACCTGCGCACCGGACCGCCGGATCCCTGGCGCAGCAACTTCGGCTGGGAGAAGGGCATCCGCATCGGCGACCTGAAGACCGAGCAGGCCTGGGTGACCTGCTTCGTGCCCCAGCACGACGTGAACGTGGGGCCGGGCATCGAGTTCCTCGGGGTCGATTACGACGGCAACATCTACGCGGGCGAGGTCAACCGCATGCGGCTGGTGAGGTACGTCCCGTCGCGGCCCCTGCGCCCCGGCGGTTGCTGACCCGCAACCTAACTGATATCTACTGACAATTAGCCTGACATCTACTGATATAATAGCTAGTTGAGCCCGAACACGAAGAGCGTGCCGCCGGCCGAGCTCACGATGCGCTGCCGCCCGTCGACCTCGTAGGACATCGGGCCGCTGCGCACGGCGCCGCCCGACTGGAAGTTCCACAACGGCTCGCCGGTCTCCGCGTCCAGCGCGAAAATGTTGCCTTCGTTGTCCCCGCCGAAAACGAGGTCGCCGGCCGTCGCCATCGCTCCCGACCAGGGCGGGGAGAGCAGCGGGAACTCCCACACGAGGTCGCCGGTCAGCGCGTCGAGCGCCTTGATGGCTCCGCTGGCTTCCTCGCCCCGGAGCGCCTGCTCGCCGCCGCCCGTGTAGGGCTGTCCGGGCACGTACTCCACGTCCGCCTTGAAATAGACGGCGCCCATGATGCGGGTGGGCTGGTAGAAGAGGCCGGTCCGGGGGCTGTAGCTGGGGCTGAACCAGTTGGCCGCGCCCTGAAGGCTGGGCCAGACGAGCACGCCCTCCTCGGTGGGGTCGGTGCCCGGAATCACGATGGGGCGCCCGTTCTCGTCCAGGCCCTCGGCCCAGGTCTGCTTCGAGTATTCCTGCCCGTGGAGGAATTCCCCGGTTTCGCGGTCGAGGACGTAGTAGAAGGCGTTCCGGTTGGCGGTAACCACCAGCTTGCGCGGCTCGCCCTCCCATTCGGCGTCCAGCAGCACCTGGATCTGATTGGCGTCCCAGTCGTGGGTGTCGTGCGGCGTGAACTGGAAGTACCAGATCATCTCCCCGGTGTCGGGATCGAGGGCGAGCAGGCAGTCCGTGTACAGGTTGTCGCCGGGGCGGACATCCCCGTTCCAGTCGGGCGCCGGGTTGCCGATGGGCCAGTAGAGCAGGTCGAGTTCGGGATCGTAGGAGCCGGTCAGCCAGGTGGACCCGCCCCCGGTCTCCCAGCTGTTGCCGCCCCAGGTCTCGCTCCCGGGCTCGCCGGGCGCGGGGATGGTGTAGGTGCGCCACGCCAGCTCGCCGGTCTCGGCGTCGTAGGCGTCGATGTAGCCCCGAACCCCGGCTTCCGCCCCGGACACGCCCACGATCACCTTGTCCTTGACGGTCAGCGGGGCCAGGGTGAGCGAGAAGCCGATCGCGTTGTCGCCCACCTCGACGTCCCAGCGCACGGCGCCCGAGCGTGCGTCGAGGGCGACCAGGTGCGCGTCCAGCGTTCCCACGAACACCGTGGAGTCGAGCACCGCGACCCCCCGGTTCACGCGCGGGAAGCCGATGTTGAGCACGTCCGGTCCCATCTCCGGGGACCAGGTCCAGAGCTGGCGGCCGGAGCGCGCGTCAAGGGCGCTCACGGTGCTGGGCGGCTCGGTAACGTAGAGGATGCCGTCCACCGCGATGGGCGTGGTCTCGATGATGCCGTCGTCCATCTGATAGGCCCAGAGCACCCTGAGGTCACCGACGTTGGAGCGGTCGATCCGGTCCAGCCGGGAGTAGCGGTGCGACGCGTAGTTGCCCGAATAGGTCAGCCAGTTATGGGGCTCGGCGTCGGCGTTGACGAGGCGCTCGAAGGGAACATTGGTCTGGTCGGGAGTGCCTTCAGGGGCGCTGCCCTCCGGGGCCGCCCGGCATCCCGGAACGATGATCGCGCATGCCAGCAGTCCGTGGATGATTCCGCGCGGGCGGCGGGGCTCCGGGCGGGCAGGGCGCCTTGAGGGCCGAATAGCAGCGAACCGGATCATGCTCATCCTCCGAGGCTGGCCAGGTATGCGATGAGGTTGTCGATGTCCTCGCCCGAGAGGCTTGCCGCTGCGGGCATGAGGGAATGCCCGAAGCGCTTTTCGAGTTCGGCCAGTTCGGCCTTGCGCAGCGACACGATCGAACCCGTTGCGGTGATGAGCTGCACGGTGAACGCGTCCTCGTTGGCGCGCATGCCTTCGTAGACGGTGCCGTCGCTGGTAACGGCCCGCAGGGGCAGGTACTGGGCGAACCCGCTGCGCGCCCCCGAGCGGAAGACCGGAAGCTCCGCCGAGGGATCGACCAGCGAGGCGCGCAGATACTCCGGGCCTCGCCGCATGCCGATGCCGGTCAGTTCGGGGCCGATCCCGACCCCGCGTCCCTCGACGATGTGGCACGAGAAGCACACGCCCGTGGTCTCGAAGACCTGGCGGCCGCGCTCGGGATCGCCGGGAATCTCCACGAGTTGCGCCTGGCGGAGCGAGATGACGTGGGCGGCGACCAGGGCGGCTTCTTCGTCCGGGAGGATGGTGGCGCGCAGGCCAGGCATGCCGGTGCCGGGGATGCCGTTGCGGATGACGTCGACGACCGCTGCGTGGTCCGGCGCGCGCGGCAGGCGGCTGACCGCCAGCCCCGGCCCCTCGCCGCCCATCCCGAGGACGCCGTGGCAGCGCCCGCAGTGTGCCTGGTAGAGCCGTTGCCCGCGCTGGAGTTCCTCACCGGAGAAGGCGAGCGCCTCCTGGGCGGCCAGAGGGGATGCAGCCAGGGCCAGCGCCGCGCCGAGGATCGCGAGACCGAGGTGCGTCCTGGTGATTACTCCCTGCCGCATGGCCGCCTCCGGGAACGTTGCTGACTACCGCGCCGGCGCACCGGACGAGTTCCGGCCCCGGCGCCGTGTTCCGATCCTGATTCTAGGACGAGCGCCGGAGATGCGCACACGCAGGCCGCGGTCAGCCCGCTGCCTGGAACCCGGCGACCCGCCGCAGCGTGCCGTCGTAGTCGGCACGCAGGTGATTGAACCCCTGCTGCGTGCCCTGTCCCCGGGCCGAGGAACGCCATCCCACCAGCGCCTCGCCCCGGCACACGCGCACATCGCCGGTGGGCTCGATGCGCCAGCCGGGCATGAAGCGGTGGCAGTTGGCGATGTGCAGGCTGAGGCGTTCGATGCCGCGCAGCACCGCCCAGTCGTCCCGGAACTCGAGATCGGGCGCGCAGCACGCGCGCAACGACTTGAGGCGGGCCGCCTCGTCCGGTTCGTTCCAGGCGGTCCACCAGGCGGGCAGCGCGCGCGCCAGGCCCGCCGACAGGTCCGTCCGGTTGGCGGAAAGCGCCAGGCGGCCCAGGTGGAAGCGCCAGCCGTCCTCGTGCTCGCGCGCCGTGCGGGCGCTGAGAAAGCCGCTGTGACGCACGTCCGCGTGCGCGCCGCCCTGGCCCTCGGTCACCCGGAACTCTACGCGCGACGACGCGGCCGGCATGGTGTCCGCCTGCGGGCCCGACTCGATGCCCCACGAGAGCGCGAACCTGCGCTTCACTTCGTCGAAGGCGAGCACCTCGCCGGCCAGCACCATCTGGTACTGGGGAAACAGAGCCCGGTAGGGGCTCCCGACCCTGGCCTCGAACGACGCCTGACCGCCCATCCAGGCCGAGAAATGCTCGGGCGTGGTGAGGATGCCCCAGATCGTCTCGGGGCTGGCCTCGATATGGATGGAAAGGGTCACATCGGGGGATGCCGCATCGTTTCCCCGGCTCGCGTCCGCGCTGCGTTCGCTCATCGATCTCTCCCGGGTGGTGATGGGTCCGCGTCCGGACCGGCTGCGGATGCCGGGGCGCTCGCGGGCCCGTATTGTAGGTTGCCCATCCGGCGCAACCAACCCGGGAGACCGATGATGGACAACAGATCGTGGATGTGGATCCGACTGTCGGCGAGGGCCCGGGCTGCGGCCGCCGTGGCTTGCCTGCTCGGCCTCTCGCTCCCGCTCGCATGCGCGCCACCCGCGGCGGACGTCGAAAGCGACGCCCTGACCCTCAACTGGGAGAACATCTTCACACGCAACCGCGGCGCCCGTCAGGCCGCGCTCTCGCCGGACGGCGCATGGGTCGCGGTCAGCGCGAGCACGGCGGAGTTCTCGGGCATCTTTCTGGTCGCGACGGATGGCGATCCCGCGCCCGCGCCCTGGGTGGAGGGCTCGTCGCCGGTCTGGTTCGGCGACGGGTCGGGCATCGTCTTCTCGCGCGGCGGAGACCTGTGGCGGGTGGCGGTGGGGTCGAGCGAGCCGACCCGCATCACCGACGACCCGGCGGACGAACGGGCCGCGCGGCCGTCGCCGGACGGCGGCACCATCGCCTTCTACAGCGGGCGCTCGGGCCACCAGGACATCTGGACCGTGCAGTCCGACGGCTCCGCCCCGCCGGCGCAGCTCACCCGCGCCTCCATGGCGGTGGACGACTTCCGATTCGCCCCCGCGTGGTCGCCCGACGGGACGCACATCGCCTACTACTCCAACCGGAGCGACTACTGGGAGGACGACATCTGGGTGGTGGAGGTCGCGACGGGCGCGGAGCGGCAGATCTCGAGCGGCCTGATGGCGTCGTCCACGCCGGTCTGGTCACCGGACGGCTCGCGCATCGCCCTGCTCGGCACCTCCAAGGACGAGTACTGGTACGAGGACCTCGCCTACATCTACCTCCTTGACCCGCGGGCGGGAACGGAGGAGGTGGTTCCCATGCAGATCCACGCCACCGACTGGCTGCACAACCACACCGTCACCTGGTCGGGCGACGGCTCCGAGCTCTTCTTCCCCTATCACGAGCGCGCCGAGGTGGAGTTGTGGCGGGTGCCGGCCGACGGCGGCGTCGCCACCCGGGTGACGAACATGGGCGGGTCCTTCCGCGCCTACCATGCGACTCCCGACGGCTCCGCCTTCGTCTTCCTGCGTTCGACCTCGACGCGCGGGACGGAAGTCGACCATGTCTCTGCCGCGGGTGGGGCGGCGCGCCGGCTCACGCACTTCTCGACCCGGTGGCGGGGGCTGGTGGAGGCGGAGGAGGTGAGCTACCGCAGTTGGGACGGCCTCTACATCCAGGGCTTCCTGTTCCGTCCCCCGGGATTCACCGAGGGCGGAGATGCGACAGCATCAGACGGCGCTGCGACCTATCCCGCGCTGGTCATGGTCCATGGGGGCGGCACCAACTCCTACCTCAAGGGGCTGAGCCTCACCGAACAGCACCTGGCGCAACGGGGGTACGTGGTGCTGGCCGTCAACTACCGGGGCGGTTCCGGCTTCGGGCGCGAGTTCCAGGATCTGGGCGTGGGGGACTGGGCCAACGGACAGGCGCTCGACGCCGCCGCGGCCGCCGACTTCCTTCGGGCGCAGCCATGGTCCAACGGGAAAGTCGGCATCTACGGCTACAGCTACGGGGGCATCCAGAGCATGGCGGCGATCGCCCGCGCACCCGACGCCTTCGATGCCGCGGTACCCATGGCGGGGATCTACGACTTCGCCGACGCCTACACCAACGCGGACCGGCTGGGCAAGATCTTCATCCGGACCGGACACGGCGGCGCGCCCGGGAACCGGCCCGAAGTCTACGCCATCAGCAACACCCTGGCGCGCGTGCCGAACGTGGTCACGCCCACCCTCATCATGCACGGGGAGGAAGACGTGCGCGCCCCGTTTCGCCAGTACGAGCTCGCCGTGGATATCCTTGAGAGCGAGGGGAAGGTCTACGAGAGCCACTCCTATCCCGGAGAGCCGCACGGCTTCCGCGATCCCATGAACCGGGTGGACATGTATCGCAGGCTCGAAGCGTGGTTCGATCGATGGCTGAGGGAGGAAGCGCGATGACACCTCTCACGCCGCCGCGACGCGCATGGCTGGCCGCCGCCGTGCTCGTCACGGCCGGGTGGGTCGCCGGCTGCGCGCCGGATGCCCCCACGCCCGATTCCGGTGACCGCGAGCCGGTCTGGCCGGGCGAGGAATGGCCGGTCTCCACCCCCGAGGCGGAGGGTCTGGATCCTGCGGCTATCGATTCGCTTATCGCCGATATCGACGCCGGCCGGTTCGGGCTCATCGACCATTTGCTGCTCATCCGCCGCGGCCACGTGATCGCGGATCGCCACTGGGACCACGGCGAGGAGTACGCGCGCATCCTGGCGGAGCAGGAGGACACGGTCAGCCACCCCTACAACTACGATCATCCCGACTGGCACCCGTACTACCGCGACACCGGGCTGCACACGCTCCAGTCCGTCACCAAGAGCGTAACCTCGGTCGCCTTCGGCATCGCGGTCGACGCGGGCCACATCGACGGCGTCGACGCGCCGGCGTGGCCCTTCCTCGCCGCCTACGGTCCGGACCTGGACGAGCCGATGCGCGCAAGCGCGACGCTGGAGGACTTCCTCACCATGCGCAGCGGCATCGACTGGGCGATTCCCGGCCAGACCTATGCCGACGACACCCATCCGACCAGCGAACTCGAGGCGAGCCAGGCCTGGATCGACTATGTCGTGCGGCGTCCCGTCGGCACCGAGCCCGGAACCCGCTTCGACTACAACGACGGGGTGAGCGTCCTTCTGGGGAAGATCCTGCGCGAGGCCACCGGACAGCGCGCCGACGCCTGGGCGGAGGAACATCTGTTTCGTCCCATCGGCATCCGCGACTACTACTGGAAGATCACCCCGGACGGAGAGGCGGACACCGAGGGCGGGCTCTACCTCGCTCCCCATGACCTGGCGCGAATCGCGTACCTGATGTTGCGCGGAGGCGAATGGGACGGGCGGCGTATCGTGTCGCGCGAATGGGTGCGGGCGTCCACCTCGCCGGTCATCCCCGACCTCAACCCCGGCAACGACCGAGACGACGGCGGCTACGGCTACCAGTGGTGGGTGCCGTTTCACGAGGACGGAGAGACCCGGGTCTTTTCCGGAAACGGCTACGGCGGCCAGTTCCTGCACGTCGTGTCGGAGCACGATCTGATCGTGCTCTTCAACGGGTGGACGTTGCACACGGGCGCGGAGTTCTCCAGTTGGACCGCGCTCCAGGACCGCATTCTGCCCGCGATTCGCGACTGACGCACCGGTGCGTGCGGTCGGTCTCAGGGCCAGCTACCGGCTGAGTTGCCGGCGCCTGCGCGAAGCCCTTTCCCTGGCGGGTGCCATCGCGCGCGAGCAGACCGTGGAGGCTCCTCCCGGCGTGGGCGGCGACCGGCTTCAGGCGCGCATGCTCGGGCGCATCGAGCGCCTCGAGCCGGAGCGTGGCGGGGGATGGCGGACGCGGATCGCCTACCCGCTGGAGGCCACCACGACCGAACTCACCCAGATTCTGAACGTGGCATACGGCAACGTGTCGCTCATGGACGGGGTGCGGCTGGTGGGACTCGAACTGGCGCCGGCTGTCCTTCGTTCGCTCCCCGGGCCGCGCGTGGGGATCAAGGGTATCCGCTCGCTGGCAAAGGCCCCGGCGCGCCCCCTGGTGAGCGCCGCCATCAAGCCCATCGGGCTGACTTCGAGCGGGCTTGCCCGACAGGCTGCCGCCTTCGCCCGCGCGGGCGTGGACGTGGTGAAGGACGACCACGGCTTGGCCGTCCAGGGCTCGGCCCCGTTCGCGGAGCGCACGCGCGTGATCGCCGAGGCCGTCGCCGGCGCGAACGCGCGGATCGGAGGGCACACCGCCTATTTCCCCAACGTCACCGGACCGCTGGATACCCTTGAGGAGCGCCTCGCACGGGTGGAGGCGCTGGGTCTCGCCGGCGTCGTGCTCTGCCCGAGCCTGATGGGGCTGGACGCCCTCCGCCGGGTCGCCGCCGGTCCGCGCGGGCTGGCGGTCATGGCCCATCCCTCCCACGCGCAGACCGCGCCCGGCCGGAGGGAGGGAATCGCCCCGGATGTGCTGCTCGGCACCCTCTACCGGGTTGCGGGCGCCGACATCGTGGTGTACGTAAACGCAGGCGGGCGCTTCTCGTGGCCGGAGGAGACCTGCCACGCGATCAACAGGCGTCTGCGGGAACCGCTGGAGCAGCATCGCCGCGCGCTTCCCGCGCCCGCCGGAGGCGTGAACGCCGCCAAGGCCGGCCACTGGTTCGGCCGATACGGGCCGGACACCATGCTGTTGATCGGGGGAAGCCTGCTGGTGCAGCGGGATCTGGAGGGGGCGGCGCGGCGACTGGTCGAGGCTGCACTGCGACGGGAGGGAAGCAGAAGGTGAGCAGGTCCCGGGTCATTCGCGGAGAGGCCGGCGACTGGGCAAACGTCCAGCCGAGGCGCTACAAGCACGGGGAAGAAGGACTTGCCCGGTTCCGCGATGTGACCCGCCACACGCTTCTTGCAGGCGGCCCGGAGAGCGGCGAAGCCGGCCTGGGCTTCGAGCTGCGGTATTTCGAGGTTGCGCCGGGGGGCTATTCCTCTCTCGAGCGCCATGCGCACGGGCACGCCGTCGTGATCGTGAAGGGGAAGGGCGCGGTTCGCCTGGGAGAGGCAACTGAGCCGGTCTCGGCGCTCGATGTCGTGTACGTGGCTCCGCACGATGTCCACCGCTTCTCCGCCGACGCCGGGGAGGCGCTGGGCTTTCTCTGCGTCGTGGACCGGGCGCGGGACCGCCCGGTAGTGGTGGACGAGGCCGGCTCCGCCTCCCCGGGCGCGGCCGGGTCAGGGGAGCGGAGGGGCCGGTGAAGGTCGGCGGCATTCCCTATCGCGCCATCTTCGCCGAGGGCGAGGGCGCGGACGTTCAGGTCATCGACCAGACCCTGCTGCCGCACCGGTTTCTCATCCGGCGGCTCTCGACCGCCGCCGACGCGGCGCACGCCATCTCCGCCATGGTCGTGCGCGGAGCCCCCCTCATCGGCGCGACCGCGGCGTACGGGGTCGCGCTCGCGATGCGTGCCGATCCCTCCGACGAGTCGCTCGGGGCATCCGTCGACCGGCTGATGGCGACGCGACCGACGGCGGTCAACCTGCGCTGGGCGCTCGAGAACGCCGAAGCTGCGCTCCGCCCGTTGCCTCCTCCGCGCCGGATGCGCGCCGCCTACGGGTTGGCCCACGCCCTCTGCGAAGACGATGTGCGGATCAACCGGAGCATCGGCGACGTCGGACTGGATATCTTCCGGGAGATCCATCGGTCTGCGGCAGGTGTGGCCCGCCGGCCGGGCCGGCCTCTCAACGTGCTCACCCATTGCAACGCCGGGTGGCTGGCGACCGTCGACTGGGGCACCGCCACCGCACCCATGTACCGGGCCCACGACGAAGGGCTGGACATACACGTCTGGGTTCGCGAGACGCGCCCGCGCCTTCAGGGGGCCGGGCTCACCGCCTGGGAACTCGGCCAGCACGGGGTGCCGCACACGCTCGTCTCCGACAGTGCCTCGGGCCATCTGCTGAGTCGCGGGGAGGTCGATGTCGTAATCGTGGGCACTGATCGCACGGCCGCCTCCGGCGACGTAGCCAACAAGGTGGGCACCTACCCTCTCGCCCTCGCCGCGCGCGACAACGCCGTCCCCTTCTACGTGGCGGTGCCCTCCCCCAGCATCGACTGGACGACCGAAGACGGGGCCGATATCCCGATAGAAGAGCGGGGCGCGGACGAGGTGACGCTGGTGCGCGGCGTCGATGAGGCCGGGGTGGAGCGCACCGTGCGGATTGCTCCCGAAGGTACGCGCACGGCCAACTATGCCTTCGACGTTACCCCTCGCAGGCTGGTGACCGGGCTGGTCACGGAGCGGGGCCTGTGCGCCGCCGACGGAAAGGCGCTCAGAAGGATGTTCGAAAGGGAGACGAGGTGACGGGCCGGGCGTTGCCGCGCGACCTGCGGGTCAGGGAGACGACGCGGGAAAGGGTGCCCCTGGCGGCGTCAGTCGGGGATAACCGAATCGGTTCTTTGCTGTCGGGCATACAGCCAGGCTCGCGCCGAGGCGCGGGCACGTTCCCGGCGCGCTTCGCGGTCCCGATAGGCTCGGGCGCATTTCGCGCGGCAGGTTGTTCCGCCGCGCCGAACCGGCACCGGTGCGCCGCAATACACACACAGATTCTCGGACGCGGACGGCGCGTCCCCCCGCTGCCTGCGACGATGGGTCATGCTGCATTATCCGGCCGTAGATTCCACACACAGCTACCGCACTTTCCGGCGTGCGGGTGCTGCACACAACACACACCTGCCGCATCTCAAGCGGCTCGACCTGAGTGGCTGTATTGTCTCCCAAGCTGGATAAACCAATATATGCAACACGGACAACCCTGCGTCAAATGTCATGGTGTTTCCGTCAATGCAATCCCAGGTAAGGATGTCCAATGCGCCGCCGCCTGATCGCGTTACCGTGGATACCCGCTCTCCTTCTGCTCGGGACGACGCCCGCTCCCCGTTTCGTCGAGCAGCCCCACGCAGGGATCGTCATCGAGCAACCTCGCCCCGGCATCGACGTCGAGGCGTACCGCTTCGAGCTGACGCTCCGCGATGACACCGACCGGATCACCGGACGAGCGACGGTGAGATTCCGTTTCACGGCGGCGGAAGTCGTGGAGCTTCCGCTCGACCTGATTGGCGTGAGGCCCGACGGTCAGGGAATGGAGGTAACAGGCGTCCGGGCGGCGGGGCGTCCCCTCGAATACCGCCACGAGAACGACCTCCTCACGGTGCGGCTTCCCCGGGCGGGCCGCCGCGGCGAGCGGGACTCGGTGACGGTGAGCTACCGGGGCGCCCCCGCGTCCGGCCTCCGCATAGGTCCCAACAAGTACGGCGAGCGCACCTTCTTCAGCGACAACTGGCCCAACCGCGCGCGCAACTGGCTGCCGACGGTGGACCATGTGGCGGAAAAAGCCGCGTGCGAGTTCGTCGTCACCGCGCCCGCGCACTACCAGGTGGTGTCCAACGGCGCTCTGGTGGAGGAGACGGACCTTGACGGAGGCATGCGCCGCACTCACTGGCGGCAGTCGGCGCCCATCTCGCCGTGGCTTTTCGTGGTGGGCGTGGCGCGCTTCGCGGTGCAGAACCTGGGCGAGTTCGACGGGAAACCCGTACAGACCTGGGTGTACGCGCGCGACCGTGACGCGGGCTTCCACGACTTCGCCGTCCCCACCCTCCAGGTGCTCGCCTTCTTCGACGACTACGTGGGACCCTTCGCCTACGAGAAGCTGGCCAACATCACCTCCCCGGCCACCGGCGGGGGCATGGAGGCCGCGACCGCCCTCATGTACAGCGAGAACGCGGTTACGGGCGGCAGGCCGGTGCGCTGGCGCAACGTCGTCATCCACGAGATTGCACACCAGTGGTTCGGCAACGCGGTCACCGAATCCGAGTGGGACGACGTGTGGCTGAGCGAGGGGTTCGCGACCTACTTCACGCTCCTCTTCCGCGAGCACGCGTACGGAAGGGACGACTTCGTCGCCGGCCTGCGCGAGGCGGCGGAGCGCGTGCGGTTCTGGTACGATCAGAACCCCGACTATCGCATCGTCCACGACGACCTCGAGGACATGTCGCGGGTTACCAGCGTCGCCACCTACCAGAAGGGCGCCTGGGTGCTGCACATGCTCAGGGAGCGCATCGGCGACGAAGCCTTCCAGAGGGGCATCCGCACCTACTATGCCCGTCACCTGAACGGCACGGCCTCCACCGACGACCTCATGCAGGCCATGGAAGAGGCTTCCGGCGACGACCTGCAGGGCTTCTTCGACCAGTGGCTCCGGCACGGGGGCAATCCGGTCTTCGAGGGATCATGGGCGTACGATTCCGCTGCCGGAGCGGTGCGTGTCGACCTGCGCCAGGTGCAGGAGACGGGGCTGTTTCGGATGCCCCTCGACATCGGGATCTACATGGGTCGCGACGCGGTGCCGGTCCGGGTGGTCACCGTCGAGCTGGACGCGGCCTCCCACAGCTTCTCGATCCCGGTGGACGCCGAGCCCTCCGAGGTCCTTCTCGACCCGGATACCCGGGCGCTGTTTGCCGCGGAGTTCGAGAGAACCCCGGGGGCGCCCTGAGCGCTAAGCGACGGGAGAACCGACCGGTCCCCTCTCCGTAAGGCGGTGGTGCACCATGGTCAGGGCGGGCACGATCAGCATCAACACCGCCGTCGCAAACAGGATTCCGAAGCCCAGCGAAGCGGCCATCGGCACCAGGAACTGCGCCTGCAGGCTGCGCTCGAAGACGAGCGGCGCCACCCCCAGGAAGGTGGTCACGGACGTAAGCAGGATCGGGCGGAAGCGCGCTTTGGCTCCGTCGATGATCGCCTCCCGGCCGGGCATGCCCCGCCGGAGACGATTGTTGATGAAATCGATCATGACCAGGGAGTCGTTCACCACGACGCCGCTCAGGCCGATCACGCCGAACATCGACATCATGCTCATGGGCAGCCCCAGGAGCAGATGGCCCGCGATTGCGCCGATGATCCCGAAGGGGATGGCGGCCATGACGATCAGGGGTTTGGTGTAGGAGCCGAAGGGGACCGCAAGCAGGGCGTAGATGGCCAGCAGGGCCAGGGCGAACCCGCTTGCCAGGGCGCCGAAGGACTCCACCTGTTCCTGCTGTTCTCCTCCGAAGCTGTAGGAGAGACCCGGGTCGCCCGCGGCCAGCTCCGGAAGAACGGTCGCGGCAAGCTGCTCCGTAACCTCACCGCCGGTGATGACTTCCCGGTCGACGTCGGCGGTGACGGCGATGACCCGTTCTCCGTCGGTCCGCCGGATCGTGGTGGGCGAGCTTCCCAGGCGCACCGAGGCGACTCGGCCCAGCGGCACCTCGCCTCCCATGGGCGTGCGCACGAGGTATGCCTCCACGTCCGCGATGGCGTTGCGTTCGTCCTCGGGCAGGCGAACGTAGACGCGCACCTCCTCGCGGCCGCGCTGTACGCGCACCGCCTCGTTGCCGAAGAACGCGGAGCGCACCTGGCGGGCCAGGGCGTCCAGAGTCACCCCCATCGTCCTGGCCTCCGGGCGCAGATCGAGCTGGATCTCCCTGAGTCCCTGATCCTGGTCCGCCCGGACATCGAACACGCCTTCGAACGCCCGTAGCCGCTTCATCAGGCTGTCGGCGACCGACGTCAGACGCCCGGGATCCGGATGGGCGAGCTCGACGTGAACCGGAAAGCCGAAGTTGAGCAACTCGGCCGTGATGGTGAGCGCCCGCGCCTCGGGCAGAGGACCCAGCTCATCCCGCCACGCCTGCTGGAAGTCGGCGGCGGAGACATCGCGGAACTCCGCCGTCACCAGCTTGAACTCCACCGCCGCGAGGTTCGCGCGCGGATCGGCTTCGGGCCCGGCTCCTGCGAGCCCCATCTGCCGGGCCTCCTGGCCCACCGTCACGTTGACGCCTTCCAGGAGCGATCCGGAGTTTTCCGGTGAGAGCCGCGCGATGGCGCGGTATCCCGACGCCTCCACGAAATCGGCCATGTCGGAGGTTCGCGCCGCGGGCGTTCCTTCGGGCATCTCCAGCGTAGCCGTGACCAGGTCCGCCTCCACCGTGGGCATGAAGTTCACCCGGATTATGCCCGCGGGCACCATGGCGACGGAGAGGATGATGAGCGCGATCCCGCTCGTGATGACCAGGCCGGGCTGAGCGGTGGCGACCCTGAGGTAGCGGTCGAGAGGTCCCGCGATGAAACGCTTCAGCCCCCGATCGACGCCCAGCTGGATGCGGGCGACGGGGTGATCCCGGGTCCGGCGTCGGCGTCTGCCCGGGTCCGGCATGTGAGAGAGGTGGTTCGGCAGAACCAGGAGCGACTCGACCAGCGAGAACATGAGGACGGAGATCACGACCACGGGGAGCATGGTCATCAACCTCCCCATTACGCTCGGAACGAAGAACAGCGGGCAGAACGCCACAACGGTGGTGAGGACGGCGAAGATGACCGGGCCCGTGATGCGGCGGGTCCCGCGGATGGACGCGTCCACCCCGCGCCAGCCCTTTTCACGCTCCGCGTAGATGTTCTCGCCCACCACCACGGCGTCGTCGACGACGATGCCGACGGCGAGAATGAACGCGAAGAGCGTCATCATGTTGATCGACACCGCCAGCCAGTTCATCACGGCGAAGGTGCCGACGAACGACACTGCTATGCCGACGGCCACCCAGAATGCGAGCCTGAGATCCAGGAAGAGGGTGAGGGAGAGAAGGACGAGCGCCAGGCCGATGAGGCCGTTTTTCACGAGCAGCCCGAGGCGGCTCTCGAAGAGCTGTCCGGAGTTGTTCCACACCTCGAGTCCCACCCCGGCGGGCAGCGACGGGATGACCTCCTCCTCCAAGTGCTCCTCGACCGCCGCGACAATGTCGAGCACCTTCTCGTCCGAGGTCCGAAAGACCTCCACATAGACCGCGGGCTGGCCCTGGAAGCGGGCGATCAGGTCAACATCGCGGAAGCCGTCGCGCACCTCGGCGATGTCCCCCAGGCGCACCACTGTGCCGTCGACCCGGCTGAGGACGATGATGTCCTCGAAGTCGTGCTGGGTGTAGTTCTGCCCGGTGGTGCGGATGCGCACCTCCTCGTCCCGGGTGTCGATGCTTCCCGCGGAAAGGTCGAGGGACCCCCCCCGCACCGCGCCGGCGATGTCCCCGAGGGTCAGGCCCAGCGCCCGCAGCTGATGCAGCGGGACCTCGACGGAGATCTCGTAGTCGCGAATCCCCGTCGTCTCGACGTAGGAGACCACCGGAAGCTCCGCGAGCCCGTCTTCGGTGCGGTACGCCAGTTCCTTGAGCGTGCGCTCACCGACGTCGCCGAACAGCACCAGACGGATGACGCTCTGGCGGTTGGTGAGTTCGGTGACCTCCGGGCGCTCCGCGCCGGCGGGAAAGGTCTGGATCCGGTCGACCTGGGCCTTGATGTCGTCGAGTGCCCGCGCGACATCCGCGCCCAACTGGAGTGCCACCGTTACCGATCCCCGCCCCTCGGCCGCCGTCGAACGGATCTCCTTGACGTCGTCCACCGCCTCGATCTGTTCCTCGATCTTGCGCAGGATCGACTCCTCGACCTCGTCGGGCGTGGCCCCGGGATAGGGAACCGAGACGATGACCTGGTCGAGGGAAATCTCCGGGAGGACCTCCTGGACCAGGCCGCGCAGGGAGAAGAAGCCGGCCGCCAGAATGAAGAACATGAGGAGGTTGGCGGCGACCCCGTTGCGGGCCATGTAGGCGATGGGGCCGCGCGCCTCCTGCGACGGGTTGTTCGACGAGTGCTCGTCCGGCGAGGGCTCGTCCGGCCGGCTCATCCGGGCCCTTCGGCGCTCGTCCGCACCACCATGCCCTCGGTGGCGAACTGCAGGCCGCTCAGCACGACCGCCTGTCCTTCCGCAAGGCCACCGGTGACGTACACGAGTTCGTCGGCACGCTGCAGGACGCCCACCGGGACGATGGTGACCAGAGTGTCCTGGCGCAGCGCCCAGACTTCGTTCCCGGTCCGAAGCGCGGAACGCGGCATGGTGAAGTAGCGCTCCGGGGCGGCCCCGGCGATGTGCACCTCCACGAACTGACCGACCAGGAGGGGCGGACCGCTCGGGCCGTCCTCCGCTTCCGCGCCGCCGCCCTCGGAGGTGATCGCCCGACCGCCCGCGAACGGGTCGGGGACGCGCACCACCACGTCGATCGTGCGGGTCTGTTCGTCCAGCGCGGCCTCAGCCCGGTCCACGTATCCCGACCACGCGTACGAGGCATCTCCGTACTCGGCCATCACCGTGGCCTCGACGCTTGCGTCGCCATCACCCGCATCCAGCATCCAGAGGTCGGGGATGAGGGCCGCATCGGCGTCCGACAGGGGAACCACCACCTCCACGGCGTCGTCGGCGTAGAGCCGTCCCACGCCCTGCCCGGCGGCCACGAACTGCCCGACGTCCACCATCTCGGTTCTCACGATGCCGCTGAAGGGCGCGCGCACCTCGGTCCGCGAGAGCGCCAGCTCCGCGTCGGCGAGAGCGGCGCTGTCCCGCGCCAGCGCAGCCCGGGCGGCGGCGAGTTGCGGCTCCCTCAGCGTGAGCGGGCTCGCTTCGCCCGGAGGGGAGGCGTCTGCCCGCCGGCGCAGGAACCCCTCGTACTCGGCGCGGGCAATGCGGGCCTCCTCCTCGGCCTGCAGGAGCGCGACCAACTGCGCGGCGACGTTGGCGCGCGCCTGCTGCACGCGGTTCAGGTAGTCCGCGTCGTCGATGCGGAACAGGACCTCTCCCGCACTCACTCGCCCGCCGCTCAGGAACGCGGGCGCGACCGACGCGACCTTGCCGTTGATCTGGGCGGCGACATCGATCTCGGCGCGCGGACGCACCGTGCCCGCGCTGTAGACGGGGATGGCGCCGTCCCGTCCGGTGGCGAGGGCGGTCGTTACGAACGGCGCCTGCGAGCCCGGCTCGCGCAGCGGGGGGTCGGGACGCAGGGCGATCATCACGGCCGCCAGGACGACGGCGCCCCCGAGGATGCCCGAAGCGATCAGAAAACTGCGGCGGCGGCTCATCTATTCCGTCCCCCCGGTTGGCGTGTCGGCCTGTTCTTCGGATTCGGTGGCGGGCACCATGCGCGGGCCCTCGAGCTCCTCGGGCGGAGCGGTCCAGTCGCCGCCCAGGGAGCGGTGTACCGCCAGGCGCGCCAGAGCCAGGTCCCGGCGCGCGCCGGCGAGCGTCGACTCGACGTTGAGGAGCGCCCGCACGGCGTCGAGGTAGTCGATGTAGCCTCCCACTCCGGCGGCGTATCGGCGTGACTGCAGTTCGACCGAGGCGAGGGCCTCTTCCCGCTGCGATGCGAGGAACTCGTGGCGCCGCCCTTCGTTGCCGAGCGCGGCCAGCGCCGTCTCCACTTCGTGCACCGCCGTCACCACGGTGCGCCCGTAGGCGGCGGCCGCCTGGCCGAAGCGGGCGTGCGCGACGGCGATGTTGCTGCGGATGCGACCTCCCTGGAAGATCGGAGCGGTGAGGTTGCCAAGCAGGTTGCGGAACCACTGGTCGACGTTGAAGAGCCCGTCGGCATCCGCGGACTGCACCCCGATCGTGCCCGAGAACGAAAGGGAAGGGAGCATTTCGGCGCGGCGCGCGCCTATGGTGAACCGGGCGGCCTCGAGCCGAAGCCCGGCTGAGCGCACGTCCGGCCGCTGAACCAGAAGGTCGGCCGGCACCCCCGCGGAGACGGGATCGCTCGACGGCAGCGGTGCCAGCGAATCGGGGAGGATCGCGTCGAGCTTCCCGCGGAAGCCACCCACCAGAACGGCCAGACGCCCCTCGGCGTTGACCAGTTGGCTCTCCAGCTGAGGAAGGGCGGCCTGCGTATTCCGAAGTTCCTGGCGAACCTGGTAGAGTTCGAACGAAGTCACCAGCCCGCGGTCGTAGCGGGTCTCTGCGAGCTCCTCCCGTTCCAGGAGAACGTCGATCGTCTCGCGGGCGAGGGATTCGCGTCTGCGCAGGTCGGCGATTTCGAAGTAGGTCGTGATGGTCTCGGACAGCACGCCGATGCGCGCCGCATGGTAGTCCGATTCCGACGCCAGGTATTCCTGCCCGGCGGCCCGCGAATCATTGCGGGCGCGTCCCCAGAAATCCAGTTCGTAGGCGAAGTCGACGCCCAGCGACCAGGTTTCGATGCCGAGGCGCTCGGGGAACTCGAAGCCGGGCAGGCGGTCGCCCGCGATTTCGCGGAACTGCTGGCCGAAGCCGGCGTTGGACGGGTTGTCCGTGTCGCTGACGTTCGCGCTGGCCTGGATGGCGGGAAGCAGCGAGGCGCGCGCGATACCCGCCTGGGCCCTGGCCTGCTGTACGCGGGCCACCGCTTCGGCCAGGTCGAAATTGGCGGCCAGCACCGAGTCGATGACCGTGTTGAGCGCCGGGTCCTGGAAGGTGGTCCACCACTCCCTGGCCTCATACGCGCCCGACTCCTCGCTCCCCTCGAAGCTGTCGGGAAGCTCGGCGACCGGCTCCGGCACCGATGGCGCGGGCGCAAGAGAGCACGCTGCAAGGAGGAGCAGCGATGACAGCGCCACAAGGGGCGCAGGCGTCTGCTGAACGTTCATGACCGCGTCACCTGCCTGTGTGCACGGAAGCTGTTCGACGTGATGCCGAAAAGCTGGTCCGGGGACGGCAGTTGGCGCAAGCTGCCGGAGGAGCGCGGGCGTCACGTCGCCCCTGGCTCGGCCTCCTTTTCGATCACGGGCGGCCGACCCGCCCGGCGATCCCTACCGCGCGACCTCGAACGGCACCGTGGCCACCTGGTCGTCCCACCAGATCGTGAACAGGCCGCCCTGGGGGGTCATGTCCATGAAGGTGATGACGAGCTGATCGGCGGACATCGCGATCGTCGAGACGTCCATGTTGGTGCGCAGAGCGTCGCGGTCGGGCGTGTAGCCGTAGGCGCCCCACAGCGCGTCCGGATTCTCCTCGCGGAAGTCGTTCTTCACGCCCCAGTTGGCGAAGATGAGCGTCCACTCGTCCTCGGTGAGTTCCGCGAAGACGCTGTATTCGCCGGCGGGCAGCCGCTGGCCGCGGAAGGTCAGGTCGGTCTCGGTCATGAAGCGGGTGGACTGGTCGGCCCCGACGCGCCACACCGGCGCCCCGCGCAGGAATGCCTGCCCGTACTCGTCGCCCGAGCCGAACAGGTCGCGGCCCCGGAGGATGGGGCGGCCGTAGGTAACGACGACCCACGAGCCGTTCTCGTAGCTGCCCTCCGAGTTGTACGCGCCTCCCACATGGGCGGCGGCTTCCCCGCGCGGGCTCAGCGGCCTGTCCTGAGCCTGAACGGTGGCAGCGAAGGCGAGCGCCAGGGCGAGACAGCACAGCGGCCTAAGCATCTTCATCGGTTTCCTCCGGGGTTGGGGTGGTGAAACGCGCGCACAATCCTACACGAGCCGTCCGGTGGGAGAAAGGGGGGGAGATCCGGAGATGTGCCAACGCGGCGGGACACCCTGGCATCCAGTACGTTTTCCCGAGTCCGGCATCGTCTCGGGAAGCCGGCCATGCCCGGTACCACGCAAGACTCGCAGCTCACTGGAGGGAACCATGGCTCGATCTCCCCTGCGCCTGTCCGCCATCGCGCTCGTGGCTTTGTCCCCGGCCTGTGCCGAATCGGGCGCGCCGGGGGCGGACGCTTCAGCCTCCGGCGAGAACCCGGCCGCTTCCGAAAACGGTCCGCCATCCTTCGAAGTCGATCCCACCTGGCCGCGTGAGCTCCCCAACGACTGGATCCTGGGTGCGATCACGTCGGTCTTCGTCGATGACCGCGATCACGTCTGGATCACGCATCTTCCCGAGACGCTGACGCCGGAAGAGACCTCCGCGGTGCAGGATCCGCCCATAGGGGAGTGCTGCGTGCCGGCGCCCGTCGTGCTCGAGATCGACCCGGAGGGCAACGTGGTTCAGGGGTGGGGCGATCCCGCCACCCAGGACGTGTCCGAGTACCCGCGCAACTCGCACGGGCTCTTCATCGACCACAACGGCAACGTCTGGATCGGCACCTACCGCCACCATCGCGTCATGAAGTTCACCCGAGACGGACAGCACCTCATGACGCTGGGTGAGTACGACGTGAACGGCGGAAGCTCCGACACCGCGCTCCTAGGCGGTCCGGCCGGGATCTGGGTCGACCCGGAAACCAACGAGGTGTTCGTCGCGGACGGATACCGCAACCGGCGGGTGATCGTATTCGATGGAGACACGGGCGCGTACCTCCGGCACTGGGGCGCCTACGGAGAGCCCCCCGACGACGAGGCCACCTACGACTACGGCGCCCGCACCGCCGACAGCCTGCTCCCGCCGCAGTTCTCCACCGTGCACGACCTGTTCGGTTCGGCGGACGGCCTGATCTACGTGGCGGACCGGCGCGGCAACCGCATCCAGGTGTTCCAGCGCGACGGCACCTACGTGACCGAGAAGACCATCGCCCCGCTCACGCGGGCGTCCGGGTCGGCGTTCGTTATCGCGCTGTCGCCGGACGCCGCGCAACAGTGGCTCTATCTGGCCGACGGCACCAACCACAAGGTGTGGATCCTGCGCCGCTCCGACCTGGAGGTCGTGGGCGAGTTCGGCCGCGGCGGCCGGCAGGTGGGCCAGTTCCTCCGGCCGCACGGCATGTCGGTGGACTCCCGGGGCAACATCTACGTGGGCGAGGCCTCGACGGGCCGGCGCGTGCAGAAGTTCGCGGTGGGAGGTTAGGCCCTAACGGCCCGTCCCGCCCGCCGGCAGCCGATAGTCGAGCGGCGGGAAGCGGTCGCCCAGCAGCGGCTCGTAGACCCAGCCCTCCGGGATGCGATCCGCGTGCTCCGTCCTGGCCGCCTCCACCAGGTCGGGCCGGGTGAACACGTCGATCGCGGTCATCGCCAGCGTCTTGGCCGCCACCACCATGCCCTTGTCGCCGATGGGCGTCCCGCCCGCCGCGACTGCGTGCCATGAATGAGCGGCGGTGCCGGGCACCCAGGTGGCGGTTCGCACCCCGCCCGTGGGCACCGCCCAGCTCACGTCGGCCACGTCGGTGGAGCCTCCGGTTCCCTCCTCGGTCACGAAGAAGGGCTGGATGTCCGCCGCCGATGCGATGGGAAGCGCGTCCTCGGGCAGATGATTGGCCAGCGCTTCGGCGAAGCGGCGGTCCTGCTCGCTGTAGTGCACGCCTCCGACCCGCTCCAGGTTCGCGTGCATCGCCTCCTGCAGCGTCACGTTGATGAGGATGTTGTAGAGGCCGTGAATGACCTCGTACCGCATCTCGGTTCCGGTACCCAGCGCGGCACCTACCGCCGTCTGCACCACCCGCTCGAAGATCTCGTGCACGTTCGCAGGATCGGGATTGCGCACGTAGTAGAAGACCTCGGCGAAGTCGGGGACGACGTTGGGCGCCGCCCCGCCGTAGGTGATCACGTAGTGGATGCGGGTCTCCTGCGGGACATGCTCGCGCAACAGGTTGACCATGTGGTTCATGGCCTCCACGCCGTCCAGCGCCGAGCGCCCGCGCTCGGGCGCCCCGGCCGCGTGCGCGGACACGCCGGAGAAGCGGAACTTGGCGGACTTGTTGGCCAGGCTGCTCGACGCGCCCGCGGAGTTTCTGTCCGCGGGGTGCCAGTGAAGCATGATGTCGACGTCGTCGAAGAGCCCTTCGCGCACCATGTAGACCTTGCCCGCCCCGCCTTCCTCGGCCGGCGTCCCGTAGACGCGCACCTCGCCGGTCTGGCCCGTCGCCTGCATCCAGTGGCGCACGGCGATGCCGGCGGCGGCCGAACCCGTGCCGAACAGGTGGTGTCCGCACGCGTGGCCCGCCAGCTTGCCGGGTAGGGGGGTGCGTTCGGGGCTCCGGTCCTGGGTGATGCCCGGGAGCGCGTCGAACTCCGCCAGGATGCCCACGACCGGCCCCTCCCCGTTGCGGTAGCTGGCGACAAAGGCGGTGGGAATGCCCGCAACCCCCATCTCCACCTCGAAGCCGGCGGCCTCCAGCATGCCGGCCAGCAGGCCCGAGCTCTCCGTCTCCAGATAACCCAGCTCTGCCAGGTCCCAGATCTCCTGGGCGATGCTCGAATAGGAGCCCGCGTTCTCGTCGATGAAGGCGGCGACCATGTCCTTGCCGTCCTGCGCCTGAAGCGGTGCGTGGGCAAAGCCGAGAGCCATTGCTGCAGCGATAATGATGAGGGGGCGAGCGTTCATGTTCTGCTTCCTTTATCCGGGCCTGATGACGATCGGGATGGCAGCGGCGGAGGGGTTCACGCTCTTCACTCCGCATGGGTTCATGGTAGCAGGGCGAGGGGACTCCGGCACTCCCGCGGCTTCGCGCTACCCCGGCCGGCGCCGGTCGCGAAGGTTCAGCATTACCGAGAGTCCCAGCGCCAGCAGCGCGCTGCCCACCACCACCGCATCGACGAGGGCCGCGTTCCAGTCGATGCCCGTGACCGCGTCCAGGTGGTACTTGATCCACGACGCCGGCAGACCGGTCTCCCCCAGGGCCCGCTTCACGTCCCAGTGCCAGTCCGTCAGCGGGCAGTATCCCCATCCGTACACAATCCCGGCTCCGAACCAGAACAGCAGCGTCACGCCGATGGTCAGCAGGTGGAGCCGCCGGGTTCTTCTCCACGCCCATCCGAGCATGTTGAAGGCCACCAGCGCCGTGTGGAAGGCCACGAACAGCACATCGAGGAGCCGATAGAGGGCCGTTTCGGTCATGGGTAACGATAGGTGCCGACACCTGCCCGCGCGATCTGCGTAGGCAGCAGGGGACAGCCGGACCTGTCCCGGTGACACAGGCACCGCTTACCGGTCAACGGGGCTGGACCGGAGCCGATGATCGCGAGACATTGAAAGGCCGCCGGGGGCTGCGCACTCTGGGAAGTGGCATGTGCCAGAGCCGCGACCCCTTCCTGCACACCCGCAAAGCGCAGCACTGCTGATGGAACACGACTCCACGCATGGCGCCAGAGACCCGAGAGACATCTCGGTCAACGTCAACCTCAGCCTCCCGGACGCGCCGGCGGCCTACGAGTCCGTATACAAGGATGCCCTGGGATACGGACTCTGGTGCCTTTGCCTCGCCGGAGTCTGCGGTGCCCATCGCATCTACATGGGCAAGTGGGGGACGGGAATACTCTGGCTGTTGACCTTCGGCCTCGCGGGCGTCGGCCAATTGGTGGACCTGTTCCGCATGAAGGCGCTGATTCGCGATGCCAACGTAAGCAAGGGTTACCTCCCGCACCCCCGGCTGGCTGCCCGCGCCAATCCCGGTTCCGCACCGCCGGCGGCCCTGCCCAAACCCGCGGACCTGAGGCTCGTGCTGCTCCAGGCCGCGGAGAAGAAGGGCGGCGAACTCACGGTCACCCAGGGGGTGATGGCCTCCGGGAAGTCCTTCGAGGAGGTCGAGAAGTGCCTGCGCGGCATGGTCGACCAGGGCTACGTCGATGTCGACAATGCCCCCGGCAGCGGCGTCATCGTGTATCGCTTCCCGGAGCTGTCGGGAAGCTAGCGACCGCGGAGGCGCCTTGCCCGACCGGCCCCACCTAACGGTAGTCGACCATCCGCTGGTTGCCGACAAGGTCACCCGCCTGCGCGACCACCGCACCGGACATCGCGACTTCAGGGACCTGGTCCGCGAGATCGGCGCCCTCATGGCCTATGAAGTCCTGCGCGACCTGCCCGCCGAAGAAGTGGAGGTCGAGACCCCGCTGGAGACCACCCGCGGCCTCCGCGTGCGCGAGGAGGGCATCGTGCTGGTGCCGATCCTGCGCGCCGGGCTGGGGATGCTAGAGGGCTTCACCGCCGTCCTCCCGGGCGCGCGCATCGGGCACGTGGGGCTCTACCGGGACCACGAGACGCTCCAGCCGGTCCAGTACTACTTCAATGTCCCGCAGCCCGCGGGCCGCCACTTCGTCGTGGTCGATCCGATGCTGGGCACGGGCGGGTCGTCGTCGGCCACCATCACGCTGTTGAAAGAGCACGGCGCGCGCGACATCCGCCTGGCCGTCCTGGTGGCCTGCCCGGAGGGCGTCGAGGCTCTTGAGAGCGCGCATCCGGATGTGCCGGTCTTCACGGCCGCTCTGGATCGCCAACTGAACGAGCACGGATACATCCTGCCGGGACTGGGCGACGCCGGAGACCGCATCTTCGGATCGGACTGAAGGGAGACCGCCCCCGGTCGATGCCGTGAGGCTGGCTCGGTCTGAAGTCGGCCCGCGAAGGACCTCCCGTGACGGTTACGGCCGTTCCACCCTCACCGGGCACACCTTCAGTTCCGCCGTGTCCGTTACCGGATCGTATCCTCCGCCGGTGAGCACGTTGACCGGGGCGTCGTTGAAGCTGAAGGAGGTGAAGACGGTCCCGCGCGGCGAGCGGGCGTTGGCCTCCACCCGGACCATCATGCATCCGCGCGAGCTGGTCATCTTGGCCCAGCCGCCATCCTCGAGTCCCCAGTCCACCACGTCCTCCGGATGGATCTCCAGCCGCTCCCCGGGCGCGAGATAGTCGATGCCCGCGGCGCGGCCGGTCTGGGTGCGGGTGTGGTAGTTGGGGAGGCGCCGGCCCGTGGTGAGCCACACGGGGAACTCGTCGCTGATCACCTCGGCGGGATCCCGGTAGCGGATCAGCTTGAAGATGCCGCGCCCGTTTTCGAAGGTCCCCTGGTGCAGGATGGGCGTCCCGGGGTGATCCTTGTGGGGCACCGGCCAGTGGTATTCACCGCGGTCGATGCGGTCCCAGTCCAGTCCCGCGTACAGGGGCGACAGCTCGCACAGCTCGTTGAAGACGTCCTTCGCGCTCTCGAAGCCGAAGCCGGGCGTGCCCATGCGGCGGGCGATCTGCGACACGATCCACCAGTCGGGCATGGCCTCGCCCGGGGGCTCGACCGCCTTGCGCAGCCGCTGCACGCGCCGCTCGGTGTTGGTCTGCACGCCGTCGGTCTCGCCCCATGCCGTGGCCGGGAAGACCACGTCCGCCAGCTCGGCGGTCTCGGTGAGAAAGAGGTCGATCACCACCAGAAGGTCGAGGCTCTTGAGCGCCTCCTCGCAGTGGTGGCGCTCGGGGTCGGTAACGACGGTGTTCTCGCCGTTGATGATCATCGCGTGGATGCCGTCGCCGCAGGCCTCCAGCGCTCTCACCTTGGTGGGCCCGAGCTCGAGGTCCACCTTGCGCCCGTAGACCGCCTCGAACTTCTTCTGGTACGTCGGATCCAGCACGGACTGGAAGCCGGGGTAGTTGTTGGGCAGGGCGCCCGCGTCTCCCGCGCCCTGGATGTTGTTCTGCCCGCGCATCGGGTTAACCCCGGTGCCCTCGCGCCCGATGTTGCCCGTCATGAGCGCCAGGTTGCACAGGCTCTGGACGTTGTCCACCCCGCAGATGTGCTCGGTGATGCCCAGCGTGTAGTAGATGGCCCCGCGCTCCGCCTTCCCGTAGAGGATGGCCGCGCGCTCGATGTCGGCGGCGGGCACCTCGGTGATGGTCTCGGCCCATTCGGGGGTGAACTTCTCGATGTGCTCCAGAAAGGCCTCCGCCTCGGTGGTGCGCCCCTCGACGAAGCCCTGGTTGGTCAGGCCCTCGCGATGGATGACGTGCGCCATGGCCAGCAGGAGCGATACGTCGGAGCCGACCCGGAGCGGCAGGTAGACGTCGGCCAGCTCGGCGAGGGCGATGCGCCGCGGGTCGGCGGTGATGAGCTTCGCCCCGTTGGCGATGGCCCGCTTGAGCCGGGTCGCGGCCACGGGGTGGCACTCGGTCATGTTGGTCCCGATGCAGAAGATCACATCGGGTTTTTCCATGTCCTCGAGCGGGTTCGACATTGCGCCCCGACCGATTGTTGCCGCCAGACCGGCGACTGTGGGAGCGTGTCAGGCACGGCTGCAGTTGTCGATGTGGTTCGTTCCGAACCCCCCCCGGATGAACTTCTGCATGGTGTAGGCGGCTTCGTGCGGAGCTCGTCCGGAGGCGACTCCGTAGACGGCGTGGCGCCCGTAGCGCTCGCGCACGCGCAGGAAGCCTTGCGCGGCGCGGTCCAGCGCCTCGTCCCAGCCGGCCTCGTGCAGCTCGCCGTCATCGCCCCGCACCAGCGGGTGGGCCAGGCGGTCGGGGTGCTGCACGAAGTCGAAGGCGAACTGGCCCTTCACGCACAGCGCGCCCTTGTTGGCAGGGCCGTCCATGGCGGGCTGCACGCCGATGAGCGTGTTGCCGCGGGTGAGCAGGTCCACCGCGCAACCCACCCCGCAATAAGGGCAGACCGTCCGGGTCTTCTTCGTCTCGCCGGCAACGTCGCGGTACGCCAGCGCCTTCAGGTCCCCCAGCGCCCCGGTCGGGCAGGTCTGAACGCACTGCCCGCAGAAGGTGCAGGCGGACTCCTTGAGGTGGCCGTCGAACTCGACCGTGATCTGCGTGTCGAAGCCGCGTCCCTTCACCGAGATGGCGTAGTCACCCTCCTGCTCCGCGCACACGCGCACGCACCGGTAGCAGGAGATGCAGTTGTCGTAGTCGCGCATGATGAAGGGGTTGGGATCGTCGGGACGGCTGGCGCCCGACTTCCTGCCCTGGAAGCGCCCCGTGCGCGCCTCGTAGCGGTCCACCAGCTCGGTCATCTCCTGCGAGGCGAGGCTGGTGAGCTCGTCCACGTCCACTTCGCGGTTCTCCGAGACCAGCATCTCCATCAGCGTGCGGCGATGCACCTCCACGCGCGCGCTCCTGGTGCGCACCTCCATTCCCGCCTGGCATTGGGCGGTGCACGATGCGACCGGGGCGCGCGCCCCCTCCACCTCCACCACGCACAGGCGGCATCCGCCGAAGGGTTCGAGCCTGGGGTCGTAGCAAAGCGTCGGGATGTCCTTGCCGTGCCGTTCGGCGACCTCGTAGACGGTCTCCCCCGGGGTGTATGCGACCTTTTCGCCGTCGAGGACGATGGTGGGTCCTGTCCCGTTCGTGCTCATCGGTATGGTCCTGATTCGAGTTTGCTGCCTGGACCCTCCAGGGCTCCGTCCCAGGCGGCCCGCCCTAACCCCGGCCCGCCATGGGAAGGGGGCCATGGGCGGCTACGTGGCGCGAAACCGCCTCGGGAAAATAGCGCATGAGGCTCTCGGTGATCAGCGGGGCCGCCGTCCCCAGCCCGCACGCGCTTGTCTCCTTCATGGTATACCCAATATCCGCAACCTCGTCCACCCACGCCACCAGCGCATCGGGTCCGGCCTCGCCGGCGAGCCGTTCGGTCAGCCGCTGGGTGCCTATGCGGCAGGGGAAACACTTCCCGCAGGATTCGTGCGCAAAGAACTCCATCGCCCCGTGCGCGACATCGACCATGTTGCGCGAGTCGTCGAACACCATGATGCCGCCCGCGCCCAGGAACGACTTGCGCGCGCGGATGGCGGGCTCGTCCAGCGTGACGAACAGATCCTCGCCGGCCAGGAAGCCCCCGGAGAGCCCGGCCATCGTGACCGCCTGGATGGTGCGGCCCTCGAACGGGCCACCAGCCCAGTCGTAGAGCAGCCTTTCGAGCGGGAAGCCCATGGGGACCTCGTAGTTCCCGGGCCGGAGGATGTCCCCGGAAAGCGAGATCACCTTGGTGCCCGCGTGTCCGTTCAGGCCGAGCCCCGCATACCACTCGGCGCCAAGTGCGAGAATATGCGGCACGGAGGCGAGGGTCTCGACGTTGTTGACCACCGTTGGCAGGCTCTCGAAGCCGTGGGTGACGGGGAAGGGGGGGCGGTTGCGCGGAAAGGGATGCTTCCCCTCCATCGAGTTCAGCAGCGATGTCTCTTCCCCGCAGATGTAGGCGCCGGCGCCGCGCCGGATGTGCAGGTCGAAGGCGAAGCCGCTGCCCATGACCGACGGCCCCAGGATGCCCGCTTCCTCCGCTTCGCGGATGGCCTCCGCGAGGATGTGCTCGGTCTCCGGGTACTCGTACCGCAGGTAGATGAAGCCGCGGTGCGCCTCGGTAGCGTAGCCAGAGGCGATCATGCCCTCGATGACCGCGTGCGGGTCGTAGTCCATGAGGGCGCGGTCCTTGAAGCAGCCCGGCTCGCCCTCGTCGGCGTTGCATACGATGGACTTCGGCGTCCCGTTCGCTTCGGCGACCGCCCGCCACTTGCGGCCGGTAGGGAAGCCGGCGCCGCCGCGGCCGGCCAGCCCGCTCCGGTCAATGGACTCAATCACCTGAGCGGGGGTCAATTCCCGCACCGCGCGCGCGAGGCCCTCGTAGCCGCCGTCGCGGCGGTACCCGGCCAAGGTGGCGTGGCCCGGCTCGCGGATGGTGCGGAAGACGCACTCGGCGGCGCCGTCGGGGGCGGGCG
>VXMG01000041.1:0-3109 GCA_009841185.1 Gammaproteobacteria bacterium
CGACGAGCGACTGGAACTCCTCGTCGCTGACGGGCAGTCCCGCCGCGTCGACGAGCGCGCGGACCGTCGCTTCAACGTTGTCTGGTACGGGCATTGGGTCCCCCTCCGGCGTACGTGGCCGCGGAGCGATGCGCGCGGCGACGCGGCGCAGCATAGCGGCGCGCCCCGCGCCCCTCCCCGGATGCGTTCGTCTACTCGGTCGCGGCGCCCTCGAACAGGATCTCCTTGGCCTTGCGGATACCGATGTCGTAGGGCACGGCGAAGTACTCGACAGCCCGGCGCGGAACTTCGCATCGTCGGCAGCGAAGATCACGTCGACAGCCGAGGCCACCATCCAGCCGCCGTTACGGGGTGGCGGCGTGCGAGGATCCCCTCCATCCGCGCGCGGATGGCGTGGTCGGCCCGGTCGGGGTGCGTGAGGATGTAGAACCTCTCGTCGCGCACGGCCGCGACGACGTGCGCCGCGACATCGGCAGGGTCCATGCCCTCTTTGGTAGCGGGGCCGCCCGCTGCGTCTCTCGCGGCCGTCGGCGAGCGGAGCGCTTCGCCTTCGCGGCCCGGCCGGGGCGACGCCGCCATCCGGATGCGCGTCGCCACGGGGCCCGGGCAGAGCACGGACACACCCACCGAGCTGCCGGCCAGCTGCCGCGCGAGCGTCTCCGTGAGCGCGACGACCGCGTGCTTCGTCGCCGCGTAGATGCCGTAGTGCTCACGCGTGACCAGACCCAGGTCCGAGCCGGTGTTGACCAGATGACCCTCCTCCTGCTCGATCAGGACCGGAACGAACGTCCGGATGCCGTGCACGACGCCCCAGAGGTTCACGTCGAACAGCCAGTTGAAGGCGTCGTGCGACTGCTCCCAGAGCGGCAGGCCGAGGCCGGCCTCGCCGGGTCCCCGGTCGGAGTTCACGGTGACGCCGGCGTTGTTGCAGACGAGGTGGATCGCCCCGAACGCCTCGAGCGCCTCGTCGCGCAGTCGCTCGACTGCTGCCGGGTCGCTGACGTCGGTGACGACGCCGATCACGTCGCTTCCCTGCTCACGCAGCTCGTGTACGGCGAGGTCCAGTGCAGGCTCCTCGAGATCGGCGAGGACGACCCGCATGCCCTCGGCGGCAGTCCGTTCGGCGATAGCGCGACCGATGCCGCTGGCGCCCCCGGTCACGACGGCCACGCGTCCCTCAAGCTCCCGCACGTCACCCTCCATCCGTACCGCCACCGCGCAACACTTAACACACCCCGCGGGCACCCGGTTTCATATTGCGCAATCGCGCCCCCGGTTCCGCCCTCGGCGCTTCGGCGTGCCCTCAGCCTCTTCTCCGTGACCCCGGCCCTTCTCCGTCATTCCGGCCCCTTCCCGTCATTCCGGCCCCTTCCCGTCATTACAGCCCCTTCCCGTCATTCCGGCGAAAGCCGGAATCCAGGCGCGCCGGACCACCCGCGCGACCCGAGAGCCCCGGAGGGAGGAGGGATGGCGCTCGCTGCCTACGGATCCGGCTGACGGACGACCAGGCGCTGGTTCGCCTCGACGTCGCTGATCACGGTTTCGCTGCCGTCGGGCCACTGCACACGCAGCTCGTCGACCGTGTCATGCCCCAGTCCGAAGATCTGCTCCGTCGGATTCTGCGACACGAAATTGCTGGCGATACTGATCTCCCGCAGCTGTGTGACGCCCCCCGACGAGAGCATGATGCGGCTGCCCGCGGCCTCCGTATTCGGCGCCCGGCCCTCGAGCCGGACACTGAGGAAGCTGCCGCCGCTGGCATCGTTTCGCCAGAGGTTCGCGCCGGTAAACGTCAGCTCCAGAATGTCGATATCGCCGTCGCCGTCGAAGTCGGCGCAGACGACGCCGCGTCCTTCACCGCTTTCGTCCAACCCCAGCTCCGCGGCGTTCTCCTCGAACTGCCCGGAGCCGTCGGACACGAACACCCGGCTCTTGTCCGCCTCGAACTCGTTGGCGTAGCGATCGGCGAATGGATATCCATTGGTGTGATAGATATCGAGATCTCCATCGTTCTCGATGTCGAGGAAACAGGACGCCCAGCCCCAGCCCCCATCGGCAACGCCGGCCTCGTCCGTTGCGTCCGTGAACACTCCCCCGTCGTTTCGGTACAGCCGGTTGCCGATGGCCCGGCGCAGACTCCCCTTCATGAGGATGCTCGACACAAACCAGTCGAGGTCCCCGTCGTGATCGTAGTCGCCCAGCGCGGATCCCATTCCGTTGTCATCGGTCAGCACTTCTACATCGGTCGCGTTGCGGAACGTGCCGTCCCGGTTGTTGACGAAGTAGTGGGTGTGGTTGTAGTCCCCGACGCTCAGGATGTCGGGGTACAGGTCGTCGTCGATGCGTGCGAACGAGGGGGTGAACGTGTGGTCCCAGAACCGCAGCGAGATCAGCGGATCGGGCAGGGTCAGGATGCTCGGCGAAATCCCTGCCTCGACGCTGACGCTGGTGAAGCGAATGCCGCTCGCGTCCGAGTCGTTCCGCCACAGGTGCTCGGTATCCCCGGGCTCGCTGTAATCGCGCTCCGTACCCCAGTGGGAGATGAACAGATCGAGGTCGCCGTCCAGATCGTAGTCGCCGAATGCCGCCCCGACACTCTGTTCGGAGCGCATCGCATCGAGGCCGGAACCCGCGGTGACATCAAGAAAGACGCCGGCGCCTTCGTTCCTGAAGATCAGGCACGGGTCGCCCTCGAGGCCGCCGAGGAACAGGTCGAGATCGCCGTCACCGTCCATGTCGGCGAACATCGGTCCCGCATGGCGGTAGTTCTCGCTCGCGGACTTCGTGTTGGCCAGCCCCGCCGCCGCCGCAACCTCCTCGAAGGTCAGATTGCCGAGGTTGCGGTAGAGCAGGTTCGGGCCAACGTCTCCCCGGACGATGAATACATCGATGTCTCCATCGCCGTCGTAGTCACCGGCCGCGACACCGCCGGGAGCGTATGTCCGATCCAGGTCGAAACGCCCCAGGGGGGCCAGGAAGCCGGGGGCATAGGCGATGCCGGAGGCTGCCGTCACGTTGACGAAGTGCGTCGTCGGCGGGGGCGGGGCCCCCCCCCCCGGGGGCCGGGGGCGGCGCCGCCCCGCCCCCCCACCCCGCCGGCGCGGCGGGG
>VXMG01000041.1:3119-5732 GCA_009841185.1 Gammaproteobacteria bacterium
GGGGCCCCGGCCGCGGGGGCATCTGGCTTTGCGGGTGGCGGCCGTCCGTTTCACTATGGGCGGCGGCGGGGGCCCCTGACCACCGCAGGCGGTGATCAGGAGCGCCACGGCCAGCGCAACGCAGGATCGCTGCCAGGAGCTGTTCCAGGAGGCGCTCGCTTCGGCTCCCTGCCGCGGCACGCGTCGCACGGCTCTGCGAATCGCCAACAGTCCGTCCCCTGTCCCATGGCTGTTGCGCGGTCCCGGGTGTGCGTAGAGCGTCCATTGTAGGGACGGTGACGCGTACCCCGTTTGCACCATGCGATTACGGGTCTACTCGAGGGCGCGCGCTCCGGCTGTGCCGGAGTCCCCCTCGCGCGACAGCGCGACAGCGCGGCCAGTCAGGTCCGGAGTCCCCCCTCACCCTAACCCTCTCCCTCCAGGGGAGAGGGGATCGGAGGTCCGGCGAACGCCGGACTCGTGAAGAGGGGACCGGAGGGAGGAGACCCGAGGCGAGGGGGGCCGCTAGCCGATGTTGCGGGTGCGCGGGTCGAGGGCGAAGCGGAGGCCGTCGCCGACGAGGTTGAAGCAGACCGCGGTGATGCCGATCACGAGGCCCGGCACGGTCGCGATGTGCGGCGCCACGCCGAGCAGCGTCCGGCCCTCGGCGGTCATCAAGCCCCACTCCGGCGTCGGCGGGCTGATGCCGAGGCCGAGGAAGCCCAGACCAGCGACGAAGATGATCACCAGCCCGATCAGCGTCGAGGAGTAGACCAGCACGGACGGGAAGGCGCCGGGCGCGATGTGCACCAGCATCAGCCGCAGCGGCGTCGCCCCGGTCGCCCGCGCCGCGTCCACGAAGTCGCGGCCGCGTTGCTCGCGGACGGCGATGTAAGCGACGCGGGTGATCGGCGCCACCAGCACGACGACGACGACGAGCGCGAGGCTGGGGTACGAGTTGCCCACGAGGATCGCGACCACGATCGCGAGCACCACCGTCGGGAACGCGTAGAGCACGTCCACGAGGCGCATCAGGGTGGTCCCGACGAGGCCGCCGACATACCCGGCGACGAGGGCGAGCGCCATGCTGATCGCCATCGCGAGCGCGACCGGGATGACGGCAAGCGGGATCGAGGTCCGGCCGCCCCAGATCAGGCGACTGAGTATGTCGCGGCCCTGGCCGTCGAGACCCAGCAAGCGACCCTCCGTCCCGTACCCCTGAAGCCGCAGCGAGGATTCCGTTTCGTACGGATCGAAGGGGGCAACGATCGGCGCGGCGATCGCCGCGGCGATGATGATCAGCAGCACGATGCCCGCAATGACCGCGAAGCGATCCTTGCGGAACGCCCTCCAGGTCACAGCGATCCAATGCTCACTGCCGGCCTTCACGAGCTCAGGACCTGCCTCGCGCCCTTCCCGTCCGGCTACCGACATCGCATGCGCTCCGATCTCATTCCAGCCGCACGCGAGGATCAAGCAGACTCTGGGCAACGTCCGCGATGAGGGTCATCAAGACGAAGGTGGCCGCGACGAGCATCGTAATGGCCAGGATGGCTGCCGTTTCGCGCGACGCGACCACCCCGAGGAGCAGGCCGCCGAGGCCCGGCCAGGCGAAGACCACCTCGACGAAGACCGTACCGCTGATCAGGTAGCCGAACTGCAGCGTCACGATGTTGATGGCCGTCGGTGCAATGTTGCGCGCCGCGTGCCGCCGGATCACGGCCCGCTCGTGCAAGCCCTTCGCCCTCGCCGTGCGGATGTAGTCCTGCTGCATCACCTCGATCATCGCGGAGCGCACGAGCCGCGAGATCACCGCGGTCGGCACCGCGGCGAGGGTGAGCGCCGGCAGGATCAGGTGCAGCCCGAGATCGCGGAGCCCGCCCGGATTCCGGGTATCCCACATCCCGGCGGCGGGCAGCCAGTCCAGGTGCAGGGCGAAGAGGGCGATCAACATCAGGCCGAGCCAGTACTGGGGCACGCTCGCCGCCAGAACCGACAGCGTCGTGATCGAACGGTCGGCCAGGCTGTTGGGCCTGGTCCCGGCGAACACGCCGGCTCCCACTCCAAGCGCCGTGCTCGGCACGAAGGCGGCCACGGCCAGCACCAGGGTGTTCTTCAGCGCGTCCCAGACGAGCTCCGCGACAGGGGCCCTGTAAATGACGCCGTATCCGAAGTCGCCCCGGACGAAATCGCCGAGCCAGACGACATATCGCTCATACCAGGGCCGGTTCAGCCCCATCTCCTCCCTGAGTTGCTCGAGCGCCTCCGGGTTTCTCTGGGCCCCCCACACGCCGAGGATTTCGCTCGCCAGGTCTCCGGGGAGGATGGCGACCAGCATGTAGGTCAGGGCGCTGATACCCCAGAGGACCAGGAGCGTGACTGCCAACCGCCGGGCGAGGAACCGTCCCAACTACACACCTCCGGGCGCGCGCGACGCTCTGCCTGACTCCTCCGGCTGCGCCGGAGTCCCCCTCCCCCCGCACCCGCTCCCGCCAGGAGGAGAGGGGACCGGAGACCCCTCCCGTCATTCCGGCGAACGCCGGAATCCAGGCGCGCCGGACCACCCGCGGGCCCCGAGAGGGGGCCGCTAGCCGATGTTGCGGGTGCGCGGGTCGAGGGCGAAGCGGAGGCCGT
>VXMG01000009.1:0-5632 GCA_009841185.1 Gammaproteobacteria bacterium
CCCCCCATTTTTTTTAAAGATACGGCGACCCCCGAGCTCTACACGCGTATGATCGTCGGCAGCGTCAGAGGTGTATAAGCGCCAGGAGGCAAGCTGGGGGGGCGGCCGAGAGAGCCCCCGCCAGTCCACGGCGCCCGGGCCGGTAGTGGCCTGGGGGGCGGCGGCCGCCGGCACGAGGAGCCCGAGCGCCGGAAGCAGCGCGGCCGCCCACCAACCCATCCCACCGGGACCACGGGCACGCTGCCGGTGTACGGTGCGAGTTGAGGGAGGCTCGCTCAACGCCCAACCCGCAACCGGCTACGGATGAACATTCTCACGCGCTATCTGATCCGGGCGCACGTGGCGCCGTTCTTCTTCTCGCTCACCGTGCTCACCGGCCTCTTCTTTCTCAACCTGGTCGCCCTGCGGATGGGCGCGTTGATGGGCAAGGGACTGCCGTGGCAGGTCTATGCCGAGTTCATGCTTCTCTCGCTCCCCCACACGCTCGCGCTCACCATTCCCATGTCGGTGCTGGTTGCCGTGCTCTACGCCTTCTCGGAGCTGGCGGAAGCCAATGAGATCACCGCGATGTCCGCAGGCGGCGTGCGTCCGGCCAGGGTCCTGGTTCCCATGCTCGCCGCAGGCACGGTCGCGGCCGCCGTGGTCTTCCTGCTGCACGACCGTGTGCTCCCGGAGTCCAATCATCGTCTCAAGAACCTCATGGTCGACGTCCAGGGAAAGAGCCCCACATTCCGGCTACGCGAGCAGGTGATCAACGAGATTCAGGCCGTGAACGGCGCCACCCGCTACTTCCTGCAGGCGCACAGCATCGACCCGCTTACCAACGAGCTCGAGGATGTCACCATCTTCGACGTTAGCGAATACGACCAATATCGCACCATCTATGCCGACCGGGGCACGATGGCGTTCGACGAGACCGGCACCGATCTCTTTCTTACCCTCTTCGACGGGAATGCCTACGAGGTGAGCGACGTGCGGCCGTCCGGGTTCCGGCAACTGGCCTTCGCCCGGCAGATCATCCCAATGCGCGGTGTCGCGGACGTGCTGGAGCGCAGCGACAGCGAGCAGCGCGGCGACCGGGAGATGTCCACGGCGATGCTGGCGGAGGAGGTGCGCAAAGCCCGCGAGGAACTGGCCGAAGTGCGGCGCGCGAGCCTGGGACGCTCCCGTGGCGCCCTGCGCGAAGCCCTGGGACTCGAGGCGGTGGAAGGAGAGGAGATCGACGATCTGCTGCCCCCCGGAGCACTGGAGAGCCAGCGCCGCATCATCGGCGACCTGGGCCTGACCCCGCCGGACCAGCTCACGGAGGCGGTCACCGCCAACCTGCGCACGAACGCCGTGCGCGAGGACGGGCTGCTGCTCAATGTGAACCGGTACCGGGTGGAGTGGCACAAGAAGTGGGCGATCGCCACCGCCTGCATCATCTTCGTGCTGGTGGGGGCCCCGCTCGCGATTCGCTTCCCCCGGGGCGGGCTCGGCACGGTGATCGTCCTCTCCGCCGCCATCTTCGCCATCTACTGGACGACCCTGATCGGAGGTGAGTCGCTCGCCGACCGGGGCCGCCTGGAGCCGAATGTGGCGATGTGGATCTCCAACGTCATCTTCCTGGCCGCCGGCGTGTGGCTGTCCTCGCGCATGGGACGCGCCGTCTCCGCGCCACGCGATTCGGGGCAGGGCGGCATCCGGCAGCTGCTGGTGAACCGGGTGACGGGGAGCGCGGACACATGAGGCTCCTCGACCGGCTGGTCGCCACCAGCTTCCTGCGCATATTCGCGGCCTTCGTGGCCGCCGTGCCGCTCCTTTTCGTGGTCGGCGACCTCACCGAGAACATCGACGAGTACCTCGACCGCGGGCTCCCGATGGTGGACGTCTTCCGGGCTTACGGATTCCAGATGCTCCAGTTCGTGTTCTGGTCCTTCCCGATGGCGACGCTCATCGCGGCGGTCTTCACGATTCACGCCATGACCGTGCACCGGGAGATCGTGGCAGCCAAGGCGGGCGGCGTCTCCTTCCATCGGCTTTCCGTGTCGGCGCTGGCCCTGGGCGTCGCGCTCGCCGGGGTGTCGTACTACATCAGCGACATCGTGCCCCGCGCCAATCGCGCCGCCTTCGACATCCTCGAGGAACGCAACTTCAGCCGCGACTGGCGCATCAACTTCGTATACCAGACGGAGGAGGGACACAGCCTTTCGGTGCGCCGCCTGACCGTGATGGCCGGGGAGCTTCAGGATGTCGTGCTGGAACACCGCCCGGTCACCGCGGCGCCGGGCACGGGACCCTCGCTGCACGCGGTTGCGGACCGCGCGTACTTCAACGACCAATCGGGCTGGACTTTCAGCGACGGGTACGTGCGCCGCCTGCTCCCGGATGCCCGCGAACAGACCTACCAGTTCGGCAGCATGAAGACGCGCGGGTTCTCGGAACGGCCCGATGAGCTGCTCGAGGCGTCCCGCACCGGCAACCGCATGTCCGATGCCCAGAACGACCGCCTGGCCCAGATGACGCGCGCGGACATCGACCGGCAGGTGGGGATCATCGAGCGCAGCGGGGGCAGCGCCTCCGAGTACCTCGTCGAGCGCGAGCAGCGCGGCGCTCTCGCCCTCGCCACCTTCATCATGGTCCTCTTCGGCCTGCCCCTGGGGACCTCGTCCCAGCGCGGCAGCGCGGCCTACGGCGCCGGCGTGTCGATCGCCTCCATCACCCTGTACCTGATTCTCTTCCGGGTGCTGGGTGCGGCCGCGGGCGCGGGTGTCCTGTCACCCACCATCGCCGCCTGGACCCCCAACGCCGTGTTCCTGGCGATGGGCGCGCTTCTGATGGTTCGGGTGCGCACGTAGCAGCCCGCCGAGGGAAGGCCTCCCCGGCACTCGCGGACCGCTGACGAGCCAGCCCCGGAAGGGTTGGGTCCCTCCCGGGGCTGGCGGATGTGCCTCCGGGCCGCAAACGGGCCCGGCACATTCAGCTGACCGGACGCTCCTTCGGCAAGATCTTGACCGACCAGAGCCCCGAGTTGATGTCGGCGAAGAAGACGTTGCCCTTCCACGGCATCACGCCCCATGCCGCCGGCGCGTTGGGGATGTAGCCGAGCGGATCGTGCGCCTTGAAGACGGAGATCTCGCGTCCCTGCGTATACAGGTTCCCCATCAGATCGCCGGAAATGTCCACCATCCGCAGACCCCCCTCGTAATAGGCCTCGTAGAGGATGTCGTCCTCGACCCACATGTTGTGGGTGCCGAACTCGGACACCTCGTAACGGGCCACCATCTCGGGTGATTCCGGATCGGTGAAGTCCACGATCTGGATGTAGCCCGCGGTGGCGCGCGGATAGCCGCCCCTGCCCGTCTCGGGGTCGTACTGGATCCGGTGATCGGGGCCGGTTCCCGCCCAGGCGAGCCCCTCGCGACCGACGATCTCGTCGCCGGCGATGAGGTAGAACTTGCCGGTCGCCTCCTGCAGGTACGGGAACACCGCGTGCGTCTGACCCGAGGGAAGCGGGATGTTGGTCACGAAGACGGGATTCTCGGGGGAGCCGCCCCAGCGCCCGTTGCCCACGTCGACGACCACGATGCCGTTCTCCCACTCCGCCGAGTAGGCGATGCCGTCGTGCACCCACACGTCGTGCACGCGGCTGTCCGGATGGTCGTATTCGCCCACGTAGCGCGGGTTGTAGATGTCCGCCATGTCCAGGATGATGTACTTGTCGCCCGCAGACAGGACGAAGAGGTGCTCGTTGGTAGCGAACATGTTGTGCACGCCGCCGGTCACGCCCTCGTCCCAGGTTGAGGCGATGGTGGGGTGGGCGGGGTTGGCCAGGTCGAGGATCACGACGCCGTTCCGGCGGTTGGAGGCGCCTTCGCGCGAGATGACTCCGTAGCGGCCGTTGGGGGACGCCTTCACGTCGTTGGTGGTGCGCGCGTCGACGATGATGGAGTCGGTCTTGACGATGTTGGCCGGGTCGGTGACGTCCCACACGAAGGTGACCCCGTTGCCCATCTTGGAGCCCGTGAGCGCGTAGTCGCGCCCGTCGACCCCTTCCCAGATCCACAGGTCGGTGGTGAAGACGCGCGATTCGCGTCCCTGCCCCACGATCTCGAGCTCCTGCACGGCGGCCCGCCGGCTGACCCGCACGGACTCGCGCGCCGACAGATGGCCCGCGGTCGCGACCACCGTGTAGAGCCCTGGCCAGTCGGCCACGAAGCGGCCGTCGTCGACCTGCCCCGGCCCGGCGGGCGCCACGATGCTGTCGTCCGGCATGTAGGCGAGCGACCAGGTGACCGGGGCGCCCGGCACCTCGCTGCCGGCGTCGTCCAGCACGGTGGCAGTGAACTGCACCACGTCGCCGGTGAGCAGGTCACCCCCGCCGCCGGTGAGCTGAACAGCCGTGGCCGGGAAGGCCTCGACGGTGCGCTCCACCGAACCCCGCACCCCCTCCACCATGGCCGTCACGGTGACGGGACCGGGGCGGTGCGCGGTGACGTTGCCGAATGCGTCGACCGTGGCCACCTCGGTGTCGGATACCGACCAGACCATCTCGGCGGTCGGGCGCGCCGACCCGTCCGCGTGCAGGGCCGTCGCCGTGTAGCGCACCGTCGTGCCGGCGTACAGCAGGTCGCCGCCCGCGTCCACCTCGACGGTCGCCACCTCCGGCCAGTCGACCACCACCGGAATGGTGAGCTGCGCAACCGGCGCTCCGCTGGCGGGCATCACCACCATGGCGCGCACATCGTACTGGCCGGCCTCGAAGGCCTCGATGTTCCCGTCACGAATGCGCAGCGCCCGCCGCGGCGCGCTCACCCGGATCGGAATGTCCACCGCCGCGCCCGCCGCGTCGTAGGCGGTTACCACCAGCGGCACGACATCCCCCACCCTGAGCGAAAGCTCGGCGGGCTCGGCCTCCAGCCGGGTGACCACCGTGGGATCGGGTTCCGGCGTCTGGGCGG
This sequence comes from Gammaproteobacteria bacterium, assembly GCA_009841185.1. GTDB lineage: Bacteria > Gemmatimonadota > Gemmatimonadetes > Longimicrobiales > Gaopeijiaceae > BD2-11. The sequence continues at coordinate 4,941 of VXMG01000009.1, forward strand.
CCAACTCCACCGCCGACGGGAACGCCGCCGCCGTCAGGACGACGGCTGCCGGGAGAATGAGCTTGAAAGAACGCATGGGACCTCCTTGCTGCGGGCACGACATCCTTCAGCCGTCAGAATAGCGCGCGCGGGTAAGGTGTGGAAAGAGTCCGAGGGATGACGATCAGACGCCGACTACATGACGATTGGACGCTTGTCCGGTGACGTTTGGACGGCCTTCCGAAAAAAGACCGGACGCCTGCGGGTGGCCAGTTCACCACTCGGCGCTGTCGATCAGGATCACCGGGGTGAACGTGATGACGCCCTCACCGTCGATCGTCGCCAGGAGCCTGCCCTCGTGCCAGAACTCGACGGTGGCGGCTTCGGCGACGAACGCGTGATAGCGCATGAACGCGCCGGCGTATATGGTGCGTCCCCGGATCGCTGCCGCCTCGTCCGGCGTGACTTCGACACGCTGCACCGTCGGGACCGGGGCGATGCGCCCGGGCGCACCACGGCCAGCGGGCGTCGACTGCGCGCAGCCGGCCAGGATCATCATCATGCACAAACACCTGGTCAATCCGTTATCTCCGGCCGTGCGGAATCGGCGGCCCCTGGCTCGGGGTAGCGTCTTACCTTACATACCTGTGTGTTATAAACATAACCGAGCCCACGCGACAAGCGGGAAAGTCGGGGTTCGGGGTGGGGGGGGA